>CAVORB010000008.1:0-46879 GCA_963698495.1 uncultured Gammaproteobacteria bacterium | reverse complement strand
GATCATCCGCTGGCCGTCGAATGGCATGGGCTGGGCATCCGGCTGCAGGCGCGGATCGGCCACGGCGGCCTTCATGCCTCGGTCTCGCGCCTCGCGGGACGGCCACACGATCCAGGAGAACACAACGGTCTCATCGGATTGGCGCTTGACGGCCATTGGAAACGACGTGACCTTGCCCTCCGGCACGTCGTCTCCCCAGCACTCGACCACCTTCAATGCGCCATGCTCCTTGAACACGGCCGCCGCCTGTTCCGCGACCTGGCGGTATTTCTCTTTGTTGGCCGTCGGCACGGCCACAACGAATCCGTCGACGTATGGCATGAGATTTCTCCGTTGGTCAGATGGTTCTGCACAGGCCCCAAGCCGAGCCGGGATACGGCAGGCCGGGATTCGGGGAAGCGTGGCTGTCCGCCAGTGAATTCTTGCCCACTTACCTGAGGGAAATTGCGTATACGAATAGTCCGCAGGCGATCGTGGACGACACCGTTCGCACGTGGTTCCAGCGCGTCCATTCAACGAGGTAACGCGCCCAGAGGCTCGTCGCTCCCGCTCCCGAGGCCTCGACATTGGCGAGGGCGTTGTTCAGGGGCACGTTGAAGGCGACGGTGACGATAAACATGCCGATCACATAGATCAGGCTGGCGGCGAACGTCGCCAGGCTGCCGGACTCGCCCCAGCCCCAGAGGGCGGCGCCAGCCAGAACCAGACTGGCGAAGGTCGTTCCGAAAAAGACCGGCATGAAGAGTGAGCCAAGAATGGTCGTGTTGATCGCCTGCATCGCCGATATGCCCTGGCTTTGCTCGATCCGGGCAAGGGCGCGCATGATGAACGTGGAAAAGGCGAAGAAAACGCCCGCGATCAGACCGCTGCCGATAGCGCAGAACCAGAGCAGGAAAGTGACCAGTTTTTCCGTCATGGCCGAGCGATTGCCGTGCCGCTCGCTACCGTACCGCGACTTTTCTGACGTGGCAGGGCGGGATCAAGAGCATGGCGTTGATGTCCTCACTGACGATCCTACAGATGACCGCGTCGACCGAGAGCTTCCCCTCGAAGTCAAACCCAAGCGAACAAAAAAACAACACGGAATTGCTCGGGTTTTCAACAAGCGGATTGACGAGGATCTTGGTTGCCGCGGGAGCCTCTCGGCCGGGAGATCAGTTACGAGCGGCGGCCGGGCCGGCCAAGCCTTCTCGGCGACCGCCGGGGGCAACGCTGGCTTAGTCGGGTCTTCCGGGCGGGACAGGATGGGCACGGTGCGCCCGCGACTCGTTTTTCCCGAGATAGATCACTTTGACGTGCCCGTCGGGAATCTCCCGGACCAGGGCGCAGATCTGCTCGATCGGAGACTTCCTGTTGTAGATATCCAGGGCAACTTTATTCGACCTCGAAAGAATAGGTTCGCGCATTTCCTGCATGCTCCAGGTGGGCGAGCAGTAGGCGACGATTCTGGCCTCTTGGTCGAACAGCAGGAACAGGGGCTTCTGGTGCACCTTCAGGGCGTACACCGAGCGGATCAGGGCGGGATAGTCCTCGCAGCCACGATACTCCCGGCTCAGGCTTCCGACAAAACGGGAGAAAGCGGCTTCACTGCGCAGGAGCGCGACCGGGACCTTGAGACAGGTGGGACCCTCGGCGATCTGGTCCGAGGTCAGACCGGCTGAGGCCGCGAACTTGAGCGCCTCCCGGGTGACGTCGACCTGTTTCATGGCCTTCGCGAGCGCCTTGAGAATCTCGTCGTCCTTGGGCAGGATTTCGCCGTCCTGGTCGTACTCGATCGACATCATGTCGACGAACTCGCTGAACGAGAGCGACCCGTTCCCGAGCAGCCTCGCGATCTCGAGCCGCAGCCTGTCCAGGATCGGACCTATGGCACCGTATTTCGGATCGGCCGCGAGGAAATGGTCGAAGAAGACCTCCGGATCGATCCGATCCAGCCCGTGATGTGAAATATCACCCGTAGTTTCCATCGATCATCCCAAGGCATGGACATCGGCAGCGTGTGGCGAGGGCCAATGTCCGAGGCGCGGCCCCCGGATGGCGCTTCAGCTCCGCCAGAACGCAAGATCGCGAGAAGTATGGCATGTCCGGTTCCGGGATATACCCCCGCGGCGAGTGGTAATCCAATGCCCTTTGGCGGCGCGGGTTTCGGCGCTCAGGCATCGTCGCCGAACAGCGAGAGCTGGGCGCCGGCGACCCCGGGACGGCGAAACCGGGAGGTATCCAGCTCCCAGCTCTCGCCGTGCACGCCCAGACCCAGCCGGCGCGCGGCCAGGTCGAAACGCCGTTGCAACAGCTCGGCGACCGGGCCAGTGCCCGTGAAGCGCGTGCCGAAGCGCGCGTCGTTGAGCTTGCCCTGCCGGCACTGCCGGATCAGGCTCAGGACCTTGGCGGCCCGCTCCGGGTAGTGGGTCTCCAGCCAATCGCCGAACAGCTCCTTGATCTCCAGGGGAAGACGAATCAACAGGCTGCCACCGCGTGTCGCGCCCGCCTCCGCAGCCGCCTCCAGCACCCGCTCCAGGTCCGCGTCGGTGAGGCCAGGAATCAGCGGCGACACCAGCACCGCGACCGGAACCCCGGCGTCGGCCACGGCGCGGATGGTCTCGAGACGCCGGATGGGCGATGCGGCCCGCGGCTCCAGGCGCCGGGCGAGCGCCGCGTCGAGAGTAGTCACGGAGACCTGGACCGCCGCCAGGCGCTGGGACGCCATCTCCGACAGCAGGTCAAGATCCCGCAGCACGCCGGCGGATTTGGTGGTGATCGCCACGGGGTGGCGGCACGCGCTCAGCACTTGGAGGATCCCGCGCGTGATGCCTAGACGCCGCTCCACCGGCTGGTAGGGATCGGTGTTGGCCCCGAGCACGATCACCTCGGGCCGGTAGCCGGGCGCGGCCAGCTCCCGCTCCAGCAGCGTCGCCGCATCCGGCTTGTAGAACAGCCGGCTCTCGAAATCGAGCCCCGGCGAAAGCCCCAGCCAGGCATGGGACGGGCGCGCGTAGCAGTAGACGCAACCATGCTCGCAGCCGCGGTAGGGGTTGATCGAGCGGTCGAAGGGGATGTCCGGCGACTGGTTGCGGCTGATGACGGTGCGGCTGGTGTCCACCGCGAGCTCGGTGCGCGGTCCCGCTTCCTGCTCCCGAGGCCAGCCGTCGTCGAACGGCTCCCGCTGATGCTCCGCGTAGCGGCTTTCCGGATTGCCGACGGCGCCGCGGCCGCGCGCCGACCTGGGTGGATGTGGAAGATCTGTCATGAGCCGCGACCTCGGGCTTGCGAACGACCGCGCGAGCGATTGCGGCCGGGCTCCACCACCACGGCGTTCCGGTCCTGTGGCTCGCAATGGCCGCTGTTCGCTATAGTTTGACCGTTCCCGATCCCGAATTCACCGAGGAGACAGCGCGAAATGGCCGTAAAGAAGATCCTGATGCTGGTAGGCGACTTCGTAGAGGACTACGAGGCTATGGTGCCCTTTCAGATGCTCCTGATGGTCGGACACGAGGTCCACGCCGTCTGCCCCGACAAGAAGCCTGGGGACAGCGTGCGCACGGCCGTGCACGACTTCGAGGGCGATCAGACCTACAGCGAGAAGCCCGGGCACAACTTCGCCATCAACGCCGACTTCGACAGCGTCGACCCCGCTGCGTACGATGCCCTGGTGATCCCCGGCGGGCGCGCGCCGGAGTACCTGCGCCTCAACCAGCGGCTGATCGAGATCGTCCAGCACTTCTTCCAGGCCGGCAAACCCATCGCCTCGATCTGTCACGGCCAGCAGATCCTGGTGGCCGCAGGGGTACTGGAGGGCCGAAACGCCACCGCCTACCCGGCGGTCAAGCCCGACATCGAGCGCGCGGGCGGTTGCTGGTGCGAGGTCAACGAGACCTTCTCCAACGCCCACGTCGACGGCAACCTGGTTACGGCGCCCGCATGGCCGGCGCATCCGGAGTGGATTCGCAAGTTCCTGGAGGTGCTGGGGACGCGGATCGAGCCCTGATGCGTCACCTGGCGTTCGTCTACGGCACCCTGCTCGCGGGGGAGGTCAACCACCACCTGCTGGCGGGGGCCGAGCTGCTCGGTCCCCACCGCACCGAGCCCTGCTTCACCATGTTTCAGCTCGGCGCTTACCCGGGGGTAGCGAGGGGCGGAAACACGGCAATCGCCGGCGAGGTCTACCGGATCGACGCGGGAGACCTTGAGCGGCTAGACCGGCTGGAGGACTACCCGCGACTGTACGACCGCACCCTGATCCCCTCCCCTTACGGCCGCGCATGGATCTACCTCTACCGCGGGCGCATCCGGGGCCGGCCGGTGATACGCTCGGGCGACTGGCGCGGACTGACCGCCGACGGCGACTCCTTCCGCGCGGCCGCGGCCCGCACCGCCCGCGATCCCAAGAACCCCCGCTGGCGCGAGCGCTTCGCCTGACGCCCGGCACCGCAATCTTAACGAGGAAACTCAGATGTCCGAAGAAGGCCGCTTCACCATCCACCTGGAACAGCAGGAAGACTATCAGATCACTGTGCGCTTCGACTGGAAGAAGGCGGCGGAGCTGCTCATGGACGAGCCCCCGCCGCTGGGCGAGGCCTCGGGACCCAACGCCTCCCGCCTGCTCGCGGCGGCCGCCGCCAATTGCCTGAGCGCGAGCCTGCTCTACTGCCTCGCCAAGGAAGAGCCGCCGGCCAACAGCCTCAAGACCGAGGCGACCTGCATCCTGATCCGCAACGAGAAGAAGCGTCTGCGCATCGGCGGCATGGAGGTCAAGCTGATCGTGAGCGAGGAGCTCAAGGGCTCGAAGCGTTTCGAGCGCTGCAAGACCCTGTTCGAGGACTTCTGCGTGGTCAGCGCCAGCATCCGCGAGGGCATCCCGATCAAGGTCTCGGTGCAGGACCAGACGGGCGAGGTGCTGCACAGCTCGGGATGACCGTGCCGAACCTCGACCGGGTGTCCGACGACTGGCGGGCGCGGGGATTCAGCTGCGGCGTCTGGACCGATCCACCGGGGCGAGTGTGGGCGGATTTCGTGCACGCCGTCGACGAGCTGGTGATGCCCGTGGAGGGGGAGATCGAGATCGAGATGCAGGGACGCAGGCTCCGCCTGGCGGTCGGCGAGGAGGTCCTCATCCCCGCCGGCGTCCCCCATACGGTGCGCAACCCGGGTAACAGCCAGAACCGCTGGTGCTACGGTTACCGCCAGACCCGCCCGGACCCGTCCCGGCTTTGAACATCCGGCCCAGAGTGTGGATCATGGGCGCAACGCCAGACGCGGAGCGGCCATGTCCCTGTTCATATCCGATCGTATCCTGGTCGCCGGTTCGGGCCATATCGCCGGGTACCTGTTCCAGCGCCTGCGCGCCGGGGACCGGCCCGCCAAGCAGATAGCGGATGCCCTGCCACCGGTCCGCGCCCTGCGCTCCGCGGACACCCTGATCCTGGCGGACCCCCTGCCCGACCCGGATCCGCTGGCGGCGAGACTGGAAGAGGTCTGCGCTCGGCGCACGCAGCGCCGGCCGCCGCTGCGGGTGATCCTGGTCCACTGCGGCGCACCCGTCCCTGCCCTGCCTCGGCTCCCCGCCGATGCGCGCGCCACCCTGGAGACCTTCGACCTCGAGTACCAGGCCGCCCGCTGCTGCCTCGCCCGCTGGCCACTGCACGCCGGCATGGATCCGCCGTTCGGACAGACCGTGCACATCCTGATCGCCGGCACCGCCCGGCCGGCCCGCGCGCTCGCGGTGCACGCCCTGCGCCTGATCCACTACGGGGAGCGCCTGCCGGTGCTGACCTTCTGCAGCCCCGACCCCGAGGCGCAGCGGGCGGAGTGGGAGGCGAGCTTTCCGCAAGCGGATCAGTTCTGCCGCCTGCGCTTCACCACGCCCGAGCACCCCGATCTCATCGACCAGCCTCCGGTCACGGGGGTCTATGTCTGCCAGGATGTGCCGGAGCATGGACTCGAGACCGCGCGCAAGCTGGGGGGCCTGATCTCGGCGCAACAGGCGATATCCCCGGCCATCCACCTGGAGGTCGGCGAAGCCGAGCCGGCGGGAAGCGTGACCGACTGGGACGGCCAGATCATGCCCTTCTCCTGGCTGCGTGACGCCTGCCGACCGGAGGTTCTGCTCGACCGCCAGGGAGACGAGCTGGCGCGGGTGATCCACGACCATTACCAGGACAGCATCGCGGCGCAGGGACGAGACCCGTCCGAGGAGCCCGCCGGACGCCCGTGGGAAGCCCTGCCCGCCTCCTACCGCAACGCAAACCGTCATCAGGCGGATCACCTGTGGGCGAAGCTCGCCGTCACCGACTGCAGGGCGGTGCCCGAGGAGCTGGTGGAATCCTTTGCCTTCGCGCCCCTGGAGGGGGAGCGCCTCGCCATCATCGAGCACGCGCGCTGGGCGGCGGACCGTTACCTGGACGGCTGGACCTACGCCCCGGTGCGGGACAACGCGCGCAAGCACCACCCGCAGCTCATCCCCTACGAGCAGCTGAGCGGACCCATGAAGGACCTGGACCGCTTCGCCGTACGCCTCGCCCCGACCCTGCTGGCGCGCTCGGGGCGCGGAATCGTGCGCATGCTGATCGTCGGCATACCCCCGGTCGACGCGACGCGGACGGAAAGCAACCGGCTGCCGCCGCTCGCGGACCAGGCCCTGGAGCGCCTGTCGCGCCGATACCCGGACCGCAGCCTGGTGCTGGCCTCGACCCTGCAGGACGCCACGTCCCGCATGCTGGTGCGCCGGGGGATCGAGCACTACGCGGCCGGGCTCTTTCTCCTCTGCCCGGCCCCGCTGCCCAGCACCCTGGCCGCGCAGCCGGACGACGACGCCCGCCGCGACCTGCTGGAGCTGGCGGCCCGCGCCGAGCGGCGGATCGCGCTCGGCGGCGAGAGCGAGCTCGCGCGCTGGCTCCATCGGCGCGCCGAGATCACGCTCGCCGTGGGCGCGGCGACGGGGAAAGCCGGTGAAGGAAAGCGGGTCCGCATCGACCCGGAGGCGCGCGAGCTGGAGTGGAGTTTCGAGTACTGAGCCGGAACGCCGCGGGGTTCGCCGAAACGTTCAGTCGCGCAGCTCGCGCCCGGTCAGGCGAAGGAAGACGTCCTCCAGGCCCGCCGGGCGGTGCAGGAAGGTCGTGCCGCGGGCCTGCTGGAGGTGGGCGATCAGGGGGGCGGGCTGCCGCGTGTAGCAGTAGAGGCTGGTGCCGAGCCGCTCCAGGCGGCAGCCCTGCGCCTCGGCCACGGCGGCGAAGCCGTCGCCATCGCCGCCACGGATCTCGATCACCTCGGGCTCCACGTGACCCGCGATCAGGGCGCGCGGCGAGCCCTGGTCCAGTATCCGCCCGCGGTCCATGATCACCAGCTCATCGCACAGGCGCTCCGCCTCCTCCATGTAGTGGGTCGTGAGCAGCAGGGTCATGCCGCGCGCGCGCAGGTCCGAGAGCCGCGACCAGATCACGTGGCGGGCCTGGGGATCGAGCCCGGTGGTGGGCTCGTCCAGCACCAGCATCTCGGGGCGGTTGATCAGGGCGCGCGCGATGGTGAGCCGCCGCTTCATGCCGCCGGAAAGGGTATCGGTCTTCGCCCGGCGGCGCTCGGTCAGGGCGGCGAAGTCGAGCAGCTCGCCGATGCGGGCGCGCGCCTCCGCGCCCGGGATGCCGAAGTAGCTGGCGTAGACCTCCAGGTTCTCCTCGACCGTGAAGTCCGGGTCCAGGTTGTCCGCCTGGGGGACGACGCCGATGCGGGCGCGGATCTCGCGCCCCTGTTCCGGCACCGACAGCCCGAACACCCTGAGCTCGCCGCCGTCCTTGGGCGTGACGCCCAGGATCATGCGCAGGGTCGTCGTCTTGCCGGCGCCGTTCGGTCCGAGGAAACCGAAGCAGCGACCCTTGGCGATGGCGAAGGACACGCCGTCGACGGCGGTGTAGCTGCCATAGCGCTTGACCAGGCCGCTGGCGCTGACCTCTGGCTGCATGCCCTCTTCGCTCATGGGTGCGGATAACACTGGTTGACTGCCGGCGGGTCGCCATTCTAACGCCGGCCGCGCGGGTCGGCATGGCTCATTCCGGCTCGGCGAGCAGACGCTCGAGCGCGGCCTCGATCTGGCCTGCGCGGATATCTCCCTCGTGGGTCTCGCCAAAGAAGCGGTAGCGGATGCGGCCCTGCCGATCGATGAGGTAGAAGGCCGGCCAGAAGCGGTTGCCCAGCGCCTCCCAGTAGCCGAAGTCGTTGTCGATCATCACCGGGTGATCCAGGCGGAACTCCTTCACCTTTTCGGCCACCGCCGCCGGATCGCGCTCACGGTCGTACTCCGGGCTGTGAATCCCGATCACCGACAGGCCGCGAGGGCCATACCGCTCCTCCACCGACCGCAGCCAGGGGAAGGAGCGGTAGCAGTTCCAGCACTCGAAGGTCCAGACGTCGATCAGCACCACCCGCCCGCGCAGGTCCGCGATGCGCATCGGCTTGGCGTTGATCCAGGCAGCCGGCCGATCCTGGGTGAATTCGGGGGCGCGCTGCCACTCCGCGAGCGCGGGGGCCGCGGTGAACAGGCACGCGCACAGCAGCGCGGTCAGGCGCGAGAGCCAGAGGTGCGCAAGGGAAGGAGTCTGCATGAGGTTCTCCGCTTGACCAGGAGTGATCGTGTGGCCCCGTTAGCCCGCCGAGCTAGTCGGCTCAAGGCCGCGCTCGCCGGGGCTAGGTTCTCATGAGCATGAGACCGCCCAACCCGCGCCGCCGTTTCAGCGCGCCGCCAATGCCCACTTGCAGCGCCAGTACCGCTGTGCCAGGGTGTCGCCCGCGCGAATGCGTCGGAAGGTAACGAAGCCATGCACCACATCACCGAGACCCTGGCCCTGATCGTCGTCATCGGCCTGGTCGCGCAATGGCTGGGGTGGCGGCTCAGGATACCGGCCATCGTCCTCCTCAGCCTGTTCGGGCTGCTTGTGGGGCCGGTGCTCGGCATCATTCGCCCGAGCGTTGCGCTCGGCGATACCTTCCAGCCGCTGATCCAGCTCGGCGTCGCGGCCATCCTGTTCGAGGGCGGGCTCACCCTGCGGCTCAGCGAGCTGAAGAACGCGGCCGCCGGCGTCAAGCGCCTGATCACGGTGGCGGTGGCCCTCAGCCTGGCCCTGGGCTCGGCGGCGGCCCACTATGTCGGCGGCCTGTCCTGGCCGGTGGCCGTGGTGTTCGGCGCAATCGTGGTGGTGACCGGCCCGACGGTGATCCTCCCCCTGCTCCGCCAGGCCAAGCTGCGCAAGCGTCCCGCCTCCTACCTCAAGTGGGAGGGCATCGTGAACGACCCCACCGGGGCGCTGCTGGCGGTGGTGGCCTTCGAGTACTTCGTCAGCGCCGGGCAGGCGAGCATCGGCCACAGCCTGCTGGAGCTGGGCCTCGGCCTGGCTGTCGCCGGGGCCCTGGGCGGCGTCGGCGGCTGGCTTCTCGGGCGTGCCTACCTGGCGGGCCTGGTGCCGGAGTACCTCAAGGGCCCCATGGCCTTGGCCGCCGCTCTGGGCGCCTATGCGCTCTCGAACCTGGTGCTGGAGGAGGCCGGCCTGCTGGCCGCCACGGTGATGGGGCTGGTGCTGGGCAACATGAAACTGCCGAGCATCAACGAGATCCGTCGCTTCAAGGAGAACACGGCGGTCCTGCTGGTGTCGGGGATCTTCCTACTGCTCACCGCGGACCTCGACCCGGAGATCATGCTCCAGCTCGACTGGCGCAGCTTCGCGCTGCTGGCGGCGATCCTGTTTCTGGTGCGGCCGCTCGCCATCGGGCTGGCGACCATCGGCGCCGGCATGACCTGGCAGGAGCGCGTGCTGGTCGGCTGGATCGCACCCCGCGGCGTGGTGGCCGCCGCGGTGGCCGGCGTCTTCGGACCAGCCCTGGCCGCCCAGGGCTACGGCGGGGGCGAGCTGCTGCTTCCGCTGGTGTTCGCCCTGATCCTGGTTACCGTGGTCCTGCACGGCTTCAGCCTGGGTTGGCTGGCGAAACGGCTGGGGCTCAGCGCCACCGGCGAGGGCGGTCTCCTGATCTCCGGGGCCAGCCCCTGGAGCACGGGCCTTGCGGAAACCCTCCGCAAGATGGAGATTCCGGTGCTGGTGGCGGACAGCTCCTGGCACCGCCTGCGGGCGGCCCGCCTGGCGGGAGTACCCGTCTACTTCGGCGAGCTGCTCTCGGAGCAGGCGGAGGTGTCGCTGGAGCTGGGGGAAATGGGCAGCCTGCTCGCGGCCACCAACAACGACGCCTACAACGCACTGGTATGCGCCCACTTCGCGCCGGAGCTCGGACGGCAGCGGGTCTTCCAGCTGGCGACGGACGACGTCGCCGAGCACAAGCGTCCGGTGGCTGCCGCACGCGGGCTTACGGCCTTCGCGCAGGGAATGCAGTTCGAGGATCTCGAACGCAACTGGTACGGCGGCTGGACCTTCCAGCGCACCAATCTCACCGAGGACTACCAGCAGGAGGCCTTCCTGGCCGGCCTGCCGGAGGGCGCCCTCCCCCTGCTGGTTGTCACCGCCAAGGGCGCGGTCCGTCTGGTCGGAGTCGACCACCCGCTCAAGACACAAGCGGGCGACCGAGTCGTCTGGTTCGGCTGCAAGTCCACCTGCGCGCAGCGAGCCGAAGAGGAACCGGCGGCGACGGCGGAAAGGCCCCTGGTCTGAACACCGGGACGGCAGCGAAGTAAATCGGTGCGACCATCCGCCCGGTGGGGAAGAGGCGACGTCCCTATGGCGCTAATCGCCTCGTCCACCTACGTCTCGACAACGCCCAGCCCGATTCAGTGCTTGGTTGGAAGACCGGATGACCCCGTTCCTCCCGTATGACCTCGGCCCCGATCAGTTGAGCCGGATCCCTTTTCCCCAGGAGAGGAAAAAGGAAAGACCTGACCCCGTTCTTCTCGAAAAAAAAACGGCGACTGCTTTGGCAGTCGCCGTAGTTTCCAGCGTTCGCTGGTTTATCAGTTGAGCATCAGTTAGGCATGAGGACAGTGTCGATGACGTGGATCACGCCATTGCTCGTCACAATGTCCGTCTTAACGACATTGGCGTCGTCTACTTTGACCCCGCCGTCGCTCACGACGATGGTTACGCTGTCACCCTCCACGGTCTTTGCCGAGTCTAGCTTGACGACGTCCGCCGCCATTACCTTGCCCGGTACCACGTGGTAGGTGAGCACGGCCGTAAGCTTTTCCTTGTCTGCCAGTAGAGCATTCAGGTCGGCTTCAGGAATCTTGGCAAAGGCCTCGTCGGTCGGCGCGAAGACGGTGAAAGGACCATCTCCTTTGAGTGTGTCCACCAAGCCGGCCGCCTTTACGGCTGCCACCAGGGTGTCAAAGCTGCCCGCGCCGACTGCGACATCGACGATGTCGCCGGCGGGTGCGGCTGTTTCTTTGCCCCCGCCTTCGCGCATACCGGTCTTAACGTAGTGGCCGGTTTCGTTACTGTTCTGCGACTGGTAACCGAGATACCCGGCGGACGCGGTCGAAAGCGCGCCTATCGCCGAGAGGGCTACGAAGGCGGTGGCGGTTATGATCGTGGCGTTTCGGAAAGACATGATGAGATACCTCGACAGTGTCGGTGGATTTGGGCGATCTTGCTAGCGAACAACATCTCGCTAACCCTCAAGTCGAGGCGACATACTCATTTGCAATCTCTGTTCAATATTATCTTTTCTGTATTTTTTTCTGTACGTCTGTAAGACAGCCACCAAATGTCTAGCGACAGAGGCCTCTCCGGAAGCGTCGGCTAACCGGGGCGCGTGCGGTAAGCACCGGCCTGTGGCACGCTAGCGAGGGAACGATGACGTGAGCCTGCGAAACCTGGTCCTGGCCTTCGGCGACCGGGGGCCTACACCCCAGTGGAGCAGCACCATCGCCCTGATCCGGAAGGGTGACTGGTGCGGATCGGAGCCAATCTGCACCCGCGCAAAGAGAACCGCGGGCGCGTTTTCGGTGACACTACGGCACGCTCCGACCGGTCGAAGCGTGCGTGGGCGCTAGAGGACTACGTGGAACCGTTGATCGAAATCAGCTAAATGGTGACCCCGTATTCCGCTCGAGACTGCCGGAGGTTCAAATGCTAGATCATGTTTTGCTGTGGTTCTTCCAGCAATTGAGCCTGACCCGAATGGCACTGACTTAAGGATGCACTCCCCAGTAAGCTGCGCGTAACTACCAGATATTGCGGGAGAAATGAAGGGCTGGCTGCCTCGGGTGATAGGCTGAAGGTTGCGACACCACAGCAACTACCCGAAGAGCCAGCCCAGATGCAATCTAGCCTGAGCCCAGCGCAACAGCAACAGCGACGTGTCCAGAGACATGCCGAGCGTGCCGATGCCGTGACCATGTTCAATCTGCTGACCGGACCGCAACTGCTCGAACGCGTCGATGCCGCGTTGCCTGAGCATCGCGAGCGTCTGTATCCGCCTACTGAGACGTTGTCGATGTTCGTCACCCAGGTGCTTTCCGCGGACGGGAGCTGCCAACAGGCGGTGGACGCGGCCCAGGTGCGGCGACTGATCAGCGGATTGCAACCAGGCAGTACCGACACCGGCGCCTATTGCAAGGCACGCGCGCGTCTGCCGTTGGACTTGATCGCGACCCTGACGCGTGAATGTGGCGGCGTGCTGGCCAAGGATGCACCGACGTGGTGGCAGTGGCGTGGACGGCGCGTATTGTTGGTCGACGGAGCGACAACCACCCTGGCCGACACCGAAGAGAACCAGGCTCGCTTTCCGCAGCCGGGTAGTCAGAGGCCGGGGCTGGGGTTTCCCATCGCCCGGATGGTGGCACTGATGTGTCTCGGCAGCGGGGCACTGCGTGACGCCGCGGTCGCGCCCTGTCTCGGCAAGGGCAGCGACGAACAGTCCCTGCTGCGCGAGATCCTCGATACCGTCGAGACCGGCGACATTCTGCTCGGCGACGCCTTCTACGCCACCTACTTCCTGCTCTGGGATCTGATCAGCAATGGCGTGGATGGCGTTTTCGAACAGTACGGAGCGCGCAAGCGCAGCACCGACTTCAGCACCGGCGAGATGCTCGGTGTCCGCGATCACGTCATCACCTTGCCGAAGCCGAAGAAACGCCCTGAGTGGATGTCACCATTCGAGTACGACCGCGCGCCGGAGAGTCTGCGGGTGCGGGAACTGGAGGTCAGCGGCAAGATCCTGGTCACCACCTTTCTCGATCCCCAGGCGACCCCTAAGCGGGTGCTCAAGGCCCTGTACCGCCAGCGCTGGCAGGTCGAGCTCGATGTGCGCAACATCAAGACCACGCTCGGCATGGAGCAACTGCGCTGCAAGACCCCGGAGATGGCGTTCAAGGAGCTCTGGACCTACCTGCTCGCCTACAACCTGATCCGCTTGCTCATGGCGCAGTCGGCCTTACTCGCTGACCAGATCCCCCGCCAGTTGAGCTTCAAGCACACCGTGCAACTGTGGCTGGCCTGGCATTCCCAAGGCGGCGAGCGTACCGACGGCGCCAGCGTGCAGCGACTACTGATTTTGATTGCTCAACCGCGCGTGGGGCGGCGATCCGGGCGCATCGAACCGCGTGCCGTGAAGCGCCGCCCCAAACCATTCGGGCTGCTTATGCAGCCACGCGATCAGGCTCGCGATCATGTCCGAATACACGGACACCCGAAGAAGCAGCGGTGAAAAATATTCGCGTTAACCGGCGGTTGCAGATCGAGTCGCAATGACAAGGAGCTTAAGTCAGTGCCATTCGAGCCTGATCCCATTTGCCCGAGAGAGGAAAAAGGAAAGACCCCGTTCTTGGGTTGGCGCCGCCCTACAAGGGCGACACGGCGCCGGACACGCCTGGGTCGCCCCCTTGTACCGGAACCGAATCCTGATAGATTCTTTCCGTCGCGACCGATGCGGCTGCGCGACGGAACAGACCCGGGGTCCGCAGCAATAACCCCTTTTTCCGCCGACGTAGGCGCCTTCCAGATGAACAGCCGATCGTTCGTTCGACTACTTCCTTTCCTTGCATGGTTTCCGATCAACGCCACGCTCCTTCGCGGGGACCTGATCGCCGGCATCACTGGCGCACTGGTTCTGGTACCGAAAGCGATGGCGTACGCCCAGCTCTCCGGGCTGCCCGTCTACTACGGCCTCTACGTGGCGCTGGTGCCTGCGGCGCTCGGCGCGCTTTGGGGCTCATCGCGACAGCTCTCGACGGGGCCTGTCGCGATCGTGTCTCTCATGACGGCTGCTGCAATCACCCCGCTCGCGGTTCCGTTCACCGAGGAGTTCATTGGTCTGGCGTTGGTGCTCGCCCTGATGGTCGGCGTTACCCAGCTCACGTTGGGAGTGCTCAAGCTGGGGACGGTGGTCAACTTCGTGTCGCACCCAGTGATCCTAGGCTTCATGAACGCGGCCGCCGTCATCATCGCCTTGTCCCAGCTCGACATGCTGCTGGGCATCCCGAAGGGGCGCAGCGACTCCTTCCTGTACGACATTTGGGAGATGCTGGCCTACCTCCCCGAGACCGACCTGCCCACCTTGACCATGTCCGCGTTCTCGCTGGCGCTGATGCTTGGGCTCAAAAGGATTCCGGGCCTCTCGAAGCTGAGTGTTCTCATTGCCGTGGCGGTGACCATCCTGGTCAGTGCCGCGGTGGATTTCGAGCACAAGACCAAGGCCGACCCCGAGCACATCGCGGACGCCGCCGCCCGGGAAGCGGTCAAGGCCTACGCTGCCGCGGACGCCCGCTTCGCCGATCTGTCAGCCGAGATCGCCACGCTCTCTAAGAACCTGCGCCGAGCGACAAGAGCCAACGATGGCAGGGCCGCCGCCGACCTCGCACACGAGATCGAGCTCAGGAAGCTAGACCTCGCCGCGCTCTTCGAAGAAAACAAGTCCCGCTTGCGCAGCCTACGCAAGCTGAGGTTCGCGCGCGGCAAGGCAGAGGAAGAGGCCGCCGCTGACATATATCCGCAAGGCAAGGTGCCGCCAGGCGTGGAGACCGATGGCCGCAACTGGCGCATCAAGAAGATCGAGAAGGGCGAGATCAGCCTGATCGGCGGAGGCGATGTGGTCGGCCAGATTCCTGCCGGCCTGCCGGCCTTCCGGGTACCGCCCCTCAGTCTGGACGCGTTGCTCCAACTGCTCTCCGCTGCGGTCATCATCGCCCTTGTCGCGTTCATGGAGTCCATCTCCATGGCGAAGGCGATTGCCGCCAAGACCAAGCAGCGGCTGAATCCCAATCAGGAGCTGATAGGCCAGGGCATCGCGAACGTAGGCGGCTCGTTCTTCCAAGCCTATCCCGCATGCGGTTCCTTCACGGGATCAGCGGTCAATCTGCAGGCCGGCGCCAAGACGGGCTTCGCCATGGTATTCAACGGACTCTTCGTGGCCATTACTCTGCTGTTCCTGACCGAGTACCTCTACCACCTGCCCAAGGCCACGCTGGCCGTGATCATACTGCTCGCGGTCACCAGCCTGATCACCCCCAAGGCGCTGAAGCACACCTGGCAGGCAGACAAGCTTGACGGCGTCGTGGCCATCACCACTTTCGTGGTAACGCTCCTGGCGGCACCGCATTTGGACAAAGGCATCCTGATTGGGGCCGGACTCGCCATCACCCTGTTCCTGTACCGGACCATGAAGCCGCGGGTGGCCGAGCTGGGCCGTTACCCGGACGGCACCCTGCGCGACATACGGATCCACCCCGATCTGCCGACCACCCCGCACATCATCGCCATGCGCTTCGACGGGCAGCTCTACTTCGCCAACGTCGGCTACTTCGAGGACAAGGTGCTGGAGCTCGTTGCCAAAAAGCCGTCCGCCACAGTATCTCTTGGTGGTGGGGGATGGCATCAACCGGATCGACGCATCCGGCGAGGAGGTCGTCCACCATCTGGTCGAGCGTCTGCGCGAGAGCGACGTAAAGATTGTCTTCTCCGGCCTCAAGAAGCAGGTCCTCGACGTCATGCGTTCTACCGGGCTGTTCGACCTGATCGGCGACGGAAACATCTTCGCCAACGAGGACCAGGCGATCGCGGCCATCTATGAGCGGCTCGGCATCGACTCGGCGGCGGATCGGTTCTGCCTGTCGCCGGTACGTGCCTGAGCTCGACCGATGAAGACTCGGGAAACACCGGCTTTACGCGCCTTGTCCACGAACCCTGACAGCGTTTGGCACATGGTGTCGACCTGAATGGTGAAGTTGAAATTCACCTTAAGCTACTCGTGCAGTTGTGCGATACGGTCGAAGGTGGCCTCCCGATTCCCGTTTTCGCGCGAAGTTTTCGTCGGTGATGAAGTAGTGGCGGATGCGGTGTCCCAGGTTGGACCGCAACAGACTGACGATCACCGCCATTTACCGCACTGACGTCAGCGGCAGCCCGGAGAACGTCTTCGCTGGGGAGCGCGGCTGGACAAGAGCCCGGGGACACAGCTCTCGCTGGCGTGGGGGCCATCGATCGCCGTAGGGGCGCCTCCGGGAAGACCCCCCTCACGGCAGGGTCGACACGTATCTGACTATCCCGTAGGCTTCGCCCTCCAAGATCGCGGAATCGGTGCCCAACATGTACGTGCCAGTTCGTGACCAATTTCAGCAGATTGCGTTGCTATTGACTCCCGCAATCGTCCTGCTGGGAGTTCTTGTCTTCATCAGCACACGCTCCGACATCGCGGTGGCGAATTTTACCCGCGACCCGTTGGCGATCGTCGACGCTCCTCCCTATCTGGGCTTGCTCTCGAATCTGGGCATTACCCTCTGGAGCGCGGCGACCGCCATCTGCCTGTTCTCGGTCTCGCTTCTCGGCAAGCGGGGTGCGCCCGGAGGCGTTCGCGCCTTCGTGCTGCTGGGGGGACTGATCAGCCTGCTGCTGTTGCTCGATGACCTATACATGCTGCACGAATACTTCTACCCGCGCCTGGGCATCTTCGAGAAACTCGCTTTTGCGGGCTATGGCGTATTGGTGCTTGGCTACTTGATCGGTTTTCGCAGGCAGATCGGGGATACCAGATTCGTGTACCTATTATGCGCCCTGGGACTGTTTGCCCTGTCTTTGCTCATCGACAGGCTTCCTGAAACATTGCTGCCGATGCACCACCTGTTCGAGGATGGGAGCAAATTCCTGGGAATCGTCTGCTGGCTCAGCTATCAGGCATCGGTCTGCCTTCAATTCCTGGAGTCCGCGCGGTCTGCGCCCGAACCCGCCGGATAGGCGGGAGCCGCATTAACGCCCCGCGCCCGGTTGGCAGACCTCCCGCAGAACGGCCACCAGCTCGGGCCCCACAACATCCCAACTCAGTCGGGTCGCGTATTCATCGTACGACGACAGGGCGAGCGCGTCGTATCGCGTTCTTTCGGACAGCATTGCCTGGATGAATCGACTGTATGCCAGAGCCTCGGCGTCGCCTCCGATCGGAAAGAGCTGTCCATTGATGCCGTTCTTGACAATGGTCGGAATCCCGGCATTGTCGGAGGCGAGTGCGGGGAGACCGAAGGCATTCGCCTCGGGCAGCACGTTGCCGTAGGTGTCCACACGGGACGGAAATAAGAGGAAATGCGACGTCTCGAGTAGTTTAGTGTAGCGCCGTCGCCCTGCTTCGGTGTGTATATCGATGAAGCCGAAATCCCTGACATAGGGGGGAGCCGCGGCTAAGCGGCCCGATTCGGCGCCGACAACAGTCAGCCGCACTGCTACCCCGTCATCCCTTAGCCGGCGGCAAATCTCCAAGGCCACCGGCCCGCCTTTGCCTTCCCAGTCGACGCCGACGAAGAGCAACTCGCAACATTCGCGGGAACGCGATGCGATTGCCTGGGCGACCCGCTCACGCGGCGGTGCCTTGCGAATGTTGCCTCCTACCGGAATGACTCTGATCTTGTGCGGATTCACTCCGTAGATCCGGCAAGCGTCATCTGCGGCCCAATGCGACCGGAACACGGCCACCGTGCATCGTTGAAGTGCTGCTTGTTCCATCTGATGCCCAAGCCTGACCGAACGCGGTGCGAGGTTCCTGAAGTCGCGGTGCACCTTCAGCGCGCCGGCGAATGTGGAATCGCGCCATATCACAATCGGCCGGGAGGTCTTGATGGCCGCAAGCGGTCTCGAGGCATTGCTCAGCAAGACGTCGACCTCAATGCTCGCCAGCTTGTGCTCGATCCAGGCCGCACGGCGCTGCAGCTGGGCAGGTTCCAGAGAGCTGACGACGCGGTTCCCAAACAGATTGCGGTGAATTCTGTCGCGGATCCTTGCAACCAGGCCGCCCGTGCTGGGTGGCGACGCGAGAAAATGCAGCGGCACGCCCAGATCTTGCAGGACGCTTGCGATCATGAACGCGTTCCCGAGATGCCCGACACTGTTTCTGGGCCAGCCATTCGGGTTTCTAACATCCCGGACGGTGACATAGCCCACGCGGGGCAGGCGCGAAGCCGCGCCATCAGCCCCGTAGGGAGGGTGAGGCTGGTCCGATCTTCGCGCTTTCAAAGCTGCGGCTCATCCAGGCAAACCCGTGACGCCGCCGGCTCGATCGATGATCGATACGGCCCGTGTTCGCCCACATCGCCGAGACCAGTACAGTTCGTCCGCTGCAATTCTTGTGTGCTGGCGCCTGAGCAGTCCCCGTCCGTCGGTCCTGATGGGCGGTTGGTCGCGTCGCTCAAGGAAGACCAGGCGCGTCCGTTTGGTGTGATGGGTCGGTAGTGGCGATCAACGAGCGCCTCCCGCTCCGGCCCGGCCAGCGTATCCCGGCGCGATCTGCCGTCGGTTGTGCGCGTGTAGGTTGCGCCCTGTCCTGTCTTGGACATTAGCTTATTCGCGTCCTGCTCGAATCGCTCCGGATCCACGACGGAACGGCTGACAGGAACTGTGCAGTCGCGAACTCCGGACCCCGGAGATCGAATGGGCCCTTATCGATACAAGCATGTCCCGTTACCTGACCAGGGGACGGAAAGACAATCGACGCAATTTAGTTGGGAAGCCATACGCCCCAGAGCATCCGATCAGCCGAGGACACCAACCCAGAAAAAGTGATGCGCATCCTAGACCGAGCTTCGCGACGAGATCCTCGGTACGCACATGTGTGTATCGCTTCAGCATCTGCATGAACTTGTGTCCGCTTTTAGCGGCAACTTCCTGATCAGATAGCCCTTGTTCGACCAATCTTCAGATCGCCGTGTGCCTGAGGTCATAAAAGCTCGAGTTCTTTTTGCGGACTCGTTCCAACGCGTTCGTCCAGACTTTGTTGGTGCGATGCGGCCGGCGTTTCCCATCCCGGCCGGGTTCTCCGTAGAACCCGAGATCGGTGTTGGGTTTCCTGGCGGTTCGAGAGAGAGCTTCTGTGAAAACTCTCCAAGCCCGTTTGGAAGGTAGGACGGTGCGAGCGCTGCCATTCTTGGTCTCGTTCAATCGTACGATTCGACGATCAGCTTCGATCTGATCCTGGGTTAGCGACAAAGTTTTCCCTGCCGCATTCCGGTGTAGAGAGCGATCCGGACAATCCAGCCCAGCATCGGATTCGAATGCGCATCGCAAGAGGTCAGTAGACGGCGAGCCTCCTTCCAGTTAGCTTGGTGGTTTCGTCCTTGCCCAGGTGAAGGTCTGCGGACGTTGGCGACTGGGCTGTAAACGAGTCCCAATCCCCATTCTCTTGTTCCAGCGGTGTAGAGGTAACCGAGCAACGCAAGCCCCAAGCCGACGGTCGAAACACTTTCACCCCTGCTGAGCCTTTTGTCACCAAACGACGCAGCGATGTCTGGCGTCAACGCGGCAAGAGCGAGTCGTCCAGGCCACGTTGCCAGTGACTTGGCGCGTCTCGCCTCACTCCGCTGTGTAGAGGGACGCTTTGAAGGCGTTACCCCATCCAAATGTCCATTCACAGCGGCGACGACAATCGTCGCCTCGGAGGCAGCCCGGCGCACGTTAACACGGGGGATCATCTCGTCCTCGGTGCAGCGAGCCTAAGTCTTCGGCGTCCCGTTTCGTTCGAAAAGGATTATTCAGACCGTCTGCGAGCCTTGGCGGCGAATTACGGCCTTCCACGCTTGCGGGGGAGCTTTGACGATCGTGGCCATCGGTACACCGGCTTCGCGTAGCATCAGTGTGCCTGTATTGTGCCCGGGGGACGAAAAAAGGGGTTAGCGAACTCGCCAACCCCCTGATTTTTTGGTGGGCCGTCTAGGATTCGAACCTAGGACCAATGGATTAAGAGTCCACTGCTCTACCAGCTGAGCTAACGGCCCAAAAAAGGCGACCGGAATGTTACCAGATTGGGGTGGACGATGGGAATCGAACCCACGACCGCAGGAGCCACAATCCTGTGCTCTACCAACTGAGCTACGTCCACCATTGTGCAAACCGCTTCCGCTTTCCGGTGGTCGCTTGGCACCCCGGGAGGGACTCGAACCCCCGACCCACGGCTTAGAAGGCCGTTGCTCTGTCCGGCTGAGCTACCGGGGCTCTTCATCGTGCCTGGCATGATGGTCGGGGTAGAGGGATTCGAACCCCCGACATCCTGCTCCCAAAGCAGGCGCGCTACCAGACTGCGCTATACCCCGCGTACGGACCTGGTCCCGCGACGGAAGACCGCGAATCATACGCACTCGCCGTGAGCGCGTCAATTGGCGTAGCGGGCAGGATACTGCCGCCGGCCCCGGCTTGCAAAGCCACTCACCACCGTTATGATGCCCGCTGATCCGACAACCCAGCCAGGAAAGCGAGCAGTCCATGAGCGCACAGATCCTCGACGGCAAGGTCATTTCTGCGGCGATCCGCGCCGGGATCAAGACGCGGGTGGAGGCCATGACGGTGGCGCGGCTCCGCCCCCCGGCCTGGCCGTCGTCCTGGTGGGCGACAATCCCGCCTCGGAGGTCTACGTGCGCAACAAGCGCAAGGCCTGCGCCGAGGTCGGGTTCCACTCCGAGCTGCACGAGCTCTCCGCCGAGACGCCCCAGGAAGATCTCCTGGCGCTGATCGACCATCTGAACGCCGACGAGGCGATTGACGGCATCCTGGTGCAGCTTCCGCTCCCGGACCAGATCGACGAGGAGGCGGTCATCGAGCGCATCCTGCCCACCAAGGACGTGGACGGCTTCCACCCCTACAACGTCGGGCGCCTGGTGCTGCGCATGCCGCTGCTGCGTCCCTGCACGCCGAAGGGTGTGATGTCGATGCTCGCGCGCACCGGACGCAGGCTCGAGGGCCTGGACGCGATCATCATCGGCCAGTCCAACATCGTCGGCCGGCCCATGGCCCTGGAGCTGTTGGCCGCGCGCTGCACCATCACGGTGTGCCACAGCCGCACCAAGGACCTGGCCGACAAGGTACGGGCCGCGGACCTGGTGGTCGCCGCGGTAGGGCGTCCGCGCTTCGTTCCGGGCGACTGGATCAAGGAGGGGGCGCTGGTGATCGACGTCGGCATCAACCGCAACGACGAGGGCAAGCTGGTCGGTGACGTCGACTTCGATACCGTCGCCGAGCGCGCGGCCTGGATCACCCCGGTCCCCGGCGGGGTCGGCCCCATGACCATCGCCAGCCTGCTCGAAAACACCCTGCAGGCCGCCGAGCTGCACGCGGCGATGTGACCCGCGTAACAGCGGACGTGGCGCCTTGGCCCGTCGTCGCGCGGCAGCCCCGCTCCGGGTGATCCGGCGCCTCAGTTCACGACCGACAGCTTCGAGACCACCGATCTCACGCCCTTGACCGACCTCACCAGCGCGACCGCCCTGGCCCTTGCCGCCGGGCTATCCACATGCCCGTGCAGGTAGACGGTCCCCCGGTAGGTGTCGACGTCGATGTCGAAGGTCTTGACCAGGTCGTCGCCGACGAACTTGGCATTGACCTTGGTCGTGATGGCGGCGTCGTCCGTGATCTCACCGACGCTCCGCTCGTCCTTGCCGACGTAGTAGCCGCCCGCCGCGGCGCCCCCGACCACCACCGCCGCGCAACCCTGCAGCAGCAGGCTCGCGGCACTGAGAATCATCACCGCCGCATACAAGTACCGAGGTCGTGCGTTGTGCTCAGGCATGGTCGGATGTTGATCTTCCCGGGGTGTTGCTGTTGGCGACGGGGACGCGGGCACGGTGCGGTCAGCCTCTCCGCCAGGTGGTTCCCGCCGCGCCGTCCTCGAGCAGGATGCCCGCGGCCTGGAGTTCGTCGCGGATGCGATCGGCCTCGGCCCATTGCCTGGACTTGCGCGCCTGCGCGCGCCGCCGGATCAGGTCGTCGATCTCCGCGTCGCCGAGGCCGGTGATCTCGCCCCCGCCGCGCAGGTAGGACTCGGGCGCGTCCTGCAGGATGCCCAACACCCCACCGAGACGCCTGAGCTCCGCGCCCAGGCCGGCGGCCAAGGCCTCGTCCTCCGCCCGCACGCGGTTGATCTCGCGCACCAGGTCGAACAGGACGGCCAAGGCCTCCGGGGTATTGAAGTCGTCGTCCATGGCGCGCAGAAAGCGCTCGCGGAAGGCCTCGCCGCCCGCGGGCTCGGCGGCGGGCAATCCACGCAGGGCCGTGTAGAGCCGGGTGAGCGCGCCGCGGGCATTGTCCAGGTGCTCGTCGTCATAGTTGAGCGGGCTGCGGTACTGGCTGGTGAGGATGAAGTAGCGCACCTCCTCCGGCCGGTAGCGCGCCAGGATCTCGCGCACGGTGAAGAAGTTGCCCAGGGACTTGGACATCTTCTCCTCGTTCACCCGCACGAAGCCGTTGTGCATCCAGAGGTTGACGAAGGGCTCGCCGGTCGCGCCCTCGGACTGGGCGATCTCGTTCTCGTGATGCGGGAACTGCAGGTCCGCCCCGCCGCCGTGGATGTCGAAGTGGTTGCCCAGGCAGCAGGTGGACATGGCCGAGCACTCGATGTGCCAGCCGGGCCTGCCCGGTCCCCAGGGGGAGTCCCAGGCCGGCTCGCCGGGCTTGGCGGACTTCCACAGGGCGAAGTCCAGGGGGTCGCGCTTGGCCTCGCCGACCTCGACGCGGGCGCCGGCCCGCAGCTCCTCCGGGTCCTTGCCCGAGAGCTTGCCGTAGCCCTGAAAGCTCGCCCACCGCGTAGTAGACATCGCCGTTGCCGGCCACGTAGGCATGGCCCTTGTCGATCAGGGCCTGGATCATGGAGAGGATCTCGCCCATGTGGGCCGTGGCCCGCGGCTCCTCGGTGGGCGGCAGAATGCCCAGGGCGTCCGAGTCCTCGTGCATGGCCGCGATGAAGCGCTCGGTGAGGTCGGAGAAGGGCTCGCCGCGCTCGTTGGCGCGGTTGATGATCTTGTCGTCGATATCCGTGATGTTGCGCACGTAGGTGACGTCGTAGCCGCGCTCGCGCAGATAGCGGTAGACCACGTCGAACACCACCATGACCCGGGCATGGCCCAGGTGGCAATAGTCGTACACCGTCATGCCGCAGACGTACATCCGCACCTTTCCGGGCTCGATGGGAACGAACGGCTCTTTGCGCCGGGTGAGGCTGTTGTGGATCTGCAGCATGGAGGGGGACCGAATCGGGGAATCCGTCCGATGGTAGCAAAGCCCGTCCGCTCGCGAAAACCCGAAACCGGAAGACGCCGGGCTTTCCCGCGTCGGTGCAAGCCCGTAACATGCGCGCCTCAAACCTTATAGATGGAGGAACCGAACCATGCCGCGACTGCTCGCCACCTTCGTTAGCGCGCTCCTGCTCCTCGCCTCTACTGGCCAAGCGCTGGCGGACAATCCGAAGGTGCGGATGGAGACCAGCGAGGGCACGATCACCATCGAGCTCTACCCGGACAAGGCGCCGAAGTCGGTGGAGAACTTTCTCGCCTACGTGGACGAGGGCTACTACGACGGCACCGTCTTCCACCGCGTCATCGACGGCTTCATGATCCAGGGCGGCGGCTTCACCGACGACCTGCAGAAGAAACCGACCAAGGACGCCATCGAGAACGAGGCGGACAACGGCCTGAAGAACGAGCGCGGCACCATCGCCATGGCCCGCACCGGCGATCCGCACTCGGCGACCTCCCAGTTCTTCATCAATCACAAGGACAACGATTTCCTGAATCATTCCGGAAAGACACCCCGCGGGTGGGGCTACGCGGTCTTCGGCAAGGTGACCGACGGCATGGAGGTGGTGGACAAGATCGCAACCGCGCCGACGGGTGGAAAGGGCCCCTTCCCGACCGACGTTCCCAAATCCACCATCGTCATCGAGAAGGTCACCCGCATCGACGGCTGAACAGGAGTAATCGAATGATCAAGCTCACCACCAACCACGGCGACATCCTCATCGAGCTGCATGCCGACAAGGCACCGGCGACCTGCGAAAACTTCGAGCAGTACGTGCGTGACGGCCACTTCGACGGCACCCTGTTCCACCGGGTGATCAACGGCTTCATGATCCAGGGTGGCGGCATGACGCCAGACTTCATTCCCAAGCCCACACGCAACCCCATCCAGAACGAGGCGAACAACGGGCTCAAGAACAAGCGGGGCACGATCGCCATGGCCCGCACCGGCGACCCCCACTCGGCGACCTCCCAGTTCTTCATCAACGTAGCTGACAACGGCTTCCTGGATCATCCGGGGCAGGACGGCTGGGGTTACTGCGTCTTCGGCGCCGTGACGGAGGGCATGGACGTGGTCGAGAAGATCAAGGGCGTCGCGACCGGCTCCAAGCACGGACATCAGGACGTGCCGAAGGAGGACGTTGTGATCGAAAAGGCGGAGATCCTCGACTGAGGACCCCGGCGCGGCCGACCGCCGCGCTGTCCCTCCGCGCTTAGCCGGTGTCTGAAAGCCTCTTCATCTCCGATCTGCACCTGGCGCCGGAACGGCCGGGGGCGGTGGAGCTCTTCACGGCGTTCCTCGCCGGGCGGGCGCGAGAGGCCGCGGCGCTCTACATCCTGGGGGACCTGTTCGACGCCTGGATCGGCGACGACGACGACCTGCCGCCCTACACGCTGATCCGCGGCGCCCTGCGGGGGCTGACGGAATCGGGCACGCGCTGCGCGATCATGCGCGGCAATCGCGACTTCCTGATCGGCCGCGCCTTCGCCCGCGACACCGGCTGCACCCTACTCGAGGACCCCGCGTTGCTCGATCTGGCCGGAACGCCGACGCTCATCATGCACGGCGACCTGCTGTGCACCGACGACATCCCCTATCAGAAATTCCGCCGCCGCGTCCGCAACCCGCTGGTGCAAAGGCTGTTCCTGTGGAGGTCGCTGGCCAGACGCCGCGCCATTGCCGCCGACTACCGCCGCAAGAGCGGCGCGGCCACCGCGGAGAAGCACGCGGACATCATGGACGTGAACCAGCAGACGGTTGAGGACTACATGCGCCGGTTCGGCGTCCAGCGCTTGATCCACGGCCACACGCACCGGCCCGCGGACCACCGCTTCGACCTGGACGGCAGCGCCGCGACCCGCCACGTGCTCGCCGAATGGAGCGCGGACCGCGGCGAGGCGCTGATCATCTCCGACGGGACGGCGCGACGCGAGTTTGTCGTCAGATAGGCAGGTTATGCACCCTGGCGGGAGGCCAGCTCGCTACTCGAACCTGTTCAGGTAGTCGATGAGCGACAGGATCACGACGAACAGCATCACGGCGACCATGAGCACGATGACGCCGTATGCCAGCACGAGGATGGTCGTAGGACCTCCGGTCGCTTCCTCGATCAGAAGGAGCAACCCGTAGATCACCGCGGGGATCAAGATCAGCACAACCGCGAACAGCGCCTTGCTGCTCGCCCGGTACTCCCTGTCCCCGCCGGGCCTCTCCGTGATCCAGAAGCTCTTCCACTCGGTCTTGTTCATGATGCCTTTCGCGCGCTCTCTTGCTCTCGCGGAGTTTGAGGAGACACGAAACCACTGCCGATGAGGAGACGTCTCGATTCCCTGGAGCGGAGTCGCATGGAAACGCGGCGCAGCCTCGGCCCGGGTCTCAAGCCTGTGAGGGGTGCGCGTGCCGGACTCCGGAAACGCCCGGCACACCCCTCCCGACCGATGCGCGCCGATCATTGACGCAGAGTATAGAAGCTCGTCGCGCATCCCGCTGGAACGCCTTCATCGATCGCAGAGGTCCTGCAACCGCGCGAGTTCCCGTTCGTCGAACCCGGCGCGGAGCCGGTCGGCCCGGTTGAGCGGGCACCGGATCTCACCCCCAAGATAGGTATCCACCAGGGCGAAATAGGTCTCCTCGGCATCCAGTCCCCGCGCCGCGCACAAGTGGCGGAACCAGCGGCTGCCCGCCGCCACGTGGCCAACCTCGTCGCGCAGGATGATCGCGAGCCGGTCGGCCGTGGCGCCGTCGCCCGCGGCGCGGAAGCGCTCGATCATCCCGGGCGTGACGTCGAGCCCCCGCGCCTCCATCACGCGGGGGATCAAGGCCATGCGCTCCAGGGGATCGTGCGCCGTGCGCATCGCCATCGCCCACAAGCCATCGTGGGCCGGGAAATCCCCGTAGTCGTAGCCGAGATCCCGCAGGCGCCCCCGCATGAGATCGAAGTGATAGGCCTCTTCCGCCGCCACCTGCACCCAATCGCCATAGTACCCGGGCGGCAGCTCCCGGAAACGCTGGACCGCGTCCCACGCGAGGTTGATGGCGTTGAACTCGATGTGTGCCACGGCGTGAATCAAGGCCGCCCGACCCTTCATACCCCTCGGCGAGCGCTTGGGAAGGTCCCGTGGACGCACCAGCTCCGGCCGGTCCGGGCGGCCCGGCTCGTCGGCCGGAACCACCTGCCCCCCGTTCGTGAGCGGGAGCAACCCCGCGTTCCATGCGTCCGCCGCGCGCCGCGTGAGCTCGACCTTCTGGTCGGGCTCCCGCGCCAGCAAACAGGCAGCGGCCGCCTCGAACAAGCCGCTCCAGGGGACAGGGCTCACAGCCGCAGCCCCAGGATCAGATCCATGACATTGGTCCCGGTCGGTCCGGTGTCGATCAGGTCGCCGCTGGCCGCGAGCAGGGTACCGGAATCCGCATTGGCCAGGCATTCGCCGGCGTCCAGCCCTTCCATCGCGGCGCGCGCCAGGGTGCCGCCGTCTACCAGGGCACCGGCGTCGTTGGTCGGGCCGTCCGTTCCATCCGTGCCGCAGCTCAAAAGAAAGCAGTCGTCCCGGCCGGCGATCTCCATCGCCGCCGCCAGCGCCAGGTGCTGGTTGCGCCCGCCCCGCCCCGGTCGCTCCGGCAGGCACACGGTAGTCTCGCCCCCCCAGACGCGGACACCCCGCGGACCCCGAGCCAGGTCACGTGCCAGCTCGCGCCCACGCGTAGCGGCGTCGCCCTCCACCAGGTCGTCCTCGACCCGCACCGCCAAGCCCGACTCCGAGGCCACCTCGGCGGCGGCTCGCCTGGCCATGCCCACTGTCGCCGCCAGCTCGACCGGCGGACCCTGCCCCGGTATCCCCCGGCGCTCGGCCAGACCCAGGTCGACCATGGATCTCAGCCAGTCCGGCAACGCCAGTCCGGCGACCCGTTGGGTGAGACGCGGCTCCGGCACCAGCAGCCCGGAGCCGATCGCCGCCGGATCGTCCCCGGGCACGTCGGAGATGGCCAGCGCCCGCACTTCCCTGCCCGCAAGCAGGCTCAGCAGACCGCCGCCCTTGATCCGGGAGACCGACTTGCGCACCAGGTTCATCGCGTCGATGGCGAGCCCACTGCCAAGCAGCCAGCGGTTGATGCGCTCCAGATCGGCCAGGCCCAGACCGGTCGCCGGCACTTCCACGAGGCTGGAAGCGCCGCCGGAAATGAGAAACAGCAGCGCGGCGTCGTCCGCCCGCCCGAGGGCGTCGATCAGTCGCTGACCGGCCTCCAGGCTGCCCGCGGTGGGGATCGGATGACCGCCCACCGCGGTCTCCAACCCCCAGCGGGCGAGCCGCTGCGGAACCAGATGTCCGGGCTTCGAGATCACCAGCCCACCCCGGACCTGGGCGCCGAGGACCGCGCAGGCCCCCTCGGCCATGGCCTGCGCCGCCTTGCCCACGGCAATGATGCGCACCGGCGAGTCGATCGGCGCCGACTCGAGAACGCGGCGCACCGAGCTTGCCCCGTCCACCGCTTGAAGCGCCCCCTGCAGCATGTCCTGCAGCAGTCGCCGGGGGTCCGGCGCAACGCTCATCCCGGGCCTCTTCGGAGACGGAGTGTGATAGCCTTCATCGGATCGACACGCCCGGAGAATTTCGCTTGGACACCCTGGATCTGCGCCCCGGATATAGCCTGAGCATCCTGCTGCGGATGGTCCTGACCGGAGCGCTCGCCGCGGCCCTGGCGGTGTGGAAATACGATCTGCTCAATGACGTCTACCTGCGCGATCAGATCACGCCGCTGGGGATCGCCGCCAACGGGTTCATCCTCGCCCTGTTCGCGGCCGGGGTGCTCAAGATGGTGGCGATCCTGCTGCACTACGCCCGCGAGGAGCGCGCGCTGCGCCGCTTGCTCGACAACCTGGAGGCGGGCCCGAAAACGCCGCTCGACGGCGTGGCGCCCCATAGCGTCATTCACCGCCGCTACCGGGCTCTGGCGAGACTAGCCGAGAGCCATGCGCCGATCAACCAGGGCGCCCTGGCCTCGGCCCTGGTGGCGGGTGAAAGCACGCGCGCGAGCTTCCCGCGCTTCGTCGCGAACATCCTGATCCTGACCGGCGTCCTCGGCACGGTGCTCGCCCTGTCCATCGCCCTCGTCGGGGCATCGGACATGCTGGAGTCCGCGGTGGACAGCGGCGGAATGGGCCTGGTCGTGCATGGGATGTCCACCGCCCTGTCCACCACCATCACGGCGATCCTCTGCTATCTCTATTTCGGCTACTTCAACCTCAAGCTGGGCGATGTCCAGACCCGGTTTCTCGGCCAAGTCGAGCACGTGACTGCCGTGTACCTGGTGCCGCGTTTCGAGGTACGCGTCGAGGGCGTGCTGAACCGGTTCGCCGAGCTCATGGTCTCCATCGCCGAGCTGGTCAAGCGCATGGAGCAGTCGCAGCGCACCTTCGAGGCCATCGAGCTCAACCTGCTCAACACCCTCACCAGCCACCGGGAGAAAATGGGCAGCGTGGCCGGGGACGTGCGCAAGATCGAGGACATCCTGCGAGCCGGATTCCGCCTGCCCACGGACCGGGGGCCATGAGCGGTCAGGGATTCGCGGACCTGCGGCTCAACCACCAGCGGGAACAGACCGCGGAGAGCTTCTGGCCTTCGTTCACCGATGTCATGACGGTGATCGTCATGATCTTCCTGCTCGCCATGCTCATCCTGCTGGTGCGCAACATGGACCTGGTGACGGAGCTGCGCAGTACTATGGAAGCGGAGCGTCAGGCGGCCGAGCAGCTTCGCGCCAGGGAAAGGGAACGGGCATCGTTAGCAGAGGGCCTCGCCACCGCCACCGCCGAGGTCGGCCGCCTGCGCGGCCGCATCAACGCGTTGGAGGGCGATCGCAGGGCACAGGACGGGGCCTTGGACGCGGCGCGCGCGCAGATCGGAGCCCTGACCGACGAGCGCCGAATCCTTGCCGACGACTTGGAGACACAACGCAGAACGCGCCGACGAGGCACGCGCGGCGCTCGGCGCGGAGCGCGAGCGGCTGGCGTCGACCGAGGTCGAGCACGCCGCCGCGAGGGAGCTCGCGCAAACCCGGCAACAGGCGCTGGAGCGCGCGGCGGAGCTGACCGAGGCGCAGGCCCGGCAGATCGAGGAGCTCGAGGCGGTCCGGCAGCAACTGCAGGCGCAACGGGAGGCGCGCGAGGCCGAGCTGACCGACTTGTCCGCCCGCCTCAGCGACCGGGAAGCGAGCCTGGTGCGGCTCGAGACCGAGGTCGAGGCGCAGGCGCGGGAGATCGACCGGCTAGAGGCCGCCCGTCGCGAGCTGGCCACCCTCCATACCGCGAGCCGGGAGGCGGCCGAGCAGGCGAGCACGCGCCAGCGGCAGCTAGAGGACACGCTCGAACAGCTTCGCGCCGATTATGCAGAGCGCGTCGCCGAGCTTTCCGGGGTGCTCGACAAGCTCGAGGCCGCCGAGCGCGGCCGCGCCGAGATCACCGAAGACTATGGTCAGCTCCAGCAGCGGTACGAGCGGCTCGTGCGCCCCGCACGCTCACCGACGGGACGGCTACGTCGTCGAGGTTCGTTATGCAAAGGTCGGCGGGCGCACGGATATCCGTATTCGCGAACCGGGCGAGAGCGGCTTCCAAACCGTCTCGCGGGACGAGCTGGACCAGAGGCTCGGCAAGATCAGCCGCGAGCATGAGGAAGGCCTGTATATCAAGGTCATCTTCCCCGAGGACAGCGGGCTGAGCCACGACGACGCCTGGCGCTTCACCAACGCGCTGCACGGCAAGTACGACTACTACTATCGGGACCAGCCCGCGGCGAGCGGAGACAGGTCCGAGGCGACGCCATAGGCCTGGTCGCTCAATAGTCGACCCGCAACGGGCTTCCCTGCCACAAACGGAATACCTCCAGCGCCTCGTCCCGCATGAGTTGCCGCATGGGCAGATGCAGCGTCCCCTCCCCCGTCGCCAGCGCCTCGCGGATGCGCCCGTCATCGAAGCCGATCGCGGCCGCGTCGGCCGTTCCGGCGGCGAACACCACCCGATCGAGACGCGCCCAGTAAGCGGCTGCCCCGCACATGGGACAAGGCTCGCAGGTGCTATAAAGCGTGGCGCCGCTGAGTTGGAATGCGCCGATCGCCTTGCATGCATCGCGAATGGCCACCAGCTCCGCGTGAGCGGTCGGATCGCGATCCGCGATGACCCTGTTCCAGCCCCGCCCCAGGACGCGTCCATCACGAACCACCAGGGCGCCGAATGGCCCCCCCGCGCCCTCGCCCACGCCGCGGCGAGCGAGAGTGAGCGCCTCGCGCATGAAGGCCCGATCAGCGGCATCTTCCACGGGCATCCGAGACTCTCCTAGCTTCTTGTCTCATGTGAAACGCGGCTGGGGCCGTCACCCGATCCCGCCGACAGGAAACGAAACCGGGGCTCCCTCGCACTAACCAGACCACCGCGGGCGTATACACTATGGGCGTAGCCTGTGGAGTGCCAACATGAAACTTTGCCCGGAATGCAGTAACTCTCCGTGGCCGTTCGTCATGGTTTTCTTCCTAGCGAGCGTCAGCGCCTTCGTCACATGGCTGACACTTTCCTACTCGCAGTTTGGAATCCTCGGGCAGATCGCCGGCAGTGCCGTGGCCTTCACGGCAGTCGGCGGCACCCTGCTGCACTATGTGCTCAGCTGTATGCGCCGTCACTGCCGCCACGGAGAGCGGGAACAAACCGGCCACAAACCAGGCGCCGCGCACTGACGCAAGGCCAGCGTCGCCCTGAGGACCCGACCTAGGCTCCCGCGGTCACCCGATCACGCAAATAGACCGGTAACGCGCGCTCGGGGGCAACGCAACGGCCCGCCGCGAAGTCGGCGGCGGCGAGCACCGCGATGTCCCGAGCCTCGCAGATGACATCGGGAGAAACCCCCTGCAGTAGATCACCCAGACGGTCGCGCAGAACAGCGCCATGGGCCAGCCAACCGCCGCCCGCCCCGTGCCAGAGCCCTCCCCCCGGCAGGGAGACCTGCGCCGGCGAAGCGACCTGCTCGATTCCGTCGGGCTCCATCAGCGCCGCGCTGCCGAGCCGGTAACAACCCCAATAGACCTCGCCCATGCGCGCATCGAGGGCCGGCAGGCTGAGCTCGATCCCGTGTATACGTCGATGTCCCTGCGCCAGGGCCGCGAGAGTCGATACCGGCACCACCGGAAGATCAGCGCCGAATGCGGCGCCCTGCACCACGGAGGTGGCGATGCGCACGCCCGTGAATGATCCGGGACCGCGACCGAAGGCAAGGGCGTCGAGGGACGGCAGGGAGAGTTCGGCCTCGGCGAGCAACGCATCCATCATGCCCAGGATCAGCTCGCCGTGGCGGCGCGGCTCCACCAACAGACGCTGCCGTATCTCAGACCCCACCAACAGGGCGGCGGAACAGGCGTCAGCAGAGGTATCGATGGCCAACAGCTTCATGGGAGGCGACAGATGGCGAAGCGCGGGTACCCGAAAGTTGCGGAGCCCGCAGTGTAGCATCCCTGACCCTGGCTCAGAGCACCCGCGACGGTCTTCGAGCCGAGTGCGCGCTTCCGCGCTGCCCCATCAAGGCTGGTGCAGCGTCAAGCGCCCGCGGCGGTGGCCTGGAGCCCCGGGGGGCCAAGGGTTGGCCCCCGGTGGTGGAGGACGGGCGGCCAGGAGGGATGGCTCCCGCCCGGCGCGGGGAGTGATGTCTCAACGGACGGTGGCGCAGTCGGCGCAGTAGTCGAGAAAGTCCTGCGCGGGCTCGAGCACCCAACCGCTGAAGCCCGGATCGAGCGCGGCGGCATGCTGCCGGGGCGGCTCGTCACAGAAGATGTCCACCACGCACAGGTTGAAAGTGCCGGCAAACACCCGCGGCTCGTGCAGGAGGCTTTCCCGCGCCCAGGCCCGCAAGCGACGGTGGGGGGTGGAGGAAGGATCGATCCGACAGCCGAATTCCTTCAGGAGCCCCAACAGCAGCAGGCGTTTGTACTCCTGTTCGGGATCGAAGGCGCCGCCCGGAACCGTGTCGTCCGTGTCGAAGTCGATGTCCCGCCGTGAGCTCAGGTACAGATAGAGGTCGTGGATCTCGCGCCACATGGACGGCGGCCAGGCTCGGTTGCACTGGACGCTGTACTCGACCTCGCGGCCGAACAGGCGGAACAGACTGCGCACCAGCCATGACCTCTGGTCGCCAGCCGCATCGGCGAATACGAGCGGCGAACGATCGAAGTCCTCGAGCGTCATCTTCAGGTTCTTCGACAACAGGCGGTAGAGCCTTTGCGCGAGGGACTGTCGCCCCGCTCCGTTGCCCTGAGACTGTCTGGCCAAGGCGACAAAGCTGGGTAATCCTTCGCCGGTCTTCAACACCCTCGGCTCCAGGACCTTCAGCAGCGCAATCCGCTTATTTGGCGGACTCTTGATGCGCGCGAGATATTCGAGCTCGACAATGAGATCGACCACCGCGCGGCCGGCGGTTCGGTCAAAACCCTCCCGAACACTGGGTTCCGCCTCGTGATAGGCCAGAGGTCCGCCCCCGCCGGGCGCGAAGACCCGTTGATCGGGATCGGACAGATCAAGTTTCTCGTACATCGTGTGGCGCCTCGGATAGTGTCGGCCAATTCCATGGCGCGTTTTTGGATTGTCATTTTTTAATGAATGACATGCGAATACCGCGCCAGTTAAGCCGGACAAGAAGGAGCGCCGCCGGGTGGCCGTTCCGGCGGTCGAGGGAGGCAGGGGGAGCGATCAAGCGGCCGCGGTGTCGCCCGTAGTTGAAGAACGCCTCCACGTCGTCCAGCTCCCGGGTTCGCGCCATCGGCGGCAGGCTGTCGAGGAAGGCGTGACCGTAGGAGCGCGAGAGCAAACGGGGATCGCAGACGACCAGGACCCCCCGGTCGCTCGGGTCGCGAATGAGGCGGCCCGCGCCTTGTTTGAGGCTGATCACGGCCTGGGGCAGCTGGAAATCCCGAAACGGGTTGCCGCCGCGCTGGCGCAGGGCATCGATACGCGCGGCGAGCACGGGGTCGCCGGGGGACGCGAACGGCAGCTTGTCGATCATGACGCAGGAAAGCGCCTCGCCGCGAACGTCCACCCCCTCCCAGAAGCTCGCGGTACCCAGCAGGACCGCGTTGCCGAGGCGTCGGAAACGCTCCAGCAGCTCGGCGCGCGGGGCACTGCCCTGGACCAGCAGCGGATAGTCGATGCGCGGCGTGAGCTGTTCCGCTGCCTCCCTCAATGCGCGGTGACTGGTGAACAGGAGGAAGGCCCGCCCACGGCTGAGACCGAGGATGTGCGCGGCAAGCTCGACCACCGCGGACACGTACTGCGGAGACGACGGATCCGGCATGCCACGGGGCACGAACCAAAGGGCCTGGCGGGCATAGTCGAAGGGGCTGTCCCAGCGCTCGGTCCGGGCGTCGCCGATGCCGAGCTGACGGGCGAAGTGATCGAAGCTCTCGCCCACCGCAAGGGTCGCGGAGGTGAACACCCAGCCCGCCGGGTGGCGTTCGAGATAGGGTTGGAAGACATGCGAGACCTCCAGCGGCGTCTGATGGAGCCGAAACCCCCGCCCGTGCGTCTCGAACCAGCGGATCTCCTCCGCATCCCCCGCCTCTTCGAGCAACGCGAGGCGCTCGGCGAGGTCCCTGCCGCGCGCAAGGCAGGAGTCGAGCCCTTTGCCTCGCCCCTGCAGGGTCTCAAGCCCTTCCTGCAAGACCCCGAGACGCTCCCGAACCGCCGCGAGAGCCGCGCTGGCGTCGGCATTCGCGGTGAGCTCCCGCCAGGGCCCGCGCCGCGATTCCTCGGACCCCAGCGCCAGCCGCAGCTCAAGCGTCGCGCGCCGAAACGCCTCCGCGCGGCCCAGGAGCTCGGGGACATCCCCCGCCTCGGCGTGATACGCGGTCTCGACGTCCGAGATCAGGTCGAGCAATTGCCGGCCGCTCACGGCGGTGCCGAAGAAGCCGCTGGCCACCTCCGGGAGCTGGTGGGCCTCGTCGACCACGATGCAGTCGGCCCCGGGGAGGATCTCACCGAAACCCTCGTCCTTGAGGGCGATATCGGCGCACAGGAGATGGTGATTAATGACGACCAGATCCGCAGCCTGCGCCGCGCGGCGCGCCTCCAGGAGGTGGCAACGGGTCCATTCCGGGCAGTCCTGCCCCAGACAGTTGTCGCTGGTGGAGGTTACGGCGGGCAGCACCGCCGCATCGTCGGGGAGCCCGAGCTCGGCCACGTCCCCGCTCCGGGTCACCGTCGCCCAGTCCCGGACCGCCCGCAGCTGCCGGCGCATCTCCGGGTGCACGCGCCGATGATCGTCGAGGGCCAGGGCCAGCCGGTAGAGGCAGAGGTAGTTGGACCTTCCCTTGAGCAGCGCCACCCGGACCGGCGCCTTCAGCAGGTCCCGCACCAGGGGGATGTCGCGATGAAACAGCTGGTCCTGAAGGTTGCGAGTGCCGGTAGAGACCAGGACCTTGCGCCCGGAGAGCAGGGCCGGAACCAGGTAGGCGAAAGTCTTGCCGGTGCCGGTGCCGGCCTCGCAGATCAGGGTGCCGCCGCTCGCGAGCACCTCTGACACGGCCTCGGCCATGGCCTGCTGCTGCGGGCGGTGGCCGAAGCCCTCCAGCCGGGAGGCAAGGAGCCCCTCGGGTCCGAGGATGTCGCCGATCGAATCCACGGTCGAGACCGGCTCACCTCGGAGCGGGTGACAGCGGCACGATCAGCCGCCGCCCGCCTTTCGCTCCGCCTCCAGCGCACCGTCGGCATCGCCACTGGCGCGGCGCGCCCCGGCGATGATGCCCCAATTGTCCTGCTTGAGCTGGGATTGGCTTCCAGCCAGGGCGTTGGAGCGTGCCGCGAGATTCCCAGCCTGGGCGTACATCCCCTGCTCCATGCGCACCCGCGCCAGGCGGTTCCACAGGTAGGCATCCTGCGGCTGGATGCGCAGCGCGCGCTCGAGCGTGGCTGCGGCGCCGACGAAGTCGCCCATCTGGCGCTGTCCCTCGGCCTGATTGGCGAGGGCATCCGCCGCCGGCGGCAAGGCCGGGGACGGCACCGCGGAAGGTCGGTAGGCAACGGTCTGCGGAGGGGCGGCGGACGGTGCGCCGCTAACGGCCTCGGACGGCGGCGGGGTGCCGGCGGCGGGCGAGGTGGCCCGTTCGGTCGGCAGTGCGTTCATGGACGGCGACTGAACGCCCGGCGCCGGAGTTTCGGCTGCCGGACCCGTATCCACCTCCGACCCGGGTGTCCGGTAACCGTAGGTCTCGACCGTCTCCTCGGCTGGAGGAGGCGGTACGGGGGCTGGCCGTTGCACCTGCTGCCTGGCCGCCCCGGAGCCTTCGATCGGCGCCGGTGGCCCGCTCCGAGGTTGCACCGCACAGGCGGAGAGCCCGAGCGCGGCGACGATGGTCAGGATCGATCGTTTCATCTAGTTCCCCAGGAAGTTGCGCATGAATTCCCCGAAGACGCTTCGGGATTTCTCCTTCTGGTCGCGCACGGACGGTTTCGCCGTCGCGGAGCTGGACCCCTGGTCCGCCGCCGCGGCGGCCCCGCAGTTCGAGGTCGACGTCGGCACGCCATGGAGGTCGACGGGCACGGCGAGCGCCCGTCCGCATCCCTCACCCGCCAGCAACCCGTTCGCGGGGTCCAGAAGAACCTCCTGTATGCCGTCCGGGACGAGGTCCGACAAGGGCTGATTCTCGATCGACGCCATGATATCACCCCAGATGCGCAGCGCCCCGGTCGAGCCCGAAAGCTTGGTGGGCTTGTTGTCGTCGCGTCCGACCCAGGCCACCGCGACCTTGTCGCCGCTGAACCCGGCGAACCAGCTGTCGCGCAGCTCGTTGGTCGTGCCGGTCTTGCCGGCGACGGTCAGGCCCTTGGGGAGCCGCTTGTTGAGCCAGGTCGCCGTGCCCTGCTTCACCACCTGCTGCATGGCCCAGGTGACGAGATAGGTGGACTCGGAGCTCACCGTGGCCTCCACCGCCAGCGGATAGCGATTCAGGGGCCGGCCGGAGACGTCGAGCACCTCCCGGATGGCTCGCAGGGGCGCCCGGAATCCCCCCGCGGCGATGGTCTGGTAGACCTGGCCCACCTCGATCGGGGTCAGGGAAACGGAGCCGAGCAGCATGGCCGGGACGGCATCCACATGGCGCTGCACGCCAAGACGGCCAAGCATCTCGACCACCTGCTCCACGCCCAGCTCAAGCCCCAGGTTGACGGTAGCCAGGTTGTAGGAGCTGGCGAGCGCCTTGTAGAGCGGCACGGGCCCGCGGGTCTTGTGGTCGTAGTTCTGGGGCTGCCACAGCTTGCCGCTGCCGGCGCGCAGGCTCACGGCTGTGTCCGACAGGGTCGATGCCAGGTTGAAGCGTTCGGGTTGGGACAAGGCGGTCAGGTAGATCACGGGCTTGATCAGGGACCCGATCGGCCGCACCGCCTCCATGGCGCGATTGAACCCGGCGTAGGCCGCATCGCGACCGCCCACCATCGCGAGCACCTCGCCCTGGGCCGACGAGGCCACGACCGCGGCCCCCTCCAGCGTGCCGGTCTTGAATCCCTTGGACTTTTCCAGCTCAGGCAGTCGCTTGGCGACGGCCTCCTCGGCCGCTGCCTGGGCCAGGGGGTCGAGCGTGGTGAAGATGCGCAGCCCCTCGGAGCGCAGGTCCTCCTCCTGGTAGTCGCGCTGGAGCTGGCGGCGCACGAGCTGGAGAAAGGCCGGGTAGGCCCCGGCGGGCCGCCCTCCCTTGTCGCTTACCCCCAGGGGCGCGCTCTTGGCGACCTCGGCCTGCTCGGGCGTGATCACGTCCTGCTCCCGCAGGGTGTCGATGACCAGGTTGCGCCGCTGGGTTGCCCGCTCGGGGTTGCGGCGCGGGTCGTAGTAGGACGGCCCCTTGATCAGCGCCACCAGCAGGGCGGTCTCCGGAATGCCGAGCGCGTCGAGCGGCCGATTGAAGTAGAAGTGGCTGGCCAGTCCGAATCCGTGAATGGCGCGGTTGCCATCCTGGCCGAGGAAGATCTCATTGGCGTAGGCCGCGAGGATCTCGTCCTTGGGGTAGCGCAGATCGAGCACGACGGCCATGAATGCCTCGTTGATCTTGCGACCCAGGGTGCGATCCTGGGTGAGGTAGAAGTTCTTGACCAGCTGCTGGGTCAGGGTGCTGCCGCCCTCGACCACCGCCCCGGCCTGAAGGTTGCGCAACATGGCGCGGGCGATGGCCATGGGGTCGACGCCCCAATGGTCGTAGAAGCTGCGGTCTTCCACCGCCATCAGGGTGCTCACCAGGAGGTCGGGCATGTCCTCGCGCCGCACCAGGACCCGGTCCTCGTTGTGGTTGGGGTAGATGCTGGCGATCAGGGCCGCGTCCAGGCGCACCAGGGCGGCATCGGCCCCGCCCGCGGCGTCCTTCATGGACTCGACGCGCCCATCCGCGATGCGGATGTCCAGCTCGCGCTCCGGCTCGGCCCCGTCCCAGAAGCGAAACGCCCGCGTCCGGACCAGGAAGCGCCCGCCGGCGCGGGTGTAGGTCCCCTCGCGATTCGGCTCGTCGACCTTGCGGTACTTCAGCCGGTCGAGCTCCCGCTCCAGGGACTCCGCGCTCAGGGAGCGACCCGCGTAGAGCTCGAGCGGACGGGCGTAGACCCGCGCCGGCAGGGCCCAGCGCTTGCCCTCGAACTTGGCGCGCACCGTGCCGTCGAGATGCAGGCCATAGAGCAGCGCAGCGAGCCCACCGGCGGCCAACACCAGCAGCAGCCAGCGCGCGACCGCGCCCCACATCCGGCGGCCGGGCCGGCGTGCGGAAGGGGCTTTGTCACGAGCGGAACCCGACGTGCCGGACCTACCCGGACGGGAGGAATGCTTTCTCTGAACCACGGGCAAGGGATGACTCTCTCGGGGAATTGGGGCGTCGGAGGCACGGAATGGCGATCGCTGGCGCGATCATCTCGATGTCGCCGATTCGGCACGACGCGCGGACGGTTGCCTATGGTCCCATCTAGCGCCGGGCGAAACAACCCGGTTGTCGGGCGCAACGGCCCTGCCGCGTCAGGTCTTGATGCCCACCCCACGGCGCAGCAAGCTCAGGCTGAAGAGCGTGAGCAGCACGATGAAGCACGCGATGATCGAGAAGGCGACGCCCAGGGGGATGTCGCTCACGCCCAGCAACCCGTAACGGAAGGCGTTGACCATGTAGAGGACGGGATTGACCAGGGACAGGGTCTGCCAGAACTCCGGCAGCAGCTGGATGGAATAGAAGACCCCGCCCAGGTAGGTCAGGGGCGTCAGCACGAAGGTCGGGATGATCGAGATATCGTCGAAGCTGTTGGCGTAGACGGCGTTGATGAAGCCACCCAGGGCAAAGAGGACCGCGGTGAGGACGAAGACCAGCAAGGTGATCCCGTAGCTGTGGACCTCGAGATCGGTAAAGAACAGGGCCACCAGCGTCACCGCGACGCCCACCACCAGCCCTCTCGCGACGCCGCCGGCCACGAAGCCGGCGAGGATCACCCAGTTGGGCACCGGAGCGACCAGGAACTCCTCCACATAGCGGGAGAACTTGCTGGAGTAGAAGGAGGAAACCACGTTGGAGTAGGAATTGGTGATGACGGCCATCAGCACCAGTCCGGGAACGATGAAGTCGAGGTAGTCGAACCCGTCCATGGGGCCGATGCGCTCCCCGATGAGGCGGCCGAAGATCACGAAGTAGAGGGCCGTGGTGATCGCCGAGGGCAGGACGGTCTGCACCCAGATGCGCGCGAAGCGCAGCACCTCCTTGACCAGGATGGTGCGAAAAGCGGTCCAGTAGCGGTGCCAGCGGCCCATGACGAGAAGCGCCTCGCGCTCAGCGGGTCGAGGGGGCGACGGCGATTGCCGCCACAAGCTCGGGCCTGGGAATGAAGCCGGAAACGGTCACGCCGACTCCCGGGAGGCCCGGCCGTGGTCCACCATGTCCAGGAACAGCTTCTCCAGCCGGTTCTGCTTGTTGCGCAGGCTGATCACCTCGATGCCGTTGCGCGACAGGGCCTCGAACAGGCCGTTGATGGTGTGGTCCTTGCTCACCTCCGCCTCCAGGGTGCAGTCGTCCACGTGCTGCAGGACGAAGCCGCCGAGCTGCGGCAGCTCCGCCACCCTGCCCTTCAGGTTGAGCACGAAGGTCTCGGTCTGGAGCCTGCCGAGGAGATCGGCCATGTCCGAGCGCTCCGCGATCTGCCCGCCGTTGATGATGGCGATGCGGCGGCACAGGCTCTCCGCCTCCTCCAGGTAGTGGGTGGTGAGGATGATGGTCGTCCCCTTGCGATTGAGCTCCCTGAGGAAGGCCCACATGGAACGGCGGATCTCGATGTCGACGCCCGCGGTGGGCTCGTCCAGAATCAGCAGCCGAGGCTCGTGGACCAGGGCGCGGGCGATCATCAGCCGCCGCTTGAGCCCGCCGGAGAGAAGCCGCATCTCGGTGTGGCGGCGGTCCCAGAGGTCGAGCTTGCGCAGATAGCGCTCCGCCCGCTCGCGGGCCTCGCGCCGCGGGATTCCGTAGTATCCCGCCTGGTTGAGCACCACCTCGATCACGGGCAGGAAGAGGTTGAAGTTGAACTCCTGGGGCACCAGGCCGATGCAGGACTTCACGCCCTCCGGGTCCTGGTCGAGATCATGGCCGAACACCTCGACCTGGCCCGCGGTCTTGTTCACCAGGGAGGAGACGATCCCGATCAGGGTCGACTTGCCGGCACCGTTGGGTCCCAGCAGGGCGTAGAAGTCGCCCTCGGCCACCGTCAGGTCCACCCCCTTCAGGGCCTCGAAGCCGTTGCGGTAGACCTTGGTCAGATTCCTGACGGTGAGAGCAGACATGCGGGGAGGGTACGGCGTGGCGGATCGAAGCCGCTAAACTAGCGTTCCGATAGCGGTTTTTCAACCGGGTCGCCATGGAATACCTCGACACCGCGCTGGTCCTGTTCGCGCTCGCCCTGGTCGCGGGGCTGGTGGACTCGATCGCCGGCGGCGGCGGCCTGATCACGGTCCCCGCCCTGCTGTGGACCGGGCTCGACCCGGTGGCGGTGCTGGCCACCAACAAGGCACAGGGGGTGTTCGGCACCCTGACCGCCAGCGCCAACTTCATCCGTCAGGGCGCAATCGATCTGCGCCGCGCGGCGTTCCCCGTTCTCTGCACGGCGATCGGAGCGGCCGCCGGAACCCTGTCGGTCCAGCATCTCGGGGGCGAACGCCTGGAACGACTGATCCCCTGGCTGCTGATCGCCTTCGCCCTCTACTTTCTGTTCTCGCCGCGGGTATCGGACCTGGACTCGCGCCACCGCATCGGGGAGGTCGCCTTCGCCCTGACCGTGGGTCTGGCGGTGGGCTTCTACGACGGATTCTTCGGCCCCGGGACCGGGACCTTCTTCGCCATGGGCTACGTGGCGCTGCTCGGCTACAACCTCAGGCGCGCCACCGCCCATACCAAGCTCCTGAACTTCACCAGCAATCTCGCCGCCCTGCTGTTCTTCCTCCCGGGCGGCCACGTAGCCTGGTCCCTCGCGCTCCCGATGGCCGCCGGTCAGCTCATCGGCGCCTGGATGGGATCGCACCTGGTGCTGCGCCACGGCACCCGTCTGGTCCGGCCGCTGCTGGTCGCCGCATCCCTGGTCGTATCGCTGAAGCTCCTGTTCGAGCAAGCTCGAACCTTGGGATAGGAAAACGATTTATCGCGTTTTCCGTCCCGGCCAGGGATGGTGAGGCATTTTCGACGACTGCAAGCCGTTGAAAATGGAGCGATTCGGGAGTCGCGCCTCGCGAATCGCGAAGCTGGGCAATGCCAGGATGGCGTTTGATCAGCATCTCCACAGGACGCGATCACGCACTTCGCACCCACTTCGATGCGTGTTCCTCAGATGTGCCGAGCCACCTCGACCACCTCCGAGTCGGCATGCAGGGCCTGGAAGCTGGGGCCGGTCATCTTGACCAGGTGCTCATGGTCTCCAGCCTCGAAGTAGACCTCTGGCTGCTCCATCAGGGCCTTATCGACCAGGCTCTTGATCCCGTAGGCCTCGCCCACTGGCGGCACGGCACCCTCATCGCAGTCAGGACACAGGCTCGCCAACTCCCGTTCCGTGGCGAGGCCGACGTCTCGTCCGAGCTTTCGGTGCAGCGCGCCCAGGTGGACGTGATAGTCCGAAGGGACGACCACCATCACATACTCGTCGCCGTCTTTGACGATCACGGCCTTGGCCAACCGGTCACCCGGGACGTGGGCAGCGGCGGCCGTGAGCATGCTCGACTCGCTGTGCGGATGCGGGATCAGCTCGTAATCTATCGAGCGCGCCTTGAGGTGGGCCTCCAGCTTGTTCGCGATGGTCATCTGCTCTCCTCCTGGCCTTGTGCTTGTCCTTCGGGTTGTGCTCCAAAGGTTAGCAGGGGTCAGACGAAGCGTTGTCCGATCGCGCCGCGACGGAGGACTCCTGAACACCAAACGCCGCTTGGGGTTGCGGTCCGTTGGCCAAGTTGACAATACCCACCGGGTAGTATGGCGGCCGGTTGGACTCGACTGGTCATTGCACCCGTCGGCGACCAATGCTGTCGATTTCAAGAAGCCCCGAATACATCCTCCGAGAGCAGGATGCCGACATAGGGCGCGTAGGTGAGAACCGAGCCCTGCCATAACCCAAGACCATTGAATACCTCGACCACGCGCATCCGGTTCGTTTCACTCTGCGGGTCGTTCTTGAGCGCTTCCAGGGCTGTGATCAACGGCTCGACCTCGGGTTCATTGACGTACCGCCGCAGCATCTGAATCTCGCCGTCGACGCGCTCGACATTGATGTTGGCCTGAATTCTTGAAACCCGTATCTGCAGGGGCTCCACGTCCTCCGGGGGGTCGTCGAAGGCTGTTGCCGCCAAGCGGTAGCTGGACGCTTGCCGATGCGTGTCCACGGAATGCATTTTTGACCCTTACCCTTTGCTTCAACTCATCCACAAAGGCGTTGAACTCGCCTGGATTCGGTTTGTTCAGATACAAGGTCAGTACAGGGTCGCGTCTTACGCTGTCCAGGAAATGCAAGTAGGGTTCTTCGATCACCGGCTCGGGATCGATTATCAGCAGCGACACACTCTTTTCCTTTTCCTTGAGGAGAGTCTTGCAGCGAATGTTTACTACTTCTTCGAATATTTCGAATTCCTGCTTGCCTTTGAATAACTGCTGTTGCACGAGTCGTGTGGCCATAATGCTTAACCAGAGCGGAGATTTTGTGCCAGATTGCGGCCAGTTGGGTGGGTCTCAAGAACTGCCTATCGCCGCGCCGATTCCGGCTACTACACAGCGGCTAGGCCATCGCAGCCGCGTCCATCAAGGCACTGCATCATCTTCCATGCTGCGTAAGCGGGCTTCGACGCGAATCGCCGTCATCAGCTTCTCGTCAGCCACCCCGGGGTAAACCCGATAGAAGCGCTGAACCTCCAAGGCATTGTCACGGGCGGCCCGCTCCATGCGAAGTCGGTCATCGTGGACCAGACCATGCAACATCAGCAGTCGCGGTGCCTGGCGCTGCAGGTAGCGCTGGCAAAGGCGGTGGTCGGCCTCATTGTCCCAGTCTTCGGTCAGAAGCAGCGGCGGGAACCGAGTGGTATCGCCCGGGTTGCGCTGAAACCAGCGGGCGCGTGGATTCCAGCCGGCGCGCTCGTTGACCAATCGCTCTACCCGGTAATTCACCGGCGGTGCATGGTTTTTCTGTTCCTCGACGGTGGCGGTCACCGTCATGCGAACCGCCGGCAGCGCCGACCACTCCGGACTGTTCGGGAAAAGCGCCATTTGCTCGGCCTGGGTGCAGGCGAATATCAGGGCCAGCGGTGCCTGGTCGCGCTCATCCAGCAGCCAGTACTCGTAGCGGTCCTCCGCCGGCAGCGGCAAGCTGATCCGTGCGAGGCAGTCCGCCAGCTCATCCAGCTGCCGACAAATTTCTGCGGTCTTATACGCCGTGGGCAACCCCAGCCGCTTCCCGCCGTCCTTGGCAATGGTGCCGATGATGTTATAGCGATGGCGTACGGAGACGCCCAGAAGCTCGCCCTTGCGCTTCTGTTCTTGATCCGGAGGCAGCCGTAGCTGCACCTCCCAAAGCTCGCCATCCATGGTCATGGCCCGGATACTTCCGACTTCGACGATTTGCACCTGTCCGGAATACGGGGACAGCAGGCGTTTGGAGTAGGCGTGAACCATGGGCATTTCGCTCAACCAACCGCTGACAGACCAGTATTGACCGCACAAGTAGCGCGGCGTTGCCTTGAATGCGAGACCCGCGGAGCTGCGGCCATTGCCTGGATCCGGCACGCTGCTGCCCTGGGAAAACCTCGAGGCTGAATGACACTGCGCCCCTTTTGAAAGCCAGTGTCCGCAAAATCGACGCCCTTGCCCTGAGGGCCGAATGCCGTGATCAGCGCGCGCGACAAGGCACAACTAGATACGCGGGATGAAGCCGGTCCTCTGGCCCTGGCCTCCGCAATTGCCCGGAAGCTCTTCGAAGCCAATGTTACTGAACGGGGAGCTCCATCAGCTCGGACACCTCCAGCGAACCACCGATTTCCAGAAAGGGACACGCCTGCGCCTTGGAGAGTGCCTCCTCCATCGAGGCTGCTCTGATGATCGAAAACCCGGACATGGCGCTGCGGCCGCCTTCCTGCACGGTGCCGTCGGAGCTGACCGTGGTGGTGTCCTTCAACGGAATTGTCGGCACGACAAGGGCATCGCCGAGAGATGCCAGCCACCCCATGTACTCGTCGAAATGATTTCTGGCTTGCTCGGGGTCGTTCGGCTGATCGCCGCCCAGGTAGACGAAGACGAATTGTTTCATGTGAGCTACCTCGTTGAATAATGTCCGGACCGGTCCCGGGGTAAAACGCGAGTCAGCATTTGCTCGATAGACATTACGGACCTGCGGACTACAGGCTTGCAGGTGTGCTTTGGGTCGACTTCAGAAGCCCCGCCCGTTTCGCGAGCCGGCCATACCTTGGAACGTCGCGCAACCGGGGTCTCCCCGGAACCCTTCCGCGGCTTGAACGGATCGGCGCAATCTGGCCCCCGCTCTTCCGCCTCGGGCAAGTTCCCGTCCCCGTGGGTTGGACCGGCTTCGAATCGGCATGGCGTCGCGCACCCAACCCAAGGATAATTCCAAAGATGACCACATCAACAGATTCAGCACCCGGCGCACGCGCTCGACGGCTCACGCTCGCTGGCTACGGCTTCACCGTGTTCCTGAGCTCCGCCCTGCTGCTGGTGCTGGAGATCGTCGCCGGCAGGCTGATCGCCCCCTACGTCGGGGTCTCGCTCTACACCTGGACCTCCATCATCGGGGTGATCCTGGCCGGACTCTCCCTCGGCAACTGGCTGGGCGGCGTCTGGGCCGACCGTGGCGCGGACGGGCGCGGCGTCGGCCTGGTGCTCGGGCTCAGCGGCATCTGGTGCATCCTCAGCCTGCCCGCCCTCGATTTTCTGGGCGGGATGCTCCAGGAGAGCGGCGTCGGCCTTCTGGGCGCGAGCTTCAGCTACGCGGCCGCCCTGTTCTTTCTGCCCGCGGCCCTGATCGGGGTCGTCACCCCGCTGCTCACCACGCTTGCGCTGAAACTCGATAGCCGTTCGGGGCATGTGGTCGGGCGCATGCATGCGCTGGCGGCCATCGGCAGCATCGCCGGGACCTTCCTCACCGGCTACTTGCTGGTGCAGTATTTCGGGACCCGCGCGGTGGTGCTCGGGACGGCGGTCGCCCTGTTCGCCCTCGCCGCCCCCTTCCTGCGCCGCGGGGGACGGGTGGCGCCGGCCGCCCTGATGATCGCCGCCGCGGCGGCGGGCGGGCTGCTCTGGCAACGCGACGGCCTGGCGACGCCCTGCACCCGGGAGAGCAGCTACTTCTGCATCCGGGTCGTCGATCATTCGGGGGATGCACCGTTCGGCGAGGCCCGCGGCATGGTGCTCGACCACCTGCTCCACGGCATCAACCATGCCTCGGTGCCGCAGATGCTCATCGCGCCCTACGTCCACGCCCTGGATGAGCTGGCCTACGCCCATTTCGACGACCGCTACGAGCAGGGACTCGCCTACTTCTTCGCCGGCGGCGGGGCCTATTCGCATCCACGGGCGGTCGAAGCGCTCAGCCCGGCATCGACCGTTACGGTGGCGGAGCTCGACCCCATGGTGACCCTCACCGCGGTGGAGCACCTGTTCCTGCGTCCGGAGGGCATGCGCATCGTCCACGAGGACGCGCGGCAAGTGCTGGCCGGGGAGCCGGGCCCGTTCGACGTGATCGTCGGCGACGTGTTCCATGACGTGGCCATCCCGCAGCATCTGGTGACCCGGGAGTTCGCCGCCCTGGTGCGGTCGAAGCTCTCGCCCGGGGGGCTCTACGCCATGAACGTGGTGGACAGCTTTCCCGATCCGCGCCTGATCAAGTCCCTGGTGAAGACCCTGAGCCAGGAGTTCGCCCACGTCGACGTTTGGATGGAGGGCATGCCCGAGCACCCGCGCGTGACCTTCGTCCTGACCGCGAGCAACGGCGAGCGCCTGCCCGAGACCGTGACCGCGCGCTGGGGATTCGAGCGCGCCTGGCACCGGGTAACCGAGAAGCTGATGGAGATCGGGACCCCGCCGGACGAGCTGCCGGTGCTCACCGACGACTACGCCCCGGTGGAGCGGCTGATCGCCGGGCTGCTGGTCGGGAAGGACGGCTGAGGGATAGACCGGAAACGCGGTCGCGCAAAGAGCACCCGGCTCAACCGCCGGGGACGGTGCCGCGGCGCAGCGCGGCGGCGGAGAGCCACATCAACACCGCGTCGACCTCCGATTCCGGGGCACCGTCGGGCATCAGCAGCACGCCGTCGCTCACACGCCAGGAGCGCGCGCCGGCGTCGTTACTTCCGGCACGCTGCGCCAGGCGCCCGTCGAGCTGGCCCTGGAGCGTCTCGTGATACGCCGGCCGATAGCTCACCTTGACCGCGCGCAGTTGGCCCCCTTCGAGGAACAGGACGAGGCCGCGCGATGGGATGGCGTTGAAGGAGCCCACGTCGGCGCTGCAGATCCGATCGCCGAAGGCATTGGCCGCGTCGCTGCAGGCAAGCTCCAGGTCCGGGAAGGCGGTGCGAAACTCCTCTTCCGTCATGTCGCCTTTCAAGTGCTCGATCGCCAGGTTCATCTCCTGCTTGCCGAACAGGTGCAGCATCACCAGGTCGGTGCGCCGCCGCCCGTCGTCGGTCAGCATCAGCCACACGATCGGCCCGAGGACGATGGTGACCAGAAGCAGTTTCTTGTAGAGGGGGTGCAGTCGCATGTTCATTGGCCCGCCATTGTACTCGCAGATTGCCCCTCGCAAAGGAGCCGTCTGGCAATGCGTCGCCGGTGTCACTAGACTTCGGCCTTCCGCCTCCAGCGGACTTTTCCGACCCGTCTCGCGCCATGACACAGGACTCCAAGCCCACGACACAGCACAC
>CAVORB010000007.1:0-26446 GCA_963698495.1 uncultured Gammaproteobacteria bacterium | reverse complement strand
TACGCCTTATCTCCCTGACCCGTGTTGGTTTCGTTCGTCTGGGGATCGGTGATGGTTGACGACCGCGTCGCTGATGAGCGCGCGGTCGGCGTCCGAGATACTCTCGAATCGCACTCCCATGCCGCACAGTGCGCACGGATCGTCGGCACCGGATCGCGCCGACCAGGCCACGCAGGCGGTGACATGGAGCCTGCGCTCCGCACCCGGGGGCGAGATGATCAGCTCGAAAGACTCGCCCAAACGCAACGGCTCGCGGCAAGCGATGAAGGCCCCGGCCAGACTGATGTTCGTCGTTTCCGCCTGGTAGGAGGCCTCGAATGCCTTGATGACCACGGGCCAACGAATGTCCGCCCGAGGAAACCAGCGAACATCCACCGCGCTGCTGACGGCTGCGGCCCTGTTTCCAGAACTCCACGCAACAGCAAGCTCTGACGGCTGATTCTTCTGAATGTGCACTTTCGGCTCCCGACTCCATCTTGCCGTGTTGTCGCGGGCCATTAGGTGATGCCCGCCTCGGCAAATCGCTTCTTCGGTTGCGAACGCGGGCGGCATGAATCCGGCACCGGTGCGACCCTCTCTGTCCGTGACCGCAACCTCTTTCGCCCTGACCTTGCTCGCCGCCACATACGGAGTGACTGCACCCGCCCCACGGGTCTGAATGCAGAAACAGTGCCACTGCCGCCGCGGTCTTCCGTTGCTTCGAAATCCCCCGTGATCCGCGGGATCGCGGAAACCTTGCCTTGTCGGGGAACATGATCGCCTGGTCAAACTGTCGTTCGCTCAAGACAACCGTGCCGGGAGCCACGCGCAGCGCCTTGGGTTTCTGGATACGAGGGAAGAGAGTCCGGCAGGAACCCGGCCCGTCATTCTGGCCCTCGCAACAGGACTGGAATGAGGGCACGGGTCTCGACAAGGGTTTCTCGCGGACGCTGCCACAGCTGCTCGGATCGCCCCCCAAAGCGGCGGCCGTTGATCCTCATCGAGACGCATAGATCGAGCGCTGGAAACGGTCCTTCACACGACTCCCCGGCGACGAGAGAAAATTAGTTGTTGCTTATTTAGCTTTTTCTTATATACTAATCCCCGAATTCGCAAGGACGCCGTCACGGGACCAACAAAAACCAAGCCGATGCTGTCCAGGTTCCCGCCGGCGTCGATTGGATCAGGGATGATCCCGAAAAACAGCTTTTCCTTTCTCCCTTTAAACAATCGCATAGGTGTGTTTCCCATGAACAAGATCGCTACTGTCGCCTCCGCCGCCGCGCTCGCCGCCGTCTCCATGTCCGCCAGTGCTTGGTGGGCGAACCCGTATCAGCCCTGCATGACCGACGAGCAGAAGCAGGCGATGGCCGAGCAGCAGCAGGCCATGATGGCGCAGCGGACCAAGGCCATGGAGCAGATGATGGAGGCCCGGCGCAAATTCGCCGAGCAGATGGCGAATAGCGCTCCGCGGGGCTTCGATCCCATGACCGCGGGTTACCCGGCCATGCCTGAGTTCCCCGCGATGGGCGAGTTCCCAGCTATGCCCGAGATGCCCGCCTTCGGTCAGGCCCCGCAGTTCCCGGCTATGCCCGAGATGCCCGCCTTCGGTCAGGCCCCTGAGTTCCCGGCCATGCCGGAGATGCCGGCCTTCGGTCAGAGCCCCGAGTTCCCGGCCATGCCGGAGATGCCGGCCTTCGGTCAGGCGCCTGAGTTCCCGGCCATGCCGGAGATGACCTCCCCGTATGGCATGGACATGCCCATGGCTCAGGTTCCGCCGCACATGCAGGCCCGCTACGACGCGATGCAGACCCAGCGCGCAAAGGCCATGGAAGAGTCCAAGGCCCGCCACGAAAAGGTCGTCAACGAGATGGCCGAGCGCCGTGCGGCCGCCGAGGCCAAGCGCGCCTCCCGTCTCGCCCGCCCATACATGCCGCCCATGATGATGGCGAAGGCGCCTGTCGCTGAAACCCCGGCCGCGCCGGTCGCCGAGTCCGCTCCCGCGGTCCAGGCTGCTCCGGCTCCGGTTGAAGCAGCTGCTCAGCCCGCGCCGACGCAGAACTGAGGCTGATCACGGTACGCCAAGTACCCGCACGCACCCCCGCTCCGGCGGGGGTGTTTTTTTGTGGAGAGCCTTGTCGGCCCACCGCCGTCTGGCGCACTCGGCCCCAACACGAAGACCGCTTCATCCAAGGGCGCGCGACACGGCATCCGGCCGTTGCGTACCAAAAAACCGGAATCGCTTCCGGGACCGCCAGCCGGGGCCGGATGTCGCCGGAAGGGCTTTATTGCCCGCGCAAATTCTCAATATTTACTCCTATCCTCCACTGGTATACTGACGGGGTTTTTCTCCCAGCCGCCGCGGGCGGCCCGTGAGCCAGATTCAGGAATCACCATGAGCAACAAGCCCGACATCGACCCCCTCGAGACACAGGAATGGCTCGATGCCCTGGAGGCGGTGCTGGAGAACGAGGGCGTGGAACGCGCCCATTTCCTGCTCGAGCGCCTGATCGACAAGGCCCGCCGCTCCGGCGCCTATCTGCCCTACAGCGCCAAGACGGCCTATCTCAACACCATCCCGGTTCAACAGCAGGAGCGCTTCCCGGGCGATCGCGCGATGGAGCGGCGCATTCGCTCCTTCGTGCGCTGGAACGCCATGGCCATGGTGGTGCAGGCCAACCGGCTGTCCACCGAGCTCGGCGGACACATATCATCGTTCGCCTCGGTGGCAACCCTGTTCGACGTCGGCTACAACCACTTCTTCCATGCCCGTTCCAAGGACCACGGTGGCGACCTGGTCTTCATCCAAGGCCACTCCGCCCCCGGCATCTACGCCCGCGCCTTTCTCGAGGGCCGGATCAGCGAGGAGCAGCTCTACAACTTCCGTCAGGAGGTGGACGGCAACGGCCTTTCCTCCTACCCCCACCCCTGGCTGATGCCCGGCTTCTGGCAGTTCCCGACCGTCTCCATGGGCCTCGGCCCGATCATGGCCATCTACCAGGCCCGGTTCATGCGCTACCTCAACGACCGAGGGATCGTAAACACCGAGGGGCGCAAGGTCTGGGCCTTCCTCGGCGACGGGGAGATGGACGAGCCCGAGTCCCTCGGCGCCATCTCTCTGGCCGCCCGCGAGCGTCTGGACAACCTGGTGTTCGTGGTCAACTGCAACCTGCAGCGTCTGGACGGCCCGGTGCGCGGCAACGGCAAGATCATCCAGGAGCTGGAGGCGGTGTTCCGCGGCTCCGGCTGGAACGTGATCAAGGTCATCTGGGGCAGCTACTGGGACCCCCTGCTGGCGCGCGACAAGAAGGGCCTGCTGCTGAAACGGATGGAGGAGTGCGTGGACGGCGACTATCAGGCGTACAAGGCCAAGGGCGGCGCCTATACCCGCAAGCACTTCTTCGGCAAGTACCCGGAGCTCGCCGACCTGGTCGCGGACATGACGGACGAGGACATCTGGCGCCTGAACCGCGGCGGTCACGACCCGATCAAGGTCTACGCCGCCTATGCCGCCGCCAACCGCCACAAGGGCCAGCCGACGGTCATCCTGGCCAAGACGGTGAAGGGCTACGGCATGGGCGAGGCTGGCGAAGGAATGAACATCACCCACTCCCAGAAGAAGATGGGCGAGACCGCGCTCAAGGCCTTCCGCGACCGCTTCAACATCCCGATCTCCGACGACCAGATCGGCGCCGCCCCCTTCTACAAGCCCCTGGCGGACAGTCCTGAGCTCAAGTACATGCAGCAGCGCCGCGAGTCTCTCGGCGGCTATCTGCCCGCCCGCAGCGATGAAGCGCCACGCCTCAAGACCCCGGAGCTGAAGGCCTTTCAGCCCCTGCTCGAGGGCAGCGGCGAGAAGGAGATGTCCACCACCATGGCGCTGGTGCGGCTGATGACCATCATCATCCGCGACAAGGAGATCGGGAGATACGTGGTTCCCATCGTCCCCGACGAGGCCCGCACCTTCGGCATGGAGGGCATGTTCCGTCAGCTCGGCATCTACTCCTCCGTTGGCCAGCTCTACGAGCCGGTGGACGCGGACCAGGTCATGTACTACCGCGAGGACAAGAAGGGCCAGATCCTGCAGGAAGGCATCAACGAGGCCGGGGCCATGTCCTCCTGGATCGCCGCGTCCACGGCCTATGCCAACCACGGCCAGAGCATGATCCCCTTCTACATCTACTATTCCATGTTCGGCTTCCAGCGCATCGGCGACCTGGCCTGGGCGGCTGGCGACATGCGCGCCCGCGGGTTCCTGATCGGCGGCACGGCCGGGCGCACTACCCTCGCCGGGGAGGGACTTCAGCACCAGGACGGGCACAGCCTGGTCGTCGCCTCCACGATCCCCAACTGCGTCTCCTACGACCCCGCCTTCTCCTACGAGATGGCGGTCATCGTCCAGGATGGGCTGCGCCGCATGTACCAGGAGCAGGAGAACTGTTTTTACTACATCACGGCGATGAACGAGAACTACGTCCAGCCGCCGATGCCGGAGGGTGCTCAGGAAGGGATACTCAAGGGCATGTACCGGGTTCTCGAGCGCGGCGAATCGGAGCTCCGGGTCCAGCTCCTGGGCGCCGGCACCATCCTGCGCGAAGTCCTGGCCGCCGCGGAGCTGCTGCACAAGGACTTCGGCGTCAGCGCCGACGTCTGGAGCGTCACCAGCTTCAACGAGCTGCGACGCGAGGGCATCGACGCCGAGCGCTGGAACATGCTCCACCCGGAGCAGGAGCCGCGCCGCAGCTATGTCGAGCAGCAGCTCTCGTCCGGCAGCGGCCCGATCGTTGCGGCCACCGACTACATCCGCACCTACGCCGACCAGATCCGGCCCTTCGTGCCGCGCCGCTACCTGGCGTTGGGCACCGACGGCTTCGGCCGTAGCGACATGCGCAGCCAGCTTCGCAAGTTCTTCGAGGTCAACCGCTTCTACGTCGCCGTTGCCGCCCTCAAGGCCTTGGCGGACGATGGGCAGGTTCCCGCGGCCAAGGTCGCACAGGCCATCGAGAAGTACCGCATCGACCCGGAAAAACCCAATCCGGTGACGGTGTGAGCAGGCCGACACAGGACCTAGGAGGACGCAAGCCGTGGCACACGTAGAAGACATCAAGCTCCCCGACATCGGGGACTTCGCCGATGTCGAGGTCATCGAGATCCTGGTGGCCCCGGGTGACAGGATCGAAGCCGAACAATCCCTGCTCACCCTGGAAAGCGACAAGGCCACCATGGAGATCCCCGCCCCCGCGGGCGGCCTGGTGAGGGAGGTCAAGGTCAAGATCGGCGACAAGATCAGCGAGGGCGACTCCCTGCTGACCCTGGAGACCGGCGATGCCGGCAGCCCCGACGCGCCGCCGGTCGAGGCGCCGGAGGCTCCGGCGGAGCGGCCTTCGCCTTCCGCCCAAGCCCCCGCAGATGAACCCAAGCCCTCTAGTCCGAAGGAGGCGGAACCCGTCGAGGTCCACCTGCCCGACATCGGCGACTTCGCCGACATCCCCGTGATCGAGGTCCTGGTCGCGGTCGGCGACCGGGTCGCGGTTGACCAGTCCCTGGTCACGCTGGAGAGCGACAAGGCGACCATGGAGATCCCCTCGCCCAGCGCGGGGGAGGTCAAGTCCGTGGCCGTCAAGGTCGGCGACAAGCTGAGCCGGGGCGACCTGCTGCTCACGCTGCTGGCCGAGGACTCCACGACCCGGGCCGAGGAGGAAGTACCCGAGCCCTCCGCCGAGGAGACCGAGCAGACCCAGGGCCCCTCATCCATACCCAAGACGAGCGCCCAGGGTCGTGCGCCCGGCGATGCCGAGCGCCGCCAGGCTCCGGTGTTGCCGCGTCCGGAGGACATGGCCGCCATCGCCAAGGGGCGAAAGCCCCACGCCAGCCCGGCGGTGCGCCGCTTCGCCCGCGAGCTCGGGGTCGATCTGACCCAGGTCAAGGGGTCGGGTCCGAAAGGCCGCATCCTCAAGGATGACGTCCAGGGCTTCGTCAAGCAGGCCCTGTCCCAAGGAGCGCCCGCGGGCGACCTGCCCTTCCAGCTCCCGGCGGCGCCCGAGGTCGACTTCGCCCGCTTTGGCGAGATCGAAACGATCCCGCTCCCCCGGATCAAGAAGCTCAGCGGGAGACACCTGCACCGCTGCTGGCTCACGGTGCCCCACGTCACCCAGTTCGACGAGGCCGACATCACGGAGCTCGAGGCCTTCCGCAAGGCGCAGAAGGACGCTGCCGCGGCCCAAGGCGTGAAGCTCACCTTCCTGCCCTTCCTGATGAAGGCGGTGGCGGCGGCGTTGACCGCCATGCCGAGCCTCAAGGCTTCCCTGGCCCCGAGCGGCGAAGAGCTGGTCATCAAGAAATACACCCACATCGGCGTCGCGGTGGACACCGCCAACGGCCTGGTCGTGCCCGTGGTGCGGGACGTGGACAAGAAGGGGGTGTTCGACCTCGCGCGCGAGCTCATGGAGCTCAGCACCAAGGCCCGCGACGGCAAGCTGCTGCCCGGCGACATGCAGGGCGGCTGCTTCTCCATCTCCAGCCTGGGCGGCATCGGCGGCACCGCCTTCACCCCCATCGTCAACGCCCCGGAGGTCGCCATTCTCGGCGTCTCCCGCTCCGAGACGAAACCGGTCTGGAACGGCAAGGAGTTCGTCCCCCGGCTCATGCTGCCGTTGTCGCTCTCCTACGACCATCGGGTGGTCGACGGCGCCGAGGGCGTGCGTTTCACGTCCTTGCTGCGGGAGCTCCTGGGGGACATCCGGCGGCTGCTGCTTTAGCGCCGGATTCAACCTCCTCTCCGGGCCACGCCGCGGCGGGTCCGCAGGAGTCGTCGTCACCGCTGGTCCGAACCCTGGCGTCGCGTTCTCGCGGGTAGCCGGCACACCCAACGATGCCGCCGCTCCCCCGCGGGGTGATCGCGTATACTGCACGGCCCCGCCCGGCGCTGCGCGCGACGCAGCCGCTCCAACCTTTTTGACAGAAACGCGTGATGGCCTCCCCGACACCAATCCAGAATTTCGATGAACTCGGCCTGCCCGAGCCGCTTTTACGAGTGCTGAGGGAAGTCGGCTACGAAACACCCTCGCCGATCCAGGCCCAGGCCATCCCGGTGCTCCTCGCCGGCCATGACCTGCTCGGTCAGGCCCAGACCGGCACGGGCAAGACCGCGGCCTTTGCGCTGCCGTTGCTGGCGCGGGCGGACCTGCAGAAGTCCAACACCCAGATCCTGGTGCTGACGCCCACCCGGGAGCTGGCGATCCAGGTCGCCGAGGCCTGCCAGACCTACGCCCGCCACCTGCCGAATTTCCATGTGATTCCTATCTACGGCGGCCAGGCCTACGGTATCCAGCTGCGCCAGCTGCAACGCGGCGCCCAGGTGGTGGTCGGTACCCCCGGGCGCATCATGGACCACATGCGGCGCGGCTCGCTGGCCCTCGACCGGCTGCAGGCCGTGGTGCTGGACGAGGCCGACGAGATGCTGCGCATGGGTTTCATCGACGACGTGGAGTGGATCCTGCAACACACCCCCGCGGAGCGCCAGGTCGCGCTTTTCTCCGCCACCCTGCCGCAGGTCATCCGCAAGGTGGCGGACCGCCACCTGCGCGACCCCCACACCATCCGTATCCAGGCAAAGACCGCGACCGCCGCGACCATCCGCCAGCGCTTTTGGACGGTCGGCGGCCTGCACAAGCTGGATGCCTTGACCCGCATCCTGGAGACCGAGGAGATGGACGGCGCCATCGTGTTCGTGCGCACCAAGACCGCCACCGAGGAGCTGGCCGAGAAACTGGCTGCGCGCGGGTATGCCTGCGAGCCGCTCAACGGCGATATCCAGCAGGCCCAGCGCGAGAAGACCGTGGAGCGCCTGCGCGCGGGCAGCATCGACATCCTGGTGGCCACCGACGTGGCGGCGCGCGGCCTGGACGTGCAGCGCATCAGCCACGTCATCAACTACGATATCCCCTACGATCCCGAGTCCTACGTGCACCGCATCGGCCGCACCGGGCGCGCCGGGCGCACCGGCGAGGCGATCCTGTTCGTGGCGCCCCGCGAGCACCGCATGCTTCGCGCCATCGAGAACGCCATCCGCCAGCGCATCGATCCCATGCAGATGCCGACCGTCTCGGACATCAACGTCAGCCGCGTGGGCCGCTTTAAGCAGCGCATCAGGGACGCCCTGGCCGATGACTCGGAGCTGGCGCCCTTCTACCGCCTGGTGTGCGAGTACGAGCAGGAGTTCGACGAGGATCCGCTGCGCATCGCCGCCGCCCTGGCGCGCCTGGCGCAGGGCGACGAGCCTCTGCTGTTGCCCGAGGTCAAGCCCGAGCCGCGACCGGCCCGGGCAGAGCCCCGGGAGCGCCCGCGTCGGAGCGAACGCGAGCCGCAGCGCAAAGCCGCGCCCGAGGCGCAGGCCAAACCGCTGAAAGACTTCCCCGATGTCAAGATGGAGCGCTTCCGCATCGCGGTCGGCTACCAGCATGGGGTCAAGCCTGGCAACATCGTCGGCGCGATCTCCAACGAGGCCGAGATCGAGGGCTGCTACATCGGTCACATCGAGATCTACGAGGACTACAGCACCGTGGACCTGCCCGCGGGCATGCCGCCAGAGACCTTCAATACGCTCAGGCGTACCTGGGTGTGCAAGCAGAAGCTGGCCATCGAGCGCTTGGCCGACGGTGGCAAGGCCGCGGAGGACAGACCGCGCAAACCGAAGAAGCTGAGGGCGGACAGAACCAAGAAACCCGCGCATCGCGCCAAAGGGACAGAGAAACCCAAGGCGGAGTGACGGTTGCTGCCGGGCGAGGTCTCGCGGCGCGCCGTCTGAGAAAGATCCGGCCCCGATGACTGAATCGCGACTGACCCGGCCTGGACCGGAGGCGGATCGCGACACCCCGGGGCGTATTCGCGAGGTAGGTTCCGCTGCTCTACAATGAGCCGCAAGGCGCTCGCCCCAGGGCCGCGACTCCGGCCTAGCCGATACGAACAGAGATTCCGCAAGAACGCGCGCGACCACCGGACAACGAGACGACGCACATGAGCAACAGCATCCAGGTCAAGGTCCCCGACATCGGCGATTTCAAGGACGTGGAGGTAATCGAGGTCCTGGTCGCCAGCGGCGAGCGGGTGGAGAAGGAGGCATCCCTCATCACCCTCGAGAGCGACAAGGCGACGATGGAGATCCCCGCCCCCGAGGCCGGCACGGTGGCCGCGCTCCAGGTAAAGGTGGGCGATCGGGTCTCCCAGGGTGACTCGATTCTGACCCTGTCGACCGAGACCGCAGCGGAGCCGGCCGAACCACCCGCGGCCGAGCGGACGGAAGCGCCTGCCGATCCCTCGCCGGCCTCGGACATGCGCACCGAGGTGGTCGTGCTCGGAGCCGGTCCGGGCGGCTACACCGCGGCCTTCCGCGCCGCCGATCTGGGCAAGAAGGTGGTGCTCATCGAGCGCTACCCCGCGTTGGGCGGGGTCTGCCTGAACGTCGGCTGCATCCCCTCCAAGGCCCTGCTGCACACGGCGCAGATCATCAACGAGGCGGCGGAGATGCAACGCATGGGCGTCGCCTTCGGCGAGCCGGAGATCGATCTGGACAAGCTGCGCGCGGGCAAGGACCAGGTTGTCGCCAAGCTCACCGGCGGCCTCGCCGCCCTCGCCAAGCAGCGCAAGATCACCGTCGTCCAGGGCACCGGCCGCTTCGAGTCCCCCAACCGCATCGGCGTCGACACCCGCGAGGGCCGCGTCTCCATCGGCTTCGACCAGGCCATCATCGCCTGCGGCTCGGCGCCGGTGAAGATCCCCGGCTTCCCCCACGAGGACCCGCGGGTCATGGACTCCACCGACGCCCTGGAGCTGGCGGACATCCCGGGTCGCATGCTGATCGTCGGCGGCGGCATCATCGGCCTGGAGATGGCGACCGTTTATCACGCCCTGGGCTCGCGCATCGACGTCGTCGAGCTACAGGATCAGCTCATCCCCGGCTGCGACAAGGACCTGGTGCGCGCCCTCGAGAAGGTGATCAAGAAGCGTTACGACCGCATCATGCTCGGCACCAAGGTCACCGGCATGAGCGCCACCGGCGACGGCATCAAGGTCGCTTTCGAGGGCAAGGGAGCGCCGGCGGAGGAGATCTACGACCGCGTCCTGGTCGCGGTCGGGCGCCGTCCCAACGGCAAGCTGGTCAATGCAGAGGCCGCCGGGGTGCAGGTGGACGAGCGCGGCTTCATCCCGGTGGACGCGCACATGCGCACCAACGTGCCCAACATCTTCGCCATCGGCGACGTGGTCGGAAACCCCATGCTCGCCCACAAGGCGACCCACGAGGCCAAGGTCGCGGCCGAGGTCATCGCCGGACTCCCGGCCCTGTTCGACCCCATGACCATCCCCTCGGTCGCCTACACCGACCCCGAGGTGGCCTGGATGGGCCTCACGGAGACCGACGCCAAGGCCAAGGGCGTCGCTTACGACAAGGGCGCCTTCCCCTGGGCCGCCAGCGGCCGCGCGCTCGGCATCGGCCGCGACGAGGGCTTGACCAAGCTCCTGTTCGACCCGGACACCAAGCGCATCCTGGGTGCCGGCATCGTCGGTCCCAACGCGGGCGAGCTCATCGGCGAGACGGTGCTGGCCCTGGAGATGGGCGCCGACTACGAGGACATCGGGCTCACCATCCATCCCCATCCGACGCTGAACGAGACCGTCTGTTTCGCCGCCGAAATGGCGCACGGCTCGATCACGGACTTGATGCCGCCCAGAAAGGGACGCTGAGTCTGCCGCTGCGCGGGGGTTAAGGACGGTTTGGTCGCCTGGTGAAGCGCCAACGAACTTGTTCTAAGCTAACCGCATGTCGAGAGAATCGAACCAGGTGCGCGCCCGCATTGCGCAAGGCAAGGCAGGGGTGCTGAGCGGCCTCCTCGCCCTGCTGCTCACCACCGGCTGCGCGTCTCCCGTGCCCGAGCAGTGGCCCCGGTTTCCGCCCGGCGCCGGGACCCGTTTCCCACCGGTGCCCGCCGCACACGTCCAACGCGCCGCAGACCTGCCGGAGGCGCGGACGCGGGAGCTCACCATCAGCCTGTCCACCCAGTACTTCTCCTATCAGGAGGACGGCTCGCTGGTCCGCAGCGGCCCCATTTCCTCCGGCGAGCCCTCTTCCCCCACGCCCACCGGCGCATTCCGAGTCCAGAGCAAGCAGAAGGACAAGGTCTCGTCGAAGTACGAGAACGAGCTTGGGGAGCCCGCGTGGATGCCCTACTCGATCCAGTTCTACGGAGACTATTTCATCCACGAGGGCTGGCTGCCGGGACACGCCGCCTCCCACGGCTGCGTGCGCATGGATCACGAGGACGCCGCCTTCCTGTTCGAGCGCATGAAGATCGGGGACCCGGTGATCATCGAGGGCTGACGGCCCCCTTCCCGCCCGGACGCCGGTGCCGGGCCCGCGGCGACTCAGCGGTACCGGCGCAGGTACCACCACTCGAAGCCGCGCTTCATCCAGTGGAACAGGCGCATCGAGGGCAGCACCAGGTTGCGGCGCTCGGTGCGGGCTACCAGCATCCCGCGGTCGTTCGAGTCTACGATGCAGACCAGCTCGACCTTGAAGCCCCGGGTCGGCTCCCGCCCCTCCAGCTCGGACAGCAGGTTGGCCGCCGCCGCCTCGGCCTGCAGGTCCGCCATGTGGGCCTGCTTGGGCATCCACTCCGGTCCCGGGAAGCTGCCCGAATCCCCGGCCACGTACACCCGTGCGAACCCGGGCACCTTGCAGTGCGCGTCGGCCTCGATCAGCCCGCCCTCGGAACGCGGCAGGTCGGTGTTGTCGAACCACTGGTTCCCCGTCATGCCGGGCATGAAAAGGATCAGGTCGGCGTCGATCTCGCCGCCCTCGGTCATCACCTTCTCGGCGGTGAACCCCTTGAGCTTGTGACCCAGGTGAGTCTCGATCCCGCGCCTTGCGCATCTCCGCGAGCAGCCCCTCGACCGCCTTGGGTCCGAGCCGGTTGCCGGGCTTCTCGGCCGGGGTGAAGAACACGAGCTTGAAGCGCTCGCGCCGCTTCTCCTTTCGCAGCTGGCTGTCGATGCCGAACAGGAACTCGAACATCGGCCCGCCGCGCATGGCCTGGGGCTCCTTCGGGTTGCCCGCGAAGCCCATGGCGATCGTCCCGCCGTCCATCTCCCGCAGGCGGTCGCGGATGCGCTCGGCAGCCGCGATGCCTTCGCAGGGGGTAATGGCGTGCTCGATGCCCGGCAGCTTCTTGATGAAGCGACCGCCGGAGGCGACGATGAGCCCGTCGTTGGGCACCGGCTCATGGCTGGTCTGGAGCAGGCGCCCGCCCTCGCTCAGCCCGGTCGCCTCGGCGGCGACATGGGTCACGCCCATGCGGCGGAAGTACTTCCCCAGCGGGATACGCAGATCCGCGCCGCTGCGTAACCCGGAAGGAATCCAGATCAGGCCCGGATAGTAGACGAGCTCGGCCCTGGGGCTCACCACCGTGATTTCGGTGGCGGTGCCGCTTTCCTTGATCGAGCGGACAGCGGTGAGGGCCGCGAATCCCGAGCCGACGATAGTCACGCGATGCATGAAGTCCTCCCCTAACAATGATTCCCCAAGGACGCGCGAGAGCCGGCGTCGATGATGTCCGCCGCGGACGTCCCTGCCCCGCTCTGTACAGACGCCGCATTCGGTCGCAAATTCCCCGCCGCCCCGGCCAGGGTCATTCCGCGTCCCGAAGAAGCGGTTCGAGCGCCGCCCATACGTTGTCCAGGATGAGCGGCTGCGCCTCGGCGCTCGGGTGCAGACCGTCGGCCTGCATCAGCTCCCAGCGCTCGGCCACGCCCGCCAGGAGATGGGGCACCAGGGCCACGTCCTCCTGCCCCGCCACCGCGGGGAAGATCGCTTGAAAGCCCTCGGTATAGGCCGCACCGTAGTTGGGCGGCAGGCGGATGCCGGCGAGCAGGATCCGCGCACCGGCGTCCTGTCCTATGCGGACCAGACGGGTCAGATTCGACTCGATCTCGCCGAAGGCGAGCCCGCGCAGGCCATCGTTGGCGCCGAGGGCGATCACCAGCACCGCCGGAGGATCGCGTTCTAGCAAGGGTCCCAGGCGGGTCAGTCCCCCGGCGGTCGTCTCCCCCGAGACGCTGGCATTGACCACGCGATAGGGAGAGCCCGACGCGGACAGGCGCTCGGCCAGCAACGACACCCAGCCCTGCTGCTGCGACAGCCCGTAACCGGCGCTCAGGCTGTCGCCGAGCACCAGAATCACCGGCTCTTCCGCGCCGCGGGAGGTCGCCGGGAGCAGAAGACCGGCAACCAGGATCAGTCGGAACATGATGGCAGACACGCGAAAGATCGTCTCCAAGGCTTCGGGACTGGGCAAGCATGTTACTGGCCCCGGCGGCCTCTTGACCATACTGCAAGGCCTGGATCTGGCGGTCGGGGCAGGCGAAGCGGTCGCCATCCTCGGCGCTTCCGGTTCGGGTAAGTCGACGCTGCTCGGCCTGCTGGCGGGGCTCGACCATGCGAGCGATGGGGAGGTCTGGCTGTGCGGCGAGAACCTCAGCGGGCTCGACGAGGACGGGCGCGCGTCCCTGCGCAGCGGGCGGGTCGGCTTCGTGTTTCAGAACTTTCAGCTCCTCCCCACCCTGAGCGCCCTAGAGAACGTCCTACTACCCCTGGAGCTCAACGGCGCGGGCGACTCCGACCGCGTGGCCGCCGACGCCCTGGAGCGGGTCGGGCTCTCGGAGCGCGCCGGGCACTACCCCCGCCAGCTCTCCGGGGGCGAGCAGCAGCGCGTGGCCATCGCACGCGCCTTCGCGCCGCGCCCGGACATCCTGTTCGCGGACGAGCCCACCGGCAACCTCGACGAGACCACCGGCGAGCACATCATCGACCTGCTGCTGGACCTTCGCCGGGACAGCGGGGCGGCGCTGGTGCTGGTTACCCATGATCCACGGCTCGCCGCGCGCTGCGACCGGCGACTGCGCATGCACGACGGGCGCCTGGAGCCGCTCGCGTGAGGGCCTGGCGCATCGGGCTGCGGCTGCTCGGGCAGGAATGGCGCAGCGGAGAGCTCTACCTGCTGACCGCAGCCCTGGTGCTGACGGTCGCCGCCATCACCGGGGTCGGCTTCTTCACCGACCGCATCGAGAAGGCCATGCAGCGCCAGGGCGGCGAGCTGATCGCCGCTGACCTGGTGCTGGACGGATCGGCCCCCATCCCGGACGCCCTCGAGCAGCAGGCGCGATCCCTGGGTCTGCAAACCGCCCGCACCCTGGAGTTCCCGAGCGTCGTCCTGGGCGCCGACGGCCCTCAGCTGGTCCAGGTCAAGGCGGTGGACAGCGCCTATCCCTTGCGCGGCGAGCTGCGGACACAGGCGGACCATGCAGCCCCCGCGGAGCGCGCGGACCAAGGCCCGCCGCCCGGCGAGCTGTGGCTCGAGCCCCGCCTGCTGCACCTGCTGGACGCCAGGCCCGGAGACCTGCTCGGGCTGGGCGAGACCAAGCTGAAGGTAGGCAAGGTCATCGCCTACGAGCCCGACCGCGGCGGCAACCTGTTCCAGCTCGCGCCGCGGGTCATGATCAGCACCGCCGACATCCCGCGCACCGGGCTGGTCACGCCTGCGAGCCGGGTGCGCTACCGGCTGCTCGCCGCCGGCGAGACGGCCGCTATCGACCGCTTCAAGCGGCAGATCGAGGCCGCTCTGCCGGCGAACACCGGCCTCTCCGACGCACGCGAGGCGCGGCCCGAGTTCGCCTCCGCCGTGGATCGAGCGAGTCGCTTCCTGCACCTGGCGACCCTGGTGACCCTGCTGGTCGCCGGCGCCGCGATCGCGCTCGCGAGCCGGCGCCTGGTCGAGCGTCAGATCGACGCGGTGGCCGTCATGCGCTGCCTCGGCGCCCCCCGCCACCTGCTGACCCAGGTCTTTCTCCTGCGCCTGCTGGTGTTCGGGCTGGCGGCCAGCCTGATCGGCAGCCTGCTCGGCTACGTCTCGCAGGCCGGCGTCGCGCGGATGCTGGCGGGCTGGTTCGGACCCGAGCTGCCCGCGCCGTCGCCGGCGCCGATCGCGGTGGGCCTGGTCACCGGGCTGGTGACCCTGCTCGGCTTCGCCCTGCCGCCGCTGCTGCAGCTCACCGGCGTGCCGCCGCTGCGGGCTTTGCGCCGCGACCTCGGCACCCCCGGGACCTCGGCGGCGTTAGCCGTGGGCGCCGCGGCGATCGCGCTCGCGCTCCTGATCTTCTGGCAAGCGGGCGACCCGAGCTTGGCCTGGAAGCTGCTCGCTGGGGTCGGCGGCGCGCTGATCACCCTGATCGGCGCGGTCGCGCTGCTGATCGCCTTCGCCGGCCGGATCGCGGGGCGCGCGCGCGGCATCTGGCGTCTCGGGCTCGCGGCGCTGGCGCGGCGCCCGGCCGGCGCGGTGCTGCAGATCGCTGGTTTCGGGGTTGGCATTCTCGCCCTGCTGTTGCTGGCGATCGTGCGCGTCGACCTGCTTCGCACCTGGCAGGAGAGCCTCCCCGCCGGCGCCCCCAACCATTTCCTGATCAACGTCCAGCCCCACGAGGTGGAGCCCTTGCAGGCGTTCTTCCGCGCCAACGAGATCCAGGGATCGGGGCTGTTTCCCATGATCCGGGGGCGTCTGCTCCGCATCAACGAACGCGAGGTGGACCCGGAGGGATACGCCGATCCCCGCGCCCAGCGCCTCGCAGCCCGCGAGTTCAACCTGAGCTGGAGCGACCACCCCCAGGCCGACAACCGCATCGTCGCCGGGCGCTGGTGGGCGGAGCCAGAGGCGCCGCCCCAGTTCTCGGTGGAAGAGGGGCTGGCGGCGACCCTCGGCCTGAAGCTCGGCGACCGCCTCACCTTCTGGGTCTCCGGCCGCGAGGTGGAGGCACGGGTCACCAGCCTGCGCGAGGTGCAGTGGGACAGCTTCAACGTGAACTTCTTCGTCATCGCCCCGCGCTCCCTCCTCGGCGGAGAGGCGGCCACCTACGTCACCAGCTTCCATCTGCCCCAGGAGCGCACCGCGCTGATCCCCGAGCTGGTGCGCGCCTTTCCCAGCGTGACCCTGTTCGACGTCGACGCCCTCATGGCGCAGGTGCGCCAGGTCATGGACCGCGGCGTCGCGGCCGTGGAGTTCGTGTTCCTGTTCACGCTCGCGGCGGGCATGCTGGTGATGTACGCCGGAATCCAGGCGAGCCTGGAGGAGCGGCGCTCCGAGCACGGCGTGCTGCGCACCCTCGGCGCCGGCCGCGGCCAGCTGCTGGGCAGCCTGGCGGTCGAGTTCACCGCGGCGGGCCTGCTCGCTGGACTCCTTGCCTCGGTGTTCGCGGAGCTGACGGGGCTGGTGCTCGCCCGCGAGCTGTTCGGCCTCGCGTTCTCCTTCAACCCCTGGCTGTGGGTGACGGGCGTCCTCGGCAGCGGCCTCCTGATCGGCGCCGCGGGCACCCTGGCCACCTACCCGCTGCTCGTGCGCCCGCCCCTGCAGACCCTGCGCCGCGCCGACTGAGCGCGCCGGCCATCGGCCCCCGGGTTCGCCCGGGACCGCCCTTCCTGCTACCATACCGGCCGTTTTCGAGCTTCTCCGGCCCAGTTCATGACCAGCTTCCAACGCCTTCTCGCCCTCGCGCTCGCCGCCATCGCCGCGCGTCCGGCGCTCTGCCGCGACATCTCGAGCCTGGACCTCAGCGTGCACGACAGCGACTACGCGCCATCGGTCACCCTCGAGGAGCACGAGAACCGGGTGGTGGAGGAGTACCGGGTCAACAACAACCTGTACATGATCAAGATCACCCCCACGGTCGGCGCCCCCTACTACCTGGTGGACGAGGACGGCTCCGGGGACATGGCCATGAACCGCGGCTCCGACGGAATCGAGCAGAACGTGCCCCAGTGGACCCTGCTCAGCTGGTAGAGGGCCGCCCCCCACGAACGAGCGAGACAGATTCAACCGAGGACACCCCAATGAGACTTGGCATCAATCGGCTCCTGGGCATGGTGCTCGCCGGCGCGCTGGCGCAGACGACCGTCGCCGCCACCCTGGATGAGGTCAAGGAGCGCGGCAGCCTGCGCTGCGGGGTCAACGGCGAGGTGCCCGGGCTCTCCTACCGCGACGAGGGCGGCGGCTGGAGCGGGCTCGACGTGGACTTCTGCCGCGCCGTGGCCGCCGCGGTGCTGGGAGACGGGGGCAAAGTCGAGCTCGTCCCGCTCTCCACCGCCGAGCGCCTGGACGCCCTGCGCGCGGGACGCATCGACCTGCTCTCGCGCAACACCACCTGGACCCTCGCCCGCGACCTCGGTCACGACATGACCTTCGTCGGAGTTCTCTACTTCGACGGTCAGGGCTTCATGGTGCCCCGCGACTCCGGCCTGATGAGCACCCTGGAGCTCGGCGGCAAGCGCATCTGCGCCGTGGCGGACTCCACCGGCCCGGACAACGCCCGCCGCTATTTCGCGCGCCATCGCATGGAGCTGAAGCTGGAGACGTTCCAGACCGAGGGCGCGGCCAGGGCGGCCTATCTCGACGGCAAGTGCGACGCGCTCACCACCGATCAGTCCCAGCTCCATTCCGTGCGCGGCGGGCTGGCCGACCCGCGCGCCCACCGCATCCTGCCGGAGATCATCTCCAAGGAGCCGCTCAGCCCGGCGGTGCGCAAGGGCGACGCCCGCTGGCTGGACGTCGTGCGCTGGACCCTGTTCACCCTGATCGACGCCGAGGAGCTCGGCATCGGCTCCGCCAACGTCGAGCGCGCCGCCGAGCAGGCCGAGAGCGATGAGGCGCGCCTGCTGCTGGACCTCGACGGCAGCTCCGCCAAGCTGCTGGGCCTGGAGCCCGGCTGGAGCCAGCGGGCGATCAAGCAGGTGGGCAACTACGCGGAGGTATTCGATCGCAACCTGGGCGCCCAGTCACCGTTGAAGATCAAGCGCGGGCTGAACGCGCTGTGGAACGACGGCGGCCTGCTCTATGCCCCGCCGGCGCGTTAGCGGTCCCGGCGCGGACCAGGAGTCGGCGCCGCCATCCGCTTCCCACACCCAGATTTGGAAGGTCTCACTATGCCCCTGATCAAGCCCTTCCCCGGCCTGCGCCCCGCCCCGGGACGCGCGGCCGACGTAGCCGCCCCGCCCTACGACGTGATGAGCGCCGCGGAGGCGCGGGAGATGGTGCGCGACCGCCCGTGGAGCTTCCTGCACATCTCCCGCCCGGAGGTGGACCTGCCCGAGGGCACCGATCCCTATGCCCCGGAGGTTTACGCCAAGGCGCGCGAGAACCTGGACCGCATGATCGCGGAAGGGGTGCTGGTGCGCGACCCAGTCGCCGCGCTACTACGTCTATCGGCTCACCATGGGCAGCCACGTGCAGACGGGCCTGGTCGCCGCCGCCTCGGTGGCCGCCTACGACGCGGATCGCATCAAGAAGCACGAGTTCACCCGCCCGGTGAAGGAGGACGACCGGGTACGCCAGATCGATGCCCTCAACGCCCAGACCGGCCCCGTGTTCCTGGTCTACCGCAGCACGCCGGAGGTCGACGACATCCTCGCCGCCCAGAGCGACGCGGAGCCGGCGGTCGACATCACCGCCGACGGGGTGCGCCACCAGCTTTGGGTGGTGGCGGACCAGGCCACGACCGACCGGCTCTCGGACGCCTTCGAGCGGCTCGGTGCCCTCTATGTCGCCGACGGCCACCATCGGTCGGCCGCGGCCTCCCGCGTGGCAGCGGCGCGCCGTGAGGCCAATCCGGACCACACCGGCGAGGAGACCTACAATTACTTCCTGTCCGTGATCTTTCCGCACAACCAGATGCAGATCCTGGACTACAACCGGGTGGTGAAGGATCTTCACGGACTCGACGCCGAGACCTTCCTCGCGCGGGTGCGGGTCCCGTTCCGGGTCGAACGCAGCCAGGAGCCGGTGAGACCGTCGCGGCTGGCCGAGTTCGGCATGTACCTGGACTGGAGCTGGTACCGACTGACCCTCGACCAGCACCGCATCCCCTGGGACGATCCGGTCGGACGTCTCGACGTGAGCCTGCTCCAGGACAACCTCATCGAGCCCATCCTCGGCATCGTCGATCCCCGGCGCGACGATCGCATCGGCTTCGTCGGCGGCATCCGCGGTCTGGACGGGCTGGCGCGCCGCGTCGACGAGGGCGGGATGCGGGTCGCCTTCTCGCTGCATCCCACGCGCATGGAAGAGCTGATGGCGGTGGCGGATGCGGGCGAGGTGATGCCCCCCAAATCGACCTGGTTCGAGCCCAAGCTGGCGGACGGACTCGTCAGCCATGTGATCGACTGACCGCGGCCAATTCGACCCCCCCGCGCGCGGAAGGGGGTTACACTCAACGCATGGTCAAGCCGGTCTACAACCTTCCGCAGGACGAGCAGGACGAGGGGGCTGTCGCTAGGCACTGGCTAGCCGCCCTGCCCGAGAATTACCCGCGCGACGACCGCGCGCGCATCGCCGACGCCTGCGATCTGCTGGTGCATTGCCGCGGCGGGCAGACTCTGGAGACCGGCGAGACCCAGGTCCGGCACCTGCTGTCCTGCGCCGATATCCTGGTCCAGCAGCGGATGGACGGGCAGACCATCGTCGCGGCTTTGCTGAACGGATGTCTCGGGCGCCCGGACGTCACCGAGGAGCAGATCAGCGAACGCTTCGGCCCGGGCATCGCCCGCATGGTCGCCGACCTCGCGCGCATCGATCAGATCGCCAACGTCGACGCGGTGATCGCGGACAAGGACCAGAACCAGCACGAGGAGAACCTGCGCCGGCTGCTGCTCGGCATCGCCGAGGACGTGCGCGTGGTCCTGGTGGTGCTGGCCGAGCGCCTGCACCTGATGCGCAGCATCAAGCATCTGGACGGGGCGCGCCGGCGCAAGATCGCCCGTGACAGCCAGCGCGTCTACGCCCCGCTGGCGAACCGGCTGGGCGTGTGGCAGGTCAAGTGGGAGCTCGAGGACCTCAGCCTGCGCTACCTCGAGCCCGCCGAGTACAAGCGCATCGCCAAGCTGCTCGATGGCAGAAGGGCCAGCCGCGAGGCCTATATCGCCAACGTCATCGGCACCCTCCACCAGAAGTTCGAGGAGGCCGGCATCGAGGCCGAGATCACGGGCCGCCCGAAGCACATCTTCAGCATCTGGCGCAAGATGCAGCGCAAGAACGTCGACATCGAGCAGATCTTCGACCTGCGGGCCGTGCGCGTCCTGGTGGACGACATCGCCTCCTGCTACGCCGTCCTCGGCATCGTCCACGGCCTCTGGACGCACATCCCGCAGGAGTTCGACGACTATATCGCCACCCCCAAGGGCAACCTCTACCGCTCCCTGCACACGGCGGTCATCGGACCCGAGGGCAAGCCGCTCGAGGTGCAGATCCGCACCCGGCAGATGCACCGCGACGCCGAGCTCGGGGTCGCTGCCCACTGGGCATACAAGGAGAGCCGCGCCCACGACGCCGAGTTCCAGCGCCGCGTGGTCAACATGCGCAACTGGCTCGAGCGCAAGGACGACGGCCGCGGCGCATTGGACGAGCAGATCAAGTGCAGTCTCGCGCCGGCCCATATCTACGTGCTCACCCCGCAGTCCAAGGTGATCGAGCTGCCCACGGGCGCGACGCCGCTCGACTTCGCCTACAGCATCCATTCCGAGATCGGAAACCGCTGTCGCGGTGCCCGCATCGACGGGCGCATCGTGCCCCTCAATCAGCCGCTCGTCAGTGGTCAGACGGTGGAGATCCTCACCCAGAAGAACGCCACGCCCAGCCGCGACTGGCTGAGCGCGCACCACGGCTACATCACCACCTCCAAGGCACGCAACCGGATTCGCCAGTGGTTCAAGCAGCTCGACTACGACCGTTACGTCAGCGAGGGCAAGGTCCTGCTCGAGAAGGAGCTCGCGCGACTCGGCATCGAGGAGCGGCCGCAGCTGGACGAGATCGGCCGCCGCTACAATTTTCACCGGGGAGACGACGTGCTGGCCGCGCTCGGCCGCGGCGAGCTCGCGGTCGGTCAGGTCGCGCGCCTGGTCGGCGAGCCCAAGACGGAGGAGCGCAAGGTACCCGAGCTGAAGACCAGGTCGCCCGGCAGGGCCAGGCAAGGGCACGGCGGCCGTCCCGAGGTCGTGGTCGAGGGCGTGGACGACCTCATGACCCACATGGCCCAGTGCTGCAAGCCGGTTCCGTACGACCCCATCGTCGGCTTCATCACCCGCGGCCGCGGCGTCACCGTCCACCGCCGCGACTGCCGCAACCTGCGCAAGATGCCGGCGCCGGAGCAGGCGCGGCTGCTCGACGTGAGCTGGGCCGACCAGCCGGCCGAGAACGCCTACGCGGTGGACATCCTGGTGCTGGCCGCCGACCGCAAGGGCCTGCTGCGGGACGTCTCCTCGGTGTTCTCCGACGAGGATATCGACGTCGTCGGGGTGAACACCGTCTCCGACCGCCGCACCGACCGCGCGACCATGCGCTTCACGGTCGAGGTGAAGGACATGGATCAGCTCGACCACGTCCTGATCAAGCTCGGACACATACCCGACGTCCTGGACGTGCGGCGCCCGAACTGACTACAGGCGCGCCGCGTCGGCGCGACCTCAGCCCTACCCCGCCCAGTCGAACTCCCCGCGAGCACGAGCGCGCCACAGCCTCGCTTGGCGGCAGGCGCCGATCGCGGGACCTGGAGCTCTCATGGCAGGACGAGATCGCCGGCGGTATCGAAGCGTGAAAGGGGTCACGAACCGGGACCCGGGATGCCCGGATCATGTCGGTCACCTTGCCCCGGAGACCAGCGCATGACCGACTACGACCTTCACGCCTGCCCCCACTGCGGCGACCCGCTGGTGCGTTGGCGGCCGCTACCGGACGAGCAGCCGCAGCGGCTCGCCGACTGTGCCGGATGCGGCTGGACGGGCGACTGGTCCAGCACGGAGCCCGCGATCCGCCTGTCGCCCTTCACCCCTGAGCGGATCGTCTCCTGGTACCGTCTCCAGCATCTTGGCCCCTGGTCCTCGGAGTCATGGAGCCGGCTGCGATGGCTGGGCCGCTATGCGCAACTCCAAGCATTCAAGTTTCACGGCCGTCCGCCGCGCCGCGAGCATCTCCAGCCGCCCGAGCCGCGACCCTCGTTCGCCGGCATGCGCGCCCTTTCCGCGCTGGATGCCGGACAGAGGTAGCCCAAGCTTGTCGCCATCGAAGGGATCGAATCGGCTCGTCCACCGAATTGCGGCGCATGCGTGCCAGAGGAGAATGGCGCGGAACAATTGCGGGGCCAGGCGAAAGCCTGGCCCTTTTGTTGTGTTGGCGGGCCATCCAGAATTCCGACAAAGCGACGGGTTCCGGCCGGGAGGATGAAGTTCGCGTCCACGTCTGGCGAGCCGTCTGTCGCACCGGCCGTTCACATCGCCACTTCCGAATCGACCCCAAGGAGACAATACGCCCTTGAACAATCAAGGAGCGGTCCAACTGAAAGCGGACATGGTTACGCAGCGCCCCGAGGAGTGGCCGAAGCCTGCCGCCAGTCGTGCTCTCCCGCTAACGCGAAGCCGAGCACGGCGCCCGGGCTCGCTTCGTTACTCGGTCAGATACCCGGTAACGTCCAACACCAGATGCACCGCGAGGCCAGTGTGGTTGTAGACATTGAGATCGTAGTCACAGGTCGCCGCTGCCGGATCACACAGGGGCACCAGCACGCCGTTGGCCAAGGCGGTCATGTCTGCCGGGTAGTTAACGGTCGAGGCGAGCGGTCGGCTCTCGCCGTAGGGGTAGAGCGTCAGATAGTTGCTGATCGCGCTGCCCTGCGGAAGCACCGCGATGACGTTGACGAGCAAGCCCCTTGCCGTGGCGGGCACGCCGCAGTCGGCTGCTCCGCCCTGGCCAGTAAGCAGGGCACCGGTCACGAAGAAGGGCACGGTCTCTCCTGGGGCGAGGCGATCCCCGGAGAAGGTGGAAAGCTGCGGGTCTGCGGTACGGGTGTCCACCGCCCGGCAGGGCGAGACGGTGTGGATGACGTAGGGGCCACCCGCCTGGGCCATCGGGCTGAAGGTGAACCACGCCAGCAAGGTGCTGATGAATCCATATCGAGTCGGTGTGCGCATGTGTTTCTCCCAAAAGCGAATCAAGGCGCCGACGCGGCGAGATACCCGGTGACATCGATCACCAGATGCACCGCGAGGCCGGTGTGGTTGTAGACGTTCAGATCGTAGTCACAGGTCGCTGCAGCCGGATCACACAGGGGAACCAGCACGCCGTTGGCCAAGGCGGTGATGTCTGCCGGATAGTTGACGGTCGAGGCGAGCGGTCGGCTCTCGCCGTAGGGGTAGACCGTCAGATAGTTGCTGATCGCGCTGCCCTGCGGAAGCACCGCGACGACGTTGGCGAACACCCCGGAGGCCTCGGGGGGGATGCCGCAAATCGCCGCTCCACCCTGACCGTTGATCAGGTTTCCGGTGACGAAAAACGACACGGTCTCTCCGGGGGCCAGACGATCCCCGGAGAAGGTGGAAAGCTGCGGGTCGGCGCCGCGGGTGTCGACCACCCGGCAGGGAGAAACCGTATAGACCTTCTGCCGCGGCAGCGCGCCGCCGCTGTCGTCGTCGAGGATCGTGGCCCTGGCGTTCACGGTGTTGGTGTCGGCGCTGGTCAGTTGAAGACTAAAGCTCTCGGTTCCCTCGGCGGTAGCGTCGTCGATGATCGGCACCGATACGCTCCTCTGGGTCTGGCCCTGGGTGTAGGTCAGCGTGCCGGCGGTGGTCGTGTAGTCGCTGCCGGCCACGGCGCTGCCGTTCTGGGTCTGGTAGCCCACGACCACCGATTCCCCGGCGCCGGGCGCCGGCGAGAGATTCACGGTGAACACGGCGGCTCCGGCACCCTCGTTGACCGCCACATTGCCGACGCTGAGCACGTAGCCCGCGTTACCGCCAGTGCCTTCCGCCACGTTATGGATCTGGTCGGCTTGGAGGTTCCTGAAGGTATCGACCAGACCGCTCGGCCAGTGCACCTGCAGATCCACGGTGGTGTTCGCCCCCAGCCCGAAGTGGATGCGCGGGAAGTTCTGGGATTTCTTGTGCGCCCCGTTACCGTTCTCCCTGATCTGGATCTTGCCGTCGGGGGTGATGGCATAGACGATGGCGCCGATGCCGTCGCGGTTGGAGGTGACGCCCTCGAGATCGGCCTGAATCCAGTGGTTGCCGCTGGCGCCGGTATTACGGAACAGCTGCATCCTGCCGGCGTAGGAGAAAGGCCTGAACAGGTGTCCGTTGGTCACCAGCACATCGAGCCGGCCGTCGTTGTCGTAGTCGCCGAGACTGACGGTGTCCGCTCGCCCCTCGGGCATCTGGCCTTCCGCGCCGCCCGCTGACGGCACGGGCACCAAGGTGCCATCGCCCTGGTTCTCGTAGACGACGTTGGGCAGGTTGGACAAGTCGCCCGTGCAGGCGACGTAGACATCGAGGTCCATGTCGTTGTCCAGATCGCCCGCCGCGGCCGAGCCGCAGGAGCGGTTGACCGCCTGGATCAGGTTCGAGCTGTCGACCAGCTGGTGACTGGCGTTCTGCAGGAACAGGTAGGGTGAACCGCCCGTTGGCTGCCCGAGGAGCGCGCCGCCCACCGTGCTGAGCTGGGAAACGGAGGTCGCAGCGCGGACAACCATGCCGATCATCCAGGAATCAATTCCCGAGAACCGCACCTGCCACTGGCCGTTGACGACGCCGATGTACACCCCTCTGGTCACGTTGGGATCGCGCGGGGCGATCCCTTGCGCCTGATCCGCCGCCAAAGTGAACACGACATGACGCGGGGCCTGGCCGGGAAGCTGCCCCGGATAGGTCAGCTGGTAACTGCTCGAGGCCGGATTCGTGCCCGCGGCGCCAATGAAGATCTCTTCGACTGCGGTCCACCAGTCGAACTCGAAGGTTACGGCGCCGACTGCGTTGAAGTTGTACCCGGCATCGAACGCGACGTTGGAGTCGAACCAGGAGTGAATCACGCGGTCGCCGACGGGGCTCACCACATTCGTTGCCGATGAGCCGCCCGGGCCGAAGACGTCGCTCAGCAGGTCGCCGTTGAAGTCGCCCACTGCAAGGTCGTACGGCCAGGCGATGTAGAGGTCGTTTCCGATGACGCTGTTCAGCTCCTGGAACGGCAGCTGGGTGACGTCCCACACGCGCTGCACCTTCGCCGAGTCCGAGCAGATGACTTCCTGCACCCCGTCGCCGGTCAGCTCGATCAACACGGCGTGCTGGCAGGCGACGTCGTTGATAAGATCGACGCCGGTTGACTCGTCAAGCACGAAGAGGGGATCCCCGTTCGCGGCGGTCTGCTGACGAAACATGGCGGTGGGCGTTCGATAGGCGGGGTAGTTGTCCCTGGCCGTGATGAGCACATCGAGCAAGCCGTCCATGGGGGGCAGGTCGAAAAACAACGGTTCGCGCCCGCCCGTAGGCATGCGCCCAGCCCGCGCCCAGGTCTCGGGATACGTGAATCCTAGCTCCCCGCCGCGGTTGTCGAAGGTCCCCGTGCCGAGGTTCTCCCACATCGGGAAGATGTAACCCGCTCCTGTAACCTCCATGAGGTCCTTGTCGCCATCGTTGTCCCAATCCACCGAGCCGATGCCATGGGTGTCCGGGTTCCAGTCTCCAAGCGGCACCTTGCCGCCCTCCGGAATGGTGGCGGTGCCCGTCAAGACCTGATCTGCGAGATCGTCGAACTGCCGCGCGCCGGCCGCTACCGGTCCGCCAGGCTGGTTGAAGTAGAACACCGCGGGTGTCCACTGGTGCATGTCGGCGTAGATGTCGGCATAGCCGTCGCCGTTGGCGTCCATGAATCCGGTTCCGTACGTCTCACCGATGGCGGTGATCCCGGCCAACGAGCTCACGTCTTGGAATTGGATCTCGGCGAAGGCGGCCGAGGTGCCAAGGGTCAGCATGACCGCCGCTGCCCGCGCGGGCAAGAGAGCATGGCGCGCAAAAATATTCACCAAGTCCTCCTCCTAATCGAGCGACCCCGGCAGGATCAGTCAGTCCGTATCGGGGGAAAGAGCTTCACCCAGTGGAGCTGCAAGTTATAGGCCAGTGCCACATCCGGCACTCGAACCAACGGGCAAACCACTCATCCAGTTTCCATTAGAGCTCTTTCCAAGACAGTCGCCCGGCCCCCATCCGGGTTTCGCGGGTACCCGCTTTGGGCGCCAATCCCCTGGAACATGGCGACGGCGGCCGGAGCAATTGCGTTGGGGAGCCGAGTTGCAAGAACGACGCGCTGTCATAGTGTCGTTTCTCCATTACAGTTTGGGTTCCACGAATACGTTCGTGGATAGGCCAGCGGTCCAGGCAGCTGGTGATCTCGCGCCCTCGAGCCGCGACCCGCATCGCGCGCGACTCGAGTAGCTCAAGCCGAGGAAGGCGTGGCGGCTCCCGTTGAGCCTGCTTTCGCTTAGGGAAGCGGGCCAGCTCGCTCCATTCACGTGTCGCGCGCCGCCCTACAAGGGCGACACGGCGCCGGACACGCCTGGGTACCCC
>CAVORB010000006.1:0-111395 GCA_963698495.1 uncultured Gammaproteobacteria bacterium | reverse complement strand
GCTCAGCACCGCCCGCAGGTGCCCCGCGGCCAAATCCTCGGCGACGATGAAGTCCGGCAGGGAGACGATGCCCATCCCCCCGATCGCGGCCTCGCGCAGCACGTCGCCATTGTTGGCGCACAAGGGGCCGTCCACCTCCACCACCTCTGTCCCCCGCTTGCCGATCAGGGTCCACTCCTCCTTGAGTCCGACGTTGCTGTAGTGCAGGCAGGCGTGGCGCGCCAGGTCCGCGGGGACCGCTGGCTCGCCGTGGCGATCGAGGTAGGCGGGCGCGGCGCAGACGATCCGCCGTATCTCGCCGATGCGCTTCGCCACCAGGCTGGATTCGGCAAGCGGACCGATGCGCAGCGCAAGGTCCGCCCCGGTGGAGAGGATATCCACCAAGCGGTCGTCGAGGTCCAGCGCCAGCCGCAGGGCCGGGAAGCGCGCCGAGAACCCGGACAGCAGCGGGGCGAGGGCGCGGACGCCGAACGACAGGGGCGCGGCGACCCGCAGGTTGCCGGTCGGCTCGCCGGCGTGGTGGGATATGCGGTCTTCCGCCTCGGTGAGGGCCTGAAGTATCCCGTTCACGTCCCGGAAGTACTGCTCCCCAGCCTCGGTGAGGCTGAGCTTGCGGGTAGTGCGATTGAGCAGGCGCAACCCCAGCCGCGCCTCGAGGCTCGAGACTCGGCGGCTGACCGCGCCCGGGGTGGTCTCCAGCTTCTCGGCGGCGCGGCTGAAACCGCCGGACTCGACCACGGCGACGAAGGTCTCGAGGGTTCCAATGTCCGGTCTTTGCATGGCGCGAAAGAGTCTTTCCACTCCGGGCGCGGTTTTTTCCCTGTGTAGCAGCAACTACCTTCACCCGCAACGCCATTGCCATTCACGGGATACGCCAATGATCAGGATTCGACCCGCCAGCGAGCGCGGCCACTCGAAGCTGGACTGGCTCGAAAGCCGCCACACCTTCTCCTTCGCCGACTACCAGGATCCGCGGCACATGGGCATTTCCAACCTGCGGGTGATAAACGACGACGTGGTCGCGCCGGGCCGCGGTTTCGCCACCCACGGGCACCGCGACATGGAGATCGTTAGCTACGTGCTGGAGGGTGCCCTGGAGCACAAGGACAGCATGGGCAACGGTTCGCTGATTCGCCCGGGAGAAGTGCAACGCATGAGCGCGGGCAACGGCGTGCGCCACAGCGAGTTCAACCCCTCCCCGAACGAGCCCGTGCACTTCCTGCAGATCTGGCTGGTGCCGAACGAGACCGGGGTAGAGCCGGCCTACGACCAGCGGAACTTCCCCGAGAGCGAGCGTCGCGGCCGGCTCAGGCTGCTGGTCTCGCCGGACGGGCGGGACGGATCCATTGCCACCCACCAGGAAGCCTTGATGTACGGGGCGCATCTCGAAGCGGGAGAGTCCGTCGTCCACGCCGTGCAGGCGGACCGCCGCGCATACGTACACGTGGCGAGGGGTCGGGTCGAGGTCAACGGACACGAACTCGGTGCCGGAGACGGCGCGGCGATCGAAGACGAAGCGGACATTTTTCTCAGCGGCATCGGCGGCGCAGAGGTCCTTCTGTTCGATCTGCCTTGAGCGCAGGTCCCGGTCGTCCAAGCGGCATGTGAGGCTCGGTAAGCTCCCGCGATGTTTGGGCCTGGCTGCCGGTGAAACGCGGCACCCGGCCCGCACCGACGAACGCGGTGGCATTCCGACGAGAAGCGACTATGATTCGCGCGGAAGCGAAACCCAACCATACGACCCAGAAAACCGTTCAACCGGAGGAAATGACAATGGGCTGGCAGGATCAATTGGACCGGGCTATCGCCGCGATCAAAGACGCGGCTGAAAGTGAGCGGGCACGTGACATCGCCGCGAAGGCCAGACAGACCGCGAGCACCCTGGCGCAAAAGGTGAAGGACGGAGCCGTCAGCGCCGCCGATACCCTCGTGGAGGCAAACCGCGATCCGTCCTCGATGACCGTGCGTTTCCTCAACGCCGACCTGACCGTGCTTTCGCCTTCTGAGGGCATCTCCGTTACCAGGCCCGATGCCGCCACCCTGGTGGTCTCGGACGGCCAAGGCAACGGGCTGGTCATCAATGCCGCTACCGATCCGGCTTTTGTTGTAGAGATGATCGGCACTGTTGCGCGCCTGAGCGGCAATACGTTCGACCTTGGTGCGGAAGACGGCAAGAACGTGGTCGTCACCAAATTCTGAAAGATCTGCGGCAGTGGCGACGCTGAGCTAAAACCGGGACCCAGCTTCCCGCGGTCGCGCAGGACGGGGAGGCAATTGGGGGAGTTTGGTTGCGCCTAGTATCTCAACATCGGGATTCGCGGGGTCTGTTTCCTACGTAGGTCACTGGCCTCCCGGCAAGGAAAGTCTGGTCAATCGGGCAAACCGGACATTGAATTCCTGAGTACCCGGATGCACGCCTGCTCAAGGATCGCGTCGGCGTTGCGCATCAGTGCCGCGCGGACGGGAAGCGCACGGCGTCGCTGTTGTCACCGTGGGCGGTGCCGCACCGATCGGCGATCATGCCGCAGTGATCGTGAACATGGCGGTGGAGGGAGGCCCCGGAGCGATGGATGGGGCTTATTGCCCCGACGCGCGCGTTAGATCCAGACTGATAACGTGTCGCGTGACAGGATTGCATGCCCTGGCGCCATGTCGAGTCGATGCAGAGTGCGACGAAATGACCGTCTCAGTCTCTGAGTTGGCAACTTTCCGGCAATGAGCGGCACGGTTGTCAGGGCGAAAGGCGAATCACGTCACCAGGTCAAGAATTCCCAGCCATTGCTCGGCGATACCGCGTCGGCGTGAGGCCTGTGAAGCGGCGGAAGGCACGCGTGAAATGTTGCTGGTTGTCGTAGCCCGCCGTCATGGCGACATCGATGATCTTGGCCCCCGGGTCGTCGAGCAGACCGCGCGCCAGATCGAAGCGCGCCTCCTGTAGAACCAGGGAATAGGAGCTGCCGCTCTGCTGAAGGCGGCGCTGTAACGTTCGGGGGCTCATGCCCACAATCTCGGCGACCAGGGAAAGGTCCGGGCGCCCGCCGTTCAGATAGGGTTGCAGGATCATCCGCAGGAGATTCACGAAGTCCCAGGCCTCGGCATGCTCGCCCGGTCCGTTTCCCTGCCCCAGAGACACAGGCCCCGTGTCTGCAACAGTGCCGGCCGGGTTGGCCGTGCCACCACAGGGGCGCGCCAGATGCGCGCTATCGATCAGGATGGACGGGGAAGCTTGGTCGACGAGAATGCGGGTGTTGGGGAAGGCCTCCCGCGCAAGCTCAGGTGGGGCATAGCGCGACACAAAGGTCAGCTCACGCGGGCACCAGTTCGGGCCGGCGAGGTCGCTCATGATGGACATGACGCCTTGCAGGTTCAGCCACTCTGCAAAGCAGATGAAGGGGTGGCGACCCAAATGAACCATGTCACAGATGACGCGGGTCTGGTCACCTTCCTGCCGCAGGCTCACCCGGAGACAATTGTCCTCCCGACAGGCGATGCGGATGAAGGCCTCCAGACGCCTGTAGCCGGTCTGCGCCGCGAGCATCTCCGACAGATGGGTGGGCTTGATGGATGCCCGAGACGCTTGCCGAGCACCGAGATATCCAAGTTCCATGGGCTCCAGGTCACGGCCGCATTGCGCGATCCACTCGATCGCAACAGGAACGCTGACATAGAGGTCCGGTGCCTCTTCGATTTGGGGCGGCAAACGCGACCGCGCGAGTTCACGATCGACCGGCATCCCGATCCGGCGCATCACCACCAGATAATCGCGCAAGTGTGCCGCCCTGACGATCGCGAGCCTGCCGCTCAACCTCCACCTCCCCGCCGCGCCCCTGGAATTTGGCGCGAAATGGGCAGAACCGGCAGCGGACAACAGGTAGCGTTGCGAGGGAACATAAACCCGCAGAGGTGGATCGACAATGACTCAAATGATGACTTCCGCGTGTGCTTTCGCGTTCGTCTTCGCGCTTGGACCGGCATTCGCTCAGGTCTCTCCCGAAACCCTGGACTCCATCTCGATCCCCGACAAAATCGAAACCTCGATCGGCACGTTGGAGCTCTTCGACGGCGTGCCGAAGGACACCACCGTTGCCGCCGTCTACGACAACCTAGACCGGATGCGAGGAACGGCCGTGTTTCTCGACAACATCGGCGCTGTTTCGATGTACGCGGTTCGCACGGGCCTTGCCGATGCCGGGGCAAGAGGCGCGAACAAGATCGCCCTGTTCGAAGACCTGCTGGATTCCCAAACCCTTGTCGTCACCGCGAACACGTCGACGCTTTACGCCTACACTTACACCGATCTCGCCAACGACGGCCCGACCGTGATCGAGGTCCCGCCCGGCATGCTGGGATTTCTCGACGACGCCTGGCAGCGCTTTGTCGGCAACATGGGCGTCACGGGTCCGGACAAGGGCAAGGGCGGCAACTATCTGGTGGTCCCTCCGGGCTATACCGGCAAAGTCCCGGATCGCTACTTCCTGCTCAAACCGCCGACGAATCGCAACTTTCTGTTCCTGCGCGGCTCGATCAAGGATGGGCTGAAGCCCGCGGTCGAGAATATCACATCCAATCTGAAGGTCTATCCGCTGAAAGACGTCGCGAACCCGCCGGCGACCGAATTCGTCAACATGTCGAGCAAGGCATTCAATACGGTATTCCCAAGCGACTTCAGCTACTTCGATGCGCTAAACCAAGTCATTCAGGACGAGCCGATCGACGCGATCAGTCCCGAGGTGCGCGGCGCCATCGCCGCCATCGGCATCGTCAAGGGACAGCCCTTCGCCCCGGACGAGCGGATGAAGCGGCTGCTGGCCGAGGCCGCCACGATTGGCGACGCCACCTCGCGGACCATCACCTATCATCCGCGGTTCGACGGCGTGAAGATCTATCCCGACGATCCCAACAGCGTATGGTCCACCGCATTCGCCAACCGGAACACGAGCTTTGAGGCGGACGGGGCGATGGGGCTGGATGCACGGGTGCTTTACTATTTCAACGCGGGCGGCGTGACCCCGGCCATGGCCACCACGCATGCGGGCGAAGGCTCCGACTATGCGCTGGCGCTGCTCGATTCCAACATGCAGCCGTTCGACGGCTCCAAGACCTACAAGCTGCACCTACCCAAGGATGTGCCCGTCAACGACTTCTGGGCGGTGACCATCTACGACACCCAGACGCGCTCGCAGTTGCAAACCAGCCAGCGCTTTCCCACGGTCGGCAGCCAAAGCAAGGGCATGACCCAGAACCCGGACGGGTCGTATGACGTCTATTTCGCGCCCCGGGCACCCAAAGGCAAGAAAGGCAACTGGCTGCAGACCGTGCCGGGAAAGAGTTGGTTCACGATCCTGCGGATGTATGGCCCGCTTGAGCCCTGGATCAACAAGACCTGGCGGCCTGGAGAGATCGAACTCGTACAATAGGTCGCTGCAAATGATCAGCGATCGCATCGACCCATTGGCTATTCACAGGACGACCCAAACGCCATGAAACATCTCTCGTATCTTTCACTGACTGTCGTGATGGCTGTCGCGCCGGTGCCGTTCACGGCGGCCGCCGATGCCATCACCGTCAATGTCGACAACTTCGATCGGGCGCAGACCGATATGGAGTTTGAAGGCATCATCAAGCTGGCGGGTAGCGTCAACAAGCTGCACCATAATCGGACACCGACGCCGATCGACAAGCAGAACGTCATTCGGATGAACCGTGACACGCTCTACAGCCTCGCCGTTGTTGATATCTCCAATGGCGCGACCGTCACCCTGCCCGACTCCGGCAAGCGCTACATGTCGTTGATGGTCATCAACAACGACGGCTACGTGAACGAGGTCTTCTACGGCGGCGGTGCGTATCAACTGACCCTGGCCAAATTCGACACCCCGGTCGTCGCACTGGTCATCCGCACCCTTGCAGACCCCGAGGATGAGGCCGACCTCGCCGCGGCACATGCGTTGCAGGACAAAATCGAAATCTCCGCCGGCTCCAATGCGGCCTTCGCGATGCCCGATTATGACCAGGCGAGCTACGAGGCGACGCTCGAGCCCATTCTCGATCTCGCGAAGGGCCTAAAACGCTACATTCATACCTTCGGCTCGAAGGAAGAGGTCAATCCGGTGCATTTCATGATTGGCACGGCCTCGGCTTGGGGCGGATTGCCCGACAAGGACGCCGTCTACGTGAATGTTCAACCGAATCTGCCAGTCGGGGACTATGAATTGACCGTCAAAGACGTGCCGGTCAAGGGCTTCTGGTCAATCAGTCTGTACAACGCAAAGGGCTATTTTCAAAAGAACGCCCTCAATGCCTACAGCCTGAACAACCTGACCGCAAAACCGAACCCCGACGGGTCCTATACCATCCGCTTCGGCGGCTGCGGCGATGGGGTGGAGAACTGCTTGCCCATCATGGACGGCTGGAACTACGCGGTTCGCATGTATGAACCGGAACAATCCATCGTCGACGGCACCTGGACGTTCCCCGGGCCGCCGGTGGCCCGCGGCCAATGAAAGCAACCGACATGATCCAAAAAGACGAGAGGAAACACACCATGCCCCGAATGCCCATGACATGCGGCTTTATGCTGGCCGTGTCGCTGGCCGCCACAACACAGGCCGAAGTGTCGAAAGAGACGATTGAATCGCTTGGCGCGCCGGACAGCGTCGAAACATCGATCGGAACGCTGGACTTCAAGGATGGCGCGCCAAGCGCCGACACCGCGCAGAAGGTCTTCGATGCGCTCGACTTCACACGCGCGCTGAATGTCTACAACAACAGCTTTCGCGGCGCGTCTGCCCTGGGGTTTCACAAGGGCTTCCAGAGCATCGGAGCCGATTACAACGACGTTGTCATCACGCCTGAACTGCTGGACTCGGCGTCCCTCTTCCTGACAGGAAACGCAGACACCGTCTACTACCTCTCCGTCATCGACCTTTCAAAAGGCCCGATGGTGATCGAACAGCCGTCGGATGGCGTCGGCACCATCAACGACATGTGGTTCTCGTGGATCATCGACGTCGGCGGCCCGGGACCGGATCGCGGTCGGGGCGGCAAGTACCTGATCGTCGGTCCCGGCTACGACGGGCCGCTGCCCGAGGGCGGCTACTTCGTTGCTCATTCGAAGACCAACCGGGTGCTTTACGCCTCGCGCGCCTACCTGGTGGACAACGATCCCCAGCCGGCGGTCGCGAACGTCAAGGCGAACATGAAGATCTACCCCTATGCGCAGGGCGCCTACGGCACCAGCATTGCGCAAGCGCTAACCGGCGCGGTCCGCCTCGGGGAAGACCCGACGATCCCCGAGACGAAGTTCGTCGAGGCGAGCAACCTGTCGTTCAACACCATCCCGCCTAGTGATTTCGGCTTCTACGAATGGATCAACGAGAACGTCCAGGCCGAACCCGCCACCAGCTATGACGTGGAACTCTCCGGCCAACTCGCCGCCATCGGCATCGTCAAGGGCAAGGAATTCACGCCCGACGAGCGCATGAAGAAGATCCTCACCGACGCCGCCGCCGTCGGCCAGGCGGCCGGGCGGGTGCTGAATTGGCGCCCCTACGGCGCCCATCCGGACTGGGCCTATTACGAAGGGTCGATGTGGGGGAACATGCTCTGGGATGGCGGCGCTTTCTTCGAGACCCCGCCGCCGGTGTTCGAGGGCGGGGTGTTCAAACCGCTGCCTCCGACCGGCGCCCGCACACTCGATTCGCGCACGGCCTTCTACTACGGCTACACGCTCGACAGCCCTGGCATGATCATGACCATCCCCGGTGTCGGATCGCAGTATCTGATGGCTTTCCTGGACGCCACGGGCGATGTCTTCGACGGTGCGAAAACCTACAAGGTCACGCTGCCCAAGGATATCCCGGCCAAGGCGTTCTGGTCGTTCACGGTCTATGACAACCAGACGCGCTCGATGCTGCAGACGCCGCAGAAATACCCGCGTGCGGGTTCCCAAAGCTATCCCTCACCGGCGGCGAAGGTGGCTGAGGATGGCACCACCACCGTCTGGTTCAGCCCCGATCAGCCCGATGGCGTCGATCGCGGCAACTGGATACAAACGGACCCCGACAAGGGCTGGTTCACCATCTTGCGCCTCTACAGCCCGCTGCCGTCGTTCTTTGACAAGTCCTGGCAGCCAACTGAGATCGCGCCGGTGAATTAGAGTAGGCCTCGACCTGTGCGGGCAGATCATGACCTTCGTGGAAAGCGTCCCAGCGCAGGTGATCGACTCGGGCGAGCCCCTCGCCATCGAGGCTGACGCTGAGCTTGGAACCGAACTCCACGGCCTTGTTCTGTTTGCCCCGCACGATCGGGCGCACATGCGGTTGGCTGATGCTGACGATACGATGGTCGCAGCGCCGGGTGTTGGTTCGATACATCTGCCACTGCTGCGCGTACAGATGTTGGATGACCCAGTAGCGATGCAGCAACCAACGCGGCAAGGGCATTGGCGTGCCCATCGCCCAGGTGTCCATCAGCCGTTCGATATGACCGAGGTTGCGGCGCAGATACTGCAACTGCTGTTTGATCCCCCGGCGTAGGATCTGGCGTCCAGGACGCCGCCGCTTGGCCACCGCTAGAAACGACTTGCGCGCCTTTTGGCGATAGGTCCGCGGTTTGCGTGTCCACCCGGTGTGGGGATAGAGCCGGTCGATGATCTGTTCGCTGAACTGCCGTGCCTCATTGAGCAGGCTCAGGTCTGTCGGATAGCGAATCGCCTGCTCGGCGACCGTGGCATCCAGGATCAGTTTCCCCTGCCGATGATTCGCCGCAGGGGGTTCTACCGCCTCCTTGTCCTGCACGCCGGCGGCTGGCGGATCCTGGTCGCGATCGGATCCATCGCCCTGGTGCTCCGCCTCTGGCGTGTTGCTCCCATCTTGCTGCTTTCCCTTTGTCTTCTCGCCCTGCACGGCGCTCAGGATGCAGGCAAGATCGGGCTGTCGTCTGGTCCGTGCCTGCGCTCTAAACCAGTCGGTGGGCATTTTCAGACCATGTTTCTTGCGGTGCGCAGGGCGGTTGCCTAGCCGCCATCTAAGCAATCCGAGTCGGCAGAGAGTGCCATCGAGCGCGCGGAACTTGCCCCAGAGGACCCGTGGGAGGGAAGCCGCCGACCGGACTATGGTACCTCTGGCGGGACAGATGTCGTGGACTTTGGGCCGCGCAAGCATCTTCACACAACGAGAGGGGATTGCGGATCGGGCGGGGTAGGCACCAGGTATGCAGTGTCCTCTTCAGACCCTGGGTGCGCACTTTTTTCGGGGCGCAGCGCTTCGATCGAGGAGCCGGATGCCCGAATTGGGCCCTTCCGGATCTGTGGGAGCCGCGGGTGAGCCATTACGCGCGGCCACCCGGCACTCCCGGACATGGCGAGTGAGGCCTTTCCGCTGTACCTCGGACGCACACCCCGGAAACGCCAAGGGCTGAAGGTCACCGAACAGAGACGAATACGGGGTTGACTGCGACAGTCTGCAAAGCGTCCTGTTGCGGTAGGTCAAGGGGCGAGCCCCGAGTGGCTGCAGTGGTTCGGGAAGTGACTTGTGCGTTGCAGCAGCGGCCGGCTTCGTCTCAGCGCGGCGTTGAACCGTCCCAGGGCGTCACTGGATGGCCGGTAGGATCGTGTGGGCGATCTCGGTCGTCCAATCGCGCCTTTCTCTCAAGCGTATCCGCCGCCTTCCTGAGCGCATGGACGGGCAGTGAACGCCGGGTTCAGCCTGTTCGGACGAGGTGAGGGCAGCCCCATCGGGCAATAGGGTCCGGGCGGTAATCTACAGGAGGACCAGGTTGTCCCGGTGAATGAGCTCGGCGTCGTCGAGGTAGCCGAGGATCTCCTCGAAGCGGGAGCTGGGCTGGCCCTTGATGCGCGAGGTCTCCAGGGCGTCGTAATTGACCAGGCCGCGTGCGACCTCGCGCCCATGCTCGTCCACGCAGGCCACCACCTCCCCGCGGGCGAAGGCGCCGTGGACGGCGTTGACCCCCACCGCCAGCAGGCTCTTGCCCTGCGTCTGCAGGGCCTTGACGGCGCCCGCGTCCAGGGTCAGCCGGCCGCGCACCTGGAGTTGTCCGGCGAGCCATTGCTTGCGGGCGGCCTGGGCCTCCTGCACGGGTGCTAGAAGGGTGCCGACCGGCTCGCCCGCCTGGATGCGGGTGAGTACCTGATCGCCGCTCCCGGGAGCGATGATGGTCGGGGTGCCGGAGCGCGCCGCCAGCCGGGCCGCCCTCACCTTGGTCACCATGCCGCCGGTGCCCAGGCCGGTCACGCTGCCGCCGGCCACCGCGTCGAGCTGCGGGTTGTCGACCCGGGTCTCCGAGATCAGGGCCGCGTCCGCGTGGAAGCGGGGATCGCGGTCGAACAGCCCGTCCTGGTCCGTGAGCAGCACCAGCAACTCCGCCTCGATGAGATTGGCGACCAGGGCGGCGAGGGTGTCGTTGTCGCCGAATCTCAGCTCGTCCGTGGCCACGGTGTCGTTCTCGTTGACCACCGGGACGACCCCCAGGGCCAACAGGGCGCGCAGGGTGCTGCGGGCGTTGAGATAGCGCTCGCGGTCGGCCAGATCGTCGCGGGTGAGGAGCACCTGGGCGGTGTGCAGCCCGCGTTTCTGGAAGCAGTCCTCGTAGGCGCGGATGAGGCCCATCTGACCGATGGCGGCGGCGGCCTGGAGCTGATGCAGGGACTTCGGCCGGCGAGTCCAGCCCATGCGGGACATGCCCTCGGCCACCGCCCCGGAGGAGACCAGCACGAGGTGGCCGCCGGATCGGCGGAAGGCGGTCATCTGATCCACCCAGGGGGCCAGCACCTGGCGATCGAGCCCTTGGCCGTTGCGGGTCAGCAGGGCGCTGCCGATCTTCACGACCCAGCGTCGGGTGTGGGGGATTCTCTCTCGCGTCATCATCGGGTTGGCGGGTGAAGCTTGGGCCTCAATCCAGGGGATGCCAGTCGTCGGAATCCGAATCGTCCGTGTCCGACTCAGGTGCGGGAGGACGATTCTGCTCCAGGTGGCGCATCAGGTCCTCCATCATCGCCGCCGTGCCCTCGCCGGTAACCGCGGAGATTCCGTAGACCGGGCCGTTCCAGGCGAGTCGCGCCAGGATTTCCTCGCGCCTGCGCTCGTATTCCGCGGGTTCGAGCAGGTCGCGTTTGTTGAGCACGAGCCAGCGTTCCTTTTCGCTCAGCCCCTCCCCGTATCGCTCCAGCTCGGTCTCGATGGAGCGGACCTGCTCGGCGGGGTCGCAGCTGGTGTCCAGCGGCGCGATGTCGACCAGGTGGAGCAGCAGCCGGGTGCGCGCCAGATGCTTCAGAAACCGGGTGCCGAGGCCGGACCCGTCGGCCGCCCCTTCGATCAGGCCCGGAATGTCCGCGATCACGAAGCTGCGGTCCCGTCCCAGGCGCACGACGCCGAGGTTCGGGTACAGGGTCGTGAAGGGGTAATCCGCCACCTTGGGACGCGCGCAGGAGACCTTGCGGATCAGGCTCGACTTGCCCGCGTTCGGAAAGCCGAGCAGACCGACGTCGGCGAGCAGGACGAGCTCCAGGTGGAGATCCCTGCGCTCTCCCGGTGTACCCGGTGTCGACTGGCGGGGGGTGCGGTTGGTGCTGGATTTGAAGCGGGCGTTGCCGATGCCGTGGAAGCCGCCGCGCGCCACGAGCAGACGCTCGCCGTCGTGCACGAGCTCGCCGATCGGCTCGCCGGTCTCCTCCTCGAACACGCGAGTGCCCACCGGGACCCGGACCAGCAGGTCGTGCCCGCCGCGACCGGTCATGTTGCGTCCCGACCCGTCGCTGCCGCGCTCGGCCTTGCGCACTCTGCGGTAGCGGAAGTCCACCAGGGTGTTCAGGCTGGCGTCCGCCAGCAGGTAGACGCTACCCCCGTCGCCCCCGTCGCCCCCGTCGGGCCCGCCCTTGGGGATGAACTTCTCGCGCCGGAAGCTCACGCAGCCATTGCCGCCGTCGCCGGCCTCGACGCGAATGTGGGCTTCGTCGACGAATTTCATGTCCCTAACGCAAAAAGCCCCGCCGGTGGACGAGGCTTTCCGCGGCCGCTTGCTGGCAGGATGTCAGGCGCTTTGAACGCTGACGTACTTGCGGTTCTTGGGGCCCTTGATCTCAAACTTGACCATCCCGTCGCTGAGCGCAAACAGGGTGTGGTCCCGCCCGCAGCCCACGTTGACGCCGTTGTGGAACTTGGTTCCCCGCTGGCGCACGATAATGCTGCCCGCGCTGACCTTCTGGCCGCCGAAGACCTTGACGCCCAGGCGTTTGGATTCAGAATCGCGGCCGTTGCGGGAACTGCCGCCTGCCTTTTTGTGTGCCATGCTGCCGTCCTCCTCAGCCTGCGTTGATGCCGGTGATCTTGATCGCCGTGTACCACTGGCGGTGGCCCTGGCGCTTCAGGTACTGCTTGCGCCGACGGAACTTCAGGATCTTGACCTTCTTGGCGCGGCCGTGAGCCTCGACGGTTGCCGTGACCTTGCCGCCCTCGAGGTACGGCTTGCCGACCTTGACGTTCTCGCCGTCGGCAACCATGAGGACCCGGTCGAGCTCGACGGTGGCGCCCGTGTCGGCGGCGAGCTTCTCGACCTTGAGCGTGTCGCCCTCGGCGACACGATACTGCTTGCCCCCGGTTTGAATGACCGCGTACATGATTGCAATCCCCAGGAATGACTGTTTCGATCCGCCCCGCAGAGCCAGGAGCGGAATAAAAAGAAGCGGAAGTGTATCCTGGCCTCCTCGGTCGCGTCAAACTGATGGTGGGTCCGCGGTTGAGTGGTGACCGCAGGGCGATCTCCCGCCGCGGCTCGCCCGGCTTGACAGCCCATTTTCCCGCCCATAGCATCCCGGCGGGCCATTTTCGATCCCTGATTCGTATGCAACTCTCCCAAATCCGAGCGCCCGTCGCCGACGACATGCAAGCGGTCGACCGCCTGATCCTGCGTCGGCTCCAGTCCGACGTGGTGCTGATCAACCAGGTCGGTCACTACATCGTCAACAGCGGCGGCAAGCGCTTGCGGCCCCTGGCGGTGCTGTTGTCCGCGCGTGCCTGCGGCTACCAGGGCGACCGGCACATCGACCTCGCCGCGGTGGTCGAGTTCATTCACACCGCGACCCTGCTGCACGACGACGTGGTGGACGGCTCCGAGCTCCGCCGCAGCCGCGAGACCGCCAACGCCCGCTGGGGCAACGAGGCGAGCGTCCTGGTCGGGGATTTCCTCTACTCCCGCGCCTTCGAGATGATGGTGGATGTGAACCTGATGCGGGTGATGGACATCCTCTCGCACGCCACCAACCGCATCGCCGAGGGAGAGGTTCTCCAGCTGCTCAACTGCAACGATCCGGACACCACCGAGGAGCGCTACATGGAGGTGATTCGGCGCAAGACCGCGACCCTGTTCGAGGCCGGAACCCGACTCGGCGCCGTGCTCGCGGAAATGCCGGCGGCGCAGGAGAATGCCATGGCGGACTATGGCCTCAAGCTCGGGATCGCGTTTCAGCTGGTGGACGATGCCCTCGACTACCGTGCCGATGGCGAGCAGCTCGGCAAGAATCTGGGCGACGACCTGGCCGAGGGCAAGCCCACCCTCCCGGTCATCCGCGCCATGGAGACCGGCGGCGACGGGATGCGCAAACAGCTGCGCGAGGCGATCGAGAACGGCGGACGCGAGCACATAGAGCTGGTTGCCGCCGCGATTGAATCGACCGGGGCCATCGACTACACTACCGCGCTCGCACGCCGATATGCGCAAGAGGCCAAACAGGCCGTCGCCGCGCTTCCCGAGTCGGCCCAACGCACCGCGTTGGAGGAGATGGCCGATTTCGCCGTCTCGCGAACCTACTGAATCGGGGTGTAGCTCAGCCTGGTAGAGCACTACGTTCGGGACGTAGGGGCCGGAGGTTCGAATCCTCTCACCCCGACCATTCCTTGTCTCCCATGACGGTCCGATTTGGGTCCGCCGGCCTCGACAGCGACAAGGTTCGCGCCGTGGAGGCATTGCCTCAGTAGCGTGAGCTGGCCGATCATCGGTTACACGTCACTCCCTTCCCCTGACCATCTCCGAATCTAATGGAACGCGCATTCGCCGTTGCCGAGCAATACGCCGCCTCCCGCCCCCCGGGTGATTATTGGACCCTGCGCCTGGTGGTCGCGGAGCAGGAGCTTCTCTCCGTGCGCCAGGGCGTAACCGAGCCCAGCGAGCTCGACCTGTCGGCCGGGGCGATGGTGACGGTGGTCAAGGGGAAGGGGGTCGGATACGCCGCGACCGCCGACCTGACCCTCCCCGGCCTGCGTGCTGCCGCCGAGCGTGCCCTGGAGTGGGCGCGTGTGCATGCCCGCCTGGGTCTGTTCGACGGCGCGCTCTATCCCCGCACCGATGCCAGGGGCGATTACCGCGCGGCGGTTCGCGTTCCCTGGCAGGCCCGGAGCGTTGCGGACAAGCTCGAGCTGCTTGCGAGCGCCTGCGCTGCCCTGAAGATCGACGAGCGCATCGTCGACTGGTCCGCCTGGCTGGGTTACCGCAAGGTCTCCCAGCTCCTGGTGAGCAGCGAGGGTGGCCGCGCGCTGCAGGTGCACGAGTTCGTACGGCCGGGGCTGGCGGCGGTCGCGACTCACGGCAGCCAGACCCAGACTCGCCACGGCGGCGGGGCGGACTGGCCAGGCCAGGGCGGGCTCGAGCGTCTGGATATGGTGGGCTTTCCGGCGGAGGCCGAGCGGGTGGCGGAGGAGGCCATCGCGTTGCTGGAGGCACCGGAATGTCCGTGCGGCAGGATGGACCTGGTGCTGATGCCGAGCCAGATGGCGCTGCAGATCCACGAGAGCATCGGCCACCCGCTGGAGCTCGACCGCATCCTGGGCGACGAGCGCAACTATGCCGGGACCAGCTTCGTGACGCCCGAGCTGTTCGGGCGCTACCGCTACGGTTCGGAGCTGCTCAACGTCACCTTCGACCCCTCCGTGTCCGGAGAGCTCGCCAGCTACGCCTTCGATGACGAGGGGACCCCTGCGCGGCGCGAGTACCTGATCCGCGACGGCATCCTGGAGCGTCCGCTGGGCGGGCGCCTGTCGCAGCTTCGCAGCGGACTCCGCGGGGTCGCCAATGCCAGGGCCAGCGACTGGGACCGCCCCCCCATCGACCGCATGGCCAACATCAATCTCGAGCCGGGGGAGGGCGGCCTCGACGAGCTGATCGGGCGCGTCGAGCGCGGCGTCCTCATGGACACCAACCGCTCCTGGTCGATCGACGACAGCCGCAACAAGTTCCAGTTCGGCTGCGAGCTGGGGCGGCTGATCGAGGATGGCGAGCTGCGGGGCCTGGTGCGCAATCCGGGTTATCGCGGCGTATCCGCCGACTTCTGGCGCAGTCTCGCTGGCGTGGCGGGCCGCGATCGACTCGAGGTGCGCGGCGTGAGCAACTGCGGGAAGGGGGAGCCCAACCAGTCGGTCTTCGTCGGCCATGCCGCACCGCCGTGCCTGTTCCGCGACGTGACGGTGTTCGGGGGTGGGGAATGAGCCCCGCGGGCTTCTTCTCCCTCGTTGATCGGCTTAACGCCGGGCTGACGGGCGGCGAGATCCTGCTGTGCAACCTGGAAGGCGAGGACTCGGATTTCGTTCGGCTCAGCGGCGGCCGGATCCGGCAGGCGGGGAGCGTGCGCCGTTCCAGGTTGGGGGTCACCCTGATTTCTGGCCGCCGTCAGGCGGAGGGCGGATGCGATCTGAGCGGCGACGCGACTGGCGATTTCGAGACCGGCCGCGCGATCTTGAGCAGGCTGCGCGAGCGCATCCTTCACGTGCCCGAGGATCCCTACCTGGACTACTCGACCACCCCGGCGGAGAGCGACAGCCGCGCGGGGAGCGATCTCCCGGATGCGCGCGACGCGGTCGCCGATCTGGCGGCGGCGGCGACCGGCATGGACCTGGTGGGCATCTGGGCGAGCGGGGATGTCCGACGCGGTTTCGCGAGCTCCATCGGCCATCGCCACTGGCACCAGAGCCGGAGCTTCAACCTGGATTGGAGCTGTTACCTCCGGCGGGACAAGGCCTTGAAGGACAGCTACAGCGGTTTCGCCTGGTCGCCGCAGCGGCTTCGCAGGAAGCTGGATGCCATGCGCCGGGGCCTGGAGATCATGGCGCGTCCGGCGCGCACCATCGCGCCGGGACGATACCGTGCCTACCTGGCCCCCGCCGCGGTGCAGGAGCTCATGGACATCCTCGCCTGGGGCGGTTTCGGTCTCAAGGACCACCGCACCGCGCAGACCCCGCTGCTCCGCCTGGCTCGGGGCGAGCTGCGGCTGAGTCCCAAGGTCAGCCTTCGGGAGGAGCATGCCAGGGGCCTGACGCCGGGTTTCACGCCGGAGGGGTTCGACCTGCCGCGGAGCGTCACGCTGCTCGAGGGCGGGCGGTTTCGCGACTGTCTCGCGGACAGCCGCGCCGGAAAGGAGTACGGCGTGGCGGTCAACGCCGCTGGTGATTACCCCGAGTCCCTGAGCATGGATGCGGGCGACCTGGCCGCCGCCGAGGTGCCGACATCGCTCGGCAACGGCCTCTTCATCGGCAATCTCTGGTACTTGAACTACGCGGACCGGAACGATTGCCGTATCACCGGCATGACGCGGTTCGGCACCTTCTGGGCGGAGAACGGCGAGCTGGTGGCGCCGGTCAACGTCATGCGCTTCGACGACTCCCTCTACCGTCTGCTCGGGGACCGCCTGGAGCGGCTGACCAGCGAGCGCGAGCTGATCATGTCCGCGTCCAGCTACGGGGGCCGATCCACCGCGAGCAGCCTGCTTCCCGGACTGCTGGTCCGTGCCATCGACCTCGCTCTGTGATCCCCCGCCCCGCCGCACTGAAGGAGCGGGAGCCGCCGGGATGAGCCCGGCGACAAACGGCGGGGAAGCCTATTTGCGGAAGGTCCAGTAGCGGCCAGCGGGGACATCGACCGCTTGCAGGCCGAATCGGTTGTCGGCCCGCTGACCGGTCTGCACGATGCCGAAGATGTCCTCCATGATGCGCCGGTCCTCGGCGAAGTAGGAGTGCCCGAGCAGCCCCCCCTGGGCATCCCTCGCGTCCACCGTCTCCACCCCCGGCACGATCACCAGATCGTCGCCGGAATCACCCGCGCGCGCGTAGCCGTGGAATGCTTTTGAGGCCATCAGCGCCCGATCCGCGGACGAGGCGTAGAGGGTCACGTGAATCCCGTTGCGCGCGAGGCGCGGCGCGATGTCCTGGCGGAAGACGTCGGCATCGATGTCGGGCGCGACCAGGATCATCTCGCGCATCGGGTTCGGACCGTAGACGGTGCGATCGCCCGCCAGGCTGTTGTAGGCGCGGGTGATGACGCGGCTGCCCATGCTGTGTGCGACCAGGTAGACCTGGCGTGCGGGCGTCAGGTCCAGCAGGTCATTCAGCACCTTGCCGAGATGCGGCTGGGCCCACTCCGCGTTGGTCTCGTCCACCGAATAGGCGGTGACGCCGCCCTGGGAGGGCCAGCTGAAGAGCAACACGGGGCCGGAAAACTTGAGGTCGGTGGCGAACTGGGCCAACAGGCGGACGGCCTCCTCGAAGTCGGTGTTGTACCCGTGGACGAACACCATGACGCTGCGGTTGGGAGAGAGGTTGATGGCGAAGGCCAGGCGCTCGAAGAACTCGTCCCGATCGAGCGGCTGCAGGTCGCGCACGGAGATGTGCTTGCGCTCGTCCGGGGACCATTCGAACTTGAACACCGAGGGCGTCTCGTGGCGGCCGATCTCGTGGTTCGGCGGTATGCCGATACCGGCCACGCCGTAGGCGAGGGGGCCGCGCTCCGACCCGAAGCTTGCGTTGGTCCCGTCGTCGCGCGCGCGGTCGGTCGCGAAAAAGACCTCCACCTGGCGCGGATCCGTGTCCGTTGCGCCTGAGTCGGGCGCCGCGACGGGCGCTTCGGCGGACGACCCGCAACCCTGAAGGAGCAGCAGGGCCAGGATCCAAACCAGCAAGGGGGCGGTGATGCGGGAACAGAAGATGGGCATGGAGACGAACCCTGAGTAGCAAACGAGGACGATGAGAAGCCTGGTCGCGACCCCGAGGGAGTGTCCAGGGGTGGCGCCGTGTCGAGGCATTCTATCGCCGTGCCGCGCTGCCTTGCATCTGAAGGGACGGCATTGACCACCCGGGGCTCTGGTGATTCGGTCGGGTCCGTGCGCTGGGTCGGGCGACCGAGGGGGGATGCTGGTAGGCCGCGCGCTCGGCGGCCCTGGTACGGCGTCGGTGTCGCGCTTGCTCCGCCAGAGCGTGGGGCGGGGAGATTCTATCCCGGCCTTTCCGGCTCGATTCGCCGCCGACGCTGGTTCTCGAGTGCCGGGATCAGCGGTCACGCCGGCAATCGAGAGCCGCGGCACCCGTTCGGCTTGGAAGCTGGCGCTCCCCGAGCGGTCGGCAGGGTTCGGCCGGCCGCTCGGAGGCTCAACGCTTCGGCTGCTCTGGAGAACGGTCCTCGAGGTTGGCGGCGAGTCCCAGATCCAGCTCGCGCAACGTCTGCAGGAACTCCGCTTGAATGCCTTTTTCCCAGTCCTTCAGCTTGGGTCGGAAAGGGCCGTTCACCTCAGTGTGGACGGTCACTTCAATGGGGTTGTTGTTCTTGCTCACGGACTTCCCTCGCTTCGTTCAGTTGGCCGCGGGTCCGGTTGCAAACGCCCCGCGGACATGGTCGTTGTATGCCGAGGTCCGGCCCCTCGATGGCGCGGGACTGGGGTTCCCGGGCTTCAGATGACGCCGAGCCCCGAACAGGGTCGTCAGGCGGAGGCTCGGCACCGACTACAGCCTATCCTTTGGCCTCCACGGCGTTCGTGACTATCTTCTCAGAACCGGTCGCGGGCGTATCCGAGACGATGCGGACCGGCCGCTGCGTCAGGGCAGGATGCGAATCGGTGTCCCGTCTCTGACCGCTTGCCAGATCTCGTCCATTTCCTTGTTGTCCACGGCGATGCAGCCGTCGGTCCAGTCGCGCCGGTTGTAGTTCGCTAGCGCGGCGTTCGCGGGCAGGTAGTTCGGCAGGCCGTGGATCATGATCATGCCGCCCGGGTCATCGCCCAGGGCGCGCGCGAAAAGCCGGTCGCGCTCGTTCGGGTAGGAGACGTGGATCGACTTGTAGAAATTGCTGCGGGGGTTACGCCAGTCGAGGATGTAGTCACCTTCGGGCGTGCGCTCGTCGCCCTGATACATCTTGTGGCCGTACGGGTTGTCGCCGAGGGCGACCCGATACTCGCGGATCGGCTTGCCGCCCTGCATGAGCATGAGCTTGCGCTCGGATTTCTTGACCACCACCTGATCGGCGACGAGGCGTGTTTCCGGTGGTGTTGAGGCACAACCGGCGAGCGACCCGATCAGCGGGAGCAGGGTGAGGAGCGCCGCCAGTCGCCACGGCGGGCGGTTCCCCTGAAATCGTTTTTGACAGGGCCATACGGCGCTCAAGGTGTGAATCGGGAAGAGTTGCGGCACGTTTGCTTCTCCAGGACAGTTCGAATCGGGCCACAGGGTGAGGCGTTGCATGAGCAATTCTAGGCAAGAATATGACTTTACGCTAGATTGTCGCCACTCGATTCGAGTCGCTCAGAGCTGGGGCAGTGCCCGCAGGACGAAGGTCTTGAGATAGGCCGTCTCCGGGATGGCCGGATGCACCGGATGGTCCGGTCCCTGGCCGCCCACTTCCAGCAGCTGCAGACTGCGCCCGGCGCGGCGGGCGGCCTGCTGCACGATGCGCAGGAAGGCGTCACGTCCCATGTGGTAGGAGCACGACGAGGTCACCAGCAGGCCCCCGTTCTCCAGCAGCTCGAGACCCAGGCGGTTCAGCCGTTGGTAGGCCTGAGCGCCCTCCTTCTCGTCCTTGCGCCGCTTGATAAACGCGGGCGGGTCCAGAATGACCAGGTCGAAGCGCTCCTCCTGCTCACGCAACACGCGCAGCACGTCGAAGGCATCTCCCTGCAGGCCGCTGATGCGCGCGACGACGCCGTTTCGATCCGCGTTCTCTCCGACCTGCTCCAGGGCCGCGGGCGAGCTGTCGACGCAGACCACCTCTTCGGCGCCGGCGACGGCGGCCTGGACGCCCCAGGCGCCGACGTAGCTGCACACGTCGAGCACCCGATTCGGGACCCCGAACCGGGCGAGGCGGGCTCGGTTCTCGGCCTGGTCGTAGAACCAGCCCGTCTTCTGGCCGCTCAGCGGCGAGACCAGGAAACGGGTGTCGTTCTCCGTGAGCTCCAGCTGATCCGGCGCCTCGCCGAGCACCGTTTCCACCTCCAGCGTCAGACCTTCCAGCTCGCGAACCTTGGTGTCGTTGCGCAGGATGATGGTCTGCGGCCGGAGTACCTGCTCCAAGGCGGTGAGAATTTCGGCGCGCGCCCTGTCCATGCCGGCGGTGGTGATCTGAACCGAGAGCAGGTCGCCATAACGGTCGACCACCAGTCCGGGCAGGCCGTCGCTCTCGCCGAAGACCAGGCGGTAGAAGGGGCGGCGGTAGAGCCGCTCGCGCAGCTCAAGGGCGGAACGCAGCCGCTGCACCCATAGCGAGGGGGTCAGCGGGCGCCGGCGATCATGGCTGACCACCCGCGCGCAGATCAGCGAGTGCGGGTTCACGTAGCCGAAACCCAGCCAGCGGCCGCTCTGGCTGATCACCTCCACTGGCTGTCCGGGCTCGAACGCCTTGAGCGGCGTGGCCTCGGTGTCCACCTCGTTGCTGTAAACCCAGCAGTGTCCCGCCAGCATGCGGCGTTCCTGATCCTTCTTGAGTCGAATGGCGGGGGCGTTCATGTCGCTGCTACCTCTTCTGCGAAGCGATAAAGCGTATCAGATAAGGACCGGATTGCCGTGGCCGGTTGGAGGTCGTCCGTGGCGCACCCACTATCCGGGTGACGAACCGCCGCACCGAGGTGCCTCCCATGTCGGACCCCTCCGCCCCCGCCAATCGTCTCGCCGACGCCACCAGCCCCTACCTGCAGCAGCACGCCCACAACCCGGTGGACTGGTGGCCGTGGTGCGGTGAGGCGCTCAGTCTCGCACGCGCCCAGGACAAGCCGATCCTGCTCTCCATCGGCTACTCGGCCTGCCACTGGTGCCACGTCATGGCGCACGAGTCCTTCGAGGACCCCGAGACCGCCGCGCTGATGAACCGGCTGTTCGTGAACATCAAGGTGGATCGCGAGGAGCGCCCGGACCTGGACAAGATCTACCAGACCGCGCACCAGCTTCTGACCCAGCGCCCCGGCGGCTGGCCCCTGACCGTCTTTCTCACCCCTGACGACCACAAGCCCTTCTTCGCCGGCACCTACTTCCCACGCGAGCCGCGCCACGGCTTGATCGCCTTCACCGACCTGATGCAGCGCGTGGAGGGCGCCTACCGAGAGCGGGAGGACGCCATCCGCGAGCAGAACAGCTCCCTCATGGCGGCCCTGGGTCAGGTCGAGGCCACGCGGAGCGGGGGCTCCGAGATCACCGACGACGAGCCCATCGAGGCCGCCGTGAGCCAGCTCGCCGACAGCTTCGACACCCGGTTCGGCGGTTTCGGCACGGCGCCCAAGTTCCCCCACCCCACCAACCTGGAGCTGCTGCTGCGCCACCACGCCGCCTCCGCAGCGGCCGGCACCGCGGAGGACCAGGCCCTGCGCATGGCGGTCCAGACCCTGGAGTGCATGGTCAAGGGCGGAATCAACGACCAGCTCGGCGGCGGATTCTGCCGCTACTCGGTGGACGAGCGCTGGATGATCCCGCACTTCGAGAAGATGCTCTACGACAACGGGCCGCTGCTCGCGTTGTGCTGCGACGCTTGGCAGATCACCGGCAAGCCGCTGTTCCGGGGCGCCGCCGAGGCCACCGCGGACTGGGTGATGCGGGAGATGCAGGACCCGCGTGGCGGCTACTACTCCAGCCTGGACGCGGACAGCGAGGGTCACGAGGGAAGGTTCTACGTCTGGGACCGCGAGCAGGTGAAAGGGCTCCTGCCGGCGGAGGAATACGCGGTCTTCGCGCCGGTCTACGGCCTGGATCTGGACCCCAATTTCGAGGGGCGCTGGCACCTGCACACCTATCGCGACCCGCAAACGGTGGCCGCGGACCTCGGCAAGTCGGCGGACGCGGTCTCCGCGCTGCTCGCCCAGGCCAGGGAACGGCTTTTTCGCGCGCGCGAGCGGCGGGTGCGCCCCGGCCGCGACGAGAAGATCCTCACCGCATGGAACGGCCTGATGATCAAGGGCATGGCCCGCGCGGCTCGCGTTCTGGGCAACGACCGACTACCTGGATTCGGCGCGGCGGGCCTTGGACTTCGTCCGCGCGAATCTGTGGCGGGACGGACGCCTGCTCGCCACCTGCAAGGACGGCAAGGCGCATCTCAACGCCTATCTGGACGACTACGCCAACCTCATCGACGCCCTGCTGGAGCTGCTGCAAGCCTGCTGGCACAGGGCGTATCTGGAGCTCGCAATCGAGTTGGCCGATGTCCTGCTGGCGCATTTCCAGGATGCGGAGGACGGCGGCTTCTTCTTCACCTCCGACGACCACGAGCGCCTGATTCACCGCCCCAAGCCCCTGAGCGACGAATCCATCCCCGCCGGCAACGGCATCGCCGCCCAAGTGCTGCAGCGCCTGGGGCACCTCGTCGGAGACCCGCGTTATCTGGAGGCCGCGCAAGGCACGCTGGCCCTCGCAGCCGGGCAGATGCGCCGAGTCCCTTACGCCCACGCCAGCCTGCTCGCCGCCCTGGATGAGCATCTCAATCCGACCGAAACCATCGTTATCCGCGGCGAAGGGGACGAGCTGGAGCGCTGGCGGGCGATCGCCCAGCGCGATTTCGCCCCGCGCCGGATGGTGCTCGCCATCCCCACGGCCGAGCGGAATCTTCCTGGCACGCTCGCGGCCATGCGCCCGGGCGCCGGGACCAGGGCCTATCGCTGCGCCGGGACCCGCTGCGAGCCGCCGCTCGAGGACGCGGTTGCGCTGGGGGAGATCCTGCGCCCCGCGTAGCCTGGGTAGCCGCTGCCGCGACCGTCTTCCCCTCCTCAACCCGCCCCCGCTTATCTATCGACGCCAGCGGGCGCCGGCGGTACTTTATCCGCGTGTTTCGCCCGGGTTGACCAACTGATGCGAGCACACCGTCCAGACGCCGCTTGTCGACGGCTCATCATCTGATTCAGCGTCCCGCGCTCAGACAGCGAGCCCGGGCGGGAAGGGGTGCTCGCGATGCTCGGATTCGGAACTGGTTGTCGGTTGGCGGACGCGACGAGGTCGTGCCGCCGCACGGCGGAAATCCTCCTGTTCGCCTGGACCTTCTGCGCGGCGTTCGCCGCGCATGCGCAGGACGCGACCCGGGAAAACGGCGCGGCGCCTTGGGAGAAGGCCGACGTGGTCGTCGACGGCCACTTAATCCTCTCGGTCAGGGGAATATCCGGATATCCCGCGCAACGGCGCGCGGCGGAGATCCGGCGGCGCATCATCGCCATCGCCGCGGACGAGGAGATCGCTCCGGGCGACGTCACCATCGATGAAATGAACGACCGCATGCGGATCATGATCGGGGATCGAATTGTATTCGACATGTTCGACCTCGACGCCGAGATAGAGGGGGTCGATCGCAAGCTTCTCGCCGAGACGGTCCAGCTGCGGCTCCAGGAGACGATCACTGACTACCGAGTGGACCGGAGCCCGCCGGTGCTGCTGCGCAACAGCCTCTACGCCCTGGGGGTGACACTCGTCGCGGTGGGCCTGTTCTTCGGTTTTCGCAAGGCGTTCGGTAGCCTTGACGACTTCGTCGTGCGGCGCCTGAAGAGCTACCTCAAGGCCTTGGAGACGCAGTCGTCCCGCTTCGTCAGGGCACAGCAGCTCGCCAAGATCCTGCGCGGGCTGATCAGGGCGGTCCAGTTCGTTCTGCTGGCCCTGCTCGTGTACGCCTATTTGAACTTCGTGCTCGGTCTCTACCCCTGGACCCGCCCCTTCGCGGCCTGGCTGTTCGACCTCGTCCTGTCGCCCCTGCGCACCATGGGCCAATCGGTGATGGCGACGATCCCGGACCTGGTGTTCCTGGTCGTTCTGTACTTCGTCACCCGCTACGTCCTGCGCATGATCCGAGTCTTTTTCGAGAACATCGACAGCGGGGTCGTCGCCCTGGCGTCCTTCGAGCGGGAGTGGGCCTGGCCCACGTACCGCATCCTGCGCGTGCTGGTCCTGATCTTCGCCGTGGTGGTCGCCTATCCCTATATCCCCGGCTCGGACTCGGAGGCCTTCAAGGGCATCTCGCTCCTGATCGGCCTGATCGTCTCCCTCGGGTCCTCGTCCATCATCGCCAACATCATCGCCGGCTACAGCCTGGTCTACCGGCGCCCGTTCCGGGTCGGGGACCGGGTCAGGATCAACGACACCATCGGCGACGTCCTGGAGATGCGGGTGCTGGTGACGCGGCTGCGGTCCCTCAAGAACGAGGAGGTATCGATCCCGAGCACCGCCATCCTGAGCGGCGAGGTGGTCAACTACAGTTCCCTGGCCGATGAGCAGGGGCTGATCCTCCATACCACGGTCGGCATCGGCTACGAGACCCCCTGGCGGCAAGTCGAGGCCATGCTCAAGCTCGCCGCGGATCGCACGCCTGGCCTGCTCAAGAAGCCGGAGCCCTTCGTGCTGCAGAAGGCGCTCGGGGATTTCGCCGTGACCTACGAGCTCAACGCCCACTGCACCGACCCCAGGCACATGATGCAGCTCTACACCGCGCTGCACCGGAACATCCTGGACGTGTTCAACGAGTATGGCGTTGCGATCATGACCCCGGCCTACGTCGCGGATCCGCCCGAGCCCAAGCTGGTGCCCGAGGGCCATTGGTACCCGGCCCCGGCGTCTCCGCCTGCCGAGTCGGGCTGACGTCGATTGGCCGGCGACGCGCGCCCCAAGATGGGGCGTTTGTTGTGCACGGTAACGGACGCGGCGCACGGCCTTGGTGCGGTCGATGGCGTTTTCTCCCCATTGCTCAACCAAAACGCGAGCCCGATGAGCGGGTTGGCTTCGTGGCACGGGCCTTGCTCATGTCGTAGCGGCGAGCGCATCGTGCGCCGCCGTCCTATTGACGACACAAGATTCGGGAGTCCATCGAATGCGGAAACGCGAACTCTTCAAGACCTCGCTCATCGGCGTGAGCGCCGGATCTGAGCCTGTGCCTGTCCGGTGCGCTCGCGGCGGCGGACACCATCAAGGTGGGTGTGCTGCACTCGCTGTCCGGCACCATGGCCATCAGCGAGACGACCCTGAAGGACACCATGCTCATGCTCATCGAGGAGCAGAACAAGAAGGGAGGCGTGCTCGGCAAGCAGCTGGAGGCCGTGGTGGTGGATCCCGCCTCGGATTGGCCCCTGTTCGCCGAGAAGGCCCGTGAGCTGATCGAGAAGGAGAAGGTGGCCGCAGTGTTCGGATGCTGGACCTCGGTGTCCCGCAAGTCCGTGCTGCCGGTGTTCGAGGAGCTCAACGGCCTGCTCTTCTACCCGGTCCAGTACGAGGGTGAGGAGTCGTCGAAGAACGTCTTCTACACCGGCGCCGCGCCCAATCAGCAGGCCATCCCGGCGGTCGACTATCTGATGAACGACGTCGGCGTGGAGCGCTGGGTGCTGGCGGGCACCGACTACGTCTACCCGCGCACCACCAACAAGATCCTCGAGGCCTACCTCAAGCAGAAGGGCGTGGCCGAGGAGGACATCATGATCAACTACACCCCCTTCGGTCACTCGGACTGGCAGTCCATCGTCGCGGACATCAAGAAGTTCGGCTCGCAAGGTAAGAAGACCGCCGTGGTCTCCACCATCAACGGCGACGCCAACGTGCCCTTCTACAAGGAGCTGGGCAACCAGGGCCTCTCCGCCGAGGACATCCCGGTCGTCGCCTTCTCCGTGGGCGAGGAGGAGCTCTCCGGCATCGACACCAAGCCACTGGTGGGCCATCTGGCCGCCTGGAACTACTTCATGAGCGTCGATGATCCCGCCAACGATGCCTTCATCAAGGCCTGGCACGGCTTCATCAAGGACGACAAGCGCGTCACCAACGACCCGATGGAGGCCCACTACATCGGCTTCAACCTCTGGGTGCAGGCGGTGGAGAAGGCCGGCAGCACCGACACCGACAAGGTCGTGGAGGCCATCATCGGGCTCGAGACCCCGAACCTGACCGGCGGCAAGGCCGTGATGCTGAAGAACCATCACATCACCAAGCCGGTGCTGATCGGCGAGATCCAGGATGACGGCCAGTTCGAGACGGTCTGGCAGACCGACGCGGAGGTTCCCGGCGACGCCTGGTCGGATTTCCTCCCAGGCTCCAAGGACATCATCGCCGACTGGACCCCGCCCATCTCCTGCGGCAACTACAACACCGTCACCAAGACCTGCTCGGGCCAGAACTACTGATCCCGCGCGTAGCAGCGGCGGGTGCGGCATGCCCGCGCCCGTCGCCGTTTGCCCCTCACCAAGAAGCGGATTCCATGTCCAAACGAGCCCAAAGCGCCCGTGCCGCGCCGGCGAGCGAGCGGCCTGACGCGCCTCCAGCGGCGCTGGTCAAGGCCGGCTTCCTGCTGCTCCTGACTCTCGTGCTGCTCGCCACCCAGCCGGCGCACGCTCAGTCCGGTTCGTTCGAGGACGCCCTGTCGGGGCTCAGCGAGTCCTCTTTCGCGGCCAAGGCGGAGGCGGTCGACGCGATCGCCGCGAGTGGCGACGAGCGCGCCCTGGCGGTCCTCAAGGGCCTGCTGTCGGGTGACGTCTACTACCGCAAGGCCGACAAACGCATCGTCTTCGCCGAAAGGTCCAGCGGCGGCTACCGCATCCGGGACGTCCTCGACGGCGCCGAGCTCGGCGAGGTCGGCGGGCGGGAGGTGAAGAAGGTCGGCATCAACAACAGCATGCGAGGCCAGCTGCGCTCGGCCATCGCCGGGCTGACCCTCGGCAGCCGCAACGCCGACGTGCGTCTCAGCGCCGTGCGGGAGATGATGGGCGCGGCGGATACGGCGGACGCCCTGCGCGGGCGTCTGGCGGTGGAAGAGGACGCCGGCGTGCGCTCGGCCCTCGAGCTGGCAATCGCCCTGGCGGACCTGGCTGCGGACGAGCCCGGCGTCAGATTGGCTGCGGTCGCCTCCCTGCGCGGCAGCCTCGAGCCACAGGTCCGGAACCGCCTGGCCGAGCTGGCCGCGTCGGACCCGGATGCGGACGTGCAGGAGGCCGCCCGGTCCGCCCTGGAGGGCCTCGAGTCCAGGCTCAAGCTCAACGCGACTGCCGAGACCCTGTTCTTCGGTCTCAGCCTCGGGTCGGTGCTGGTGCTGGCGGCCATCGGGCTCGCCATCACCTTCGGTGTCATGGGCGTCATCAACATGGCCCACGGCGAGCTGATCATGATCGGCGCCTACACCACCTATCTGGTGCAGCAGGCGATGCCCAATGCGATCGAGTATTCCCTGTTCGTGGCGGTCCCGGCGGCCTTCGTGGTGTCCGGCCTGTTCGGCATCGCCATCGAGCGCCTGGTGATCCGCTTTCTCTACGGCCGGCCGCTCGAGACCCTGCTCGCCACCTTCGGCATCAGCCTGATCCTGCAGCAGCTGGTGCGCACCACCATCTCGGCGCAGAACGTGGTGGTGGAGAACCCGTCCTGGATGAGCGGCTCCCTGCAGGTCAATCCCGCGCTCTCGCTCACCTACAACCGGATCTACATTCTGGTGTTCGGGCTGCTGGTCTTCGTCGGGCTGCTGCTGATCCTCAAGCGCACCGCCCTGGGGCTGCAGGTCCGAGCCGTGTCCCAGAACCGGGCCATGGCGCGCGCCATGGGGGTGCGCTCGGCGCGGGTCGATGCCCTGACCTTCGGCCTCGGGGCCGGCATCGCGGGCATCGCCGGGGTCGCCCTGTCCCAGCTCACCAACGTGGGCCCCAACATGGGGCAGTCCTACATCATCGACTCCTTCATGGTGGTGGTGTTCGGCGGGGTCGGAAACCTCTGGGGGACGCTGATCGGCGGCCTCACCCTGGGCGTGGCCAACAAGCTCATGGAGCCCTGGGCGGGAGCGGTGCTGGCCAAGATCCTGGTGCTGGTGTTCATCATCCTGTTCATCCAGAAACGCCCCAGGGGCCTGTTCCCGCAGCGCGGGCGGGCCGCCGAGGCATGACGACGGAGTCAAGCGAGTCGCGTCCCATGGGATTGTTCAGAGCCTTGAAAGGCGACACGGGCGGGCAGCTGATGCTGGCCGTTCTCGCCATGGTTGCGGTCGCCGTGCCCATCATGAACCTGGCGGTGCCGGAGTCGAGCCCCTGGCACCTGTCCACCTACACGGTCACCCTGCTCGGCAAGTACCTGACCTACGCCCTGCTGGCGGTGGCGGTGGATCTGGTCTGGGGCTATCTCGGCATCCTCAGCCTGGGGCACGGTGCCTTCTTCGCCCTGGGCGGCTACGCGATGGGCATGTACCTGATGCGCCAGATCGGGGACCGCGGGGTCTACGGCAACCCGGAGCTGCCGGACTTCATGGTCTTCCTCAACTGGCCGGAGCTGCCCTGGTTCTGGTACGGGTTCGACAGCTTCTGGTTCGCCGCCCTGATGGTAATGCTGGTGCCCGGGCTGCTGGCGTTCGTGTTCGGCTACCTGGCCTTCCGTTCGCGGGTGACGGGCGTGTATCTCTCCATCATCACCCAGGCCCTGACCTATGCCCTGATGCTCGCCTTCTTCCGCAACGAGATGGGCTTCGGCGGCAACAACGGGCTCACCGACTTCAAGGATATCCTCGGCTTCGACCTGCAGAGCGATGGCACCCGCATCGGGCTCTTTCTCGCCTCCGCTATTGCCCTTGCCGTCGGCTACCTGGCGTGCCGCTACATCGTTGCCTCGCGGCTCGGCCGGGTGGCGGTTGCCGTGCGCGATGCCGAGTCCCGCACGCGCTTCATCGGCTACCGGGTGGAGCGGGTAAAGCTCTTCGTCTTTACCTTCTCGGCGATGCTGGCGGGCGTGGCCGGGGCACTCTACGTGCCCCAGGTCGGCATCATCAACCCGGGCGAGTTCTCGCCCCTGAATTCCATCGAGCTGGTCATCTGGGTCGCCATCGGCGGGCGCGCGACCCTCTACGGCGCGGTCATCGGGGCCATCCTGGTCAACTACGGCAAGACCTACTTCACCGGGGTGCTGCCCGAGGCCTGGCTGTTCGCGCTCGGCGGCCTGTTCGTGCTGGTCACCCTGTTCCTGCCCAGGGGCATCGCCGGGCTGTTCGCGCTCCTGCGGCGCACGCCGAAGGCCGGCGCGGAGGCCGCCGCATGAACGCCCTGACTCAGTTCCGCGACTCCATGCGCCGCGACCGCCAGTTCGACTTCATGTGGTCGGTCAAGGACCTGGAGCTCGACGTCAGTCACGGCGCGGTCCTCTACATCGAGGGTCTGAACGTCAGCTTCGACGGTTTCAAGGCCATCAACGACCTCAACTTCTACGTCAACGCCGGGGAGCTGCGCTGCGTCATCGGCCCCAACGGCGCCGGCAAGACCACCATGATGGACATCATCACCGGCAAGACGCGGCCGGACTCGGGCAGCGCCTTTTTCGGCCAGAACATCGACCTGCTCAGGTTGTCCGAGTCGGAGATCGCCGAGATCGGCATCGGCCGCAAGTTCCAGAAGCCCACCGTGTTCGAGCACCATACGGTGTTCGAGAACCTGGAACTGGCCATGGCCGGGGACAAGCGGGTCTTCCCGACCCTGTTCGCCCGGCTCTCCGGCCAGCAGCGCGACCGTATCGACGAGGTGCTGGGCGTCATCGGGCTCGCGGAGCAGGCCCGGCGGATGGCCGGGGCACTGTCTCACGGCCAGAAGCAGTGGCTGGAGATCGGCATGCTCCTGATGCAGGACCCCCACCTGCTGCTGGTGGACGAGCCGGTCGCCGGCATGACCCACCAGGAGATGGACCGCACCGCGGAGCTCCTGCTGTCCCTGGAAGGGAAGCACTCGGTGGTGGTCGTCGAGCACGACATGGACTTCGTGCGCTCCATCGCCAAGCGCGTCACCGTCCTGCACCAGGGCTCGGTGCTGGCGGAGGGAACCATGGACGAGGTGCAGAACGACCCGCGGGTGGTCGAGGTGTACCTTGGTGAATGACCCGGCAAGTGAATAACCCATGCTGAACATCAGCGGGCTGAATCAGTTCTACGGCGAGAGCCACACGCTCTGGCAACTCGACCTCGGCATCCCCGAAGGCCAGGTCACCTGCGTCATGGGTCGCAACGGGGTGGGCAAGACCACCCTGATGCAGTGCATCATGGGGCTGCTGCCGTTGCGTTCCGGCGCGATGGAGTACCAGGGGACGGACCTCGCCCGGATGCCCGCGGAACGGCGGGCGGCGTTGGGAATCGGCTATGTCCCCCAGGGGCGGCAGATCTTTCCGCTGCTGACGGTGGAGGAGAACCTCCAGATCGGCCTTCCCGCCCGGCGCGACGGCCGGAAGCAGGTTCCGGACTTCATCTTCGAGCTCTTCCCCGTGCTCAAGGAGATGCTGGGGCGCCGTGGCGGCGATCTCTCCGGCGGACAACAGCAGCAGCTCGCCATCGGCCGGGCGCTGGTGATCGATCCCAAGCTGTTGATCCTCGACGAGCCCACCGAGGGCATTCAGCCCAACATCGTCCACGACATCGGCGATATCATCATCCGCCTCAACAAGGAGATGGGGCTGACCGTGATCCTGGTCGAGCAGAAGCTGCCCTTCGCCCGCCGGGTCGCGGATCGGTTCGTGATCCTCGACCGGGGGCGGGTCATGGCTGCTGGCGGGATGGCCGAGCTGAGCGACGAGCTGGTGCGGGAGTACCTTACGGTTTGAAACGATTCGGAGCCCCTCTCAGTCGGAAGGAGAGGGTTTCGCGCCGTCCCGATGAGCTACGCTGCTTACATGGACCCTGAAACGCCCGACGGCTGGTCGGCCCGCCTGGAGCTGGGCCTCGAGCGGCGGGGTGGCCGCACCGTCCTGGCGGCGAAGCGCCAGCTGGGCCCCTTGACGGTGCAGCGGCCCTTTTATCCGGAAGGCGAGGTCTGTCACCTGTACGTCCTCCACCCCCCCGGCGGTGTGGTGGGCGGCGATGGCCTGGAGCTCGACATCGAAGTGGGTACCCGGGCGCACGCCCTGGTCACCAGCCCCGGCGCGACCAAGTTCTACCGCAGCGCGGGTCCCTTGGCGGTCCAGCGCCAGAGACTGCGGGTGCGCGACGGAGGCGTCCTGGAGTGGTTCCCGCACGAGGGCATCCTGTTCCCCGGCGCGAGGCTGCAGAGCCGCACCCGGATCGAGCTCGCGGGCTCGGCGCGCTTTGTGGGTTGGGACATCATCAGTCTGGGGCGGCCGGTGATCGGCGAGCGCTTCGACGCCGGGCGCGCGGACCTGGGCCTCATGATTCTCCGCGACGGCCGGCCGCTGCTGTCGGAGCGCCTGCGGCTGTCGGCTGCCTCCGACCTCGATGGCCCGAGCGGTCTGCGGGGGCAACCGATCTGCGCCACCCTCGTCGCCAGCGGGGCGAACAGCGATGATCTCGCGGCCGCCCGAGCGCACCTGCGGACACCGGATGGCCCCGCCTTCGCGATGACCCTTGTGGCCGATGTGCTGGTTGCTCGAGGTCTCGCCGACGGCGTGGAGGCGATACATCGAATTTTCGCGGCGCTTTGGGGCATACTGCGGCCCAGGCTGCTCGGCCGGGAGTCCTGCGCGCCGCGCATCTGGGCGACCTGAGGCCGTTTCCCTTTTTCGAGACTCAGTGAGGAGAGCCGACCATGGATCTCACACCGCGAGAGAAAGACAAGCTGCTCCTGTTCACCGCGGGCCTGCTGGCCGAGCGGCGCAAGGGCCGGGGCCTCAAGCTCAACTACCCCGAGGCGGTGGCCTACATCAGCTGCGCCATCCTCGAGGGGGCGCGGGAGGGGAAGACGGTCGCGGAGTTGATGGACTACGGCCGCGCCCTGCTGACGCGTGACGACGTCATGGAGGGTATCCCCGAGATGGTCCAGGACGTGCAGGTGGAGGCCACCTTTCCGGACGGCACCAAGCTGGTGACAGTTCACGCGCCGATTGTCTGACCGGTAAGCTCCGAGGCTCGCCGGTGCAAGCGACGCCCAGCGGTGCCCGCCGACCCGAGCCATCATTCCGAGGGAGAGTCTCCTCATGATTCCAGGCGAAATCATTACTGCCAGCGGTGACATCGAGCTCAACGCGGGCCGCGAGATCATCAGCATCGAGGTCGCGAACGCGGGCGATCGGCCGATCCAGGTGGGTTCCCACTATCACTTCTACGAGACCAATTCGGCCCTGTCCTTCGACCGGGAAGCCACGCGGGGTTATCGGCTGGATATCCCCGCCGGGACGGCGGTGCGCTTCGAGCCGGGCCAGTCCAGGACCGTCAGCCTGGTGCCCTACGCCGGCGCGCGCCAGGTGTACGGTTTCAACGCCAAGATCATGGGCGCCCTGGATCAGGAGGCCGAAGGATGAGCAAGATCAGCCGTGAGGCATACGCCTCCATGTACGGCCCCACCGTCGGCGATCGGGTGCGGCTCGGGGATTCGGAGCTCTTCATTCAGGTGGAGGAGGACCGCACCAGCTACGGAGACGAGGTCAAGTTCGGCGGCGGCAAGGTCATCCGCGACGGCATGGGCCAGTGCCAGCGCCAGGCCGACGAGGTGGTGGACCTGGTCATCACCAACGCCCTGATCCTCGACCACTGGGGCATCGTCAAGGCGGACGTGGGAATCAAGGACGGCCGCATCGCCGGCATCGGCAAGGCCGGCAACCCGGACACCCAGGACGGCGTCGACATCCTGGTCGGACCCGGCACCGAGGCCATCGCGGGCGAGGGCCAGATCCTCACCGCCGGCGGCATCGACGCCCATATCCACTTCATCTGCCCGCAGCAGGTGGAGGAGGCCCTGATGTCCGGCATCACGACCATGCTGGGCGGCGGCACCGGACCGGCCACCGGCACCAACGCCACCACCTGCACCCCGGGGCCCTGGAACATCCGCCGCATGCTGCAGGCCGCCGAAGGTCTGCCCGTAAACCTGGGCTTCCTCGGCAAGGGCAACGGCAGCCTGCCCAATCCGCTGGAGGAACAGATCCGCGCCGGCGCCATGGGGCTCAAGCTGCACGAGGACTGGGGCACCACGCCCGCGGCCATCGACTGTTGTCTCGGTGTCGCCGAGAAGATGGACGTGCAGGTCGCCATCCACACCGACACCCTGAACGAGTCCGGCTTCGTCGAGGACACCATCGCCGCCTTCAAGGATCGCTCGATCCACACCTACCACACCGAGGGTGCTGGCGGCGGTCACGCCCCGGACATCATCAAGGCGGCGGGGCTTCCCAACGTGCTGCCTTCCTCGACCAACCCGACACGGCCCTACACGGTCAACACGGTGGACGAGCACCTGGACATGCTCATGGTCTGCCACCACCTGTCGCCGTCGATCCCGGAGGACGTGGCCTTTGCCGAGTCGCGCATCCGCCGCGAGACCATCGCCGCCGAGGACATCCTGCACGATCTGGGCGCCTTTTCGATGATCTCCTCGGACTCCCAGGCCATGGGCCGGGTCGGCGAGGTCGTCACCCGCACCTGGCAGACGGCCCACAAGATGAAGGTGCAGCGCGGCAGCCTGGCGGGCGATCCAGCCGGGCACGACAACCTGCGCGCCCGGCGTTACGTGGCCAAGTACACCATCAATCCCGCCATCACCCACGGCATCGCCCACGAGGTCGGCTCGGTGGAGGTCGGCAAGCTGGCTGACCTGGTGCTGTGGCGGCCCGCCTTCTTCGGCACCAAACCCAGCCTGATCATCAAGGGCGGCCTGATCGCCGCGGCGCCGATGGGTGATCCCAACGCGTCCATCCCGACCCCGCAGCCGGTGCACTACCGGCTCATGTTCGGCGCCTACGGCCGTGCATTGGGCTCCACCTGCATGACCTTCATCTCGCAGTGGGCCTACCAGGCCGGCGAGCCTCAGAAGCTGGGGCTCAAGCGCCGCATCGGCATCGTCCACGACGTGCGTCAGGTGGGAAAGAAGGACATGATCCTCAACGACTATCAACCCGTGATCGAGGTGGACCCGCAGACCTACCAGGTGCGAGCCGATGGTCAATTGCTCACCTGCCAGCCGGCGAGCGTGCTGCCGATGGCGCAGCGGTATTTCCTGTTCTGACGCGCGTGCCTCGTCGGCCCGCCGCAGAGCGTGGATTGGCCCTCTCGGCGATCGGATATACTCAGGCCATGGTTTCCTCCCGGCTTGTCGATGTTCTGAATGCCGCGCTATCTGAACGGGCTGGGGGACTGGTGTGCGCATACCTGTTCGGAAGCCGCGCCCGAGGTGAAGCGGTTGCCGGGAGCGACGTTGATGTCGCCGTGCTGTTCGAGCGAGACCCTCCCCGCACGCTCGCTGGCCTGCACCTGGACTTGGCGGACGACTTGAGCGCCGCCGTGGGTGGGCCGGTGGACCTGGTCGTGCTGAATCGGGCGCCGGCGGACCTTATTCACCGCGTGCTGCGCGATGGAATCCTCATCCTGGAGCGTGATCGGGCAGCTCGGATACGCTTCGAGGTGCGCGCCCGCAACGCGTACTTCGACCTCCTTCCCCACCTCCGCCGCTACCGCCGTGCCGGCCAAGGTCTGGCGGTATGACCGACGCCGAGCTCATTGCCAAGAAGCTGGCTTTCATCGAGACCTGTGTGCGGGAGTTGCGCGAGCTTACGCATCCCGAACTGATCGGAAGCGATCTGCGTGAGGAGCGGTTCGTCGCCCACACGTTGCAACTTGCCATTCAAGCCGCGCTGGACGTGGCTTCGCACATCGTGTCAGACGGGCGTCGCGGGGAGCCGGCGAGCAACCGTCAGCTGTTCGAGCTGCTGGTAGCGAACCGGTGGGTGCCCACTGCCCTGGCACGGCCGCTTGCTGACATGGTGGGTTTTCGGAACGTTCTGGTGGACGGTTACCAGGACCTGGACAACGATGCCGTGCGCGCCCGCTTGCCCCGCGCCTGACGCCGAAGCGCCGATTAGACTCCCTTGATTCGACTAACTCACAGAGTGAGCGGTCCCGCGCCGGCAGACGCGGTCATGACCCTCACCTTGGATCAAAGAGGCAGGAGCCGCCTTCGGGTGAGGTTGGACGACGGGCGGGAGGCGGGGGTCTTCCTGGCGCGCGGGGACAGCCTCAAGCACGGCGATCTCCTGGCCTCCGACGACGGTCTGGTGGTCAGGGTCGAGGCCGCTCATGAAAGGCTCTCCACCGTAGCGAGCCCTGACTCACACCTGCTCGCCCGCGCCTGTTATCACCTGGGAAACCGCCACGTTGCCCTGCAGATCGAGCCGGGTCGGCTTCGCTATCTGCACGACCATGTCCTGGACGACATGGTGCGCGGACTGGGTCTCGCGGTGACGTTGGAGGACGCCCCCTTCGAGCCCGAGCCGGGTGCCTACGGCGGCCCTGCCCACGCCCATGGACACCACGAGCACTGAGCCCCTGCTGCGGCTGATGCACCTGGTGAGCCCCAGCCTGCCGGTGGGGGGCTTCACCTACTCCCAGGGCATCGAGTGGGCGGTAGAGGCGGGCTGGATCCGCACCGCCGAGGATGTCGAGGACTGGCTCCGGGACCAGCTGAACCATTCGATCGCCACCCTGGATCTGCCCTTGCTTGGCCGTATGCAAGCCGCCGCCGTCGAACGCGACGCCGATTGCATGGACCGCTGGGTCGACTGGCTGCTCGCTGCCCGCGAGACCGCCGAGCTGCGCGCCGAGGAGTCCAACCGCGGGCGCGCGCTCGCGGATCTGCTTGTAGCCTGGGGCCTGCCGAGGGCGCTGGACTGGAAGCCGATCCTCGCCCGCAGCCAGGCGGCGGGCTTCGCCTTCGCCGCCGCGGCCTGGGATGTCCCGCCGCGCGCGGCGGCGTCGGGTTACGCCTGGGGCTGGCTGGAAAACCTGGGGCTGGCCGCGGTGAAGATCGTCCCCCTTGGCCAGACCCGGGGTCAGCTGGCCCTCTCCCGCCTGATCGCGGAGATCCCGGCGCTGGTCGATCGCGCCCTCACCCTGCCGGACGACGAGATCGGCGCCTCCAGCCCGGCGCTGGCCATCGCCAGCGGCGCCCACGAGACCCAATACACCCGACTGTTCCGATCCTGAGTATTCGCCATGAGCAAAAATCCCCTCCGCGTCGGCGTCGGCGGTCCCGTCGGCTCCGGCAAGACCGCCCTTCTCGACGCCCTGTGCAAACGCCTGCGCGACCGCTACCAGATCGCGGTGGTGACCAACGACATCTACACCAAGGAGGACGCCCAGTTCCTGATCCGCAGCCAGGCCCTGGACGAGGCCCGTATCGTAGGGGTGGAGACCGGCGGCTGTCCGCACACCGCGATCCGCGAGGATGCCTCCATGAACCTCGCGGCGGTGGCGGACCTGCAGGCCCGCTTCCCGGACCTGGACCTGATCTTCATCGAGAGCGGCGGGGACAACCTGGCGGCCACCTTCAGCCCTGAGCTGGCGGACCTGACCATCTATGTCATCGATGTCGCTGAAGGGGAGAAGATCCCGCGCAAGGGCGGGCCCGGCATCACCCGCTCGGACCTGTTGGTGATCAACAAGATCGACCTGGCCCCTTACGTGGGCGCGTCCCTGGAGGTGATGGATCGCGACGCCAGACGCATGCGCGGCGAGCGGCCTTTCGTGTTCACCAATCTGCGGGCGGGGCAGGGGATCGGCGAGATCGAGCGTTTCGTCGTGCGCGAGGGGATGCTCGCCGAAGCCTCGGGTTGAAACCGCGAAGCGGCCGGCTCATACCCGACGGAGACCTCTTGCCGTGTCCGTGCCAGGTCAGCGGCCTTTGGCGTTATTCGCGGATCTTCGAGGCGGCCTTGCGCGCGGCGTCACTGACGCTTTCGGCGGCGTCCTCTGCGCGTTCCTTGACCTCGTGCACGCCCTCATCGACGGCATCGCCGACGTCCTGGAACGTATTGGCGAGCTGCTTGCGGATGCTCCTGGTCGTGAGGATATAGGTCACGGCGGAACCTACGGCGGCACCGATGAGCGCTGGGAGCAGGGGGAAGGGTAGAGCCATGTTAGCCTCCGTCTGAATCGCGACCAGGTGCGACACCTGCGTTCGCCGTGTCGTCACCACCAAGCACAAGTTTACACCCCCGCGGGTTCGACATTCGAACGACGCCGCCGTGGTCGTGCCGGGTCGTGCCATCGGTTCGAACAGGTGGCATGGGTCGGCGTTCCAGGCGACCGTGAAACAGGCCGTTCTGGCTCAGTAGGCGGGCGTTCCCATCTCATCCTGTACTAAACTGGTGAGGGAAGCTTCTTCGACTGGTACGGGCAGAATCTCATGCAATGGTTGATTCCAGTTGCGACGGCGGTTTGGGCCTTCTGGACCTGGGCTCACGATCACGAGCGCGAGCGTCAGAGGGAGCGCGCCAGGATGGCGGCGTTGTATGTGAATCCCTTCCTGTCGGCGTGTGAAGAGCTGCAAAGCAGAATCTACAAGATCCTCAAGCTGGACGGCCTGACATCACTTCGCTCGCGTTATCCGGACGGAAGCTACGCCGAGGAGACGCTGTACCTGATGGTGCGTTTCTTCGGGTGGTCGGCGGCGGTCAACCGGTACGGACCCTACACGCAAGACGCGGAGGTGATTCGCCTGGTTACCGCGTGCCGGCGTGCATTTTCGTCCTCCAGCGCGAGTCGTCCGGTCGGCCCCTTCAACTTCTTCATCCCCGAGCAAAAGGCGCTCGGCAAGATGATCATGCACAGTCACGAGGGGGAGTTCGGGCGTGAGCTCGACACCATCTCCTTCTACGAGTTCAAAGACATGCTGACGTCAGTCCCGCTGTCGGATAGCGAGGCGGTCAAGCAGACGGTGGCGGAGTTGCGCAAGGCTCAAACGGCCAGCGATATCGCCGGCAGGGAGCGGTTGGCGGAAGCCCAGGCCTACCTGGTCGATCTCCTTTCTTATCTGGAGGTTCGCGAGGGCTACAGCCTTTTCGCGGGAGAGCGACAGAAGTGCCAAGCGACAAGCGAAGAACTGGCCGTTTCGGACGTACCGCGGTCGAGGATGACGCCCGCTACCGCCCTGGAGGCCTGAGGCTGCCCGCAGCCGGTTCTCCGCGAAAGGCGTCGTGGCCCCCTGTCGGCACTCTCCCGCCAGACAGAGAGTGGCGGCAACCCGAGGGTGCGGCGGGTAGGCCGGAAGCGAGCGACCGACCGACCCGGGGAATCGCCCCGACCCTCAGGCCAGCGACGCCACGGCTCGATCGTCAGCGGTTTCTAGTGTTGCGTCGTCCAGTGTCGCAAGATCTCGTCCGAAGAAATGGATCGCCGAGCGGCCGATCAGCTGGGTCACGGCGGTCGTGGACATCGCCCCGATCGGCAAGGCGTAGAGGGGGTTGAGCTCCAGCGCCTGCACGAGCAGCGGCGGTGCCGCTGCCCCGAGGCCGGTCGCGGCGACGACTGCGGACATTTCCGGTACGCGGGCGCTGTCGTCGATGTCCTTTCCATACACCAACGCGATCTCCAGGATCAGGTAGAGGTGCATGCGCGTCAGCATCGAGGTCGCGCCGACAAGGCCCAACAGCTTCAAGGCCGGTCCGATGCCCGGCGCCACCAGCGGCAGATGGAGCAAGGAGCCCCCGAGCATGGCGAGTCGGGACTTGGCGACGATGAGACGATGCGCGAGCTGCTTGGGATCCTCGTCCGGGTAGCGGATTTTCAGCGTTTGAACGGTTCGGCGCACCTCTCCTTTCCTCAAACGCAGAAAAAAATAAAAAAACTGCTCGGTCGTTAAGCTCTGTAGCTGATGTCCGTTCACGGATGGATGGCCCGCGGAGTGTCGTCGTCGGCGTGATTTTTCGCACTCTACGGCGAAGGCGGAAACCGTTCAATACGCCGGGGCTTTTTCCCCTTGCGACGATGGCCGCATGCGGGCGTGTCGCAAGTCGGTTTACTCAGATCAATACGCACGGTTCCCCTGTGTATTAGCATGGGCCGCGTATGGGGGCCGGCTGGAAGCGGGGCTGAAGATGAGCGTCGAGACGATTACAGCGTTACCAGATTCCGCATTGCAGGAGCTTCGCTGGGCGTACAAGCGTTTGGAGCATCCGTCGTTCGCGGCGCGGCTGAGCGACGTGCTCGCGTCGCCCTTCGAGGAGCTGATGGCGCTGCTGCCGAAGGATTGGCGCAAGTGGATCGAACGCTCATCCGAGGCGAGTATTGGCCGGGCGTTGCGCCTGGCGCTTGCCTCCATGCGCTACCGCGAACCGGCGCCCGCCAGTCTGTGGACCCACAAGCTGATGGCGGTAGGAACCGGCGCGGTCGGCGGCTTCTTCGGGCCCTTGGCGGTGATGGCGGAGCTCCCGCTCACGTCAACCCTGATGCTGCGTTCGATCGCGGATGTCGCCCGTAGCCAGGGAGAGGATCTCAGCCAGGCAGAATCGAGACTGGCTTGTTTCCAGGTCTTCGCCCTGGGGGGGCGAACCCGGGACGACGAAAAGGCGGAGATCGGTTACTACGGGCTCCGAATAACGCTCGGGTTGCATTTCGAGAGCATTCTTGCCTTCGCGGGTCCCGCCGAGGGCGTGCATATCCCTGCAATGATTGAGTTTGTCCGCTCGGTCGCCGCGCGCTTTGGCGTCGTGATCTCGGACAAACTCGCCGTTCAGATGATCCCGTTCGCCGGCGCTCTCAGCGCGGCCACGCTCAATTTGCTTTTCATGCAGCATTTCCAAGATGTCGCTCGGGGTCACTTCATCGTGAGGCGTCTCGAGCGCATCTATGGCTTCGAGCCGGTCAAGCTTGAGTACGAGCGTCTGATCGCCGCGGACGAAGAGGCGGAGAGGGAATTCAGTCCGCTCGAGGGTTTCTGAAGCGGCAGCCGTGGCGCGGCGAGCGACGACCGACCGCGCGCTCCACCTGCCCTGGCGGCTCAGAACAGGCGTCGTTTGAGCAGGACGATCGACGCCACGGCCAAGCCAAACAGAATCACGGTTGTCGTGACGGCCGCCGGCGACCAAGAACCTGAACGCCCTGAGACGGCGAGTCCGCGGCCCGCTGCCATGTCCTCTGCGGGTGCTGTCCGCCGAATGGGAGGCGGCTGTTCGCCGTCCGGTTCGGCCTGCTCCGCGAAGCCCCGTGGTGGGGACTTGATGGATGAGGAGGAGGTTGCAAGTGTGAGTCTTGGGCGTCGCGTCACAGGGCAAGCTCCTCTCGTAGGATCGACCAAAGCCTGGCGATTTCGTTTGCGGCCTTACCCCGCGGATCGTATTCGGTTACTCCGCGGCCCTCGATCAGCGCGTAGCTGAAGCCCACGCGCTGACTGACCGCTGCCTCACATACCGGCACACCGTAGACCGCCAGGGCCTCCCTCGCCTCGGACAGGATGTGGGGCTCGCCGAAGGCCGTCGGCGGAGGGCAGCCGTTGAGCAAAATCCGCGCCGGGACCCCCAGCTCGGTGACGAGATCGACCGACGGACGGATGGCGTCCAAGTCGAGGATGGCCGGCCTGGTGGGAATCAGCACCCGGTCGCACAGGCTTGCGCAGCGACGGGCGTCTCGTGAGCTGTGGGGTGCCGTGTCGATTACCGTGAGGTCATAGCCGCGTTGGCCGGCGGTTTGGAGCACTTCTTCCAGGGCCTCGCCGTCGGATTGAATGAGGTCCGGTTGGTCAGCGCCGCGCCTGCGCCACCAGGCGCTCGCGCTCGCTTGCGGATCGATGTCCAGTATCAATACCTTGAGCCCGGCGATCGCTGCCTCCACGGCGAGGTGGATGGTCAGGGTCGTCTTTCCCGTCCCGCCTTTTTGCGCGATGAGGCCAAGCGTCTTCATCAGGGCGTCGCCGTCTCCGATCGCGGCAAGAGCAAGCTAGTCGTCCATGCCCCTGGCGTCTTTCAGCGTCGCCTTCTTCCAGACGGCCCCCTTCTTCTTGGAGCGGCGAAGATCGGCGCCGGTGAGATCTGCGCCTTCCAGGTTCGCGCCTCGCAGATCCGCTTGTCGCAGGCGGGCATGCGCCAGATTGGCTCCCTTGAGGTCGGTCTTGCGAAGAATCGCCCCGTTGAGGTGGGCATTGCTCAGGTCGACGTTGCGAAGCTTCAATCCACCGAGATTCTGATCATCGAGATCGACCGAATCCTTTCCTTTGCCGCGTCGCTCTTTGACCCATTTGTTGAATTCCTTCACTTCCTCGTGTTTGAGGAGTTCGAGCGCTTTCTTGTTGGCCATCGAAGACTCTCCCATTCGCTGCCCTGAATCGAGGCGCCAATGGGATCATAACAGAAAGCATCGATAGGCGATCCGGCCGCCGCGAATGTGTCCCATCGACGGTGCAGAACGAGAGCGCCGGATCGCATCTGCTCGCCTTATCTGGAAAAGCGCGATTAAAAATCCTATGCTTCGAGAACAAACGGGACAAAGCGACCTCGGTATCGATTTTGACGACGATCGCCCGGCCGTTCATGTCTCCGTTCAGGTCCGATAACAAGCCGCACGCAGACGCGGCTTCTTCTATTTTTCCGGTCCGTGGAGATCCGTTATGGCTTCCAAAAAACAACAGGGCGGCAAGGGCAAGGCATCAGAGAGCAAGCGATCGGTGGCGAATGTTGCTTCGGGTGTGATTGACGAGGTCGAAAAGACGGCGGAGACACTGGTTGGGGAAGTCAAGCAGCTGTTCGACAGCCTCAGTGAGAGAGTGTCGGCGGTGGCCAATGCGGCGGCTGAGACCACGGCATCGGTTGCCGAGAAAGTCGCCGTAAAGCACCCGGCGCAGCTGATCCGGGGGTTGTTGGAGGACGTCAGGGAGGCGGGCGAGGCTTCCCTCCAGGTCATTGGCGACGGGTTCAATTCGCTGCGTCGCGTCGTGTCACCGGATGAGGGGAAGGGCAAGAAGAAGGGCGGCGGTAAGAAGTCTTCGAAGGCGAAGAGTGCGGCGCAGTCCGCGGCTGCAACGGAGCCGGCGAAGGATGCGGTCGCAGAGAAGGCGGTCGCGAAAAAGGCAGTCGCGAAGAAGGCAGTCGCGAAGAAGGCAGTCGCGAAGAAGGCAGTCGCGAAGAAGGCAGTCGCGAAGAAGGCAGTCGCGAAGAAGGCGGACGTCGCGAAGAAGGCGGTCGCGAAGAAGGCGGTCGCGAAGAAGGCGGTCGCGAAGAAGGCGGTCGCGAAGAAGGCGGTCGCGAAGAAGGCGGTCGCGAAGAAGGCGGTCGCGAAGACGGTAGTCGCGGAGAAGGAGGTGGCTTCGGGAGACGATCAGAGCTGAGGCGGGGTTCTCGCCCGGCAAGGCCGCATTCGTTGAACAACGACGTAACTGGTTTCTCATGCATCCCGCATTTGCTCTCGTTCCTATTCTGACCCTGGTGCTCGGCCCTCGTCTGTGGGTGGGCTACGTACTGAAGCAACACAATCGACGCGATGAGGGGTTGCCGCTGAACGCCTCCGAGCTAGCGCGGGAGTTGTTGGACAAGCATGGTCTCCATGGGGTGCGGGTTGAGCTGACGGATCTCGGCGACCATTACGACCCGATGGCCAAGGCCGTGCGAATCAGCCGGGACAAGTACCAGCGCAGGTCATTGACGGCGATTACCACCGCCGCGCACGAGACGGCGCACGCGCTGCAGGATGCATCCGGTTTCGGGCCTTTCCTGTGGCGCACGCGTCTGGTGAAGGTTGCCCAGAGAACGGGGGAGGTCGGCATGGTCCTGCTGCTGTCCGTCCCCGCGGCGGCCCTGCTCTCGCGCGATCCACTCCCGCCCGCGGTCATAGGTGGCGCGGCGTTGGCGATGCTTGCGACGGGGCTCGTGGCGCAATTGGCCACGCTCCCTTGTGAGCTGGACGCAAGTTTCCGCAGGGCTTTGCCCATGCTTCGCCAAGGCTACATCGGTGATGGCCAGGCAGGCGACGCTTCCGAGATCCTGTTCGCCTGCTCCTTGACCTATGTTGCGTCGTCTCTGCTATCGATCCTCAACATCTGGCCTTGGGTCGGGCGTCCGATGGTGCGGGCTGGCGCGATCGTGGCGGGAAACGCGCACGTCAGCCAGCTCCTCTCCACTGCGTCGTCGGATGCTCCGATGAGCGCGCCGAGCCCTGCATCGAAGGCCGGTTCGCGCGTTGTCCAGCGCAGAGGCCCGAAGCAACAGCCGCTGGCGGAAAAGGCGCTGCGGCGCCTCGCCAAGTCCCTGATTCGGGGTTGGATTCGCTTGGCGGAGATGCATTGAGGCCTGCGGCCGCTTCGTGCCGTTCGGAGTCCCCGCCGATGCGGCGAACCCGCAAGCTTCGGGATCCGTAGCTCCGTGCGTTCGTCTGGCGGGTGACTAGGATCTTACCGCCAGTACAGAGCAGGGCGCGTGTTGAGCGATCCGCCCCGTCGTAGAGCCGATCAAGAAGCGCTCGATGGCTCCTCGGCCCTTGTGACCGACCACGATCAGATCGCAGTTCATACCCTTCGCGGTCTTAAGGATCTCGTCCGTGACATCCCCGCTTTCGCGCAAATCGTAGTCGACATTGCCTGTCGCCCACTCGACCTCTTTCGTGACGCGCTCGAGCGCGGCCTTGGCCGCCCGTTTTTTCTGTTGCCAGAACCAGCTAAGCCGCTGTTTGATGTCTTGGCGGTAGAGCGTCACCAGGGGCAGAACGGTCAAGGCGGTGATCTCGACATGATCGCCGAGCGGCAGGTGCGCGCAGAAGTCGACGGCGTGCTTCGACGACTCGGAGTCGTCGTAAGCGAGCAGGATGCGCAGGCGATCCCTCGTTGCGCCTGCGTCGTGGGTGCCCTTGACGATCATCACCGAGCAGTGCGCGTATTCGAGCACCGTGGACGAGACGCTGCCCAGGAGGTAGCGCTTGATTCCGGTCAGCCCATGCGAGCCAACGACCACCATGTCCGCCTTGAGCTCAGCGGCCGCCCGGACGATCTCGTCCGCGGGGTGGCCGGAACGAATCAACTTCCTGCCCGCCCAGCCGGCGTCGCGGACGCGCTCTGCCTCTTCGCTCAACATACGGTCGCAGGCCTCGGTAACCGCATCCTCGGTATCTCGCAGGGCGTTGCTCTGCTCCTCGCTGAGCCCCCCGGCGTCGTGGTGTGCGAGCTTGTCCTTCTCGATCACGCTGACGAGCGTGATATCGGAGTCCTCGGGGAGAGGGAAGGCAAGCATGAAATCCAGGGCCGCCCGCGCGGTCTCTGATCCGTCGGTTGCGAACAGAATCTTCATCTCGATGCGCCTCTGTCCTGAAAAGGGGTCTACCTGAAGTATGACAGCCGGTCGGGGATGCGGGGCCTTTGCCTCGGCCGTCAATGAGCAGCGCCGATGTTGAGCGCGTATTGCAGGAAGACATAGATTGCGTAGACGCTTAGGAGCCACACGCCCTGCCAGCGGTAGAAGACGCCTGCCGTGTTCATCGAGATGAAGACCCGGAAGGAGTACAGGATGAAGAGCATGGCCGGGAAGTGGAAATAGTAGAAGTTGTCGGGGATGGCCAGGGGCGTGGCGAAGGCCGCGGCCCCGATCACGAACAGAACATTCAGCACGTCGGCGCCCACGATGTTGCCAACGGTGATTTCCGGATGCCCCTTGCGCACCGCGGCGATCGCGGTCATCAGCTCCGGCAGCGATGTGCCGAAAGCGACCATGGTTGCCGCGATCACGTCCTCCGGCACGCCGAAGCGAGCCGCGATTTCGGACGCCGCCGGGACGAGAACTCGCGCTCCAGCTACGACCAGGGTGAGACCGCCTACGACCATGAACCAGGCCCGGCCGACGGCCATGGTCTCTTCCTCGGCGTCGTCCTCGTCGCCGCCAGAGGCCGCGTCTCCTCCTTGCTTCGCCCAGAGGTAGGTGACGTACATGTAGACGGCGAGCAGGATGAGGAAAAGGGCGCCTACCCATCGTTCCAGCGTGGGCTCCTCGCCCTCCGGTGCGGTGAACAGCGCCATCAGGGCGATGACGACCAGCAGCGTTGCGCTGCCGACCTGCACCCATCCGGTTCGGTTGAGGATGAAGCGGTTGACCGGTACGGCCGCGAGAACGCACGTCAGGCCAAAGATGAGGCCCGTATCCGCGATGATGGAGCCCACGCCATTTCCGAGGGCGAGCCCTGGATTCCCCATGTATGCGGCCATCACCGAGACGAATGCCTCCGGGAGCGTGGTTCCGAGTGATACCACGGTGGCACCGATGACGATCTTCGGTAACCCGGTCCGGTTCGCGAGGCTCACCACTCCGTCGATCATCCAGTCCGCGCCTTTCGACAGGAGCGCGATGCAGACCACGATGATGACCAGGAGGACCGGGGTGGACAGTCCGGCGATCAGCTGCTGCAGCAGGGCTTCGTCGCCAATCCAGCGCAATGCCGAGTATTCCACGTTATCCCCTCATGACGCGCGTTTCCCCCGCGTTGTTATGAAATACAAATTGACATCAAACGGTAACGCATTCGTAAAACAGTCTTCATAAACTCTCCGTTTATCGGCTGCTAAATAGCTTATGAAATACCGTTTTTTCGAACGTCGCGTTCAAAGATAATCGTGATCACGGATTCTGCATAGTATTTACTTGATCGTCGGCGTTTCTCATTCGCTATCAATGCGGCGACAGCTGGCTCCGCGCCGCCAATGACACTGCACCCCTGTGATCGGGCGCGCAGTCGGCGATATGTCCTTTTGCTCCGGAGCTTGAATCCGTAACCGTCATGAGCGACCAACACCCAGCCAACGTGGCCAGAAGCGCCAGAGTGAGGCCGGTTCACGCCAGCGTGCGGGGACGGGTACGCCTGCAAGTAGCCGGACTTTACCGCTGTCCCGCCCTCAAGAGCCGGCTGGAGCGGAGCTTGGCGTCCCTAGAGGGAGTCCAGCGCGCCGAGGCGAGCGATCTCACTGGTCGGTTGCTCGTGGTCCATCTGCCGGGAATATCCATCGCCGATCTCCTCGCCCGTATCGAGGGGCTCCTCGAAGCCCTGACCGCGCCGGCGCGACCAACGTCGAGGCGCGGTAGAGCCGGCGTAGACGCCGTCGCCCCGCGGGCGACTGTGACCTATGCGGTGTCCCAGGCGCTCGGCGAATTCAAGGCGTTGCTGCGAGGGTTTTCCTCGATCTACACCCGGGTCGAACCGGTGGCAGGGGCTGTGGCGGGATCGCCCATCCTGCGTCGGGAGGACGACAGGCTGGTGCAGGAGATCCGATCCTGGCACCTGTACGAGCGCGACAGGGTGATCGAGCAGCTCGGTGGCTCGGACGCTACCGGCCTGACCATCGAGGAAGCCGGTGCACGACTTCGCCAGTACGGCGAGAATCGTCTCACGGCGGCCAAGCGGCGCTCGGACATTGCGATGTTCCTGGGCCAGTTCAACAGCCTGCCGGTCGGGCTGCTCGGCGTCTCCGCGGTTGTCGCTGTCATCACCGGCGGGATGCTCGACGCGGCGGTGATCATGGGGGTGGTGCTGATCAACAGCGTGATCGGGTTCGTCACCGAGCGTCAGGCGGAGCGAACCATCGAGTCCCTGTCTCAGACGGGCGTACGCGCGGTCAACGTGCTGCGCGGAGGCGAGACCACCGTCGTCCCCGTGGAATCGATCGTCCCCGGGGACGTGCTCCTCCTGACCCCGGGCACCTACATCTCGGCAGATGTGCGTCTGCTTCGCGGACATCGGTTGAGTGTTGACGAATCGGCCTTGACGGGGGAGAGCCTGCCTGTCTCCAAGGACCCCGATTTCGTCGGCGCTGAAGACACGGCGCTTGGTGACCGCAAGAACATGGCCTACATGGGCACCCACGTCACCGGGGGCAACGGCCGCGGCATCGTGGTTGCGACCGCGGAGGCCACGGAGCTCGGCCAGATTCAGACCATGGTTGGCGAGGCGGAATCGCCCGAGACGCCGATGCAGAGGCAGCTCGGGCGCATGGGCACGCAGCTGGCGCTGTTGAGCGGGGGGGTGTGCGTTGGCGTATTCGGCGTCGGCGTGTTGCGCGGCTACGCCTGGCTCGAGATGCTGAAGGCGTCGGTCTCCCTGGCGGTAGCGGCCGTACCCGAGGGTTTGCCGGCGGTGGCGACGACAACACTCGCCATGGGCATCGCCAACATGCGTCGGCACAATGTCGCGGTCCGGCACCTGGATGCGGTTGAGAGTCTGGGGGCGGTGCAGGTCTTCTGCATGGACAAGACCGGCACCCTGACCATGAACCGCATGGCCGTGGTCTCGGTGTCCTCGGGGGGCTTCACCTACACTGTCAGGGAGAACAGGTTCCTCCTGGACGGCATCTCCACCGACGCGCTCGCGCGGGACGAGCTGGTGCGCTTGATGCAGGTGGTCGCGCTGTGCAGCGAGACCGAGATCCAGGGGACTCCGGACAACTACAAACTGGAGGGCTCCGCAACCGAGAACGCATTGGTCGATATGGGTCTCGGTGCCGGGATCGACGTGGACGCATTGCGCAAGGATTACCCCAAGCTGCGCACCCGCTACCGGGCGGAAGGCAGGCCATACATGAGCACCTTCCACGCGGGTCCGGATGGCAAGCACCTGCTTGCGGTGAAGGGCAGCCCGGATGCCTTGCTGTCCTTGTGTGATCACCAGATCAAGGACGGTAAGCGGGTGCGACTCACCAAGGCGATGCGCGAGGAGATCCTGGAGCAGAACGAGGTCATGGCCGGGAATGCGCTGCGCGTGCTCGCCGGCGCCTACCGCGAAATCGACGGCGACGTCATGCCCGAGAAGACCGAAAAGCTGACTTTCCTGGGCTTGGCGGGAATGGCCGATCCCATGCGTCCCGGCATGGACAAGCTGATCGCGGAGTATCACCGCGCCGGCATCGAGACCATCATGATCACCGGCGATCAGAGCGCGACGGCCTACGCCATCGGCAAGCAGCTCGGACTCAGCGGCGACAAGCCGCTTCAGGTCCTGGAGTCTTCGAAACTGGAGGACCTGGAGCCGGATCTGCTGGCGGGTCTGGCCCGGAACACCCATGTGTTCGCGCGTGTCAGCCCCGCGCACAAGCTCAAGATCGTGCGTGCGTTGCAGGAGGCCGGCCTGGTGGTCGCCATGACCGGCGACGGCATCAACGACGGTCCCGCGCTCAAGGCGGCGGATGTCGGCGTCGCCATGGGCCAGGGTGGCACCAACGTCGCGCGCGAGGTCTCGGACGTCGTGCTGGAGGACGACAATCTCCACACCATGACCACGGCGATCAGCCAGGGCCGAACCATCTACAACAACATTCGCAAAATGATCCATTTCATGGTCTCGACCAATCTGACCGAGATCGAGGTCATGCTGACGGGTGTCGTGATGGGATGGGGTGAAGCCATGAACCCGATGCAGCTGCTCTGGATCAACCTGGTCACCGACATCTTCCCGGGGCTCGCCCTTGCCCTCGAGCCACCTGAGCCAGACATCATGGAACGCAATCCGCGCGATCCGCAAGAGGCCATCATCGAGGGCCGCGACCTCAAGCGCATGGCGTTCGAGTCGGGCGTCATCGGGCTCGGGACGCTCGGTGCATTCATCTACGGCATGCGCCGCTACGGCCTGGGCCCGGCGCCGGCGACGCTTGCCTTCAATACCCTGACCCTGAACGAGCTTGCCCACTCCCTGAGCTCCAGATCCAAGTACAGGAACGTGTTCGGCGGACAGAAGCTCCCCCCGAACAAGCACCTCACCCGAGCGATTCTGGGCATGGCCGCCCTGCAGGCATTGGTTAGCGTCGTTCCCGCCGCCAGGCGCCTTCTCGGCACGACACCATTGGGCCTCGTCGATCTGGCCGCGATCGGCGCCGGAGTCGTCTTGCCCCTGATCATCAATGAGGCTACCAAGCCCTCGTACCAGCCGAAGACGCTGGCGCGACGCCGCCGTCAGCGACGGCGGACCATATGGCGGGCGAGGAGCCCATCCTAAAGGAGGTTGCAGCGTGAGCGACGACTTTGTCTTTACCTCCGAATCGGTCACCGTCGGCCACCCGGACAAGCTGTGCGATCAAGTCAGCGATGCGATCGTCGATTTCTTCCTGCGGCAGGATCCCCATTCCAGCATCGTCGCCGAGTGCGCCATCTCCAGTGGGATCATGTTCGTGTCGACGCACTACGCGTCGAAGGCTGGACTTGCCATCCCGGAGGTCGCGCGCGAGGTCATTCGCGGCGTCGGATACAGCAAGGACGTTTTCGATGCTGACGCCTGCGCCATCATGACCAGCTTCATGGACCACACGGCGACGGATTATCGGCGCTTGAATCTCGATGACATGGACGATGCCGGGATCGGCCGGCTTACCGCAAAGCACCAGGCCACCGTGTTCGGCTATGCCTGCGATCAGACCGCCGCCATGATGCCGCTGCCGATCTGGCTTGCTCACCGGCTTGCCGACAAGCTCGACGATGCGGATGTGAGCGAGGCGTTGCCCTACCTGCTGCCGGACGGAAAGTCGCAAGTCGCTATCGAGTACCGCGGCGGCGAGCCGAGCCGCATCCACAGCATCACGCTGGTCGCCAGTCAGACGACCCGGGACGCCGTGACCCCGTCCCAGCTTCAGGATGATCTGATCACCCGTGTGGTGGAGCCAGTGCTGAAGGCCGAAGGGTTGACGGCGGATGAGGGGACGAAGATCCATGTCAATCCCGAAGGCCCGCTGGTCGGAGGAGGGCCCGCGGCTCACTCGGGGCTCACCGGCCGCAAGACGGGTATCGACACCTATGGCGAATACGCTCGTCACAGCGGGACCGCCCTGAGCGGCAAGGATCCGATGCGCATCGACCGGGTCGGCGCCTACATCGCCCGTTATGCGGCGAAGAACGTGGTTGCGGCGGGCCTGGCGCGCGAGTGCGAGGTGCAGCTCAGCTACGCCATCGGCGTTCCCGAGCCGGTAAGCGTCCGGGTGAGGAGCTTCGGCACGGGCTCCGTGGATGAGGACGAAATCCGCGAGCGTCTCGTGCGTGCCGTGGACTTGCGGCCGGCGGGCATCGTTCGCGATCTAGGTCTCCGTAAGCTGCCGGCGCAATATCCGGAAGGCTTCTATCGGAGGCTGGCTGTTTACGGGCACATGGGCCGCATGGACCTGGACGTGCCATGGGAGCGGACGGACAAGGTCGAGGCCCTGAAGTGAAAGATGTGATTTCTGGTCATCCTGGCCAGAATCAGCGCACCACCCAAGAAGCGCGGTTCTCGCGTGGCGTCATTTTTGAAACGCTTACGCGTCTAAGAATGGCTTCGCATCCATGTGCCGCGGCAAATACCCGATAGATCAGCGTTTGCTTAGACCTTCGGTGCCAGATCCTTTGGCAGTGATTTGATCAGCAAGCCGCTGATGATTGAAAACGCACCCGTGACGGCGGCGATCTTTGCGAGGTCCTTTGGTGGGGGCAGGCGCAGCCGGAATTGTCCCTCTGCTTTTGCTACACCCATGTTGTAGTGGATCAGGGCCTCGGTCATGAATACGCCGAAGGTGATGCCAGTCACTATTACGCTGCCCATCTGGACGTTGCCTTTTTCGCCGATCTTGTTCGCAGGAATATAGCACAGGCGCGAACGGCTGACGGCAACGCTGCAACGCCCTGTGCGGCGCATAGAACGTATCTCGCGGCGGCGCGCGGGTTCCGTCGTAATCCGTTTCGGGTCATGGCTCCGTCGCCCCGCCACGGTCCCGGATCACCCCCGAGATCAGGTCGTAGCCGGACAGAAGCAAGGAAATAAAAGCCGCGAAAAACCTTCCCCGAATCGCCTGGTGCGCGGCCACCGCAAGCATGAGCACGAACAGGACGGTCCGTAGATCGTTGACGCGCAATTCCCTGCGTTGACGCAACGGAACTACCTTCTCGGATGCGCGCTCGGCCTTGGCTGGCGGCGATTTCGTAGTTTCAGATGCCTTGGAAAAAGTCAGTAACCGGCTCCGTTGAACCGCGGATTCGATCGCACTGCAATAACCGTCCGGGAAACTGACCAGCACGCTGGACGTCACCGGATTGATCACGATCTCGGTGACGCCAGGGATCTCGCGCAGGTTGTCGTAGAGCGCAACGAAGAAACCGATGTCATGCCGGCGCTCGGGTACCCGCAGACGAAGACGGTTGCGTGTGCGGTGAACAATGGCGGCGCGCGCAGTCATCAATGCCGTTTCAGGTGCGCGGAGCTATCCGACTCTACCGCTACCGACAGCTACGAGGACTTGACGTCGTCATCGAGGGCGGCCTCGCTGGCTTCGCGCTCGGCCCGCATCTCATCGCGTACCTCCGCGACCAGGTCGTCGAGGATCTCGCCAACCTCAGCCGCGCTTTCCCGTACTTTCTCGTAAGCGATCAGACCCGCCTTGACGGTTGAGCGGAGCGCCGGTCGCACGAGAGGGGCGAGTACCGAAGCGACGATGGGAACGAGGACGACGACACCGATTCCGATGGCGGTGCTCCGTACCGTTGGGTTCTTCAGTAGATCGGTATTAACCAACTCGTTGAGCTGTGGCATCTTTTCGTCTCCGCGCGATATCGAGACATGTTCGCGGCGATGGCGTTCAGGGCGCCGATGGACCTGGACAACAAGCCCCGGGCCTTCACCGTGGTCCAGATTCCTGATGGCGTTTGAGTCCGCTCGTGGAGGCGCACCAACCTCTCGATTGGCGACGCTCCCTGGGTCAACCCCAGCAGCGACACACGGCTGGACGCACCGTAGTTTTCGGGCGGCGATAAGCCGGTTGGATCGTACGCCAGTTTAACTCAAATGCCTGGACGAGCAGTAAGACTGCCGTTGCCTTGCCTGCCAGTTGTCGTTGAGCGAGGCGTCGCAGCGGGCAGCGTGATTGTTGTGCGAGGGAATCGACGAGTCCGGTGTGAGACTCAAGCCGAGGTCTTTCAGGGGAACGGAGCTTCGTCAGCGATGAACGGTGGCGAAGCCGCGAAGTGGCGATTCGGCGGGTCCTTGCGGGGGCAGGGTCAGCGCAGCGTCACGAAAGCCTGCTGTTGCTCCCTCCAGCCAGCGCCAGATCCAGCTTCCTTCGTATGCTGTCCTCGATCTTGGCCTTCATCGGTGAAAGCATCAGCGAAAGCTTTACGTCGAGGTCGATTTTGTCCGGGGTCAGTGTGATGGTTCCCGAGGCCCCGGTGCGCTCAAACAGGAGTTGGTTGCCGTTCCAACGGTAGGCGGCCTGGAGCTCCGATTTCAACGACTCCGCTAGCTTCTCCACCTCCTCGTGGGCCTTGTCCAATCCCAAATCGTGGCTCCGTTCGATGTGAATTCTAGCCATTCTCTAAGTTTTCCTGACTATCGACACTGGATGGAACTGGGTCTTCAGGTGGTCGGTGGCGATCGGCAACCAGCTGTGTCCAGGTTGCGAAAAGGTCAGATCGGAGTATACCCCCCTGAATCCGAGATCTGTATGGGCTGATGATTCAACCGGCCAAACACCAGGCTCTGGCGGTCGATTCAGCGGTAAGGAATGTGTGGCAAGGACGGCAAATCATTCGGCCAAGACCTCGTGCCATAGGCAAATGCTACTCGGCGTAGGTGGACTATTGTTTGGGGCTTTCCTGGCAGGGGAGCTTGCGAGACCTACCCCACTTGAGAGGTGCGGTCAGCCTCACGCTCCGTTGAAGCGCATACAGCTCGGAGTAGTCTGTGGCCGCCTTAGTAAGGAAACAGACGCCCGCGCACGAGGGCGCGGGCGGAGTGGCTCAAACGTCGCAAGAGGTCGGTTGCCCGGGCACGCTGCCGCTCCAGGGTGTGAGGCGTTTCAAGGAACACTGTTCCTGCAGCAGCGCTTCCATGGTCGCTTGCTGTGAGGCGAACCTCCGACGGCCATAGAGGTTGGACAGCTCGGTCGGGTCATCCGTCACGTTGTACATCTCGAACTCCTCGCTTCGCGGCCGTCTCTTTACGGTGACGGTATAGGTGACTTCCTGCACGGGTAGATTCGGCTGCGGCTCGTCCTCTGGAGGCCGGACGACCACGTCCTGGGGTACGCAAGGCGTAGAAGCATCGGGCGAACAGGGGTTGCTCCAGAACTGCTCATTGTCGAAGTAGCGCGAATACTTCCACACCTTGCCGTCATCCAGCCGGGCGATGACGGTCTCAATGTGGTTGGGCTGAATCACCGAGGCGTACGGAATGCCGACCCAATTGTTCTGATTCAGTCCGCGGCTCGGATCGTCGTCCGTCATGAAGAAGATCGGGTCATTGACGCCGTCGGGATCGGTCTGTCCCAGCACCAGCGGCGATAGATCGCGGCCGACCAGGGGTTGGGCGTCGCTGTGGTTCTGCGCGAGCTGGCCGCGCAGCTCCTCGACGTCGTCGGCGTCCAGGCCGGCGAGACCGAGCATGGTCGGGAGGAGATCGACGTGGCTGGTCAGGGCGTCGGTCGACTGGGCCTGCGGGAACAGGCGTGGGTTGGAGATGATCAGCGGGACGTGTAACGCCTCCTCATAGGCTTGGTACCACTTCTGATGCATGTCGCCGTGGGCACCGAGGAGGTCGCCGTGGTCGGAGGTGAAGATCACGATCGTGTTGTTGCGGAACCTGGAGTCGAGCAGGGCCTGATAGACCTTCATCAGCTGCTCGTCCACGTTCTTGTGGAGCTGGTAATACAAGCGGTAATAGCGCTCGTCGAAAATGATCGGCTGAAAGACGCTGTGATAGGCGTCCCGGTAGCTCGCCTGGCAGCGCGGCTTGTTGTTCAAGCGCAGTTTTTCGCGATGCGTTCGCCCGAACATCCCTGGCTTGAATAAACGCTTGGGCACGATCTCCTCGATGTCGAACTCGAATCCGAGGGGCAAGGTCTCGGTGACGAACCCATACAGAGTGATGTCGTGCGGATTCACGAACGAGGACACGACCAGCCAGGGCGTGTCGTCGTCGCTTTGGTCGAGTTGCGCGATGAGCTGCTGCGCCTGGTTGGCGAATCCCTCGTCACGGCCCAGTGCGTCCTGGGCGGATGAGCCGCTGTTGAGAGGTGATGCTCCGTGCGGCTCGGGCCCGATCCAGCCTGAGAATCCATAATCGTCGAGCCGGTCCGCGTCGAGGTAGAGCGACTCTACGGCCTGATTGGGGGCGCCGTCTGTGTCGTAGCTGACGAGCTGATCGTGGGTGCCGGGGATCAGCATGTCGGCGTCGGAGGCGTGCCATTTCCCTTTCCAGTAAGTCTGATATCCCGCCGCACGGAAGTAGTCGCCGATCGTCGGCACGCTGTTGGGGTCCAGCTCGAAGACGTCCGGATCGAAGGATGCTTTCGCGGCACCGGTGGTTTGGGTTACGCCATGCAACGATGGGTATTGCCCGGTGTAGATGGACGCCCGGCTCGGGGAACAGGCCACCGAGGCCGCGTAGTGGCGCTGAAACTCGAGCCCCTGGTTGCGCAACGCGTTCTGTGTCTTGAGGTAGGTGTCGCGGAAGGCCTGGGTCTGGGCGCTCTCATAGGGAGGCGGGAAGCGCATTTCATCCACCATCATCACCAGGAAATTTGGGCGGCGCCCCGAGGAGCCGCCGCGCCTCATATGCCGAGCCGGGCCGGCCGAATGCGTCTGGTTGCCATGCGCCGAGGACGCGAGTCCCAAGGCACCCAGGGACGCCGTTGCGGCCGTCGAGGTGAGAAAATCACGTCGCGTCAAACCGCCGCGCGGCTTGTCATCTTTCTTTTGAGCCATTGCTCTCTCCTGGTTGCGTTTTTACATGCCGATACAGCCGAACTTACGTGGAGTGGAGCGGAAATACCAAGTTGTTCACCAAGGTAAAGAAGCCGCCGGGTTCGATCTGGGAAAGGCGGTCAATCAGTGTTCTCTGGCGGTCCGTCCGGGCAACATCGGGCCGCGAATCGCCCAGCAAGTCACACTGGAAAGTTCGCGCGGCGACTATTGCCCCGGTTGCGAGTGGTGGTGAGGGGTCCCGCATGGATAGCCCGGTTGAGATCCGAGAGCGGGAAGAAGGACTTCGGTGGGTTCTTGCGAGAGGACGGGGGCGGGCAGTTTCCCGCCCCCGGTGTAAGCGGACCGCTCAGAACCGGATATCGCCGTTACCGCCGAAACCCATATAGACGTCGGGGGCATCGCCAGCGTCGGACAACCCGGTGCGGTCGGATTTGAACAGGTCGGGGTTGCCGTCAGCCCAACCCTGATAGCGGTCGAATTCGTCGCCGACACTCGGCTGGATGGCGACCATGCGCGCGGTCGGGGCATGCTCGTCATACACGTCCCCGTTTCCCATCCCTACGCCGCCGTAGATGTCATGGGCGCTTACTCCGGCGGCGAAAAAACCTGTTGCGATCACTGCAATAAGACGTTTCATCCGTTTTTCTCCATGTGATATCGGCGTTGTCCCTCTCGAACTTCGCCCGGGTCGTAGAAAATCCACGGCCATAAGATGAGTATCGAAGACAAAGTCCGACAAATATACTCAGCAATTTTTGGGGTTTGGCAGCCTGTCGAAAGGCGCTGGATCTGGCGTCGAGCGGGAAGACGTTGTGTTACGTCAGCGAGCAAGAAACGGGCGGACCGAGAAGTGAACATGCTTGCCGCGGCGCGCCCATGTCGCCCGAATGATTGCCGGCCATAGGGCCCGCGGTCGCCAAAAGAGCAATCGCTGAAGAATGGGCCATATTAACGCCCGACTAACTCGCTCGGATAGCCGGTCATTTCGCCGCAGTTGCTGGGTCCGGTGGAGGGCATCGAGGCGTGGCTCTGAGGTTTCTCGGTGAGCAGATCGGACGTCGCCAAAGGCTGCGTGGCAGGATCAGAGGCGTACCCCGGGAACGCGTGTCGGGTGAATGATCGGGATCGGCTAGGCGGGGTCTTTCGAACGCTTGCTCAGAGGCACGGATCCCTCGCGCACCAGGCATTCCATGTCGTGCGGACCAAGCGGCACGGAGAAGTAGAAACCCTGCATCTCGGTGCACTGGCGAGACATCAGAAAGGCGAACTGCTCCTCCGTCTCGACGCCCTCCGCAATTGCTTCTATCTTGAGGCCACGCGCCATCGCGAGCACCGTCTCCACGATGGCCGCGTCGCCTTGATCGTTGGAGAGGTCGCCCACAAAGGCCTGGGCGATCTTGATGCGGTCGATGGGGAAGTTCTTGAGATAGTTCAGGGAAGAGTATCCGGTGCCGAAATCGTCGATCGCAAGGTGCACGCCCATGGCCTTGAGGGCCCGCAGCCGGTTCACGGTTTCGTCGACATCCTCCATGATCATGCTCTCGGTAAGCTCAAGCTCCAACAGGTGCGGCGGCATGCCGGTGTCGTCCAGTATTTCGCGCACCAGGTCCGTGAAGCCCGGCCGGCTGAACTGCCGTCCGGATAGATTGACCGCCATGCGCAGGGGGGGTAGACCGGCATCCTGCCAGGCCCTGCCCTGGCGGCATGCGGTGCGCAGTACCCACTCACCGATCGCCAGGATCATGCCCGTCTCCTCGGTGATCGGGATGAAGCGCTCGGGCGGGATCAGGCCTTTGTCAGGGTGGTGCCAGCGAAGCAGGGCCTCGACGCCCGTGATGCTGCCTCGAACGAGATCCACCTGTGGCTGGTACTGGAGGAAGAGCTCCTCGCGCTTCAAGGCGAGGCGCAGGCTGTTTTCCATACCCAGACGTTCCGCGGCGCGGCGGTTCATTTCCTCGGTGTAGAACTGGTAATCGTTGCGGCCCCGGTCCTTGGCGACGTACATGGCCATGTCGGCATTCTTGAGCAGGGTGGCCGCGTCCTGGCCATCGAGGGGAGAGACCGCGATCCCGATACTGGCGCTGCTGTATATATCGCGGCCCTCGATATCGAAGGGCAGTGCGAGACGGTCTAGGATCGCCTGGGCGACCAGTGTGGTATCCAACTCGTGGCGTACGATCAGGACCACCACGAACTCATCTCCTCCCAGGCGTGCCACGGTGTCGCTCTTGCGAACGCACTGCCTCAGCCGGTCGGCAACCGACTTCAGCAGCAGGTCGCCTACCGCGTGCCCCAGGGTGTCATTGATCGGCTTGAAACGGTCCAGGTCGAGGAACAGAACGCCGACGAGGGTGGCCTCACGCTCGGCGCGAACCAGGGCCTCGCTCAACCGATCCTGTAGCAAAATACGGTTGGGCAACCCGGTGAGGGTGTCGCGGTAAGCCAGCGACTGAATCTCGTCCTCGGCGCGCCTGCGCTCGGTGATGTCGTCGAAAATGGCCGCGAACTTACCGGGTGCGGGCGAGGTCGCCGAGATGCTGAATACCCTCTGCATGGGTCCGAAAACGGCCTCGAAGCGGGCGGGCGTGCCCGACCCGACGACCTCCGCGAAGGCATCGAGGTAGGGGGGCTCGCCGGTTTCGTACAGTACCGACGCCCTGGCTCCCTCCGCCCGCATCCTGGGAATGCCCATGATGCGCTCGTAGGATGGATTGACGTCGAGGACGACATAGTCGACGGGACGCCCCTCCGCGTCGTAGATGAGACTATGCAGGGCGACGCCCTCGTGCATGTTGCTGTACAGGCTGCGGTAGCGCTCCTCGCTCTCCCGCAGGGCATCCTCGGCCTGCTTGTTCGCGGTGATGTCGATGAAGCTCTCCACCACATGCTCCCGTCCGTTCAGGGTCAGCCGGGCCGCGGTTTTGAGGATGGGGATGCGATCTCCGTTCGAGGTCAGGAGTACCCGCTGAGAGTTGTCGAGCTCTTGGCCGCCGTCCGTTATGGGGCACTGGCATTCCTTCTCGGGGCAGAGGTATTCGTGGCACACAGAACCGATCACGCGATTCCGCGAGTCCCCGATCATGCGCACGGCCCCTTCGTTGGCGTCTACGATTGTGTGGGTCTCGGCGTCGATCAGCAGAATTCCCGCTTGGACCGTATTCAATATCGTCTTGACCCGCGCCTCGGCCTCGCTCAGCGCCTTTTCCGCGAGTCGGCGGGCGGTGATGTCGGTATAGATCAACACCACCCGGCGGACCTCGCCCGTCTTGTCCTTCACGGGGGTCCCGGTCAGGTGGAAGTGGCGCTCGCCGAAGAGGAAGTCGTCGCGCACGTGCGTGGACCGGGTGCGCATGATGCGCTCATAAACGCACTCGGCCGAAGGTCCCGAGGGGTCGCAGAACAGCTCCGGGAGTTTCCGTCCGATGGTCTCGCTACGGCCCTGGAAGAACAGCTCCTGGGCGCGCGCGTTGCAGGTCAGCAGCCGTTGACTGCCGTCCACCACGACGATGGCCGTTCCGGCCGAGTCGAAGATCGCCTGCAGCTCGTCGCGGGCCTGGGCGCGGTCGTCGCTGGTCTCCTGCAGGTGCTCCAAGACCTGCGCGAAGGACTCGGCAAGGATACCGATCGGGTCCAACGCGATCAGGGTCGCGTCGTCCAGCTCCTCCGGGCGTAACGGCAGCGTCCCCATCACCTTGAGGAGCTGGTCCACCTTGCTCCGAAGGTAGGCTATGACGCTCTTTTCCTCGGAGCGAAGCTGCTTGACCTCCGTTCGCAGCCTTTCCAGCTCGTTCGGCGGCTTGGGCTTCCGGATTGGTGCGGTGTGCTTCGTGGTCAAGGGTCCGTGATCCACTTCTTAGCTCAGTCGAATTCAACAAAGACGCAACCGCCACGCCGGCGTGGGCGTTTCACTCCTGAGGCCGGCCGCTGATGAGGATCAGGTAGTGCCCGTCGGCCTTTTCGACCGCGACCGGGTAGCCCATGTTGCCGACCGCGGCGGGGATGGTGGCCGTGGCGTCGCGACTGTCGGTCCTGACGCGCAGCACCACTCCCCCTTGCTTCAATGCCGCCTTGCGCAGGTTCACCTCGCGCAGGGTCGTGAGCAGGCAGGACGGGCAGATCTGCCCCCTTATATCGATCTCGATCAGCTCTTCGGACGTGTCCGACATGGACCCAAAAGACCTCGTTTAGCAGTGGTTAGGCCGTGCTGTCAATGGCGTGCAGCCCCGGTCACGCGCGCAAGACCAGCCGTGTCAACAGCCGGCTACCCAGCCAGGCACCGGGTATCATTCCGAGCACAAACAGGATGCTCTGAGCCGCCAGGATCGGCAGCCCACCTAGCAGATGCCACACGTTGCAGGCGGGCGCCATGCGGGCAGCAGCCCCCATCACCACGCCGCCGATGATGGCCGACACGCATTGGCGCAGCGGCACCCGCCAGTAAATCCGAAACTCTCGCAGCAAGACCGCGGAGCAGGCGGCGCCGAGGATGATGCCGACGATCAGCGGAAACTGGATCGCCGCGATTCCGTCCAACGCGGGCCCGGCGCCGCCGCGCAAGCTCACGTCGCTGAGAGGTGGGCGGTAGTCCAGGGGTTGTGCCCGAAAATATGCCAGTTCCGCCACGTGCTCGGGCAGGACCGTGCTTTCTACGTAGGCGCCGATCTTGGCGTATGAGGTCGTGATGCCCAGCGGCATCCCGATCAGCAGGTAAGACAGGGTTCCGATCAGGGCGAGCACCAAAGCCGCCTTCCACGGCTGCAGGTAACCCTCGGCCCCGGACGACCGTTGCAAGCGGCCCTGGTGGTACCAGCGCAACAGCAGAAAGCCCGCCGTCAGAGCGATTGGGGCGATCAGCAGCGTCGGGCTCATGCCGACGATCTCGGGGATCGTGACCTTGCCCGGAAAGGCGGTCGTGGCGTCGACCAACGCGCTCCAGGCCGGGTCGAACTCCGCGTACAGCGTGCTGCCGGCGATGAGCCCCGCGACGGCGAGCGCCCCGAGCACACTGCCCGAACCCATCTTGTAGAGAGTGCCGACCACGCAGCCCCCGGCGAGGACCATTCCGGCGCCGAACAGGAGGCCGCCGAGAAGATTGGCCAGCGAGGGTGGACCGAGGAGCGGGAAGGGATAGGGGGACAGGAGCCCGAGCAGGCGGGCCGCCTCGAACAGAACCATGCTGGCAACGACGGCCAGCACCAGCGTGCGCAGCATGAAGGTGTCGCGAAAGAGGAAGAGGTCGCGAAACATGCCCGCGATACAGAAGTCGGAGCGGTGCATCACGTAGCCTGCGGCCGTTCCGAGGAGAAATGAGGCCACCGCGATCAGGGTGTAGGAGTGCGCAGGCATCACCCGAACCAGACCTCGCGGCCGATTCGGAAGCCATGGGTGTCGGGAAATGCCTCGCGGGCGAAAGACGCCGCCGCGTTCGGCACGCAAGCCATGCGCCGTGATCGAGCCCGACCGTCAGTATGCGCGGCCCTTCGCAGCATCTGCACCGCCAGTGACCTTCGGAGTGTTCGTGCTCTCACACCGTTAGGTTTCCCAACGCTCCGCCGCCTCGTCGTCCGTGGCCCGCGCGTCCACCCAGCGTTCTCCTTGGTCCGTGGTTTCCTTCTTCCAGAAGGGTGCCCGGGTCTTGAGGTAGTCGATCAGGAACTCGCAGGCGCGGAAGGCCTCCCCGCGGTGGCTGCTGGTTACCGCGACCAGCACGATGGGGTCCTGGGGCGCGAGCGGGCCGACGCGGTGAATGATGCGGATGCCCATCAGGTCCCAGCGCCCCGCGGCTTCCTCGGCGATGGCTTGCAGCGCCCTTTCGGTCATCCCCGGGTAGTGCTCGAGGGTCATGCTGCTGACCCGCCTGCCGTCATTCAAGTCCCGCATCAGGCCCAGGAATGTGACCAGCGCGCCGACCTCCGGCCGTCCGCGCAGCAGGGATTGCTGCTCGGCGGCAAGGTCGAAGGGCTCTGGCTGGACCCGGATCTCGATCATGGCGTGCTTTGGCTCGACGGCTCGGAAACGCTTCGATTATAGCGGTGGCGAGGTGGTCATGGTCGTGTGACATTTCTCGCTTTCCGCGTCTAACCTTAGAGGCGAGTGCAGACGGCGCCTACTTTATTGCGGTAAGCGAGGAGATGAATCATGAAGCGCGGCTGGATGTGCGCATTGATCGGGCTGTTGCTTGCGGTCCCAGGCATGGCAGCGGCCCAGGCCGGCGGCGAGCAGGACGACGCCCGGGGATTGGCCGAGGCCATCATCATCGACGTGGACGGCGCCATCGGTCCCGCCACCAGCGCCTATGTCGGGAGGGCCATCGACGAGGCGCAGGACCGCGGTGCCAGGCTTCTGGTTCTGCGCATGGACACCCCGGGTGGTCTCGACACCTCCATGCGCGCCATCGTCAAGGCAATCACCTCCTCCTATGTGCCTGTGGTCTGCTACGTGGCCCCCAGCGGGGCGCGAGCGGCCAGCGCCGGAACCTACATCCTCTATGCCTGCCACGTGGCCGCCATGGCCCCGGGCACCAACCTCGGGGCGGCCACCCCGGTGGAGCTCGGCGGACTGCCCTCGGGCACGCCGGAGAAATCGCAGCCGAAGGACGCCGCGGAGGATGCGCCGTCCGATGAGTCCATGCCCAAGTCCAGCGGGGATGCGAAAAAGGACAAGCTGGTCAACGATGCGGTGGCCTACATCCGCAGCCTGGCGCAGATGCGAGGGCGCAACGCGGAGTGGGCGGAGAAAGCGGTGCGCGAGGCCGCAAGCCTGCCGGCGGAAGATGCGGTCCGGCTCGGCGTGGTGGATCTCGTGGCGCCGGACCTGGACAGCCTGCTCGCCATGATCGACGGCCGGGTGGTGAAGACCGCGTCCGGTGACGTGGTGCTCGATACCGATGGTTTGGTCCAGGTGGAGCTGGCGCCCGACTGGCACAGCCGCCTGCTCTCGATCATCAGCAACCCCAATATCGCCTACATCCTGATGCTGGTAGGCATTTACGGGTTGATCTACGAGTTCTCCAACCCGGGCGCCGTGGTGCCCGGAACCGTCGGTGCCGTCAGTCTGGTGCTCGCCCTCTATGCATTCCAGCTCCTGCCGATCAATTACGCTGGCGTCGCCCTCATGTTGCTGGGGCTTGCCCTGATGGTGGCCGAGGCGTTCGCGCCCAGCTTCGGCGCCCTGGGCCTGGGCGGGGTCGCCGCGTTCGTGGTCGGCTCGCTGATCCTGATCGACACCGAGGCGCCCGGTTTCGGCCTGTCGATTCCCCTGGTTCTGACGCTGGCCGTGATCAGCGCGCTGCTGCTTTTCTTCATCATCGGCCTTGCCCTCAAGTCCCATCGCAGGCCCGTGGTCAGCGGCGCGGAGGAGCTGATGGGCGCGCACGGGCAGGCCGTCTCCGGGTTTCCCGGCTCCGGCAGCGTGCATCTTCACGGAGAGGTCTGGACGGCCCGCAGCGAGGCCGCCATCCAGCCCGGGGCACCGGTGACCGTCACCGGGCGCGACGGACTGACCCTCCTGGTCGTCCCCGAAACAACTGAGAAGGAATCCTGATCATGCCATTCGAAGTCTATGCCGCCGTCATCGTCCTGGTCCTCGTATTCATCGTCTCCGCGATCAAGATCCTGCGCGAGTACGAGCGCGGGGTCATCTTCACCCTGGGCCGCTTCTGGAAGGTCAAGGGCCCGGGACTGATCATCGTGGTGCCGGTGATTCAGCAGATGGTCAAGGTGGACCTGCGGGTCATCGTCATGGATGTGCCGAGCCAGGACGTGATCTCCCGCGACAACGTGTCGGTGAAGGTGAACGCGGTGGTGTACTTCCGGGTCCTGGATCCCGAGAAGTCCATCATCCAGGTCGAGGACTATCTGATGGCCACCAGCCAGCTTGCCCAGACCACGCTGCGTTCGGTACTCGGCCAGCACGAGCTCGACGAGATGCTCGCCGAGCGCGACAAGCTCAACGACGACGTCCGCCGGATTCTCGACACCCAGACCGACGCCTGGGGCATCAAGGTCGCCAACGTCGAGATCAAGCACGTGGACCTGGACGAAAGCATGATCCGCGCCATTGCCCGTCAGGCGGAGGCGGAGCGCTCGCGGCGGGCCAAGGTCATCCACGCCGAGGGCGAGATGCAGGCGGCGGAGAAGCTCACCGAGGCCGCGCGCATCCTCTCGGCCCAACCCCAGGCCATCCAGCTGCGCTACATGGAGACCCTGACCGCGGTGGCGGGAGACAAGTCCTCCACCATCGTGTTCCCGCTGCCGATGGACCTGGTGGAGCCTTTGCTCAGGCTGAAAGAGGGAGCGGGTTCGACGGCCCCGCGCGGCTGACCCGTCAACGCGCCGGGCACCCTCGGCAATCGAGGTCCGGAGTCGTGGCGAGGGACGACAACGCCCAGGAATGTCGCGCCCATTGCGGTGCCTGTTGCATTGCCCCTTCCGATCGCGAGCCCGATCCCCGGCATGCCCGGCGGGTAAGCCCGCGGGCGTGCGTTGCGTCCAGCTCACGCCAGACAACCGCTGTCTGCTGTTTGGCCGGCCCGAGCGCCCCGCCTTCTGCGCCTCTCTGCGTCCGACGCCGGAGATGTGCCGCTCCGACGCGGCCGAGGCGATGGCGTACCTTGCGGAGCTGGAGCGCTTAACGAGACCGGACTGAGTCAGCTTGCGGCTCCTCGCGCCAGGCCGCACCCGACGTCGCCGAGCGGTCGTTCACCTTGGAGCGAGGCCCGGTCTGTGCGTGGGTCAGCGCAGGCGATGTCCTGTGGGGGCCTGGTGGCCGCGACGACGGTGTGTCGGTGGGAGGGCTTGAGCGGCCGCGTTGCCGGTCTGCTCTTATGCTGGGGAAGCGCTCATCAATGCAGCGCTTGCGCGGCACACGGATGTGCTCATGTTGTCCAGGATGACCAATAATCAGCGTCCCATTTCCTCTACTCCGCGGAATGGGTTTGCGGAGGGCCCACGCATGCCGCGTTGGACCTGCGCCGCGACGGCGTCCATGCGCTGGCGCACGACGCCCTCCGAGGGGCCCGCTTCATCCCAAGCAGCGCGCACGCAAGACGGAATACCGGCGTGTCTCAGGGCGGCGCCGTGCAAGCCGGCATCGTTGCCGCAGCCGCCGTCAGGTCCGTACGCCGATTCGGCGCCATGCCGATGAGACCAAGTCCTGCGCTGAGAGGTAAGATCAGCCTGGAATTCCGTGATGACCCTGATGACGAACCGTCGCGCCGCCCTATGTTTGGTCAAATGCCCTTGCTTGCACGCTCCTTCCGTGATCGCTTTGCGTCCGATCCTCCCGTCTCGCGGTTGGGTTTCCTATCCCTTTGTCCCTTGGCCGTTAGGCTACACCCGTACTTGGATCTGCTGGGGGTCGAGGTCTCGGGAGGGACGGCATGAAGACCGCACAGGTGATTGGCAGCAAGACGCTCGGCGGTGCCGAGCGCTGGTTTTTCCGGTTCACGCGGGCGCTCGCGGGGCACGGCGAGCCCACCCATGCCATCGTGCGCAGAAACAGCGAGCTCGTCCCCTTGGACTGGGGCGCCGTCACGCTCGAACAGGTACCCATGCATACGGTCTGGGATCCGGTCTCGCGCTGGGGCGTACGCCGCGCCTTGGCGCGTCTCGGACCCGACCTGGTGCAGACCTACATGGGACGGGCGACGCGTCTCACCCATTTCACCGGACCCCGCTTCGCGCACGGGCGGCCCGTACACGTAGCGCGCCTGGGCAACTACTACAAGCTTGACGGCTTCGGTCATTGCGACGCCTGGATCGGCAACACCCGCGGTATCTGCGACTACATGATCCGCGGCGGCCTGCCGGTCGAGCGCGTGCACCTCATATACAACTTCGCCGATTTCCCCGAGGCGGCGTCCGCTGAGGATCTCGCCTCGCTGCGGGCGCAATGGGCGATTCCCGCGGATGCCTGGGTGCTGATGTCGCCGGGGCGTTTCACGCCGATCAAGGGATTCGACGACCTATTGCAGGGCTTCGCGCGGCTCGCCCCCGATGTCGATGGTCGTCCGGTCGTGCTGCTCGTGCTGGGGGATGGACCGCAGCGCGCGGCGCTTGAGGCGCTCGCGGCGCGGCTCGGGATCGGCGAGCGCCTGCGCTTTACCGGGTGGCAGATCGATCCGGGCCCTTACTATGACCTGGCCGATTTGATCGTCTTTCCCGCCAAGCGCGGCGAGCCCTTCGGCAACGTGCTGCTCGAAACCTGGGCCCACGGAAAGCCGCTGCTCGCCACCGAGTTCCTTGGCGCCCAGGAGGTCACGCGCCACGGGGAAGACGCCTGGCGCGTGACCTGCGACGATCCGTCGGCGTTGACCGAGGGTGTGCGGCTTCTGCTCGAGGATGCTGCCCTTCGCGAGGGCTTGGCCGAGCGCGGCCATGAGCGGGTCATGCGCGACTTCTCCTGCCAGGCGATCCTGGATCAGTATCTGGCGCTGTATCGGAAGTTGGTCGGGGCTTAGAGCTGATGATCGGCCATCCGGGCAAAAATCAGCACGCGGCACATCCCTGTGCCGCGCGCTGAATTGGTCAGCGTTTCCTCAGATCGTGCTGGCTTTAGGCGGGCCAGATCCATGCCAGGTCGATTACGCCCCATGGCAACGGCCCGGCCTCGCTCGGCTCGGGCGCCCGTCCCGGTTCGGGGCGCCATCGGACGAGGTTGCCGCCGGTCTTCTTTTCTTGGGCAGCCGCCGCATGTTGATGGATGCGAATAATCGTGCTGGCGACGAAGGCTTCGTCGAAAGCTTCAGCGCCGGCCGGTTCGGCGAAGACCCGTTGCCAGCGGTCGCAATGGGGCGTGCGAGGAGAGACGCGCGCTGCGGGGACATCCGGGTGACCCTATCGTGCCGCGTGGAAGCCCCGCCGTCGGGGCAATACGCTTCGCCATCGCGCCCCGCGAGCTGTTTTGGGTAAATCGACGAAACGTCCGGCAAGTCTCAGCGCGATGGCAAGCCTCAACCTCAAGCACCTGCGTTACTTCTGGGCGGTCGCCGCCAACGGCTCCATCGCCCGCGCCTCGCAGATCCTGCATCTGACGCCCCAGACCATTAGCGGCCAGCTGCGGGAGCTGGAGGATCAGGTCGGCGCGAAGCTGTTCGCCAAGGCTGGACGCAATCTGGCGCTCACCGATACGGGGAGGCTGGTTTTCTCCTACGCGGACGAGATGTTCCGGCTCGAGGGCGAGCTGCGCGACGTCCTCGGCGGCCGGAGGCCTGGCTCCGTGCTCACCCTGAACGTCGGCATCGCCATGGTGGTTCCCAAGCTCCTCGCCTACCGGGTGCTGGCCCCCGCGCTGCGCGCCGGCGAGCCGATACGGCTGGTGTGTCAGGAGGCGCCGCTGGTCGATCTGCTGGCGGACCTCTCGGTGCACAAGGTTGACCTGGTGCTGGCGGACAGTCCGCTCAGTCCCGCGCTCAACATCCGCGCCTACAATCACCTGCTCGGCGAATCGGGGATCAGCTTCTTCGCGACAGGCGACCAGGCGCAAGCCTATCGGGAGGGTTTCCCGCGCTCCCTGGATAGCGCCCCCATGCTCATGCCGACGGGCAGCAGCGCGCTGCGCCGTGCGCTGGAACTCTGGTTCGAGCGCCAGGGCATTGCTCCTAATGTGGTTGCGGAGTTCGAGGATCGCGCCCTGATGAAGACCTTCGGCGCGGCGGGTGTCGGGGTCTTCACCTCACCCACGGTGCTGGACGACGACGTCCTCGATAAGTACGGGGTGCAGATAATCGGCCGCGCCGAGGACGTCAAGGAGCGCTTCTACGCGATTTCGGCGGAGCGCCGCATCAAGCATCCGGCGGTCTCCGCGATCACGGAGGCCGCGCGCCAGACCTTTTCGGGATGACCGGGCGCGGGCTTGCGCCCCTGCGCGAAAAAAACCGGCAGCCCAGCCGGGCTGCCGGTGATCACTGACTTTGGCGCCGGCTACTTGAGCAACCGGTTCAACGTGGTCATGGCCTTGACGATCTCCGGGTCGATGCGACTGATCTTACCGGTCACGTCCGCGCGCCTCGCGCACACGCACTCGAGCAGGGCCCTGATGTTTAGGCCGGATTTCTCCAGCCGCTCCATCAGCTCCGGACTGAGCATCTTGCCGGTGCAGAGGCATTTCAGCAGGCGCTCGAGCCCGTCCTCCTCGGGCCTGCCGTCCCGCGGCGGCTCCCACGGTCGATCGCCGCCGACCCAGGTGACGCCGGTGACCAGCTGCTCGCGGGTGAACGGCAGGCCCCGTCGGGTCTCGCCCTGACCGCGGACGCGGGCGCGGAGCACCCCGGTCGAGGCCGGGACTACGCTGGCCTCGAACACGCCTTGCTGGGTCTCGTCCAGGGACAGCGTGCTCTGGGTGCCGTCGGGCTCCGTGATCTCCGCCCACACCGTGGCGGAGCCTCGCAGCGGCGCGCCGTACTCGGTGAGGGTGGCGCGCAAGGTGAAGGTCGCGTTCGCGCCGTGGTGGTTCTGCAGCAGCCGTGCCTGCATCTTGAGGTTGGAATAGGCCTGGACGCTGACGTTGTAGCGCACCGGGTAGCTTGCGATCTGCTCGTCCGACAGGTCGCGCTGACGCTCGCGCAGCCAGTTGAGCAGGTTCTTGTAGTTGACCCCCAGCAGGACGTGCCAGCGTCCCTCGCGGCTGGCCGCTCCGCTCGCCGAGACGTGCGGGAGCGAGAACCGGTAGAAGGCCGATTGGGCGCTCAGGCTGTGGTCCACCGTCGGATCACTGGCCGCGATTCCGGGGTGAATGAGCTCGCCCCCCGGGGTCTCGACCACGTACTCCAGCGCCGAGGGGATGTCGCTGAGCAAGGTGGTGGTGATCTCGATGTCGGTATCGGCGACATCGAACGGGATGCGCACGACCGTCTTCGTGGCCGCGCTGATCACGCCTTCCGGATCGAGGACGATGTCGTTGTTGCTGACCCCGGCCAGGATCTGCAGGTAGTACTTGGAGAGCAGGAAGACATCGTCGCTGCTCAGGGTGCCGGTCATGAGCAGATAGCCGCCGGTATTGTCCGTCAGCGCGTTCAGGGTCGCCGGCTGGATATCGCTGGCGTTGCCCATGCCGATCGCGAACACGCGGCTGTCGACCACGCTGGCGGCCACGTCGGCGACGTACTGCGGCGCCGTCTCGATACCGTCGGTGAACACGATCATGGCCTTCTGGTCATAGCCGCTCGCGGCATTGAGCTTCTGTCGCGCAAGCTCGATCCCGTCGCCGATGGCGGTCATGCCCGCCGGGTTGGCGGCGTACGTGCTGATGCTGGAGCGCGCATGCAGCCGGCCCAGCCCGATGCCCACCGCGCCAGCGGGCTCGATCTCCATCAGCGGATGGGGGTCCTGGTCGTAGGTGTTCATGCCGATCCCGCTGTCCGGGTAGAGCAGATCGACCAGCACCGACGCGGAGTCGCGCAGCACCTGCTCGCGGGTGCGCCCGTCGGCGGTGACCAGGGTCATGCTGCCTGACTGGTCGAACACCAGCTGAACGACCACGGTCGGTCGGGCGACGCTGTTGGCCGTCAGCGGGATGGTCCACTCGTCGCCGGTTTCCTCGCAGCGGATGGTGACCGAGCCGTTGGCGGTGCTGCCGGGCGCGCCACCGGTGTACTGGAACCAGAGATAGGCCTGACGCGGACCGGGCCCGGTCGCCTCGGACAGCGCCGTGGTGCCGTCGAACGGACTGAATGCCGCGTCGGTCGGTCCGCTGACGACGGTGAAGGTCTTGTCGAGGCAGGACTCGACCGTCCACGAGGCGGCACGGATGGTGGTGACCCCCTCTGGCACGTCGTTGAAGTTGATGCTGGCGGTGTTCAGCGCGATGTTCGCCGATTGGGCGTAGGGCGCCATCACATCGCGGATCTCCTGCTGGCACACGGCGCAGTAGTCGGCGGTCGACACCCGCATCCGGCAGCTGTATTCCGGCCGGTAGGCCCCGCAATGGAAGTAGCGCGCGCCCTCGAACAGGCCGACGGTTCCGGCCGCCACCGGGCTCGGCCCGTTGTTGCACTGGGTGCAGTCCGGGTTGGACATGGTCGGGATCGCCGCGCCGGAGGTGACCAGCGCCGACCACTTCAAGGTCGCGGCGTTGGTGTTGGCGGTTACGTTCGGCTCGGAAGGCTCGCCGCCGGTGTAGTTGTCGCGGTCGGTCTCGCCGCTGCTGCAACCCTGGTAGTAGTCGTACTCGTCCGCCAGGCCGAACAGCGAGTGTCCCATCTCGTGCAGCGCGACGTCCTTCCAGTCGGAGCTGCCGGTGCTGAGCACGGCTACCGTGCCGCCGCCGCCGCCGCGGATGGTCGAGTTGACCAGCACCACGATCGCGTGCCATTCGGGCAGATGGTCGTCCACCTTGTCGATGACCAGGGCGGTGTCGCAATACAGCAGCCTGCGGATCTGGCCGTCCCAGCAGAAGGATGCGTCGAAGTAGGTGTCGGCGGTGGTGCCGGCGCCGGCGCCATCGCAGTCGGGGTCGTCCGCCCCGGTTTCGTCGCTGGCGACCTCCAGCCGGTACAGATTGAAGCCGCAGGCGATCTCCTCCTCGTCGAACGGCGCCTCCTGCAGCATGAAGTCCAGCAGCTCGTCTACACGGGTGCGGAAGTCCGCCATGTCGCCCGCCTCGAAGCCCTCGGCGACGACGACGATGTTGAGCTTCTGCGTGGCCGGGCCGGCGTCGTGTACCTTGGTCAGGCCGATGACATAACCGTTGGATGCGCTCATTTCTCACCTCCCTGTTCGTTCAGGCGGCGGAGGTCCAGCTCGAGGACCTCACGGCTCTGTAGCGGTTCCCCCGGCCTCGCAGGCGTGCGCTCATTCGCCTGCCGCCGTTCGACGAACTGCTGCCGGATCTTCAGGCTCGCTGCCTGGGGATACTCCGGAACGACGACGGTGACCAGCTCATCCGAGAGCTTCTCCGAGACCGCGAATGGCTGCTCCTTCTCGCCCGTGTAGGCCTCGAGTCGTTCTCTGCCGGCCTCGGCGATGCGTCGGCGGTACAACAGCTTGCCTTTCTCATCGCTGACATCCAGCCAGTAACCGGTTTGCGCCTCGGTCTGTTTGGTTTGCTCGGCCGTCTCGCGGTCGAGCACGGCCGGCGCGCGCATGTTGAGCCGGCGGCTGCGTACGAGCTCCAAGCCATCTTCGGTGCGCTTGAAGTACAGTCGGATCGCTTTGGGTGTTGGCATGTCATCTTCTCCTTGATGAAAGGAAGGGTCTGTTGGCACCAACCAACATCGTTGGTAAGTCGAAAGCTTAGACCGCGATTCCCCATGCGCAAGGCGGGCGGAGGGCGGCGCGCCGACAGGCGATGGCGGGAAATGCGATACCCCGACTCGCGGTGAGGCGCCGGTCCGCCCCCATCGCAGGCCTTTGTATGCTTGCTCGTCAGTCGGTTACGCTGGTATTGTCTCGGCAGTCGCCCCGGCGGGTCTGCATCGGGCCTCAGCGCCGAAACCACCGGTGCGATCTGGGCGAGGTCGGTTCCGTTCTCGATCTCCGCAATGGGTGACTGCCCAAAGGGCTCGGGCAACCCCCATGAGCGACATTCAGGCCCCTATCGTTCGGTGATGTAAGGTTCGATGTCACTAGATCGTTGGCACATTCCCTCAAGCGACGAGGAAATCGTCGATGTCTTCGTCGAGGAGGCGGGCGAGCTTCTCGAGGCCATCGACAACCAGCTCAAGACCTGGATGGTCAATCCGGGGGACAAGAAGGCGCTGACCGAGATCCGGCGAAGCTTCCACACGCTCAAAGGCAGCGGCCGCATGGTCAAGGCGCTCGATCTCGCGGACACGGCCTGGAAAGTGGAGAAGATGCTCAATCAGGCGATTGCGGGTGCTGTGCCGGTCACGGAGCCGATGCTGAGGCTGGTCGCGTCCATCCGGGATCAGATTCCAAGGATGGTCGACGCGTTCAAGTACCGGCGCCCGATCTCCGGAAACGCCGACATCGAGGGCCTGATGAAGAGCGCGGACGCGCTCGCCGCTGGACGGGCGCTGGCGCAGGCGCCGCCAACCCTTGCGACTGCCGCGACTGGGGGCAAGCAGCACTTCAAGATCTACGAGCTCAATCTAAAGCTTGAGCGGGTCATGCAGCGGGCGGACGAGGCACTGCACCGCTCGGAGATGGCCCTGCAGCAGGCCCGCCGGATCGCCACCATGAGCGAGACCTCGCGCGCCGCGGCCGGCCGCTCGGACGACTCCGGCGAGTTGGTCCGTATCGGCGAGCTCGTCAATCAGCTCTCCAAGGAGCTCTCGGATCTACGGCTCGAGTCCAAGAAGAGTCAGCGGGAGTCGATCGTCCACCAGACCGAGATGAATCACCTCGTCGAGCAGCGGGTGCGGGCGAGGCTGGTGCCGGTGATGGAACGGCTGCGTCTCGACATCAAGCGCGACATCGAAGAGAACAATCGGTCCGTATCCGCCGTCCGCCGCTTTGGATGGGTGGCCGTTATCTCGAGCGCGTTTCGTCGGGGGCTTGATCGCCGCCGGATTGCTGACGTTTGTCTCTTCCGCGGGTTGACGCCGCGCATTTCTGGCCCCGCACGAGACCGCCCCGGCGCCACCCGCGGGGTTGATCAGACGGCCTGACGCATTCCGCACTCCCGGTTGGCCGGCACCGCGACGTCGATCAGGCGCGGCGGCTCGAATGCGAAGCCGTTCATCATGTCCACGTATTCCTGCCGGCTGCCCACCTGCAGCCTGGGGTTCCAGCGCTTCTCCTCACCGATCGTGCTAACCGTCATCCCGTTGTAGTCATGGGCCGGGTAGACGAGGGTCTCCTCGGGAAGCTTGAGCAGCTTGCCGAACAGGCTGTCGTACTGGGCCCCGGGGTCACCGTTCTGGAAGTCGGTGCGGCCGGTCCCACGAATGAGCAAGGTATCGCCGGTGAAGACGCGGTCCGGCAGCGCCAGGCTGTAGCTGTCGTCCGTGTGGCCCGGGGTGTAGAGCACGTCGAGGCTGATCCCGTCGGCGCGCAGCCTTTCCCCCTCGCGAAACCGCACGGCGACGCAGTCGGCCTTTGTCATCTCGCCCATGGCGGTGACGCAGCCGGTGCTCTCGCGCAGATCGCCGAGGGCGGTTACGTGATCGGCATGGATATGGGTGTCGACCGCCATCACCAGCTTGAGATCCAGCTCCGTGATCAGCTTGGCGTATTGCTCCGCCCGGTCCTTCACGGGGTCGATGATCAAGGCCTCTCCGCCCGAGCGCTCCGCAAGCAGATAAGTGTAGGTGGACGAGACCGGGTCAAAAAGCTGTCGAAAGATCATGTGTCGTCTCCAAACGTGTCGAAAGTCTTCGGTTGTTCGATGAATTGGTGCCGGGACCCGGCGTAGACAACACGCGAACGCCACGAATTCCCGTTTCGGATAGCTCGGCTTTAATCGAATAATCCGGTTCGTGTGACTCCAGCCGGGTCACATGTGGACTTTCTGAAGTAGGGTCTCGCCCGTCGCACCACTTTTGTCGGAGCCATGTGGGCACGGGTTCGGCGTTCCCTGCCGCCCGAGATCGAATCGAGAATTCCGATGGATTCTGGCGTGAATTCCGAGCCAAGCGACGGTTCGGTACAGACGGATTTCCCCCCACCTGACGGATGTGACAGATGTCGTAACGACGGAGCATCCCATGAGCACGCGAATCCTTTCCATCACGCCCCAGCGCTTCGACCTCTTGCGCAAGGGCGATGACCCCGCACCCCTGATCGATGTCCGAACGCCTGCCGAATACCGCGCGGGCCACATCCCCGGCGCGCGCTTGTTGCCGCTCGACGCGCTCGCCGCTGACGGCCTGGAGGCGAGGCTCGGAGAAAACGCCGTGGGCCGCGATCAGGTCCTATATCTCACCTGCTACAGCGGCGCGCGGGCGCAGCAGGCCGCCGAGCGCCTGATGGACGCCGGGTATCGCAATCTGGTGCTAATTCAGGGGGGTACCGAGGCCTGGGAGCGGGCGGGATTGCCGGTAAAGCGCTGCGGCGCCACCATAGCCCTGGAGCGCCAGGTGCAGATCACGGTGGGCTTGCTGCTGATACTCAAGGTGATATTCGGTTTCGCCATCCACGAGCTGTTCTTTGTAGCGGCGGCTTTCGTCGGCGCGGGTTTAATCGTTGCCGGCGTCACCCGCTGGTGCGGCATGGCGAGGCTGCTGGCGGTCATGCCCTGGAACCGTGGTGGCACCTGCCCAGACGATGCGGCCAACGGCGTCACTCCGCATGCGTAAGGTGCTCCCGAAACACTCACACTGACCCTGGAGAAAATGACGATGTCGACACACGCAATTCCGTCTCAGTCCGCGATCCCGGCCGAGCCCGTTCGCGTCGGGCGAATCGATGCCGCCGCGCCCTTCGAATGGCTGGCTGCGGGGGTTCGGGACTTCGCTGCCGCGCCCTGGGCGAGCCTGCTCTACGGTGCCTTATTCTCGCTTCTTGCTGCGGGAACCCTGTACCTAACGTGGGAGCTGCCCGGCTTCACCGCCGCCTTTCTGACCGGGCTGCTGCTGATTGGTCCGATCCTGGCGGCGGGGCTCTATGCGGCTGCCCGCCAGCGGGAGGCGGGTGAGAAGACGAGCATCGCCGCCGCCCTGTCCCTGATCGTTCAACGCCGTTCAAACCTCGGGCTCTTCGCGGTCTTCCTCGCCCTGATCATGGCGGCGTGGGTTCGGCTTTCGGCGTTGCTGTTCGCGCTCAAGTTCAACAGCTTCTCGATCGCCGTGGAAGGCTACACGGGCGTGCTCTCGGGCAGCGGCGATCCAGTGGCGCTTGGCTACTTCCTGCTCATCGGGCTTGCTCTTGCGCTCACGGTGTTCGTGACCAGCGCCGTGGCCATCCCCATGATCCTGGACCGAGACTGCGGCCCGGTGACGGCAGTGCAGACCAGCAGTCGGGTATTCGCCAAGAACTGGCCATCCATGCTGGTTTGGGCCGCATTGATCCTGGTCCTGACTGCCGCCGGTATCGCCACGGCCTTTCTGGGCATGCTGGTGGTGTTCCCTGTCCTGGGCTATGCGACCTGGCACAGCTATCGTGCCCTGGTAAGCTGATCCGGCGCTGGCCGGGTGGGCGACCAAGGTCGCCGCCCGGCCTTAATTGCTACGGAGCTGATCCAGGTAGCCCTTACCCAGCCGACGCATCTGACCCCGGATGCGCGCCGCGCGATTCTTCACGTAGGCCGATGGGGCCTCGAGCCGGAAGCGAATCGGATTGGGCAGGACCGCCGCCAGCAGAGCGGCCTCGCGATCCCTCAGTGCCGCGGCTGGGCGGTCGAAGTAGCGCCAGCTCGCAGCCTCCACGCCGTAGGTGTGGGGGCCGAACTGGGCGATATTCAGATAGACCTCCAGGATGCGCTGCTTGGGCCAGGTGAGCTCGAGCAGCAGCGTTAACCAGGCCTCCAGTCCCTTGCGCAGAAGGTCCTTGTTCCGCCAGAGGAACAGGTTCTTCGCCACCTGCTGGGACAGGGTTGACGCGCCGCGAAGTTGGCCGCCCTTGCGGAAGTCCCGCCAGGCGTTCTCCATCTCCACAAGGTCGAAGCCGCCATGGGTCGGGAAGCGTTGATCCTCCGCCGCCACTACCGCGAGCGGCACAGAGGGCGAGATGGACTCCCAGGGTACCCAGTCCTGACGGACCCAGGGGCGATCGCGGCGTTCCGCCAAACCGCCGATCCAGTCCTGCGCCATGAAGGAGGAGAACGGCGGGTCAAGCCACCGCAGGGCGAAGACCAGCAAGGCCGAGAGGGTCAGGATGCCCAGTAGAACGACCAAGAATGCGGCGCCCAGCCGCCGAAGCCTGACCCTCAATCTCGATCTCCCTGCCTGTAAGGCCTCATCGGCCAGCCGGGAACCGCGCTTCTCGGGTGGCGTGGCGATTTGGGCCTGGATGGCCAATCATCAGCGTATGGTTGTCGCAATGGTACCCGACGAGCTGGATGGGGTCGCCCGCGTCATCCTGCTCGGCGCGATGCGCCCGCGGAACGTTAGGGCGAGCCCCAGTTCTCAGGAGGACTTGTGGATGGGTGCCAACGCGGATGGCAAGGGCCGCGTTGGACCGCGGGGCTTCGCGACGGTCTAACTTTGGCGCGGGGTTTCCGGGTCGGTTGTCCATCTGCCGCGCGGCGCAGCGCGCGACCGGGGCCGGCGCCTCATCTCAGATCGCGCATGCGCTGGTTCTCGAAGACGATTCGGTCCGTCAGCGTCTTGCAGAGGGCCTTGAACGCGATGCGTTGAGCCTTCTGGTTCGCGGTTGCGGGCTTTCTCACCATCTCCAGCCGGGCCTGAAAATAAGCGAGGTCCGCTTCCAGTTGGGCGAGCCGGATCTTGAGCCGCTGGCGCTCGTCGCCTTCCACTCGAAAGGCCCGGGGTGCGCTCACCGGCTCGCTCTCAGAAAATGACGCAGGTGCAGCAAGCCGTTCTCCGCTTTTCGGAGTCTTGTGCTATACAGTGGCAACATCGGCGCATGACATGACGAACGCCAATAACGATTGAGCATACCACCATGAGTGCCCTTATCGAGCTGTTTCGCGCGTCCACCCCCCTCTACGGAGGCAATGCCGCCTTCGTCGAGGATCTCTACGAGCGCTATCTGCAGGACCCCGAGAGCGTCCACCTGGCCTGGCGGGAGCGCTTCGACGCCATGCACCGGGAGGCGGCCAACGAGGTCCCTCACGGGCCGGTGCGCCAGAACTTCCTGCGTCTCGCCCAGGAGAGCCGAACGCGGGCGACGGCGCGCTCCACCGAGCGCCTGGAGCCGGCGGCTGCGGAGAAGCAGTCGGCGGTGCTGCGGCTGATCAATGCCTACCGCTTTCGCGGGCATCAGGTGGCCGACCTCGACCCCCTTGGCCTGCGTGATACGCCCAAGATCGGAGATCTGGAACCCGCCTATCACCACCTGGGAGACGAGGACCTGGATCAGGTCTTCCACACCGGCTCCCTGTACGCCCCGGACCGCATGCCGCTACGAGAGATCCTCGCCCTGGTGCGCCAGATCTACTGCGGCACCGTCGGCTCCGAGTACATGCACATCACCAACACCCAGGAGAAGCGCTGGATTCAGAAGCGGCTCGAGGGCTACCGCGCGACCCCGGAGCTGGAGACCGCGGATCGCCGCTGGCTGCTGACGCTGCTGACGGCTGCCGAGGGCATCGAGAAGTATCTACATGCCCGCTACGTGGGGCAGAAGCGCTTCTCGCTCGAGGGCGGCGAGGCGCTGATCCCGCTCCTCGACGAACTCATCCAGCGCGCCGGGCGCAAGGGGCTGAAGGAGATCGTCATCGGCATGGCCCACCGCGGCCGGCTCAACGTGCTCACCAACATCCTCGGCAAGCCGCCCCAGGACATCTTCGACGAGTTCGAGGGGCGGGCGCACCTCAACTGGCGGGAGCTGGCCGGCGACGTCAAGTATCACATGGGCTTCTCCACGGACATCGACAGCCCCGGCGGCATCGTGCACGTGGCGCTGGGCTTCAATCCGTCGCACCTGGAGATCATCAACCCGGTCATCGAGGGCTCGGTGCGCGCCCGTCAGCGCCGGCGCGGCGACCACACCGGTGACGAGGTGCTGCCGCTCTTGATCCACGGCGACTCCGCCTTCGCCGGGCAGGGCGTGGTCATGGAGACCCTCCAGCTTTCCCAGACGCGCAGTTTCTCCACCGGCGGCACCGTGCATGTCGTGATCAACAACCAGATCGGATTCACCACCAGCAACCCGCTCGACGTTCGCTCGACCCTCTACTGCACGGATGTGGCGAAGATGGTCCAGGCGCCCGTGTTTCATGTCAACGGAGACGATCCTGAGGCCGTGATCTTCGTCACGCGCATGGCACTCGATTTTCGCAACCAGTTCCACAAGGACGTCATCATCGACCTCGTCTGCTACCGGCGGCTGGGCCACAACGAGGCGGACGAGCCGGCGGTCACCCAGCCGATGATGTACAAGCGCATCCGCTCGCTGCCGACCTCGCGCGCGGTCTACGCGGACCGGCTGGCGGACGCCGGGTTGGTCTCCAGGGACGAAGCGGCGGCCATGATCGAGGACTACCGCAGCTCGATCGAGCACGGCTTGGTCGTTGCCCGACCGGTGTTGTGCGGGCTCGGGAAGGTCTACAAGGTGGACTGGAAGGCCTGTTCCGGCTTCCCCTGGAATCACCCCACGGACACGGAGGTGCCACGGGAGACCATCCGGTCCGTCGCGGAGCGCATGCTCGAGGTGCCGAAGGGCTTCAAGCTGCACGCCAGGGTCAGCAAGATCTGGAACGAGCGCCGCAAGATGGCCAGCGGCGACCAGATGGCGGACTGGGGATTCGCCGAGAATCTGGCCTATGCCACGCTGGTCGATGCCGGGTATCCGGTGCGGCTGTCCGGCCAGGACTGCGGACGCGGCACCTTCTTCCACCGTCACGCGGTCCTCCATAATCAGGTCAACGGCGACAGCTACACGCCCCTGCAGCACATGGGCCCGCACCAGGGGGCGTTCGTGGCGATCGACTCCATTCTCTCCGAGGAGGCGGTGCTGGGCTTCGAGTACGGCTACGCCACCGCCGAGCCCAGTACGCTCACCCTGTGGGAGGCCCAGTTCGGGGATTTCGCCAACGGTGCCCAGGTGGTCATCGACCAGTTCATCACCTCGGCGGGCACCAAATGGGCTCTGTGCTGCGGTTTGGTGATGCTGCTTCCCCACGGCCTCGAGGGTCAGGGCGCGGAGCACTCCTCGGCCCGTCTGGAGCGCTATCTGCAGCTTTCCGCCGAGGACAACATCCAGGTCTGCGTGCCCACCACCCCGGCCCAGATGTTCCACTTGCTCAGGCGTCAGATGTTGCGGCCCTATCGCCGGCCCCTGATCGTGATGACGCCCAAGAGCCTGCTGCGCCACCGCCTGGCCACATCCACCCTGGACGAGCTGGCGGAGGGGCGCTTCCAGGCCGTGATCCCCGAGGTCGAGAACCTGGACCCGGAAGGCGTCAAGCGGGTGGTGCTGTGCAGCGGCAAGGTCTACTTCGATCTCCTGGAGGCGCGCCGCGCGCGCGGCGTCAATGACGTCGCCATCGTGCGCATCGAGCAGCTCTACCCGTTCCCGAAGGAGGAGTTCAAGGCCGCGCTGGCGCCCTACACTGCCGCGGACCAGGTCATCTGGTGCCAGGAGGAACCTCAGAATCAGGGCGCCTGGGACCAGGTCAAGCACCGATTCCACGAGATCGTGGCCGATGGCAACTGGGTGTACTACGTCGGCCGCTATGCCTCCGCCGCCCCCGCCGTCGGGCACCGCGCGGTGCACGTCGAGCAACAAGAGCGGCTCATCGACGAGGCCCTCACCGGCCGCATCAACCCGACCCAGAATCGAAGGATCCCCGTATGAGCATCGAAGTCCGAGTACCCGCCCTCCCGGAGTCCGTGGCGGATGCCACCGTGTTGACCTGGCACAAGCAGCCGGGCGAGGCCGTCTCCAAGGACGAGAACCTGGTGGACCTCGAAACCGACAAGGTGGTGCTGGAGGTTCCGGCCCCCGCGAACGGCGTGCTCTCGGAGATCAAGAGTGCGGAGGGAGATACGGTGCAGGCGGATACGCTGCTCGGGGTGATCGCCGAGGGTGCGCCGGCGTCGGCCGCGCCGAAGCCGGAAGCGCCGGTCGCGGTTGATTCGCCGCAGGGCTCTGCCGGGTCGGACGCCGTCCTCGCCCCGGCCGCCCGGCGCCTGGTCAAAGAGTTGGCGCTCGACCCCGAGGCAATCGAGGGCACGGGCAAGGACGGGCGCATTCAGAAGACGGACGTGATGGCGTTCCTCGACGCCCGCGAGCGGAACCAGCCCGAGCGCGACGAGGAGACCGCGCCGGCCGCGCCGCAGCGGCCCAGCCTCACTGGTGAGGCGGGGCGCCCCGAGCAGCGTGTGGCCATGACCCGCCTGCGCGCACGCGTCGCGGAGCGCCTGGTCCAGGCCCAGCAGACCGCCGCCATCCTGACCACCTTCAACGAGGTCAACATGCAGCCGGTCATGGACCTGCGGCTGAAGTACCGCGACCAATTCGAGAAGGTCCATGGCGTGCGGCTCGGCTTCATGTCGTTCTTCGTCAAGGCCGCCGTGGAGGCCCTGCAGCGTTTTCCGGTCGTGAACGCGTCGGTCGACGGGAACGACATCATCTACCACGGCTACTACGACATTGGCATCGCCGTAAGCAGCCCCCGGGGCCTGGTCGTGCCCATCCTGCGCAACTGCGATCAGCTCACCATGGGCAACATCGAGCAGGGTGTCGTGGAGTTCGGCCGCAAGGCGAAGGACGGCTCGCTGAGCTTCGAGGAGCTGACCGGCGGCACCTTCTCCATCACCAACGGCGGCGTCTTCGGCTCCCTGGTCTCCACCCCCATCCTCAACCCGCCCCAGAGCGCCATACTCGGCATGCACAAGATCCAGGAGCGGCCCATGGCGGAGAAGGGCCAGGTGGTGATTCGGCCGATGATGTATCTGGCCCTTTCGTACGACCACCGCATCATCGACGGGCGCGACGCGGTGCAGTTCCTGGTCGCGATCAAGGATGTGCTGGAGGACCCGGCGCGCCTGCTGCTGCGGATCTGACGCACCTGGTCCGGTGCGCGGAAAGGAGATCTGCCCCCAAGGAAGGTCAAGCCCGCTGCCGGGTCGTCAGGTCGGAGATACCCCCAGCGATCAGGTGCGCGGTGCGCAGGGGCTCGGGCATGAGGCCGTGTACCGCGAGCCGCTTGACCAGCGTGGACGCGGCTCCGCACGAACAGCCGGCGCACTGAAACCAAAGGTGCCCGATCTTGTGTGGCGGGCCGGCGCGTTCGACCAGCAGCCATTTGCGCTTGCCGCCGGGCACCGACTCGCGCAGGGCCTTCCGCACCGCCGCTAGGTCCGGCTCTCGGCGCGAGACCACCAGCACCGGGATGCCGAGCCTGCGGTTCAGCGCCTGGATGTCGACCACGTTGAAGCCCGCCACGGCGATGCCCTGCAGCATGACGAGCTGTAGCTGGGGCTGGAAGCGGCTCGCCTCGATCGCTTCCGCCATGCGCTCGGTGGCGTTCACCCCGTCACGGCGCACCCTGGTGCGCAACACCCCATCCAGCCGCAAGCCCGAGAACACCGCCCCGATCAGGTCGACGTCCCCGCGGTGATCGGGTCGAAACGGCCCGTCGTCGAAGCCGACGACATGGTTCAGGGCGTGTGCCATTGGATCATCTCCGACGTCCGAGTCTTGTCGATGCCAGCCGCTCCGACAGGCGCAGCGCATCGAGCGCCGCATGCCCGGCCTCGTCGTTGTCGAAAAAGAGCCAGACACTGCGACCCTCCGCGACCCATCGGTCCACTCGCCTGACCCACTCGGCCAGCGCCTCGTCCGCGTAACCGCCGCGGTAGGCCAGCTCGCCCGGCCCATGCAGCCGGACATAAACGAGATCCGAGGTCACGACCTCTGGCGTCGCGAGACCGGCGAGCTCGAACTGGCAGAAGGCCGCCCCGCGCGCCGCGAGCAGGTCGTAGGCCGCCGTGGCGTGCCAGCTCGGGTCGCGGAGCTCGAAGGCGAATTCGAGGCCGTCCGGCAGCAGGTCGAGAAACCGGGCGAGCCGCTCGGCGTTCAGGCGCCAGTGTGGCGGGAGCTGAAACAGGATCGGTCCGAGGCGGTCGCCGAACAGCTCGGCCCAGGCCAGGAAACGGGCCAGGGGTTCGGCGCAGTCCTTGAGCTTCTTGCGGTGGGTGATGTAACGGCTCGCCTTGAGCGCGAAGCGAAAGTGCGGCGACACGCTGTCGAGCCAGTTGCGGACGCTTTTCTCCGACGGAAAACCGTAGAAGCTGCTGTTCACCTCCACCGAGGAGAAGCGCTGGGCGTAGAAGGCGAGCCAATCGGGCTTGGCCAAGTCACGCGGGTAGAAGGGACCCCGCCAATAGGGGTAATGCCAGCCGGAAGTCCCGACGCGGACCAGCCGCGCGCGCTCACCGGTCATCGGCGCGGGTCCTCCCGGACGCCGCTTTGTGGCTACAATGGAGCCCGGTTTCCACGCTCGCGAACCCCGACCATGCGCCTTTCCGCCCGCCTCGCTGTGTTTCTCGTCGTCGCCGCCTCCGTCACTGGTGCCTGGTGGTATTTTAGCCGTCCGGAGCCGGTGCCGGTGCGCGTCAAGGTCGTCGAGAAAGGACTGGTGGAGCAGACGGTGGCCAACACCCGCGCCGGTACAGTCAAGGCCTGCCGGCGGGCGCGGCTGGCCCCCAGCATCGGCGGTCAGATCGCTAATCTGGCGGTACACGAGGGCGATCGGGTGAAGAGCGGGGATCTCCTGCTTGAGCTCTGGAATCTGGATCTGCAGGCGCAGGTCACCCTGGCCGAGCGCGAGGCCGTCGCCTCCGACGCTCGCGCCCGTGCCGCCTGCCTGAACGCGGACAACGCCCAGCGCGAGGCGGACCGGCAGGTGAAGCTCAGTCAGCGCCGCCTGGCCTCGGAGGAGGCGGTGGATCGGGCCATCACAGCCGCGCAGGCGGGCAGGGCGGACTGCGAGGCGGCGGAGGCCTCGGCGCGGGTGGAGGCGGCGCGCCTCGGCGTCGCCCAGGCCAATCTGGCCAAGACGCGGCTGCAGGCGCCCTTCGACGGCATCGTCGCCGAGATCTCCGGCGAGCTCAACGAGTACGTCACCCCCTCGCCCCCGGGCATACCCACCCCGCCGGCGGTGGATCTGATCGACGACGCCTGCTTCTACATCTCCGCCCCCATCGATGAGGTCGATGCGCCCGAGGTGCGGTTGGGCGCGGAGGCGCGGGTCACGCTGGATGCCTTCGGGGAACGCAACTTCCCGGGGACGGTGCGGCGCATCGCACCCTACGTGCTTGACATCGAGAAGCAGGCGCGCACGGTGGAGGTGGAGGTGGAGATCACCGAGCCGCCAAAGGATCCGTCGCTGCTCGCGGGCTACAGCGCGGACGTGGAGATCATCGTCGAGCGCCGCGAGGGGGCGCTGCGCATCCCGACCTCGGCCGTGCGCGCCCAGGGGGGCGTGCTGGTGCTGGACGAGGCCACGGGTCTGATCGCGTCGCGGGACATCGAGACCGGCCTCGGTAACTGGGACCAGACCGAGGTGATCTCCGGCCTCGCCGCGGGCGAGCTGGTGGTGTTGTCTCTTGACAAGGACGGCGTCGAGGAGGGCGCGCTCGCCAAGGTGGAGCAAGAAGCGGCCCCATGATCGAGCTCACCGGCGTCTCCCGCACCTTCCTGGTCGGCGACCAGCCCGTGCACGCCCTGCGGGAGATCGGCCTGCGCTTCGAGGACGGCGAGTACGCGGCCATCATGGGTCCTTCCGGTTCCGGAAAGAGCACGCTGCTCAACATCCTTGGTCTGCTGGACCGGCCCGACAGCGGCAGCTATCGGCTCGACGGAGAGGAAACGACGACACTCGCCGAGGAGCAGCGGGCGCGGCTGCGGCGCGACCGCATCGGGTTCGTGTTTCAATCCTTCCATCTCATCCCGCGCCTGTCGGCGGCGGAGAACGTCGAGCTGCCCCTGGTGCTGGCTGGCATCGCTCCGCGGGAGCGTCGCGGGCGCGTGGCCGACATCCTCGCGGCGGTGGGCCTCACCGACCGCGCCCACCACCGTCCGGACCAGCTCTCCGGCGGTCAGCGCCAGCGCGTCGCCATTGCACGCGCCACCATCACCGAGCCGGGACTGATCCTGGCGGACGAGCCGACCGGGAATCTCGACCGGGCCTCGGGTGATGAGGTCGTGCACACCCTGGAGGCGCTCAACTCGCGCGGCCTGACCCTGCTGGTGGTGACGCACGACCCCGTGATCGGGGAAAGGGCGCGCAGATGCATCCGCATGGACGACGGCGGCATCCTGGAAGACCGATGCGCCTGAATGACGACTTGCGCTTCGGGCTGCGGTCCCTGACCACGCACCGCACCCGTACCTGGTTGACCCTGCTCGCCATGGCCCTGGGCACTGCGGCGGTGATCCTCCTGAGCGCCCTGGGTGAGGGTGCGCGGCGCTATGTGCTGGACGAGTTCACGCAGCTCGGCACCCACCTGCTGATCGTCATCCCCGGGCGCAACGAAACTACCGGGGGTCCGCCACCCCTGCTCGGCGAGACCGCGCGCGATCTGACCCTGGACGACGCCATCGCCCTCGGGCGCTCGCGTCTGGTGAAGCGCTTCGCGCCCATCGCGGTGGGCTCGGCCCCGGTCTCCCACGGCAGCCTGGAGCGGGAGGTGAGTATTCTGGGCTCCACCAGCGATTTCCTGGAGGTGCGTCGCCTGAAGATGGCCCGCGGCCGCTTTCTGCCCCCGGGCGATCCGGAGCGGGCCAGGCCCGTGGTCGTGCTTGGCGAGAAGCTGGCGCGGGAGCTGTTCGGCAACCGGCAGGTGCTCGGGGAATGGGTGCGCATCGGCGACCGCCGCTTCCGGGTCACGGGCACCCTGGCGAGCCAGGGACAGTCCCTGGGCGTGGACCTGGGAGACCTCGCCCTGATCCCGGTGGCCTCCGCCCAAGCCCTGTTCAACAGCCCGGCCCTGTTCCGCATCCTGGTCCAGGCCCCCAGCCGCTCCGCGCTGCCGGCGGCAGAGGAGGCCATCCGCGCCATCGTCCGCGAGCGACATGAGGGCGAGGACGACGTCACCGTCATCACGCAGGACGCCCTCTTGTCCACGTTCGACAAGATCCTCAACGCGCTGACCATGGCGGTGGCCGGGATCGCGGCCATCAGCCTCATGGTGGCGGGGGTGCTGATCATGAACGTGATGCTGGTGGCCGTCGCGCAACGCACCGCGGAGGTCGGGCTGCTGAAGGCACTGGGCGCCGCGCGCCGGCAGATCCTCGGGCTATTCCTGACCGAGGCCCTGCTGCTGGCCGGTGCCGGCACCGCGGGCGGCCTGGCGTTCGCGTTCGCAGGAGTGCGGATCTTCAACACCCAGGTGCAGGCGTTTCAGCTGGTCGTTCCCCTGTGGGCGCCCGTGGCGGCGGTCAGCGTCTCCATGTTGACCGGGCTGGTGTTCGGTCTGCTGCCGGCTCTGCGCGCCGCCCGGCTCGATCCGGTCGCGGCTCTGGCGGGGCGCTGAAGATGCTCGCGCGTGACTTCACGGCCTTCACCCTGGGCGCCATCGGCGCCCACCGCACCCGTAGCCTGCTCACGGTGACGGGCATCGGCATCGGTGTCGCCGCGGTGGTGCTGTTGACCGCCATCGGCGAGGGCATCCACCGCTTCGTGCTGGCGGAGTTCACCCAGTTCGGGACCAACCTGATCGCCGTCAACCCTGGCAAGACCAGTACCCTTGGTATGTCGGGGGCGGTCATCAGCAACGTCCGGCCCTTGAGCCTCGATGATGCGGAGGCCCTCGGCCGCCTCCCTGACGTGGAGGCGGTAGTTCCCACGGTGCAGGGCAACGCGGCGGTGGAGGGCAACGGCCGCAGCCGCCGCACCACGGTCCTCGGGGTCGGCCCGCGGATGCCGGAGGTGCTGCAGATGCGCCCCGCCATCGGCCGCTTCCTGCCGCGCGACGAGTCCGGCGGCGGACGCGCCTTCGCGGTGCTGGGGGCCAAGGTCCGCGCCGAGCTCTACCGCGACGCCTCTCCCCTCGGGGAGCGGGTGCGCATCGGCGGCGAGCCTTACCGGGTGATCGGCGTCATGGAGCCCAAGGGCCAGGTGCTGGGATTCGACCTGGACGATTCGGTCTTCATCCCCGTCAGCCGGGCGCTGGCGATGTTCAACCGCGAGAGTCTGATGGAGATCGATCTGCTTTATCGGCCCGAGGCGGACGGCGCGAGGGTGGCCGAGCAGGCGCGGGCGCTGCTCGAGCGCCGCCACGGGAGCGAGGACTTCACCATCACCACCCAGGACCAGATGATGGAGGTGCTGGGCTCGGTGCTGGACGTGCTCACTTTGTCTGTGGCCGCGCTCGGGGGCATCTCGCTGGCGGTGGGCGGGATCGGCATTCTCACCATCATGACCATCGCCGTGCGCGAGCGCCGCAGGGAGATCGGCCTGCTGCGCGCACTGGGTGCCGCGCAACGGCAGGTCTTGATCCTCTTCCTCGCCGAGGCCGTGGTGCTCGCCAGTCTCGGCGGCCTGATGGGGTTCGTCATCGGCGCCGGCGGCGCCTGGCTCATCGGCGAGGCGGTTCCCGCGCTGCCGACCCACACCGCCTGGGACTTCGTGTTGCTGGCGGAGCTGACCGCCGCTGGGATCGGACTCGCCGCGGGCGTGCTCCCGGCCCTGAATGCCGCCCGCCTCGACCCGGTAACCGCCCTGCGCGACGAGTAGCCGTCGGGCTCATGCTTTGAGCCACCGGCTGCGGCATCCTGGGTACGAACATCCCAGCGAAGCCCGGAGGCTACGATGAACACGGCCGCGAACCTGCTGATTGTCCTGCTCTTCCTGTCCGCCCTGTACACGTTCCTGGGGCTGGTCTGCGGCCTGGTGGAGAAGCTGCAGGAGGTGATGGCAAGACCCTATCAGCGGCGTCGGGTACGCAAGGACCCGCGGCGCAGGACGTCACGGCGCGCGCTGGTGACGGCCAGTGGCGGCGGCCGAGCGCGTGGACCTCTCGAGACGGCCGGTGGAAAAGCGGCCTAGAAAGCCCTGAGGCCCGGTATCCGTCAGGCAGCCAGCCCGCGTCCCTGCAGCTCGCGGATGCGGTCGCGGATCGCCGCGGCCTTCTCGAACTCCAGATCCTTTGCGTGCCGGTACATCTCCTTTTCGAGAGCCTTGATCTTGCGCGCCATCTGCTGCGGGGTAAGGTCGGCGTACTCGACGGTCTCCTCCGCCACCTTGGCGTAGTCGCGGGCGCGCAGCGGGGCCCCGGGGTAGGCCCCTTCCATGATGTCAGCCACCGCCTTGCGGATGGTCTGGGGGGTGATGCCGTGCGCCAGGTTGAACTCGACCTGCTTTACACGCCGGCGCTCGGTTTCGCCGATGGCCCGCTCCATGGAACCCGTGACCTTGTCGGCGTAGAGGATGGCCTTGCCGTTGACGTTGCGCGCGGCGCGGCCGATGGTCTGGATCAGGGAGCCCTCCGAGCGCAGGAATCCCTCCTTGTCCGCGTCCAGGATGGCGACGAGCGAGACCTCGGGCATGTCGAGACCCTCCCGCAGCAGGTTGATGCCGACCAGGACGTCGAACTGCCCGAGGCGCAGGTCGCGAATGATCTCGACCCGCTCCACCGTGTCGATGTCGGAGTGCAGGTAGCGCACCCGCACCCCGTGCTCGTTGAGGTACTCGGTCAGGTCCTCGGCCATGCGCTTGGTGAGGGTGGTGACGAGAACGCGCTCCTCCTGGGCGACCCGCACATGGATCTCGGAGAGCAGGTCGTCGACCTGGGTGAGGGCGGGGCGCACCTCGACCTCGGGGTCGACCAGGCCCGTGGGCCTCACGACCTGCTCGACCACCGCGCCCGAGTGCTTGATCTCGAACTCGCGGGGCGTCGCGGAGACATAGATGGTCTGAGGTTGGCGGGCCTGGAACTCCTCGAACCGCAGGGGCCGGTTGTCGAGCGCCGAGGGCAGCCGGAAGCCGTACTCGACCAGATTCTCCTTGCGGGAGCGGTCGCCGCGGTACATGCCCCCGAGCTGGGGCACGGTGACGTGGCTCTCGTCGATCACCACCAGGGCGTTGTCGGGGAGGTAGTCGAACAGGGTCGGCGGCGGCTCGCCGGGACCGCGGCCCGAGAGGTAGCGCGAGTAGTTCTCGATGCCCGAGCAGTAACCGACCTCCAGCATCATCTCCAGGTCGAACAGGGTGCGCTGCTCCAGGCGCTGGGCCTCGACCAGCTTGTCGTTCTCGCGCAGCCAGGTCAGGCGGTCCTTGAGCTCGACCTTGATCTGCTCGACGGCGGCGAGGATGGTCTCCCGCGGGGTGGCGTAGTGGGTCTTGGGGAAGACGGTGTAGCGGGGCACCTTGCGCAACGACTCCCCGGTGAGCGGGTCGAACACGGAGATGGTCTCGATCTCGTCGTCGAACAGCTCCACCCGCACCGCCTCGTCGTCCGACTCCGCCGGGTAGATGTCGATCACGTCCCCGCGCACCCGGTAGGTGCCGCGTGAGAGCTCGATCTCGTTGCGCTTGTACTGGAGGTTGGCCAGCCGCCGCAGGATCGCCCGTTGGTCGATCAGGTCGCCGCGGGAGAGGTGCAGGACCATCTTGAGGTAGGCATCGGGGTCGCCGAGTCCGTAGATCGACGAGACGGTGGCGACGATGATGACGTCCGGCCGCTCGAGCAGCGCCTTGGTCGCGGATAGGCGCATCTGCTCGATGTGCTCGTTGATGGAGGCATCCTTCTCGATGTAGGTGTCCGTCGCCGGGACATAGGCCTCCGGCTGGTAGTAGTCGTAGTAGGAGACGAAGTACTCGACCGCGTTGTGCGGGAAGAACTCGCGCATCTCCCCGTAGAGCTGGGCGGCCAGGGTCTTGTTCGGGGCCAGGATCAGGGCCGGCCGCTGCACCGTGGCGATCACGTTGGCGATGGTGAAGGTCTTGCCGGAGCCCGTGACACCGAGGAGGGTCATGCCCGCCTCGCCGTCGTTCAGCCCCTCCGTCAGCCGGCGGATCGCCTCCGGTTGGTCGCCGGCGGGCGAGAACTTGGACTCGAGCACGAAATCTCTGGTCATGAGGGGATTCTTATACGGCGGGGCTTTGGCTATTATTGTGAGCTTGATGTAGGAATTCCAGGCCGCCTCCCGGCCGCGACGAGAACCAGAGAAACCCGCGATGAGTATCAAGCTGTCCGCCCGCGTTCAGGCTGTCAAGCCGTCCCCAACCCTCGCCGTCAATGCCCGCGCCAAGGCGCTCAAGGCCGCAGGAAAGGATGTCATCGGACTCGGTGCCGGCGAGCCCGATTTCGATACCCCGGATCACATCAAGGAGGCCGGGATCAGGGCGATCAAGGACGGTTTCACCAAGTACACGGCCGTGGACGGCACGCCCGAGCTGAAGCGGGCGATCATCGCCAAGTTTCAGCGCGAGAACGGCTTCGAGTACACGCCGGAGCAGATCCTGGTCTCCTGCGGCGGCAAGCAAAGCTTCTACAACCTCGCCCAGGCGATCCTCGATCCCGGCGACGAGGTCGTCATCCCGGCCCCCTACTGGGTCTCCTATCCGGACATGGCCTTGCTGGCGGGCGGGGCCCCGGTCTTCGTTCACGCCCCGGCCGAGCAACAGTTCAAGATCACGCCGGCCCAGCTCAAGGCTGCCATGACCGACCAGACCAAGCTGGTCGTCATCAACAGCCCGTCGAACCCGACGGGCATGGCCTACACGGCCGACGAGCTCGCGGCGCTGGGGGAGGTCTTGCGCGAGTTCCCCCGAGCGGTCATCGCCACCGACGACATGTACGAGCACATCCGTTGGAGCGACGAGCCCTTCGTCAACATCCTCAACGCCTGTCCGGACCTGGCCCCCCGCACCCTGGTGCTCAACGGCGTCTCCAAGGCCTACTCGATGACCGGCTGGCGCATCGGCTATGCCGGGGGGCCGGAGGAGATCATCAAGGCCATGACCAAGGTGCAGTCCCAGAGCACGTCCAATCCAACCTCCATCTCCCAGGTTGCCGCCCAGGCCGCTCTCGAGGGCCCGCAGGATTGCATCAAGACCATGGGGGTCGCCTTCAAGGAGCGCCACGACTATGTGGTGGAGCGGCTGAACCGCATGCCGGGCGTGGAGTGCTTGCCCACCGACGGCACCTTCTACGTGTTCCCCAAGGTTCAGGGCATGATCGAGCGGATCGCCGGCGTCAACAACGATCTCGATCTCGCCGAGCATCTCATCGAGAAGGCTGGAGTGGCCCTCGTCCCGGGCTCCGCCTTCGGACTCGGCGGCTACGTCCGCATCTCCATCGCCACCAGCCGCGAGAACCTAGAGGGCGCTCTGGACCGCCTCGAAGGCGCGCTGGGCTGAGCCTGGCGGGGTGTCCTTCAAAACCATAGGAAAAGTCTGACAATTCCTTCGGTTCGAGGTCCGACTGCGTCGGACCTGATCGTTTGCTTTCATTAAGGCGAGAGCAAACGGAACCGAAGGAGATTGTCATGAATGCCCGTCGCATCCGCCGCCAGATCGGCTTCAGCCTTGTCGAGTCACTCGCGACCCTGGTCATCTCCGGGGTGTTGGTCGGTGCGGGTGTGCCCGGCTTCGCCAGCATCGTTGCCAACAACCGCGTAGCCACCGAGGTGAATTCCTTCGTCTCCCATGTTCACCTGGCGCGCAGCGAGGCGATCAAGTGGCGTGCTCCCGCGATCCTGTGCCCCAGCAGCGACGGGCGAGCCTGTCTTGCCGAACCCCAGTGGCACCGCGGCTACATCTTGTTCATCGACCAGAACGGAAACAGATCGCGGGATTCCGACGAGCCGCTGATTCGCCTGAGTCAGGGCGCGGTCGACGCCCCCGTCGCGATCACATCCAGCCAGAGCCGGCGCTTGGTGCGCTTCTTCAGCGATGGCACCGCCGGGGGCAGCAATCTCACCGTGACCTTCTGCGATGTCGGCGACAACGCAGAGCCGCGGGCCGTCGTGATCTCCAACGTCGGACGACCGCGGATAACGGACCAGAGCCCAAGCGGCGGGGAGCTCTCCTGCGGTTGACTTGTGGTTTCCTCCGGGTAATGAGCGCCGCAACTTGGCAGGGACGCCAACCGCGAGTCCGATGCCTTTCGATAGCCAACTTCCCGTTCGTCGCGACGGCTCCGGATGCCTGCGGAACCCTTTCGCGAGCCCCTTCACTTGACCCCGACGCTACCCGCAAGTAGACTGCGCGGCTCAAACTGATCCCCGGTAGCTCAGTTGGTAGAGCGGGTGACTGTTAATCACTAGGTCCGTGGTTCGAGTCCACGCCGGGGAGCCAAATCTCAGAAAAGGACGAAGCAGCCCCCTGCTGCTGCTTTTTCTTTGCCGCAAAGGCGGCGTTCTCCGCAATCAAATCAAAGGGTTGACGGTACTCGGCCTGCAGTTCGCCACCCTGCCAGGTGCAGTTCGATAGTACGAAATCGAGCAACCGGCGTTTCTCCCGCGGCTCCTGCTTCTGGAACAGCCTGTAGGCGTCGCGGGCGAGTTCGAGAATCTGGATTCCCTCCTCCAGGTAGCTTTGGTTGGCCGACTGGTGCTCCTCGATGGCGCGCATGCAGCGGTCCTGCTCCGAACGCCACTCCGCGGACTTGCGGTCGAAGAATGCGGCGTCGATCCGACCGTCGAGCTTGTCCACGTACATCTCGTCGATGCGGTTCTGTAGCCGGTTGTACTCGGTCTGGAGCCGGCCGATGACCTCCTCGTGGTGCTTCTTCTCGTCGACGTGGCTTTCCCGCAGCGCCCGGCCGACCCAATCCACAACCTCCGGTTCGAGTGAGATCGCCTTCAGAAGCTCGCCGAACTTGTCTTCTAGAACCTCTTCCCGCGTGTAGGGCTCATCGCATTTCCCTTTGGCGCCGCTGCAGTGATAGTAGATGTACCGGCCCTTCTTGATCTCCGCGGTCAGCGAGCACCCGCAGTGGCCGCATTGGATCAGGCCGATGAATGCGAAGTTGTGCTTCGACTTCCGGGACTTGTTCGCGAAACGCTGGTCCATCGCCTGCTGCACCTTTTCCCACAACTCGCGCGGGACGATCGGCTCGTGATTCCCCCGATATTCTCTGCCGTCCCAGACGAAGTCGCCCATGTAGAGCGGATTGCGCAGCATCTTGTGCACGCCGCTCGACGGTATCCGGTTATTGGAGCCCCTGAAGCCAAACCCTTCCCCGCGTAACGTCTGCGCCAGCTCGCGGATCGAATACCGGCCCGTGGCGTACAGCTCGAACATTCGCCTCACACTGGCGGCCAGATCGGGATCCGGCTCGATCCGCTTCTTCCCGTCTGGTCCCGTCACATTTCGATACCCGAGCGGCGCGTAGGACGGCCAGATGCCTTGCTCGGCCTTCTCCAGCATCCCCTTCCGTGTCTCCTCCGAGAGGTTGTCGATGTAGTTCTTCGCCATCAGCACCTTGATGCCGTGCATGAACTTCTCGGATGAGCGGGAATTCGGCGAGAGGACGACGTTCTCCTTGACGAAGTGGATCTCCAGATCGAGGTCGTCGATGGTCACCCAGTCCTTGAGGTTGCGGTACAGGCGGTCGGTCTTCTCGACCAGGATGATGCGGGCATCTGCGTGCTTGCGAAGGTAGTCCACCATCTCGCCGAAACTGGAACGGCCAGCCTGCTTGGCCGTCTCTACGTCGAGATACTCTTCGACGACCCGGATGTCTTCCGCCAGGGCATAGTCGCGCAGCAACTTGAGCTGGGCCGGGATCGAGAACCCCTCCTTCTCCTGTTCCTTGGAGGAGACTCGAGCGTAGACGACTCCCGCTCGCATCCGCGGCGCTCCAGTTGTCTTGATGATTCGTTTTCGCTGGACCATGTTGTTCAGTTTATGCCACACGGCACGAAGGTGCGAACGCTTGGGATGTGTATGTCTAACCTCTTCGCCAACGACGAGTGCACACCACATGATTGGCCAGCCCCAATGGCAGGCGCAGCGCGGCAAACAGGGCGTCCACATCGGCCGGCGGCAGCGGATTGCGCAGCCACTCCCAGGCGTCCCGCTCATCTCCCGGCAACTCGTCCCCCTTCACGGCGGGAAGCGACTTCTCCCAGCCAGACTAACGGCCGAAAAACTCGCGGCCGAGCACGAAGTCCGCTCCCGCGTTGACGCCTCGACCTCGGCCGGCGCCTCAGTCCAGCGTTCCTGATAGCACCGTCTCGCGCGCATGCTTCGATACCACCACGTCCGCCGCGTCCAGCTCGCTGTTGCAGACGATCTGGACCTTGGGCACCTCGGCAATCTCCTCGCCGACCAGATCGAAGATGGAGCTGCGGAAGTAGCACCGAGATGCGCTTGTAGGGCGTGGCCCCATTGAGCCTCTTGCTCAGATAGGCGTGGTCCAGCCGATCGCGCCGGGAGGAGAAACGCCGCAAGGTCATTGGCTCAATGCATCCATCATTTTTCTGATGGTGGCCGACAAAGGAACAACCTCATGCGTACAAATCCAGTAGACCTGCTCGGCGTCGATGTCGAAATATTGGTGAGCGACCACGTCCCGGAATCCCATCGCCCCTTTCCAGTCAATCTCCGGATAGGACGCAAGCAGCTCGCCGCCGGTAATCTTGTCGATATTCTTCAGCGACTCGCCGATGGCGATAAACAGCATACAAAGCCCGTCCAGCCGTTCTTGTCCGGCGGGGGTGGCGGTCAGCTCGTCAGCGCTGTTTATCCGACTCGAACGATCCCGGATCTTCCCCAGGGCGTCGTCGATCTGGCGCAGAATGCCGAGCACAAGCGCCCGGTCATACATAGATGGCCTCCCGTTCTATCCGTTCTTTAAGCAGAGGGCTCATTCGCGCTCGGACACGCACGATATCGACCTTTCTATGGATTCTCCGCTGGATCTCATCCTTGATATGGACCAAGTTGTACGGGTTTGGAGTCTCCGTCTTGATGCATATGTCGAGATCGCTGTTTGCGCCCGCGGCGTCTCGGGCGAAGGAGCCGAAGATGCCGATCTCGAGGATACCGAGCTCCTCGGCGTATTCCCGTTTGAAATCGCGCAGCATCGAAAGCATTTGGTCTCTCTGGGGTGATGCGCCAAGGCTCAGGTCAGTAGCGATTGTCATGTGATGCCTCATTGAAAAGACTGTGTGGTGCGGGTCGCGAAGGCACCGGAGCTAGCCAATCCGCTGGTTGTTCGACGTCTCGCGCAGCAATCGCGCTGCGCTGGCTTCTTCGGGACGGAGGTCTTCCAGCCGTGCGACGAGGTACGGGCTTGGGATGAGGTTCCTGCCAGCCGGGCGATGCCCTCACTAATGAGGTCCTGCATGCCCTGCGTGATGAGGGTCTTCTCGAAGAATGACTTGCCGCCCCCTTCGGCGTTGATCAGCTCATCGAGCTGCTCGATCTGGTCGCTGAGCTTGATGGAAAGGGCGTTCTGCTCAAGCTGGCATGCATCGCGAACCGTTTTCATTGAATCCTCACTACTCGCCCTCGATCGGGATTGTTGCCGCGAGTGATCCTTTGGCTCTGAACATCTTGCTCCGCGGGTTTGAATCGAATGGCGTAGTTCGTCTTGTATGGTTTGTATCGGCTATTTGTCGTGAATGCGGTTTTGCTTGGCCGCCGGATCCGTACTCGAAACGTCGAGGCCGTGCGCTTTCGCATAGTCCAAGACCAATACCTCGATCATAGAGGCAGCGGAGCGGCGCTCGCGCTCGGCGGCGAGCTTCAGCAGCGCCTTGACCTCGGCCGTGGTGCGGATGGTAAGGACTTCGTTCTTGGTGCGCGCCATGGAGATCCCGCCCGAAAACAATCGGTGATGCAAATGTACTGCCCTAAGAGGGGCCAGGCAATCGGATTCTACGAAACAGATTAGGGCGTTGAACCTGGTGAGGGCGTATCCTCCTGCCGCATCTTCCTTGGTTTGTTCGTTCAAGGGAGGTCTCCAGGCGAGCGTCGAGAGAAAAGTGAAGTGATCAACACGATCTGTTACCGCACGTTACGGCGCCTTCGCATCGCCCTTCTCGACTGTTCGATTCTGAGCCGATGGTAGCCACCGGTCGCAACCACGCCGGTCAGTATCCCACAGGCCCGCGATGGCCTCCGGTCGACCCTTGTCGCAGTGGCCAAGATGCGGGTGGTTGATGCGCTGGAAGTGGCGGCAGGTACCACAGGTCACGGCCACGGGCCGCGGGATCGGCTGTCCCTCCGCGCGGTTGAAGCACCAGGGGCAACCAAGCACCGACGCCGGACTGCCGCGCCAGAGGTAGACGGGGCCGCAGCCGGCGCAATCGCAGCTTTCGGACCAGTGCGAGGGGCGTTCGCCCCGCTCACGCTGGCGGCGCGTGATGACGGCGTGCGCCAGGGCTTCAAGCACCTGCGGGTCATCGCGCACCTCCGGCCAGTCCTCGCCTGCTACTTCCTCAAGCTCCGCGAGCGTCAGGCCGGGCAGGTTCGGTGAATTGCTGGTCTCGGCTGCGGGGGTCTCTTCGCCGACCTCTCGGGTGCGAAGTAATGCCAGGATCTCCCCCTTGTCACGCCGCAGCGCATCGAGCAGTTCCGGTGGCGGAACGTAGTCGGCCTCGATCAGCAAGTCCATCCCGTCGACACCCAGCATCACACCCGCGGCCTGCGCTGCTGCCAGTGTCTCGGCGGCGCTCACAGGCGTGTCCTCCAGCCACGGAAATGGGCCTGTAGATTTGCGTCCGCACCGTCCACATTGGCCATCTCATTGTTTTGGAGGAGGTTGTTGCGGACGGTCTCGAGGGCGGTTCGACCGGCGTTTGCGTCCGCGGTCCGGCTGACCGTCCGCCGGTCAACCTTATCGAAGCCGTTATTTCGCGGGGCATTTCGCAACGGCGAGGACGATACGGGCGCTGTGGACGGTCTTACCGGAGCATGTTCCAGGTTGCGGACAATTCGGATGGTACGGGTCCTGGCTCGTCCCTCGCGCTCAAACGTGATGTCGATGCCGATTTTGCGCAGGAAAGTGGCAGCCCGGCGGACCCTTCCCGACAACGCCCGTGCCGACGACGGCCAGGCCTTGGATTTGCGCACCTTCTCACCGACCTCCTCGTCAAGGGCGCCCAGAAGATCCGAGGCCGTGCCCGTCCACACCGTCCGCGTACCGATCAGGGAACGTAATGCAGAACCCACCGGGTCGGCCTCGATAACGCTGTCGACGGCCTCGTCCCGGTTCCCCGCATAGGCAGCACCGAAGGTGCCGGCCGTCCACAACGCGGTCTCGCAGGCCGTCGCCCACAGCGCGAAGTCCGCCATGCGCGGCAGGCTGTGGAGTTGGGTCTCCGGCAGCCGCTTGAGGCCGTGCGAAACCGCATCAAGCAACGTGCCCAGAAGCTGGGGCCGGGCGGCACTGAGCTCCGCCCACAGCACCTTCTCGGGCCGGCGGCGCTCCTCGGGGATTGCCTCCAGGGTCAGGAAGATGGCCCGATCGGCCAGGTCGGGGCGCGTAACGATGTCCTCGATGCCGTTCAGGATTACCGGGCGCGCGGCATCGAACAGAACCTCGTCCTGGTCGGTGTAGAGCTGGCGCACCGCGAAGCCGCCGCCGGTAGCAAGACGGCACAGGGTATCGGAGACCCATGAAGGCAGGCCCGAGACGTTATCGAAGGCCAGGACGTGACCGTTGTTCGCCGCGATGAACAGGTCACGGTCCTCGCGCGGCAGGGCGCGCAGCGGTGCGGTGTTGGGGTCGAGCAGGGAGCGAAGAACGGCGGAGAAGGTTGATTTCGCCGAGCCTTGTTCACCCGACAGCACGAGCACCGGATAGGGTCCGCAGTTGCGCAGCACGGCGAGCGCCCATGCCACGACGAGTGTGAAGTCGTTGTCGCCCTGGACGTTCAGGAAGCGGCGCAGAGTATCAATGGAACCGCCCCGCTCAGGAGTGGGTAGTGGTTGCATGCCGGCGGCGCGCCGGAACCGCACCGGAGGCTCGTCGACCACGCTCCAGCTCCCGCTGTCGATCTCCACCGCCCGCCAGGCATCATCTCCGAGGTCCAGGTAGAGCTTGTCCCCCAAGCCACCGATGCGGATGTGCACCTCCCGCTCCGGACCGTCGAAATGGGCCTTCGCCTCGATGACGTTGAGGGCGGACTGCAGGGCCTCGGAGTTTGGCGCACCACCGGTCGCCTCGAAGAATCGCCGGGCCAGCCAGCGACGGAAACCTTTCGTGCGGACGGGCCAGGTTTCGCGGTGTCCGTTGACCAGTAGATCGGCGAAGGCTGTGGCGTCGGGGCTGTGGAACAGCTCCGCTTCCTGGGCCAGATCGATCAGAGCGTCCGCCTGTTTCGGGCCGCGGCTGCTGTCCACGCCAGCTTCCTCAGCCAGCGCCCCATCCAGCGCGGTGACCCGGCAGCCGGCGCGCTTGAGCTGGGCGCGCAGGCCTTCGAACCGTGCGCGATCCGCCTGCCGCAGGGCAACAAGAGCTTCGAGCACCTCCGGCGCGAATGGCGCACCCGGGTCGGCCTCGGTGCGTGCGAGCAGATCGTCCAGCGGGTCGCGGACTTCTTCCGCGTTGTCGACGGCCGCGCAGATCAGGCTTTCCGGTACGCTGGTCATACTGGCGCCTCCGGCGCACACGCGTGGCGACCCAGCAGGACATCGTTGAAGTCCATGCCGCTCGGCGGGTGCGCAATGCGCACCGTCCTGCCTTCGCGCTTCCAGCGCCGGGCCGCGTCGAGTGCCGCCGCCTCGCCGGGATCGTCACCGTCCGCCAGGACGATCACCTCGCGGATCTCGGCCGGTAGCTCCAGCAACCGCAGACCCGAGGTCGAAAGCGCGGCCCAGGCGGGCAGCCCTGTTGCTTGCATAACCGCAAGACAAGTCTCGATGCCCTCGCCGACCATCAGCTTCCCGGTGGCGGTGGCGAGGCGCACCGCGCCGTTGTGGCACGGTCCGAGCATCATCTTCTGCGGGGTGACGGGCGCCTTGCCCGCACCATCAGGGGCTAGAAAGGTGCGATGGATAGCCAGAGGCTCGCCGTCGGTCCCGCGGGTGACGAGCGAAACCATGCCGGGCCATGTCCCGCCGGTTGGATGCTTCAAGCGGGGATGGAAGCGGACTGAGGGCGGAACCGCGATGCCGATCCCGCGGAAGTGCAGATAGATTTCGGCGGGGGTGCCCGCGGCTGGTACAGCCGAACGCCAGAGGCGCACGGCGGCCGTCGTTCGCTCGCTCTCGTCCTTCGCTGCGTACGCGGCGAAATGCCGCTGGGTTCGCTTGGCCACGGTAGGTCTCGGGCAGACGTGGGCGTCGTCCCATAGACCCCGCGCCCGAAGCTCGACGATCACCAGAGCCTGGTCGCAGCCAGCATGGCACCGCACCAGGACCTTGCCGTTATCCCCATCCCTGATCGAAAGGCTCGGTTGGCTGTCGTCGTGGGAGGGGCAAGGAGCCATCCACTGGCTGCCAGCGCGACGTCCCCCAAGGGCGCGGGCAAGCGTCTCCGCGTTCATGCGTCGATCCCTCCGCGGGTTTTCGCATCGTAACGCTCCCGTTCCTCTTGGCGGGACCACTCGGCAAGGATGGTGAAGAAGCCGGTGATGTTCTCGACGATCTCGCGCGCGTCCTCCCGCGACAATTGGCGCCTGGAACGCCGCTGCCACACGGCAAGCGTGTCGTCGACGTGGTTGGGTCTGGTCTCTCGCATCTGCATTCCCGAAGACCGGCTGGAATCGCCCGTGAAGGCGACCGAGCTCGCAGGTCCTCGGCGTCGGAGTCGCACCGATCGCGAGTGACCGAAAATCGTAGTGAGCGCTCCCGTCTCAGGAGTCGCTTGATTGAGCGGGTTAGTTCTTGAGCTCCTCTTCTGGGATCGTGAACTGGTGGCTCTTCCCTGCCTTGATCGTCAGACGCCGCTTGCGACCGTTGACGATCTCGCCGCTCACGCCATAGTCGAAAAAGCCGTGTTCCAGACCGTCCTTGACCACGGAGACCAGCAGCTTCAAGGCGTGGTCCAGCTGGCCAGCCGCGGTTGCCTCTGTTTCATCAATGTTCATGCGCGCCTCCGGACATGCTGTGCAACAGGCTCTTCATCTCCCGGATGACGCCGACGAAAGCGACGGCCGGCACTTCGGCCTCGGCGTTTACGTAACTCAGGATTTCGCCGTCCATGTCGGAGGGGCGGTCAAATTGGAAGGTGCGCTTGCTACCGCGACTGCTCACGCCGGAGAGCCTGTACCCCCTACATCGAAGAAAGCAGGCAAGATAGAAATCCGAGGTGTCGAACGAAGCCTCACGGGCGTTGTTTCCCTGCGTTGAGAGGGGAACAGATGAACGTTCAGTCATTGCTAAATACTCCAGTCAAAATCTTGTGGCTGGCGTCGGGCTGGATTCGTTGTCCGCGTTCCTCGGTCATCATACGTTCCAGTTTCGCATGCTGGCGAAAGGCCATCCGCACCCTCGAGACACCGCGCGCCAAGCGGCGGATCTCGGCGAAGCGCTCTTCCAAGGCCTCGGCAAGCGCAAGCTCCCAGGGTTGAGCGACGCCGGCCAGGACCGAGCGGGAGTAGCGGTCACCTTTGCCCCGACGGAGGTACGTCGTGAAGGTCCGCGCCCGGCTTCCAGCCCGGTTGACCCAGCGCCGGGTGAACCACTCGATGGAGAAGGCCCCGGGGGCGGCACGTACCGCACGCACCGGTCGTACCCGCACGCCGACTCGGCCCCATTCCTCGCGCGGGCGGGCGGCGCGCTCCTGGGCCGCGCGCAGATAGAACTGCGATGCCACCTCAGCGGCTTCGGCGGCCAGCGCCTCCAGACGCGCATGCGCCCAGGCCTCGACGGTTTCCTCGATCTCCGGCGTCTCTCGGGACATGCTCCACGCCTCCCCTGTTCCCACATATCTAACCAAAGTGAAACCCGATACCCGTTGCCGCCCGCACCCCAATGCCTGCCCTGGAGCGGCGCGTCGGGGGCTTGCTTTCGCCCGCACCCCGACCGAAGGGCCTGTTTTGACCCGCAGGTTTTTGCATCTCGAATCAGTCGATTAGGTGCGCCCTGGCCCGACCCGTATTCGCCCGCACACTTTGACCGCTACCTGTATTCGCCCGCATCCCCGGAAACCGTGAAGTCCGCGGCTTGTGTTCGCCCGCAGACATACCGACCGGTGTGTTTCCGCCCGCGAGCGTTTTGGCAATCCGATCAGACCGTTACGGGTTTTCGGTGGCGCGGCGCTTCCGCCCGCAGGCTGACATCCACGCCTGTTTCCGCCCGCACCCCGATCACGCCGCGCAGTAAAGCACGGCGTTCGCCGTAGCGCCGCAGCGAAAGAGCGCAATCTTCCGACACCTTTCCCGATGGTGACGATTGGGGATCTCGGGCTGGTCCCTACAGGCTTGTGTACCGCCAGTGAACCTGGCGTGTACTTACTGTCGCAGAAGGATCGCGGCGAAGGGCTTTCGTGACCGCTTGTGTACCGCCAGTGTACTTGCAGTGAACGAGGGAACTTTGTGTCACAGCGCTCCTCGTCGGCTACAAGACGCCTTTGTTCTTCTGGCGCACGCGCAGGTGCAGCTCCTCCATCACCGCCAGGAAGGAGGTCTCTTTGTCCCAGAAGGGTGGAAAATCCCCGCCTTTCTTCGTCAGCATGCCCGGGATCGCCGCGGGAACGGCGGGCGCGATCTCGCCAGGCAATCTTCTCTTGCCATGCCAGAAGGCGTGGTAGTCCGGCGCGGCCGTTGCGGGTACCGGCCGGGTATAGAAGGACTCATCCGCAGCGATGTCCGCGGATTGATCGTCCGTCAACGAGACCAGGGCCTTGCCCAGGGGCGTTTTGCTCAAGGCCTGGTGCAGGCGATCCCGCGCAAGGCCCCGGAGCTCGAACAAGAGAAAGGGGTCGCGGTCCAGTTGGCCGGCGAGGCGATAGTAAACCCCGGCGATGTGCTTGCACGGATTGGCGTAGTCCGGGCAGGAGCACTCGGTCAGGGCGAAATCCACGCGGCTGCGCGGCAACAGCGGGAGCTTCATGCCGGCAAAGGCCTGGTCGATGTTGTCGGGCATCTCGTTCATCAGGAGCTTTGCGACCAGGGCGGCGTTGCATCCCAGATGGACGATGGCCTTCTCCCACTCCTCGGGGGGAATCGGCGCCATCCGGATGCGGGTCTTGTAGCGGGGCTCCTTGTAGACGCCGTAATAGGGGTTGACGTTGCCGCGTACCGTCGCGGTCACCAGGCCATCGTCAATTGCGAAGGCCAGGATGCGGCGCTCGCCGCTATAGCCGCGCCCTCGCTGCAGCCGCCCCCTGTCGGTGAAGCCCTCCAGCGCCTCGATGAAGCGCTGCCCCCACCAGGTCCTGCCGAGGCCCGCCATGCTCAGTCCACCACGCTCTCGCGGTTGAGGCGGATCAGCGCCTTGAAGCGCTCGTTGTCGAGTTGGGTGAGCCAGGATTCGTCGCTGCCGACGATGGCGCCGGCAAGGGCCTTCTTCTGCTCGATCATGTCGTGGATGCGCTCCTCGAGGGTGCCAAGGGTGACGAACTTGTGCACGAACACGGACTTCTCCTGCCCGATACGAAAGGCCCGGTCGCTCGCCTGGTCCTCCACCGCCGGGTTCCACCAGCGGTCGAAGTGGAAGACGTGGTTGGCCTTGGTGAGCGTGATGCCCACGCCGCCGGCCTTCAGCGAGAGCACGAAGATGGAAGGCTCGGTCGCCGGGTCCTGAAACGCCTCGATCATGGACTCGCGCCGACCGCGCGGCGTCCCGCCGTGCAGATAGAAGGTGTTGTAGTGCAGCGCTTGGCGGAGCAGGCGCTCGAGCGCCGCACCGATCTCGGTGAACTGGGAGAAGATCAGCACGCTGTCGCCCTCGGCCATGACCTCTTCGAGCATCGCGTTGAGACGCTCCAGCTTGTGGGAGCGTTCCGGGGTGAAGGGGCTGCCGTCCTGGAGGAACTGTGCCGGGTGATTGCAGATCTGCTTGAGCCGCATCAGGGTCGAGAGCATCAGTCCCTGGCGCTCGATCCCCTCCTTTTCCTCCAGCTCGCGTTCCACCTCGCGTACCACGCTCTCGTAGAGGGCCGCCTGCTCCCGGCCGAGATTGCAGTACTGGATGGCCTCCACCTTGTCCGGCAGGTCGCGGATGATGGCCTTGTCGGTCTTCACCCGGCGCAGGATGAAGGGCTCCACCAGGCGCTTGAGCGTCGCCGTCTGCGCCGGGTCGTTGTCGCGCTGGACCGGCAGCTCGAAGCGGTTGCGAAAGCGGGCCTGGGTGTCGAGGTAACCCGGATTCATGAAGTTGAAGATGGACCACAGGTCCATGAGGCGGTTCTCCACGGGGGTACCGGTCAGGGCGAGCCGGTGCCTGGCCCGGAGCTTGTTGACCGCCTTGGTCTGGGCGGCCGCGGGGTTCTTGATGTTCTGTGCCTCGTCGAGCACCACGCGGTGCCAGTCGAGGGCGGCGAACAGCCCCTGGTCCCGGCGTACCAGGGCGTAGGACGTGATGACCAGGTCCTTGCCCCCCAACCGCTGCTCGAAGTCGTCGCCGTTCTGCGCGCGGTCCGGTCCATGATGGATCAGGGTGCGCAGGCAGGGGGCGAATTTCTCCGTCTCCTTCTGCCAGTTGCCGATGACGGAGGTGGGGGCGATGAGCAGGGTCGGGGCAAGCACCTCCCCGCCGTCGCGCTCCTGCACCAGGCGGGCGATGACCTGCATGGTCTTGCCGAGCCCCATGTCGTCGGCCAGACAGCCGTTGAGTCCCAGCTGCTCGAGGAACCGCAGCCAGGCCACGCCACGGCGCTGATAGTCGCGCAGCTCGGCCTTCAGTCGGGGCAGGTCCGCGACGGGCTCCAGACGGCCGCGGTCACGCAGCCGCTCCAGCATCTCGGCCAGGGCGTCGTCGCGGTCGACCTCGTGGGTGTCGTCGGTGGCGGTGCGTCGCAGCAGCTCCTGGATGCTCATCTCCGGGGTCTCCTGGCCGTGCCGGTGCCAGAAGGCGAGCATCTCCTGCATCTTGTCCCGGTCGAGCTCGATCCATTGGCCGCGGAAACGCACCAGGGGCGTCTTGGACTCGACCAGTCGCCGCCACTCCTCCTCGCTCACCACCTCGTCGCCGACTGCCAACTGGTACCGGTACCGCACCAGGTTCTCGAGGCTGAGCCCGCCGGTGCCGGGTGCCGCACCGGCGGCCTTCTTTGCGGAGGATGAGCGCAGGCGGATCTTGACGCGCCGGCGTCCCTGCGGCGTCCACCAGGCGGGGACGATGACCTTGAAGCCCGCATCCTCCAGCACCCACGCCCATTCCTTGAGAAAGGCGAAGGCCGCGTCGAGGTCCAGGCTCACGGCCTGCGGTACGGCGGTGTCCAGTCCTTCCCATAGCTTGGGAACCATGCGCGCGGCCAGCCCCAGGTTCAGCAGGACCTGGGTCTCGAAGTCCCCCCCGAGCTGGAGGCGGGCCTGCTTGCGCTCCGCCGGGGACATCAACCAGTAGTCGGCCAGGGCAAGGCGCTGGGAGGGGTCGTCCCTGGGTACGGCGACGAATTGCAGTGTCCAGGCTGCCTCGTCCTCGGCGGGCGGCTCCGTCAACCGAAAGCCGAGGTAAAATGCCGCCTCCTGTCCGGCGCCGAGGATGCGCTGCCGCCACCGGCGCCACTGCCGATAGCTGTCCAGGCCCGTTCCCGGCGCCCTCCAGGGCTCTTCCGCCGGGATTGGCGCGAGGCAGCTCGCGAGCAGGCTGTTCTCGAGCTTTTTGGTGAAGGTCGCCGTCAACGGGGTCTGGCGCACGATGCGATCGAGCAGCACCTCCGCGCAGTGGCGCAGAAGGCCCTGCGCGTCCGCCAGCCCGTCGAGCCCTGCGGCGCACGCCGCCGGCATCCGATCGGCGGCTTTGGCGATGAGGTCTTCGTAGGAGTCGACGGCCCACTGCCAGCTACCGTAAAGCTCGAAGGGGGGTACTTTTCGTGCCCCCTTCCGCTTTGGCGGCTCGCGATAGATCAGGGCGGGAAAGTACTGGTCCCGGACCAGCAGGCGCTTGAGCTCCTGCGTGAACCAGTACCAGAAGAGGAAGTCGCCGCCGGTTTGGAGCCCCTCGGAGCGGTAGAAGGCGAGGAAATGCAAGTCGCTCAGCTGCTTGATGGGGTAATCCAGCCGCAGGCAGTCTACCTGCCAGGGGAGCAAGGCGGCATTGTCCTCATCGATCCCTTGCTCCCAGACCTTCGCCAACTGAGGTGAAGGCAGGGGAGCATCGGCCGCGCTGGGCAGTTGGAGTGCACAGGACCGCAACGCGGCACGAAGCTCGATCGGCGACAGGTCCAGCCCCACCTCCGCTACAAGGGCGGGCCAGTCGCCGCTCGTCACAGAAAAGGGGTGCGGCCTCGCCTCCCGGGCGCGCCTGGCGGGTCGCAGCTGAAGGGTCTCCGCCCACAACCACAGTGCGCCGCCCTGGGCGAATGCTTCGACCGCGTCCGGTAACCAGAAGGCGTGCAGAATCCGCATGGGGCTCCGAGGATCCGAACCGGAGGGAAGTACAATGGTTTTTCAAGATGACCGCATTGGTCGCGCGTCGACGTGCGCCAAGCGCAGCAGTTTATCCGCTCCCGAACAGCTGCCTCCAGATGTTTCCTTGAGTCCGAACGCTTTTCCCTTCACAGAGCTCAGCCCCCAGTGCTGATGTGAGGGGCCAAGGCCAGTCGCCCAGCGATCAGACGTCGTCTAGAATGATGAGCTTTTCCGCACCTCGCAGCCGTATCTGTTCGCGTCTTGCCTCCGAAGCGTATGAAGATCCTCGTCTATCGCGGCCTCGACACCACGGCAATCCCTGGCTACGCGAAGCTCGCCAACTATCTCGCCGCCGATGATTTCCGTTCCGCCGATGTCAAGAAGATCGGCGACAACCTCTACCGGGCACGACTGGACCGCAGCAATCGGCTGTTGTTCGCGCTCTACCAGCACAAGGGCGAGAGGTGCGCGCTGATCTTGGAGCATATCCGACAGCACGCCTACGAGAAATCCCGATTCCTTGCGCGCGGGGTAACAGTCGATGAGGAACGGATCCCATCGGTGGAGGCGGGAGTGGCCGACGCGGCCCCGGAGCTTTCCTATCTGAACCCCAGGCTGGCGCGCTTTCATCTGCTCGACAAGGTGCTGTCCTTCGACGAGGACCAGGAAGCGGTCTACCAACAGTCCCCGCCGCTCGTGATCATCGGCTCCGCCGGTAGCGGCAAGACCGCTCTGACATTGGAGAAGATGAAGGACGCGAGCGGCGACATCCTCTACGTCACGCGCTCGCCCTTCCTGGTCCAGAACGCCCGCGACCTCTACTACGCCAGCGGCTACAGCAACGACGAGCAGAACGTCGAGTTTCTGTCGTTCCGGGAATACCTGGAAAGCATCCATGTACCGGAGGGAAAGGAAATCACGCCGCGGGTCTTCGCGGGCTGGGCCGCTCGCCAGCACTTGCCGCGGGAGCTCAAGGACAGCCACCAGCTGTTCGAGGAGTTTCAGGGTGCGATCACCGGGGCCGTGACTGAACAGGCGTATCTCAGCCGCGACGCCTACCTGGCCTTGGGCGTTCGACAGTCCATCTATCCACCGGAAGTCCGCGGCGCCGTCTACGACCTGTTCGAGAAGTACCTGCGCTTCCTCGCCGAGCAAGGGTGGTTCGACCCCAACATCCTGAGCCACGCCTGGATGGCGCGCGTGGCGCCGCGCTATGACTTCGTCGTCGTCGACGAGGTCCAGGACCTCACCAACATCCAATTGCTGCTGATCCTGCGGGCGCTTCGCGATGCCCGCCGGTTCTTACTATGCGGCGACTCCAACCAGATCGTTCACCCCAACTTCTTCTCCTGGTCCAAGGTCAAGACCCTGTTCTGGAAGGAGCGGGACGAGGGTGCGCCGGCAGATCTGATCCGCATCCTGAACGCCAACTTCCGCAACTCGCCCCAGGTCACACAGATCGCCAATCGGCTGCTGCACGTCAAGCACGCCCGCTTCGGCTCCGTGGACCGCGAGAGCAACTATCTGGTGCGCAGCTGCGGGCCGACCGAGGGGCGGGTGGGGTTGTTGCAGGACAGCGAGCCGGTCAAGCGCGATCTGGACCGGCGCACCGCCGCATCGGCGCGCTTTGCCATCCTGGTCCTGCACCCCGAGCAGAAGGCCGAGGTGCGCAAGTACTTTCGCACGCCCCTGGTGTTCTCGATCCACGAGGCCAAGGGGCTGGAGTACGAGAACGTGTTGCTCTTCGGCTTCGTCTCGAGCGAGGAGAAGCGCTTTCGCGATATCGCCGGGGAGCTGAGCGAAGAGGACCTGGAAGGCGAGCTGCGTTATGCCCGCGGCCGCGACAAGGGCGACAAGTCGCTGGAGATCTACAAGTTCTACATCAACGCCCTGTATGTCGCCGTGACGCGGGCGGTGAAGAACCTCTACCTGATCGAGCCGCGCCCCAAGCAGCACTTGCTTGCGCTGCTCGGGCTGACTGAGGTCCACGAGGGCGTCGAGGACGTCGAGGCAACGCGCTCCAGTCTCGACGAGTGGCGCCACGAGGCCCATCGCCTGGAGCTCCAGGGCAAGGAGGAGCAGGCGGCCGAGATCCGCGAGCAGATTCTCAAGCAGCGTCAGGTACCCTGGGGCGTGCTGCGGGGCGATGCCCTGACCGAGCTGGAAGAGAAGGCATTGGAGGGGCAGGAAAAGAAGGCGCGCATCGCGCTGATGGAATACGCCCTGGTCTATCGCGACCAGCGCCGGTTGAATGCCCTGGTCCAGGCCGGATTCAAGACCGCCAGGCAACCGGACAAGGCCATGTCGGTGCTGGAGAAGAAGCACTTCGAGCACTATGGCTTCAAGAATCCGGCCGCGGTGCTGCGCGAGACCGACAAATACGGTGTCGACTTCCGCAATGTCTTCGATCAGACCCCGCTGATGATCGCCAGTCGCATGGGCAATGCCGAGCTTGCCGAGGCGCTGTTGGACCGGGACGCGGACACCAGCCTGGTCGACGGCAATGGGCTCAATGCCTTTCAGATCAGCCTGGAGCGCGCCTGCGCCGACGAACGGTTTGCGCGTACCAAGCTGCCCGCAGTCTTCGAGCGACTGGCCCCGGCCAGCCTGGACCTGCAAATCGACGGACGTCTGGTGAAGCTGGACCGGCGGCTGATGGAGTATCTGATGCTCTGCATCGCGATGGTGTTGTTCTATCAGCGTCTCGGAGAGAACTGGGCATCGCGCGGGCGGTTGCTCTCGGCCGTCGACTTCGCAGAGGTCCTCGGCCATTTCCCCGAATCGGTCGTGCCCGCGCGGCGCAAGAAACGCCCCTACATCTCCTCGATCCTGTCGAAAAACGAGGTATCACGGCAAGGCCCCTACAACCGCAAGCTCTTTTTGCGCGTGCGCCACGGCCAGTACCTGATCAATCCGCAGCTGGCGGTGCGTGTCGAAGGTGACTGGCGCCGCATCTACGAGCTGCTCTGCGTCGGACCGGTTGGCGGGTCAGCTGCGCGATCCGCTGCGTTGGGCCGGCCAGGTCTGGGACCTAAACGCCGATCGGGAACGTGCCATCGTGGCGCTGCGCACCATGCTCAAGGACCTAAACGACGGTCGGGGAGTAGCGGTCTTCTTCTAGCGCTCCCGCACCGCCGCTCCGACCCAAAGCCGCCACTCGGCTCGGACGCGCTGAGCTTCCGTTCCGTCCCAGTTGCTGCCTGTCGGTCGGGTGCACCCGACCGGCAGGTGAGCGCCGTTTGCGGTCACTGTTCGACGCGAGGAGGGCATGGACAGTACCGCAGGAAGCGGACATCGCCCTGCGGCGGTGATCGGGGCTACCATCCCCCCGGGGGAGGACCGAACCGGCAGGGTGGCGAGGGGCCGGACCCGGCACCAAGAACAGACCGTCGCCGAATCCCAATGAACGCCCGCTTGGCTCCACAGAGCTGGCACTTTGAGACCAGCCGTGCCCCCAGCCGCATCTCTGGATGAGCTGTTTTCTCACTCGACCGGTTCTCGCGAGGTTTCCCGACCCCCCGGCGCAAGGTCCATGTGCACGAGTCGCTCCCAAGGTCTCGCGTTACCCGATAATTTGGCATATGCTTTCGCGTATGCCTCGCCCTTCTCTTCAGGATCGATCTCCTATGCAGCCTGAACGTCATGTGCGCCTCTTTCGCAATGGCCGCAATCAGGCCCTGCGCATCCCGCGTGAGCTTGAGCTGGACGCCGACGAGGCGATTGTCCGCAAAGACGGCGATCGTCTGATCGTCGAGCCGGTCCGGCGCCGGTCGGATCTCGCCACGCTGCTCGCCGGATGGGAGCCGCTCGACGAGATTCTCCCCGACGTAGACGAAGGTCTGTTGCCACTGGACGACATCCGACTCTAACCACCGTGGCGAACGTCGTGGGCCTTCGCTACCTGCTCGACACCAATATCCTCTCCGCACTGATCCGCCAACCCCAGGGACCGGTGGCCGAGACGCTTGCCAGGCGCGGCTACGGTACCGTTTGCACCAGCATCGTAGTGGCCGCCGAGCTGCGCTTCGGTGCCCGCAAGCTCGGCTCCAAGGCATTGACCGGCAAGGTCGACGACCTGCTGGTCTCGTTACCGGTCCTGTCCCTCGACGCCGGGGCCGATCACATCTACGCCGAGATCCGACTTCAGCTGGAGCAAGCCGGCACGCCCATCGGTCCCAACGACCTGCTGATTGCCGCTCATGCGTTGGAGTCCGGCCTCACCCTGGTTACCGACAATGCCGAGGAATTCGGCCGGGTCGCAGGATTGCAGGTGGAGAACTGGCTGGACAGCCCGGCGTCCGCGCCCTGACGACTCGATCTCGCGGGGATCCCGCGCGCGGGCATCGCAGCAAACAGGTATTCTCTGTGCACGCATTTCAATCGGGCACGATCTCAACCAGCGGATTGCCAATCGAGCCCGAAGGCGGCTTGACGCCGAGGTGGTGCGCTAGCGTCGGTGCGACGTCGTACGGTGTGATCGGGCGGCTGACGGCCCCGGCCTTCAGTCCGGCGCCGGCAAACATCACCGGCACGAAGGTGTCGTAGCGCCAGGGCGAGCCGTGGGTCGAGGCCACCGTGAGACCGTCGAAGTCGGTGATGAATACGTTCGGCTCGAACACGACGTAGATGTCGCCGGAGCGCTTGGGATGGAAGTTGCGCAGGATGGCGCGCATCAACAGGGTATCGGGCAGGCTGGCCGTGCGCAGCGCGGTGCTGGAGACCGCGGTCGCCACGCCGTCGAACTTCACCAGTTCGTTCGGCCACGGCCTGTTCCACCTCGGCCTGGTCCAGGCCCTTTTCGCGGATCAGGTCGCGGTTGAGGTACAGGTAGGGCTGGTAGTAGGCCTCGATGAGCTCCTCGCCGAGGCCGAACCGCTCCTTCAGCGCCGCGATGGCCGGGGCCTTGTCGAGCGCGTCCGTGTCGAAATAGTGGGCGTTGTAGATGCCCAGCTCGTGCAGATGCCCTGGAATCTCCGGCTGGCCGTGATCGGCCGACAGCACGATCAGCGTATTCTCCAGCCCGACCTTCTCGTCGACGTAGGCGAAGAGTTCCGCCAGGGTGCGGTCGAGCCGCGCCAGGTTGTCCTCGGATTCCAGGCTGGACGCGCCGAACACATGGCCGACGTAGTCGGTGGAGGAGAAGCTCACCGCGAGGTAGTCCGGCACCTCGTCCTGGCCTAGCCCCTCGTTGTCGAGCAACGCCTTTGCAAAATCCAGTGTCAGCTCGTCGCCGGCCGGGCTCAGGGTCAGGCGCGTGGTGAAGTACTTGTCGTCCGCTTCCCCGTAAGGGTGCGGAAAGGTCCGGCCGAAGCCCGGGAAGTCGGTCTCGTACTCCCGGTCATCGCTGTCGCCGAACAGGTACTTGGACGGATCCTGCATCAGCTCCCACGACTTGCCGGCGTAGGCCTGTGCGGGCTTGTCCGCATTCCAGGCCTTCACCCACTCGGGGTACTCGTCGTAGTAATAGCTGCTGGTGACGAACTCACCGCCGGCCTTGGAGAACCAGAAGGCCTTGCCCGCATGGCCGGCCAGCGACACCGCGCCGCGGTCCTTGACCGACACCGCGAAGATCTTCGACTTGCCGTTGGTGTGCACGGCGAGCTCGTCGCTGAAGGTCGAGGTCAGGATGGTCGCCGGCGAACGGCCGTCCACCTTGGCCGCCTTCTGGGTCGGGTCGATCTCGGTGTCGCGGTCGACGTCGGCGCCGGCGGTGAGCAGACGGTAATCCGGGTCCTCGATGTTGTAGACCAGCCGTCCGTCCTCACGGTCGAACCAGACGTTGCCGACCATGCCGTGCGCGGCGGGAACCGTGCCGGTCGCCAGCGACACGTGCCCGACGATGGTCTCGGTATTGGCGTGCTGGTAATGGGCGTTGGTGTAGTGGACGCCCTTGTCCATCAGGTAACGGAACCCGCCGTCGCCGAACAGATGGGCGTAGCGCCCCGGCAGATCGCCGCGCAGCGCGTCTACCGTGATCTGGAGGATCAGCCGCGGCGGCGTTGCCGCTGCCGTATCGAGGGTGTCGCCGCTCGTTTGAGACGAAGCGGGGCCGGCGGCGAAAACGGCCATGCAAACCACCAGAGCGGTTGGCCCCATTCGGGGAAAACATTGTCTCATCGGTCTATCCTTCTCAAGCTATTGTTCAGTCGATGAGCTCCAGATTGCCCGGCTTCCAGGTCTTATCAAACCAGGGTTCGAGTGGGCCATAGAGCCAAAGGATCACGCCGAAGCCCTTGTTCGGTACGGTCTGTACCCAGTTGCCTTCATGCCCTTTTGGTGACTCGGGTCCGAACCAGACTGTGAACGAACCGTCTTTGTTGGCAGCGACTGTGTCGAGGGTGCTGTCCAGTCCGGCGAGCTTCTGATCGGTTTCCAGCATCGAACGGTGCTGGGTCGAGTAGACCGTGAACGACCAGAAGTCTTTCGCGGGTACCGGCGCTGGCAGTTCCACCTTATAGGTCTTACTCCCGTTCAGGTAGGCGCCATCGGCGTCTTGTGCGGTGAATGCGTAGACCGAACCCGAGCCGACCTGGGGCGCCGCCATAGCGGGTGTGATACCGGTCGCGAAGTAGTGGAACAGGGTCCGGTCATCGAGGACGAGCTCGCTGTTGTCCATGAATTCGTGGTTGCCGCCGGTAAAGCCGGAGTACCACTCGCGGTCCGGATAGAAATACACCTTGTCCCGGTTACGGGGCCGGAAGGAGATCGCGCGTGCAGTGGCGTTGCCGACCGCGGCAGCGTCCACCAGGATATTTTTCATCCGCTCATCCGGCGCGAAAGGTTGGTCTTTCTTGATGCCGATTGATGCGAACAGGCCAGTCAATTCCTTGGGCAATGCGTCGGCCGGCTCGTTCTGAACCACGGCGGCCAGCTCTTCGTAGAAGGTGACATCGTTGGCGTGGATGGTGCTCATCTGCCGGCCAGAGAGATCGACGAAGGTTTCCTCGGGCGGACTGGCTGCCTCGGAAAGCAGGTAGACCTTCATGCCTGCCTTGACACCGGCAACCGCCTCCTCGAGGCCGCCATCGGTCACGAAGGCCCGTGCCAGCACCCAATGCATGTTCGTGTCCGTGGGGACGACGTGGAATCCACGCTCGGGTACCGGGCCGTCATAACCGGGTGGCAGGAACAGGTAGCGTCCGCCGCGTCCCTGGTCCATGCCGGTCACGCCCATATCGGCCACCCAGCGAAAGAAGGCATCATTGACGAAGCCGAGCACGCCAGGCGGAACCTCGACGACGACGGGTCCCTGCTTCAGGTCGAGGCAGGTCGTGACGTACACCGTCGTGGAATTCGCCGTCAGCCAAAGCGCGCGTGCATCGAGCAGGTCCTCCGTGATGCCCACGCTGTGCGCCGGCAGCCCGGCGTCTTCCAGACCAGAGCACATCGCGTACAGGGACGCGGCCGGCATGCCGCTGAGAAAGGCCTCGACGCCACGCATGAAGTCCAGGTTGTCGTAGGTCTTGCGGACGGTATCCTCATCCGGCATACCGTCGAAGAAGCGCAAGGTGCCGAGACGCTGTGTTTCCAGCACATCCGGCGTAAGGATTGCCTCGGGCGCCTCGGCCGAGTACGTCTGGGCCACGGCCGCGGAACAGGCGGCGGATAAGCCAATGACGGCCAGGAAAGTGATACTTCGCGTGGATAAGCGATTCATGTCTTTTCTCCCATCGAACCCGGGTTGGGGTTGGTTCATCTCACTTTGTCGCATCGTCCGGATTCCCGGTTTTCTCGAAATACGGCTCTTCCGGTTCGGACAGGCGCAAGCGCCGCTAGCGCCCCGGGAGCAGTTTCTAGCCGAGATCATGGCCTGACGGATGCGTCGCGCGATCTCCGCGCACACCGGTGGAGCCGTCCCTGGGATGAATATGAAGCGTCTGATCTACTGCGTCGGCTCAATAGGCGGAAGGTCCAGGTGCCGTCGAGAATCGCCTCTCCCGGTTCATAGAAGCGGAGGGAATAGTTCCACCCGGGCGAGATCGGGATGCAATTCACCCGGCCGTCCCGGCAGCCGCCGAAGTGGAGCGTATAGGATCCGTCATCGTTCGGTTTGGCGCTGACGTTGTTGTAGCTGTTCACGCCAAGATCGTTTGCCTCCAGATAGCCGTCTGCGTTGTAGACGGTGACGGACCAAAACGCGTCCACCGGCACATCCTTGACCGTTACCGCGTGCAGGGTCTTGCCGTCATTGGCGTCAACGCTGTCCACGACATAGGAGGCAGCCGTGCGCGGCAGCCCGCCCCAGCCTGCCGCGGCGCCCACAAGGTGGTCGATGGGTCGAACCTCATCCTTGCGACCGAAGGCATAATCCGCGTTGAAGCCGAGTACGGCGATGTCGCTCAGCGCCTTGCGGGCCACGGCGAGGGTCTCGAGATCCCAGTCGGGCGTCTCGAAGGGGCCTTTGCCACCGCCGCTCACCTTGATGGCGTCCTGTGCGGCGTGCGCCTTCGCGATGTCATCCGGGTCCGAGACATCCACGAAGGTGCGGAAGGTCACGGAGGCAAAACGGGTGCCCACCTCGTCTTCGGTCAGCTGGTAGGTCCCAGGCTCGGATTTGGCGAACAGGTAGTGATCCTGACTGACCACATGCATGGACTGATAGCGGCCGTCGATTTCGGGAAGCGTGACCTCCACCGGCTTCGACAGGTCCAGCAGCAACCCGGTATAGAGCGTATCCTGGTTCATCCGGATCGTCGGCTGGTTGTCCGGCGCAATGGGGTCGCGTAAATGCCGCAATTCTCCCACGTCATAGCCGAACGCCTCCATGTTGGCCCGGATATTGTAGTCGGACTCCGCACGGACAAAGTTGTCGACCGTGACCTCTTCGGCGCAGAGAAATGTCGGTGCGCAGAGCGCGAGTGTCAGCAAAAGTCTCATAGTCATTTCCGATTTTCAGTGTGCAGGGCGGGGAGCAGGAGAGACC
>CAVORB010000005.1:0-226939 GCA_963698495.1 uncultured Gammaproteobacteria bacterium | reverse complement strand
TGAATCCTGAACGCGGGGACCTGCTTGGCAACCTTGGCTGCCTTCGCCAATAGCGCCGCTGCGCGACGAGTATCGGTCACGTCGAGTTGAAAGGAGTTTTCGACGATTGCCATGCAGGTATCGCGAGAGGAGAGTCGAGTCAGGGTAATCGATGGAGTCCCGGTTTCCGGCGCTGGCGCAAGCACATAGATGGCGGCCAGCGGCAAGGGTTCGCCGGAGGTCTCGTCTTCACTCAGGACTACTCGCTCCTTGGTCGAGTAGTGGGCCATGGGCGCCAAGGTGGGCGGCTCCGGATAGAGTCCAGCCACCGACTCGGGCCAGAGGCGGAGACTCGGATAGGTTGGCAGCGCCGTCACTTCGTCCTCGATCGGATTGAGCACCAGGCCGTCATCCGAGAGCAACGGATGGCCGGCTGCTCGGAAGCTGGCAGTGAGCGTGGATTTTCCTGAACCCGACGCTCCGAGGAACGCGACTGCGCGCGTGCCACCCGCACTGCACCCGCGTGCAGAACCAACCGGCCTTGGTGGGCCAGCAGGCGTGGCAAAACTTGGTCGAGCAGCAGATGGCGCAGTGTCCCTGGATCGGTCTTCTGTTCTTTCCAGACGCCTAATTCATTACAGTCTTCGCTGATGGCGAAATCGACGATACCGGGAAAGCGCAAAAGGAAGAACCGACCAAGCCTGGCCGAGGAGACGGAGGAAATCCGCATCGACCTCCAGTCCATGTCAACCAATGCATCCCGTTCACAGCAATTCCCGCCTGAAAAAATTTTGGCTAAAAACAGCCGGTTGGGCTTGTTCTGAAAATAGTTTTCGTAAACTTCTGCATGGTAATCAGTATACTGTCACGCAAACCTCAGGTTGCAAGGCAGGTATTGACGCATGCGTGCACCGGTTTGCCGCGAAGGTCTCAGCATCGAGGGGCTACTGCACGAGGCGCGTCGGGTGTTTGCGAGGATTCCCGACAGTCCCGACAACGACATCGCGTTGGTCGATCATCTGATGTCGGGGCTGGCGCTGTTCGGGCTGAAGTATCCCTCGCTGCTGCAGTTCGATCAGGACTGCCGCGAGGACGCACGGCGCGGGCGAATCTCAAGGCGCTCTATGGGATCGAACAGGCCCCGAGCGACACCCGCTTTCGCGAGCGCCTCGACAGGTTGATCCCGCGCCAGCTGCGCCCGCTCTACAACGCGTTGTTTCGCCAGCTGCAGCGCGGCAAGGGGCTGGAGGGCTTTGCCTATCTCGATGGCCACTACCTGCTCTCCCTCGACGGCACGGGGTATTTCTCCTCCAACAGTCCATTGCGCGCAGTGCGCCGAGAAGCACCATCGCAATGGCACCATCACCTACTATCACCAGATGCTCGGTGCCGGTCTTGGTGCATCCGGACTGCCAGGAGGTCTTTCCGCTGGCCCCCGAGCCCATCCTCAAGCCCGATGGTGCGAAGCAAGAACGACTGCGAGCGCAACGCCGCCAAACGCCTGCTGAGCGACCTGCGCCGCGAGCATCCCCACCTGAAGCTGATCGTGATCGAAGATGCCCTGGCCTCCAACGGACCGCACATCCGCCACCTGCAGGAGCTGGATCTGCGCTTCATCCTCGGCGCCAAGCCGACCGACCACACGTTCCTGTTCGACTGGGTGGCGCACGACGCGAGCAGACCGCCGAGCTGACCTTCACCGACGAGCGAGGCGTTCACCACCGCTTCCGCTACCTCAACGGCGCACCGCTCAACGACGCCAACTTCGACCTGGAGGTCAATTTCCTGGAGTACTGGGAAACCACCCCCGACGGCAAGGTGACCCACTTCTCCTGGGTGACCGATATCCCGATCGACGAAGCCAACCTGATGCTCCTGATGCGAGGAGCCCGCGCACGCTGGAAAATCGAAAACGAAACCTTCAACACCCTCAAAAACCAAGGCTATCACTTCGAGCACAACTTCGGTCACGGCTACCAGCACCTCAGCACCGTGCTCATGCACCTGATGATGCTGGCCTTCCTGATCGACCAGATCCAGCAGCGCGGCTGTCGCCTGTTCCAGGCCGCCGTGACGGCTGCGAAGAGCAAGACGCCGCTTCTGGCGCAAGCTGCGCAGCCTCTTCGACTCTTGCCGGATCCCGAGCTGGGAGGTGCTCTTTCACTCCATCATCCACCCGCCGCAGATCGCCCTGGGGCACGACACGTCATAAGCCCAGCCGTGACCGACCGTGCTCGAGGTGTCGTTTGAGGGTGAGAACAAGCCGACCGTCGCAACGCGCTGCCTCACAGCGAGGTGCGCGCGTGTCTGTTGATCTCCAGCGCCGGTCCGCATCCGTCGCGACCGCTCGCACGCTGCGGCCAGCGGGAATTTGCTTAGGTTCAGACGATGATATTGGCGAAAACCCAAAGGAAAGGTCTGCTAGATCCTTACTGCCCCCGCTCAGAGTGGGAAGCTCAACCAATGGAAGCTGGTTCACAAAGCGTAAGCAAGCATAGGAGTAGGAGTACGGTCGCGGAAAATTATCCAATCGGCCGAAAGTCCCAGTGTCCGGCAAAGAGTAACAGCGGCGCTAACATCTCACCCGGTTGGGGTCGGTGGTTCCAGTGCCCTTACATTGGCTTCCCGGGTTAGCCTCAGTTGACCCGCTCGATCCAGCCGCGGTCGAACTGAGCGACAGCGCCGTAGAGAATCAATCGCGGCGAGTGATAGTCGCGTCGGTCGACCTGTTTCACCGATGTGGTTTGATATTGCGTGTCGTAACTCATGGCTTTCCTCCTGAGGAAGACGACAGATAATCGAAAATATTGAGCGTTTGCGGTATGCGCAGGGGATGAGCGCATGGCGCTACGTGCTAACCAGCCAACCAAGTGAGCGAAATCATATGCTCTGTTTTCTTTGTCCGACTCGCCGCCGAGATCGGTCTCCCAGATTGGGCTGGCTTTGTCCATTTCTACATAATGTTCAGCAAACTCCCAATTGGATTTGAGGTCAGATTGCATGCGGCTTCGCATCTCACCGATCAGTGCGGCCGTAAAAGGCCAACCTAGATGCTCCTTGCCCAGGCGCCAGCGCACCGCGTCGGGCAGTCGGCCGCCATGGCCCGGCGCAGGATCGACCTTGGGCCAGCCATCGCCCAGCTTCTGCTCGCCGGGCAGCAGAGAGACAAAAGGCCACAACCCGCCGGTCCAGAAAGGGATCGCGGGGTTCCACGGCAACGGCTGAGGCCACCCGATCATAGCGTTCGCGGCCGACGGTCAGGTAGGGATGGTCGATGGATTGCGCCCGTTCCACGCCATAGCGAAATCGATAACCCGTCACGGTCCATGTGCCGTCCAAGCGTCTCCAAGCGGTCGGCCAGGTCGAATGCGGTCGGCGAAACGTCGGGCTGATGATCGACTCGCGGATATTGCGCTGCAACCGCTGTTGAGCGCGGCGGCGACCCAGCATCTGGTGGTGCAAGCGCCGCACGGAATCCGTGGCGAGGGCCGAGCGTGCGCCGCGGTACATCTCGCGCCAGGCGGGATAGTGTCCTCCCCAGAAGCGCTTCTGACCGACGGCCTCGCGCTAGGCGGTCAACCAGCGCCCGCGGCGCAGAAGGCGGGCCAGATGGCTGCCCTCGGCGAGCACCACGTCGCCGCCAACCCCGTCCAGCAGCACCTTCAGTCCTTCGCGGTGAGCGGCAAGGTAGACGGCCCGAACCAGCGTCATGTGGTTGTCGAAAGGCTCGTCCAGGCTCCAGGTCAGTTCCTCCAACTCCGGCATGAGCGAGTCCAGTTGATCGTAGCGGATGAGGTGGGGGTCCAGCCCATCCATGGTCAGCGCCGCATGGATGGTGCGTGTCTCGACACAGGTCGCCGGGTCTGGACCCACCGCGGAGAAGGTCGGCAGAGGTCCGCGCCCTTCCTGTGCCAGCAACTCCCGCGCGACGGCGACCACCGAGCCGGAGTCCATGCCGCCGCTCAGCATGGAGCCCACCGGTCCGGCGCTGCGCAGCCGGCAGCGCACCGCCTCCGTGAACACTTCGAGAAACGCCTCGGCGTAGGCCTGGTCGGAGGGCAGGCGCAGCTCGGGTCCGGGTTCCAGCGTCCAATAACGTCCGACCGCGAAATGATCCGGCGTCACGGTGAGCGTATGCGCAGGAGGCAGACGGTAGACCTCCTCGAAGAAGGTGCTGGTCTTGTCGATGCCCTCGAGCTGCGAGACCAGGAAATCGGCGATGCGGCCCTCGTTGATGCGGTAGGGCGTTTGCGGCAGCACCAGGATGGCCCGAGGCTCGGAGGCAAAGGCGAGAAAGCGGCCGGGCGTGTGGTGGTAGTAGAAGGGCCGCATCCCGAAGTGGTCTCGGGCGCAGAACAGCTTGCTGGTGCGCGGATCCCAGATCCCGAAGGCGAAGTCCCCGAGGAACCGCTGGACGCAGGCCTCGCCCCAGGTCAGGTAGGCCAACAGGATGATCTCGGCGTCGCCGATGTCGGCGGAGCGTTCGGCGATGCCCAAGCCGGCGAGCAGCTCCGGCCGGTTGTCCAGGCGCACATCCGCGGTGATGACGCAGCCGGACTCGGCGTGTCTCAGCGGCAGCTGCTCGAACACCGACTCCGGGGTCGTTGCCAGCAGCGTGTGGCCCAGCCCGACGTCGCCTTCGTGCCATAGCCCGGTTCGGTCGGGTCCCCGGCGTTCGAGCAGCGACGCCATGTTCGCCAGTTCTTGACGGCGCACTGGGGCGGCGTCCTGGTTGAACAGGCCGAAGATGCCGCTCATTGCTTTGCCGTTGCCACGGGCGACCGCGTAACGGGTGAGGCAAGCGATACTCGGCCCGCGAAAGAATCAGACAGGGTTTCCAAAGCGCAGGTCCGTAAAGGGCGTATAGCTCAGGTTTTCCTGCGCTAACGGTGCGCCCTGATGTTCTACCCACGCGTGCGCTTGGAGGTCGCCATCGTCCTTGCGCACCCCGATGCGCAGCTCAGCGGGAATGCCGCGTCGGCGCAACAGCCACCAGAGGGCGAGCGACTGGCGCAGGCAGGTGGCGCGGTAGGGTCCGTGGTTGCGCGGCGATGCCGACCAAGCGGGCGATGCGGTTGGCGTTCTCGAAGGGGGATGTCTCGTCAAGTCGCTTCTGCGCTGGAGGTGGCGCGAAGCGTTCCAGCAGGTCGCGGGTACGCTTGAAGCCGAGCAGTCTCAGGCTGGCGCCGACCGCCGGCAACAGAAACACGAGCCGCGCCAGCATCCGGCGCTCCCAGGGCGCGAGGGCCCGCAGTTGCTCAAGGCGCCGTCGCAAGACGTTCACCGTAGATGACCAGGCCGGCATCCGCGAGCTCCCCGATGTGCTTGAGCAGGTCTTGCTCCAGGCGTTCGGGCTCCACGTCGTACTCGTCCAGCATCGTGTCGAACACCTTGCGCAGGCTGCCGTGCTCCTGCAGGAGCTGCCAGATGCGGGTGCCGACGTCGTCGAGACCGAAATAGCTCTCGCTCGCGAGGTCGAGCAGCACGGCCTCGCCGTCGAGCTCCTGGAACAGGACCTCGTGGGAGATGGTGACGTGATCGGCTAGGGTCGGCGTCATGTCCGGTCGTTGGCGGCGTCAGTGAATGGGGTTTGCAGCGTCCCGCGCGTGGGGCGTAGTGTACCCACGCCGTCTGCATTGATAAACAAATCGATGGATTTCCTCTCCGCCACCGTCCTGCTCTTCATCATCATGGACCCGCTGGGCAACATCCCGGTGTTCCATGCGCTGCTGAACCGGTACCCACGCGGGCAGCGTTTGCGGATCATCGCCCGGGAGATGCTGGTTGCCTACGGGGTGCTGGTCGGTTTCCTGGTGGCTGGGGAGACCATCCTCGGCTATCTCGGCCTGAAGCAGCCCGCCCTCGGCGTGGCCGGCGGCGTCGTGCTGTTCGTGATCGCCATCCGCATGGTGTTTCCGGAGCTCGGCGGCATGCCCAGGCCGGAGGAGGCGGAGGAGGAGCCCTTCGTGGTGCCGCTCGCGGTGCCGATGATCGCCGGACCGTCGGCGGTTGCCGCCATTCTGCTGCTGGTGAGCCGGGAGCCGGAGGCCTTCTGGACCTGGTGGGGTGCGGTGACCGTCGCCTGGGCGCTGAGCGCGGCGATCCTGCTCGGCTCCGGTCTGCTGATGGAGATGCTCGGCCGCCGTACACTGCGTGCCCTGGTGCGCCTGACCGGGATGCTGCTGATCATGATGGCGGTGCAGATGTTCATGGACGGTGTCACTGGTTATTTGTCCGCCGCGCCCTCGCCCTGATTGGGGTCAACTGCATCGCGCAGGAAATCGACGATCCGCGACTCCAGCCAGTACGCCGGGCGCCAGGGGAGGGTGCCCGCGACGAAGCCGACGTGCCCGCCGTGCCGCGCGAGCTCCAGGGTGACACCCGGTCCGAGCTCGTCCTCCCGCGGCACCGTGTACGGGAACATGAAGGGGTCGTCGGCGGCGTGCAGAATCAGCGTGGGCGTCGCGATGCGCGGCAGGAAGGGGCGGCAGCTGGAGCGCGCGTAGTAGTCCTCGGCACCGGCGAAGCCGTTCAGCGGCGCGGTGATGCGGTCGTCGTAGTCGAAGAAGTCGCGAATCCGGTCGAGGTCCACGTCGAGCGGGGAGGGGAGCGCGGGCGAACTTGGCCCGGTAGGTGGCCTTGAGCCGGTTGATCAGGTGGCGCTGGTAGAGTCGCGAGGCGCCGATGCCCAGCCGCAGCATGGCGTCGCGCAGCACGAAGGGAACCGAGACCGCGACCGCCGTCTCGACCAACGGGTGTGATCGTTCGCCCAGGTACTTGAGCAGCATGTTGCCGCCGAGAGAGAAACCCACTGCCGCGAGTGCGCTCCCCCGGGGACCGTTCGCCAGATACGCCAACGCGGCGGCCAGATCGTCGCTGGCCCCGGAGTGGTAGCTTCGCGGCAGCCGGTTCGGCTCCCCGCTGCGCCCGCGCAGGTACATGAAGGCCGGCCGGAAACCCGCGGCGCTCAGGGCCTTGAGCAGATTTCCGGCGTAGTGGGACTGCAGGTCCCCCTCCAGCCCGTGGACCACCAGCACGGTCGGACCGTCGCCCTCACCGATTGCCAGATCGAGAAAGTCCCCGTCGTCGAGCTCCAGGCGCTCATGCGTCAGGGGGAGCACCGGTCTGCGCCGGAACAGGCTCGGCCACAGGGTCTGCAGGTGTGGACCGCGGGCCCACCAGGCGGGGCGGAACGCGCTCTCGCGGATGCTGCCCGTCAACGCAACCTCAGGGTGTCTGGCGGCCGTAGAGGGCCGCGTACAGCCCCGCGCTGTCGATCAGCTCCTCGTGGCGGCCCTGCTCGACGATGCGCCCGTCCTCGAACACCAGCACCCGGTCGGCCTGCCGCACCGCGCTCAGGCGGTGGGCGATGATGATGGTGGTGCGCCCGGCGAGGAACTCGGCGAGCGCCCGGTGCAGGCGTCCCTCGGTCTCGGTGTCCAGCGCCGAGGTCGCCTCGTCCAGGATCACCACACGCGGGTCCGAGAGCACCATGCGCGCCACGGCCAGACGCTGGCGCTGGCCGCCGGAGAGCCGGATGCCCCCGCGCCCGACCATGGTGTCGAGCCCCTGATCGAGCTCGCGCACCGTGTCCTCGAGCTGCGCCACCTCCAGCGCGTGCCACAGCTCGGCGTCGGTGACCTCCCGCCCCAGGGTCAGGTTCATGCGCACCGTGTCGTTGAACAGCGCCGGGTGCTGGAGCACCGTGGCCACGTTGTCGCGGACCACCTCCATGCCGATCTCCTGTACCGGGACCCCGTCGTAGAGGATGAGGCCGGTGGTGGCGGGGTAGAGGCCGATCAGGATCTGCACCAGGGTGGTCTTGCCGCCCCCGCTCGCGCCCGACGAAGGCGACCTTCTCGCCGGGCTCGATGCGCAAGGACACCCCGTCGAGCACCGGTAGTCCGTCTCCGTAGGCGAAGCGCACGTCCCTGAGCTCCACGGAGACCGTGCGCTTGTGCTCGAACGGGTTCTTCCGGTGGGGATAGGCGGGCTCCAGGTGGATCGTCAACAGCCGGTTGATGCGGTTGAGCGCGGCGCTGGCCCCGTGGTAGGCGTACTGGATGCCCAACACCTCCTGCACCGGCCCCATCATGAACCAGAGGTAGGCGAACACCGCCAGCATCTGGCCGATGGTGAGGTCCGAGAACAGCACCATCAGCATGCTGACGGCGCGGAAGAGATCGAAACCGAACAGAAAGACGGCGAACGAGAGCCGGTTGCCGGCATCGCTCTTCCAGGTGTAAGCGGTGGAGTAGGCGCGGATCTCGTCGGCCTTGCCGATGATGCGCCGCAGGTAGTAGCGCTCCCGGTTGCTGGCGCGGATCTGCTGGATGGCGTTCAGGGTCTCGGCGAGGGAGTCCTGGAAGACCTCGTAGGCGGCGTTCTCGCGGCGCTTGAGCTCCTTGACCCGGCGCCCGAAGACGGTGGTCACGTAGATCACCAGCGGATTCAGGAACAGGATGAAGAGCGCGAGCTGCCAGTGCATCCACAGGAGCACGATCGCGGTGCCCAGGATCGAGAGCACCGCCACCAGGAACTTGGCGGTCGCGCTGCCGACGAACTGGTCGACCGCGTCGAGATCCGTCACCAGGTGCGAGGCCACCTTGCCGCTGCCCAGGGTCTCGTACTCCGCCATGGAGACGCGCTGCAGGCGTGCCAGCAGGTCGCGGCGGATGCGGAAGATGACGTCCTTGGAGACGGCGGTGAACTGGCGCGTCTGCCAGACGGCGAGCGCGAGCCCGATCATCCTGAGCAGGAGCGTAAGCAGGAGGATCGCCAGGATGTAGAGCACGGGGCCGTGCCAGGCCTCGGGAAAGATGCGGTTCATGGCCGCGACGGCCGTCCCGGGCTTGCCGAGCAGCACCTCGTCGACCAGCAGGGGAATCAGCAGCGGCACCGGCACGCTGACCAGGGCACCGAGGATGGCGATGACGTTCGCCAGCACGAACTCGCGCCGGTGATCGAGGACCATCTGCGCCAGGTCGTGCCAGTCGTAGGGTTTCTCGCGCGGGCGAGGGATCGTCGCTCCGCCGGGAGGTCGCCGTGGCGCGAGAGGCACATGCTCGGCATCGGCGAGAACGGGCTTCGAGGTTACGTGTCGTCATGGCGATTCCGGTTCTATGGCGCGAAGCTCGCCCGCCAGGGCCGTGCGCTGGATGTGTCCGGGAGTGGGCCTGCGCGTCCTCTTCACCGGAAGCCTGAGTATCCGCTCCTAAGCCTTGGCCAGGATGCCAAAACCCGGGATCGGTCGAAAACGAGGAATCGCCGCGGCTGTCGTTGAGTATCGAAAACCCGCTCGCCTATAATCGCCCGGTCTCATTCATCCGACTCCACCCAGATGCCGTCACGGCGGGGCCATTTCAAATGCGCACACGACTACTCGGAATCGTCGCCGTCATCGCGGCCGGCTACGCAGGCACCGGCTTTCAGCGAGGACCTGATCCAGATCTACGACCTCGCGGTGCAGAGCGACCCCGTGCTGCGCGAGCAGGAGCAGATTCTGTTCGCGACCCGCGAGGTCAAACCCCAGGCGCGTTCCCTGCTGCTGCCGAGCTTCGGTGTGACCGGCGATCTGACCTACCAGAATGACGACACCAAAGGGCGCAGCTCACTGACCAACTCTACCATTCGGCGCAGCGACACCTACAGCAGCCGGGGCCTCACCGCGGCGGTCTCGCAGTCGATCTACAACCGCGGCGACTGGATCAGGCTCGACCAGACCAACGATACGATCGCCGCCGCCGAGGCGCAGTACCGGGATGCACAGATCGAGCTCATGGTGCGCACCACCGAGGCCTATTTCGACGTGTTGCGCGCCTCCGACCTGGTACGTGTGCAGGAGTCGCTGCAGCTCGCCAACGAGCGCCAGCTCGAGCAGTCCAATCAGCGCTTCGAGGTCGGGTTGGTCGCCATCACCGACGTCAACGAGAGCCAGGCGGCCTACGACCGCTCCCGTGCGGACGTGATCACTGCCAAGAATTTGCTGAACAATGCCTGGGAGGCCCTGCGCCGGATCGTGGGCCCCGTCAGCGTTCCACTGGCGCGCTTAGGGGACAAGCTCCCCCTCACGCCGCCGCAGCCCAACGACATCGACCAGTGGGCGCAGACGGCCCTGCAAAACAATTACGCTATCATCGCCGCCCGGGAGCAGGCCCAGAGCGCCGAGAAGAGTATCGACATCGAGCGCGCCGGCCACCTGCCCACGCTCGACCTGCAGGCCGGCTACGACGTTTTCCGCAGCGAGGCCGAGTTCGGGACCGATCGCGACACCGCCTTCGTCAGCCTCAACGTGAACATTCCCATCTACCAGGGCGGCCTGATCACCTCCCGCACCCGGCAGGCCGGCTACGACTACCGTGCTGCCCAGGACCGGCTCGACCAGACCCGCCGCCTGGTCATCAACAACGTGAAGGACGCCTTCCGCGGCATCCTCTCCAGCATCAGCGACGTGCAGGCGCGCCAGGCGGCCGTCGTTTCCGCCCGCAGCGCGCTCGAGTCAACCCAGGCGGGGCTGGACGTCGGTACCCGTACCCAGGTGGACGTGCTCAACGCCCAGCGCAACATGTTTCAGGCCGAGTTCGACTATCTGGTCGCGCGTTATGCCTACATCATCAACGGCGTGAAGATACACCAGGCGACCAGCACCTTGAGCCGCGACGTGCTGGCCAAGGGCAACGCCTGGCTGAACAGCGCCGATATGGTGCCGCCGCCGACGAACTGAGGCCGTGGCGAAGGGCAGGGAGCCCCGATCGCGGCCGGGTGTTTCCGCCCGGCCGTTGTCCTTTATCTGCACAGTGAAGCGGGAAAGCGATGTCCGGCAACAGCTTCGGCAAGCTCTTCGTCACCACCACCTTCGGTGAGAGCCACGGGCCCGCCATCGGCGGCATCGTGGACGGATGCCCGCCGGGTCTCGCCCTCAGCGAGACGGACCTGCAGCTGGATCTCGACCGCCGGCGTCCCGGCAAGTCCCGCCACACCACCCAGCGACGCGAGTCGGACCGCGTCCAGATTCTCTCCGGGGTGTTCGAGGGCGTGACGACGGGCACCCCCATCGGGCTGCTGATCCACAACGAGGACCAGCGCTCCAAGGACTACTCGGAGATCGCCGCCAAGTTCCGACCCGGTCACGCCGACTACACCTACACCATGAAGTACGGGGTGCGGGACTACCGCGGCGGAGGCCGCTCCTCCGCCCGCGAGACGGCCATCCGTGTCGCTGCGGGCGGCATCGCCAAGAAGTACCTGCGCGACGAGCTCGGCATCCGGATTCGCGGCTACCTGTCCCGGCTCGGGCCGATCCGGCCGCGCGGGTTCGACTGGGAGCGAGGTCGAGCAGAACCCCTTCTTCTGCCCGGACGCGGAGGCGGTACCCGAGATGGAGTCCTACATGGACGCCCTGCGCAAGTCCGGGGACTCGATCGGGGCGGAGGTGACGGTGGTGGCCGAGGGCGTCCCGCCCGGGCTGGGGGAGCCGGTCTTCGACCGCCTGGATGCGGACATCGCGCACGCGCTCATGAGCATCAACGCGGTCAAGGGGGTCGAGATCGGTGCCGGCTTCGCCTGCGTCGAGCAGAAGGGGAGCGAGCACCGCGACGAGATGTCGCCAGAGCGGTTTCCTCGGCAACAACGCCGGCGGCGTGCTGGGTGGCATCTCCAGCGGCCAGGACATCGTCGCCCGCATCGCGCTCAAGGCAACCTCGAGCATCCGGCTCCCCGGCAGGACCATCGACGCCGAGGGGAGGCCGACCGAGATCGTGACCACCGGCCGCCACGACCCCTGCGTCGGTATCCGCGCCACTCCCATCGCCGAGGCCATGCTGGCGATGGTGCTGATGGACCACTGGCTGCGCCATCGCGGTCAGAACGCGGAGGTTCGGCCCGGCACGCCTCGCGTCCCGCCTCGGGCCGAGTAGGGGGCTCGCCGCACGAACGTCGCGCCGAAGAGCGCGGGCGCGTGCTGATTCGGGCTCTGACGGGTTACTTCAGCACCACCACATCAGCGCTGCTTCATGCCTTATTGGCGCCTGTCCGGCTTCTACTTCTTCTACTTCGCCGCCCTCGGTGCGCTGGTCCCGTTCTGGGGCCTGTATCTGCAGGATCGGGGCTTCTCCCCGGTCGCCATCGGACAGCTCATGGCGATCCTCATGGGCACCAAGATCGTCGCGCCCAACGTCTGGGGCTGGATCGGCGACCAGGTGGACTCGCGCATGCCCATCGTCAGGCTTGCGTCCTTGCTCTCCTTCCTGATCTTCGCCGGGATCTTCTTCGCCCAGGGCTTCTGGGGTATGGCGCTGGTGATGGTCCTGTTCAGCTTCTTCTGGAACGCATCGCTGCCGCAGATGGAGGTGATCACCTTCAATCATCTCGGCAGCCGCATCCGCCATTACGCCACCATCCGGCTGTGGGGCTCCGTGGGCTTCATCCTGGCGGTGCTCGCCCTCGGCGAGATCATCGAGCGCAGCGGGACCTCGGTCGTGCCCCAGGTGGTGCTGGTGATCTTCGTCGGCATCTGGCTCAGCAGCCTGGTGGTCCCAGACATCACGCGGCCTCACGGGGACCAGTCCTCCGCATCCGTATTCAGTCAGATCCGGCGCCCGGAGATCGCGGCCTATCTCGCGAGCTGCTTTCTGATGCAGATGAGCCATGGCTCCTACTACGCCTTCTACTCCATCCATCTGACGGAGGCGGGTTACTCGAGCGCCCAGGTCGGTGCCCTCTGGGCCTGGGGGGTGACGATGGAGGTGGCGCTGTTCCTGCGCATGCATTGGTTTCTGGAGCGCTTCGGCGCGCGCGGGGTCCTGCTCGCCAGTCTCGCCCTGGCCTCGGCGCGCTGGCTGCTGATCGGTAACTTCGTCGACATCCTTTGGGTGCAGATCGTGGCCCAGGCGCTGCACGCCGCGACCTTCGGCGCATTCCACGCCTCGGCCATCCACCTGGTCCATCACTATTTCACCGGTCGGACGCAGGGACGCGGTCAGGCCCTGTACAGCAGCTTGAGCTTCGGCGCCGGCGGGGCGGCGGGCAGCCTCGCGAGCGGCGTCCTGTGGACCAGCGCGGGCGCCGCGGTCACCTTCGGGTTCTCGGCGGCCGCGGCGGGGCTCGGTTGGCTCGCGGCCTGGCTGTGGGTGGACAGGGAGCGGCGTTTCTGACGAGGCGGGCTCGCGGGATCGTCGCATTTGCGCAACAAGATCACTGCAAAGGTTTAAAAACCGGACCTAATTCCCAGTTTTTTATTGGAAAGATCTTCTCTCAGGTGCTATCTTTTTACGCAACTTTCCCGAGTGAGACGCCCGGTCGCGGCCCAGCCATGAGAACCATCATCGCGACATTTCTGATCCTGGTCTCTACCTCCCTGTCGGCGCAACAGGTCGAGGTGCGCAACGCTCGCATCTGGACGGCGCCCGACCACACGCAGCTGGTGGTCGATACGGCTGCCGCCGTGACGCACAAGGTCTTCTCGCTCGAAAATCCTGACCGGTTGGTCGTTGACATTCCCGATGCGCGCCTGACCGCCAAGCTCCCCGTGGTCGAGGCCGACGAACCCCTGCTCAGCGGCGTGCGCAGCGGCATCCGCGCCGGGGACGACCTGCGTCTGGTGCTCGATCTCAAGCAACCGGTGCGGGCCAAGAGCTTCATGCTCGAGCCCAACGACCAGTTCGGCCACCGTCTGGTGGTGGACCTGACGCCGAAAGGGACGGCCACGGGGGCGGCGAACGGAAAGGGCCAGCACCTTTCGGTGCGCACGGCGCCCAAGAAGGCGAGGGAGGTGGTGATCGCCATCGATGCGGGACACGGCGGAGAGGACCCCGGCGCCATCGGGGCGGCAGGCACGCGGGAGAAGCAGATCACCATGGCCATCGCCCGCAAGCTGTCGAACCTGGTCGAGAAGGAGCGCGGCATGCGCCCGGTGCTGATCCGCGACGGCGACTACTTCGTCAGCCTTCGCAAGCGCACCGAGCTGGCGCGCAAGCACCAGGCGGACTTGTTCGTCTCGATTCACGCGGATGCCTTCAACGACCCGCGGGTTCGCGGTTCCTCCGTCTACACCCTATCCCACCGCGGCGCCAGCAGCGAGGCCGCGAAGTGGCTGGCAGACAAGGAGAACAGTGCCGATCTCATCGGGGGCATCGATGTGGCCGAGAACAGCGATCTGGTCACCGTGCTCCTGGACATGACCCAGAACGCCACGCTCGAGCACAGCGGCCTGGCCGCAAATAGGGTCCTCGCCAGTCTCAACAAGGTCGGCAAGGTCCACAAGAACCGGGTGCAGAAGGCCGGGTTCGTGGTCCTGAAGGCCCCGGACATCCCGTCCATGCTGGTCGAGACGGCCTTCATCTCCAACCCGGACGAGGAGAAGCGCCTGCGCAACGCCGACCATCAGCAGCAGATGGCGAAGGCGATTCTGGCCGGGATCAAGGCCTATTTCGAGGCCTATCCGCCGCCCGGCACCCTGCTCGCGGCCTCGGACGACTCGGCGCGCAAGCACGTCATCGGCAATGGCGACACCCTGAGCGAGATCGCGCGCCAATATCGAGTCAGCCTGAGCTCTCTGCGAACCGTCAACAGCATCGAGGGCGATCAGATCCGCATCGGTCAGGTGCTGACCATCCCGGAGAGCTGAGCACCGGGAGCGGCCTTGCGCCGGCGCGGGCTTTTTGCTTCCATCCGCGGATGACTCGTCCCATCCGGCTGCTGCCCACCCAACTCGTCAATCAAATCGCCGCGGGAGAGGTGGTCGAGCGTCCGGCCTCGGTGGTCAAGGAGCTGGTCGAGAACAGCCTCGACGCGGGTGCCGACCGGGTCGAGATCGACATCGAGCAGGGCGGCGTCAAGCTCATACGGATTCGCGACAACGGCGCGGGCATCTCCCGGGACGAGCTCGGGCTTGCCCTCTCGCGCCACGCCACCAGCAAGATCGGCGACCTCTCGGATCTGGAGGCCGTGGCGACGCTCGGCTTTCGCGGCGAGGCACTGCCCAGCATCGCCTCCGTTTCACGGCTCAGCCTGACCTCGCGGCTCGCGGACGCGGAGCAGGCCTGGACCGTTCGCAGCGACGGCAGCGATCGGCCCGCCGAGCCCGCGCCGGCCGCCCATCCGCCCGGCACCACGGTGGAGGTGCGCGACCTCTTCTACAACACCCCGGCCCGGCGCAAGTTCCTGCGCACCGACAAGACCGAGCTCTCCCATGTCGAGCAGGTGGTGCGGCGCATCGCCCTGGCGCGGCAAGGGGTACGCTTCCGGCTGAACCACAACGGGCGGGTCCTGTTCGACCTCCCCGCGGCGGGCGGCGACCGGAAGCTGTTGGAACGGCGCCTGGCCGACCTGGTCGGCGGCGGCTTTCTGGAGCATGCCCTGGCGGTGCGGGAGGAGGCGGTCGGACTGCGCCTCAGCGGTTGGGTGGCGAGCCCCGGCTTTTCCCGCGGCCAGGCGGACCTGCAGTACTTCTACGTCAACGGCCGCATGGTGCGCGACAAGCTGGTGACGCACGCGGTCCGCCAGGCTTACCAGGACGTGCTGCATCATGGGCGTCATCCCGCCTATCTCTTGTACCTGGAGCTGCCGCACGTGCTGGTGGACGTGAACGTCCATCCCGCCAAGCTGGAGGTGCGATTCAGGGAGGGCAGGCAGGTGCACGACTTCATCTTCCGCGCGCTGCACCGGCGCCTGGCGGAGGGTGCGACCGGAGGGGCGCTGGCGTCTGTCCCAAACGCCCCGGTCGAAGATCCCATCGCACATCAGCCGGATCGACGGGAGATGTCTTTGCCCCGCCAGCAGCCGATGCCGCTCGGCGTCGCCGACCGGCGGGGGAGCTACGGGTTCAGCTTCGCGGCCCAGGCGCCGGGTTCTCCGCCGATGCACGAGACGGAGCCTGAGGGCTCGGACGAGGTGCCTCCTCTCGGCTACGCGGTCGCGCAGCTGCACGGGGTGTACGTGCTTGCGGAGAGCCGGGACGGCCTGGTGATCGTCGACATGCACGCGGCCCACGAGCGTATCGGGTACGAGCGTCTGAAGGCGGCCTGGGAGAATGGCGGCATCCGCAGCCAGCCGCTGCTCGTGCCGGTGGTGGTCCAGGTCAGCGCCCGGGAGGCCGATCTGGCCGAGGTCAACCGCGACCTGTTCGGCCAGCCTGGGGCTCGTCGTGGACCGCATGGGCGACGCCAGCCTGGCGGTGCGGGAGATCCCGGCGCTGCTGCGAGACGCGGATGCCGAGCGTCTGCTGCGGGATCTGCTCTCGGATCTCGCCGTGCACGGAACGAGCGACCGCATCCGCGAGCAGATCAACAGCGTGCTCGGGACCATGGCCTGCCACGGCGCGGTGAGGGCAAACCGGCACCTGGCGCGCGACGAGATGAACGCGCTGCTGCGCGAGATGGAGCGCACCGAGCGGGCGGACCAGTGCAACCACGGTCGCCCGACCTGGGTGAAGCTGTCCGCCCAGGACCTCGATCGTCTGTTCCTGCGCGGGCGCTGATGTGCCCGCCGGAGGAAAATCCGGGCTCGGAGGGGCGCCTCCCACCGGCCGTGTTCCTGATGGGTCCGACCGCATCGGGCAAGACCGAGCTGGCGGTGGAGCTGGCGGCGCGGTTTCCCTGCGACATCGTCAGCGTGGATTCCGCCCTGGTGTACCGAGGCATGGACATCGGCACCGCCAAGCCCACCCCGGAGGTGCTCGCCGCGGCTCCGCACCGACTGATCGACATCTGCGACCCAACCGAATCCTATTCCGCGGCCCGTTTTCGCGAGGACGCCCTGCGCGAGATGGGCGAGATCAGCGCGGCGGGCAGGATCCCGCTGCTGGTTGGCGGCACCATGCTGTATTTTCGCGCCCTGCAGCAGGGGCTCTCGACGCTGCCAGCCGCCGACCGGACGGTGCGCGAGCGGCTCGACGCCGAGGCGCGGACGCGAGGGCTGGGCGGGGCTGCACCGACGCCTGGCCGCCGTGGACCCGGAGACCGCCCGCCGCGTGCACCCGAACGATCCCCAACGCATCCAGCGGGCGCTGGAGGTCTACGAGCTCTCCGGGCGACCGATGAGCGCGCTGTTGCGCGAGGGCGCCGAGCACCGCCGATTCCCTTACCGGGTGCTGAAGCTGGTGCGCGCGCCGGACAACCGCGGCATTCTGCATGACCGGATCGAGCAGCGTTTCCTGCACATGCTGGAGTTGGGGTTCGAGGACGAGGTGCGGGCCTTGTGGGCGCGCGGCGATCTCACGACCGGGCTGCCGGCGATGCGCTGCGTCGGTTATCGACAAATGTTGAAATACCTGCTCGGGGAATATACTTTCGACGAGATGGTGCAGCGCGGCATCGCCGCGACCCGGCAACTCGCGAAGCGCCAATACACCTGGCTCCGGGCCGAGAACCAGACCAACTGGCTGGTCGACGGCCATCGTCCCGTCGAGCGGGCGCTGGAGTTGATGGGGCGTCGGCTTGTTTCGTGGCGAGCAGAAAGTCTGACCCCTGTGCTAGTCTATCGCGGAGCTCGACTGACGAACCCGACCTCGTTTTCGGAAACAGCGCATTAACCCGGTTATCGGACCACTGTGTAGGCCCGAAGCACTACAACAAGGAGAAAACCCATGTCCAAGGGGCAAAGTCTTCAAGATCCGTTCCTGAACGCCCTGCGCAAAGAGCGGATTCCCGTATCGATTTTCCTGGTGAACGGAATCAAGCTCCAGGGGCAGATCGAATCCTTCGACCAGTTCGTGGTTCTGTTGAAGAACAACGTCAGTCAGATGATCTACAAGCATGCTATTTCGACCGTTGTGCCGTCGCGCAACGTGAAGCTGCCGCCGGTGGCCCCGGACGGGCAGGTCGAGCCCGGAAACGCATAGCGACTGGCGGTGCGCGCCCCCGCGGCGCACCGCTCCCGATAACAATTCTTGATCATTCAGCCAAAGCCTTTCCGCCTTACCGGTAGCCGACGTGTTTGAGCGACCGAGCTCGGGTGAGCGCGCGGTGCTCGTACACCTGGATCTGGGGGGAGCGTCGGATCCCGAGCAGATCGGAGAGTTCCGGAGTCTGGCGGAATCGGCCGGCGCCGAGGTGGTCGCGACGGTCGGTGGCAGCCGCAGCGCGCCGGATCCGCGGCTGTTCATCGGTTCCGGCAAGGCTGAGGAGCTCAAGTCCGTGGTGGACACGGAGCGCGCCGAGCTCGTCCTCTTCGACCACGCGCTGTCACCCGCCCAGGAGCGCAACCTGGAGCGCCACCTGCAATGCAGGGTGGTCGACCGCACGGGGCTGATCCTCGACATCTTTGCCCAGCGCGCCCGGTCGTTCGAAGGCAAGCTTCAGGTCGAGCTTGCACAGCTCAGGCATCTCTCCACGCGCCTGGTGCGGGGTTGGACCCACTTGGAGCGCCAGAAGGGCGGCATTGGACTGCGCGGGCCGGGCGAGACCCAGCTCGAGTCGGACCGCCGCCTGCTCGCGCGGCGCATTTCGGTGCTCAACAAGCGCCTCGAGCGCATCGTCTCCCAGCGGTCGCAAGGCCGCCGGGCACGCGCTAAGGCAGAGCTGCCGACCGTGTCTTTGGTCGGTTACACCAACGCGGGCAAGTCGACCCTGTTCAACCGCCTGACCCGCGCCGGTGTTTATCAGGCCGATCAGCTTTTCGCCACCCTGGACCCGACCCTGCGCCGGCTCGCGCTGCCGGACTGCGGGGCGGTGATCCTGGCCGACACCGTGGGTTTCATCAGCCACCTTCCGCACGAGCTGGTTGCGGCCTTCCGCTCCACCCTGGAGGAGACGCGCACCGCGGACCTCCTGCTCCATGTCGTGGACGCCGCCGGCGCGCGGCGCGATGGGAGCATCTCTGACGTGGAGGAGGTGCTCGCCGAGATCGGGGTCGATCGGGTTCCCCAGATCCAGGTGTTCAACAAGATCGATCTGATCGAGGATGCGGTCCCGCGCGTTGAGCGTGATGCACAAGGCCGGGTGCGCCGCGTCTGGGTCTCCGCGCACAACGGGCGTGGGATGAGCGACCTGCTGGAGGCGGTGGCGGAGCATTTCCGCGGAGAGCGGCTTCATCGGCGAGTCGCCCTGGATGCGGGTGAAGGGGCGCTGCGCGGCTGGTTCTTCGAGCATGCGCAGGTGTTGTCCGATCGTGCCACCGACGAGGGTGGATGGGAGCTCGAGGTATTGGTGCCGAGAGTCGAGCTGGAGCGCCTCCTCAGCCGCAACGAGGCACTCGCGGACCGGCTGGTTGAGCCCGCTGTCTCGCAGCGCGTCGCTTGCGGTGGAGCCTGAAGTCTCGGGAGCGCGTTTGCGCAGCGTGGCCGACGCTTCCTCGCGTCTCTCTTAGGGTCGTTGTCCGAGCGGATCGACAGGCATCCCGAGCTTCGCCCGTGCAGGCATGCGTTGCCGAAAGCCGCTCGCCTTCCTAAAATGGGCGACCGGCTGCCGAACCGGTGACGCTGGCTCGGTAAGACCTCCGCGCCGGTTACCTTGACATCCGGGGCTTGCGTCGGCACGTAGCAGGAATCGAAGGGCACGCCACACAGCGGAAGCTTGGCGGGTCAGCGTCACGGCGGGGCGGGGCGGAAAGTGCCTTGAACCCGAGCCGCTTTCAGTCAGGGCCTGGCCGTGAGCGAGGGCAAGGATAGTCAGGGTGAAGCGCTGCGCTTCGGCGCAGAAACGAACGTCAATGACCGAACGGTCCGATTTCTTTCTGGAGTAATTATGGCCTGGAATGAGCCGGGTGGCGGCAACAAAGACCCCTGGAGCGGTAAAGGAGGGGACCAAGGTCCGCCTGACCTCGACGAGGTCGTGCGCAAGCTCCAGGAACGACTCGGCGGCCTGTTCGGCGGCAAGAAGCCGCCTCGCGACGACCCCGGGAACGGAAACGGAGGCGGAGGCGGAGGCCCGGGCGGCGGTTTTGGCGGGATCAACACCAAGACCCTCGGGATCGGTGGCGGAATCCTGCTCGTGATCTGGCTTGCCTCCGGGATCTATATCATCGAGCCGGCCGAACGAGGAGTCGTGACGCGCTTCGGCGCCTATGTCGGCATGACGGAACCGGGTCCGCACTGGCACATTCCCGCGCCCATCGAGAGCGTGGCAAAGGTTAACGTCGACGAGATCTCGACCTTCACCCACAACGCGGCGATGTTGACCCAGGACGAGAACATCGTCGACGTGGAGCTCACGGTGCAGTCCCGTATTCAGGATGCGGCCGATTACCTCTTCCAGGACCAGGCTCCGGAGAAGACCCTGCGCGACGTCACCGAAACCGTCGTGCGCAAGACCATCGGCGGCAGCAAGCTCGACTTCATTCTGACCGAGGGCCGCGGCGCGATTTCCGCGACCATCCAGCAGCGGGTGCAGGACCTGATCAACCAGTACAAGACCGGATTGGAAGTCACCTCGATCAACATGCAGCCCGCGAAGCCGCCAGACGAGGTCAAGGAGGCCTTCGACGACGCCATCAAGGCGCGCGAGGACAAGGAGCGCCTCGAGAACAAGGCAGAGGCCTACGCCAACGAGATCGTGCCCCAGGCCCGCGGCGAGGCGGCGCGCGTTGAAGCAGACGCCAAGGCCTATCGGGATCAGGTGGTCGCGGCGGCGGAGGGCGAGACCTCGCGCTTTACCGCGATTTTGGGCGAGTATCAGAAGGCACCGGCGGTCACCCGCGAGCGCCTCTACCTGGAGACGATGGAGCAGGTCTTGGGCGACAGCAACAAGGTTTTGCTCGATGTGCCGCAGGGCAACAGCCTGATGTACTTGCCCTTGGACCAGCTGATGAAGCAACGCAGCGGGGATACGCAGCCCTCGGGCGAGCAGACCACGGCTCCGCGCATGACCCAGGAGCCGGCCCCCAGGCCTGAACGCGACGTCGTTCGCGAGCGGAGGACACGCTGATGAACCAAGTCAAGATGTTTGCGCCCATCGGGGTGGTTGCCCTGCTCGTGCTCGTCTATGCCTTCACCTTTGTGGTCAAACAGTGGGAGACCGCGATTCGCCTGCGGCTCGGCGAGATCATCGACAGCGAGTACGAGCCCGGGCTGCATTTCATGATCCCGGTAATCAACAACATCAAGACATTCGACAAGCGAATCCAGACCCTGGACGCCCGCCCGCAGCGCTTCCTGACGATCGAGAAAAAAGACGTCATCGTCGATTCCTACGCCAAGTGGCGCATCGCCAACCCCGCGCAGTTCTACCGCTCCACCGGCGGCAACGTCGAGCGTGCGGAGCGGCTGCTCTCCGAGCGCATCAACACCAGCCTGCGTGACGAGTTCGGCAAGCGCACCATCCAGGAGGTGGTGTCCGAGGACCGCCAGGAGCTCATGGAGGTGCTGACCAAGGGCATCGACAGCAATGCCGCAGAGCTCGGTCTGGAAGTCGTTGACGTGCGGGTCAAGAAGATCGACCTGCCGCCCGAGGTCAGCGAGTCCGTCTACCAGCGCATGCGCGCCGAGCGCGAGCGGGTGGCGCGCGATCTGCGGGCCAAGGGCGGGGAAGCGGCCGAGCGCATTCGGGCCGATGCCGACCGACAGCGCACCGTGATTCTCGCCGACGCCTACAAGCTCTCCGAGGAGGTGCGGGGCGAGGGCGATGCCAAGGCGGCGGAGATCTATGCCAACGCCTACGGTCGGGACGAGGGCTTTTACAGCTTCTACCGCAGCCTGAACGCCTACCGGACATCGTTCGGTCAGGGCGGGGACATGATGGTCCTGCAGCCGGAGTCCGACTTCTTCCGTTACTTCAAGGAAAAGACGTCACCCTGACCCGGCGTCTTGCGCGGTGCCCCGGGGCCGCGCGAGGCGGCGGCAGTTCCTGATACGACGCGACCTTGGTAGGTGGGGATAATCCGCCGATTCGAGCGCAGCGTCTTCGACGCCGGATGTTCGGATGTGGCCTGACCTACTGGTAGCCTTGGCGCTGATGCTCGTGATCGAGGGAATCTGGCCGTTCCTCAGCCCCAGCGGGCTGCGTCGAGCACTCCTTACGATGGCGGCGCAAGGCGATTCCGCCCTGCGGGTCGCCGGCCTCGTGAGCATGGGGGCGGGCGTCGCACTCCTGTACCTGGTGAAGTGAGAGCCGACCATGCATGAAGAGCGCTGGCTGTTGCCGGCGGGGATCGAGGAGATCCTGCCGCCCCAGGCCCAGGTCATGGAGGGTCTCAGGCGCGATCTGCTCGACTTGTACCGCACCTGGGGGTACGAGCTCGTCATTCCCCCGTTCATCGACTTTCTCGAGTCGCTGCTGACCGGAACGGGGCACGACCTCGACCTGCAGACGTTCAAGCTCACGGACCAGCAGAGCGGGCGCATGCTGGGCGTACGCGCGGATATGACGCCACAGGTCGCCCGGATCGACGCCCATCATCTGCGCCGAGATCTCCCGACGCGCCTTTGCTATCTCGGCACCGTCCTGCACACCCGTTCCGACGGCTTTGCGGGAACGCGCAGCCCGTTTCAGATCGGCGCCGAGATCTATGGCCACGCCGGCGCGGAGAGCGACGTCGAGATCATCCGCCTGGTCATGCTGACCCTGGCTCTGGCAGGGATCGAGAACGCGTATCTCGACGTCGGGCATGTGGGCATCTACCGCGGTCTCGCTCGGCAGGCGGGTCTGGATTTGACCGGTGAGATGGCCTTGTTCGATGCGCTGCAGCGAAAGGCGCTGCCTGAGATCGAAGACTTGATCGCGAGCCACGGCGTGCATGGAGAGCCGGCGCGCATGCTGCTCTCTCTGGCCGAGCTCAACGGCGAGGACGCCCTTTCGCGGGCCGAGGCCGTTCTGCGTTCCGCGGACGCAGGTGTGCAAGCCGCGCTCGCCTATCTTCGGCGCGTGGCGGAGGAGCTTCGTCTTTGGCTTCCCGATGTGCCGGTTCACTTCGACCTTGCCGAGCTGCGCGGCTACCACTACAAGACCGGGGTGGTGTTTGCGGCCTTCGTCCCCGGCTGGGGTCAGGAGATCGCGCGCGGGGGGCGCTACGACGATATCGGAAGGGTGTTCGGCCGGGCGCGTCCGGCCGTCGGGTTCAGCACCGACCTCAAGGGTTTGCTGCGTCTCGGCGCGGGGCTCGAAGCCCGGCACCAGCAGGCCGACGCGGTATTCGCGCCCTGGTCGGCGGATGCCGGCTTGCAGGAGGAGATCGCCCGTCTGCGCCGCGCGGGTCGGCGCGTGGTGACCGAGCTTCCGGGACAGGCCGCCGGGGCGAGGGAGCTGGGTTGTGGCGAGATGCTGGTCCACGAAGACGGATCATGGGCGCTCGTGCCGGCGTAGAGGCCCCGGCTCGATTGCGCAGAGCCCCGGCACGGCGGGGCAGGCTAGTCATGCGCCGGTGGCGCGCTTTTTCTGACGGATGGTAGAGAACATGGGCAAGAATGTAGTCGTTATCGGCACCCAATGGGGCGACGAGGGCAAGGGGAAGGTCGTCGACCTGCTCACCGACCGGGCGTCGGCCGTGGTGCGCTTCCAGGGCGGACACAACGCCGGTCACACGCTGGTGATCGACGGCAAGCAGACCATCCTGCATCTCATCCCGTCGGGTATCCTGCGCGACAACGTCCAGTGTCTGATCGGAAACGGCGTCGTGCTCTCCCCGGGTGCCCTGCTCGAGGAGATCCGCATGCTCGAGCAGAACGGCGTGCCGGCGCGTGAGCGCCTGCGCATCAGCCCTGCCTGCCCCTTGATCCTGCCGTATCACGTGGCCCTCGATCACGCCCGGGAGAGGGCGCGCGGCAAGGAGGCCATCGGCACCACCGGCCGTGGGATCGGTCCCGCGTACGAGGATAAGGTGTCGCGGCGGGGCCTGCGCCTGGGCGATGCGCTGGACGCCGACGGCTTCAAGGAGAAGCTGCGGGTCGTCATGGACTACCATAATTTCGCTCTGGCCCACTATTTCGAGGCCGAGACGGTCGATTACCAGCGGGTGCTCGATGAGGCGCTGGCCCAGTGCGAGGAGATCCGCCCGCTGGTGGCGGATGTCAGCGGCCTTCTCCACGACTTGCGCAAGCAGGGTGGAAGCGTTCTGTTCGAGGGCGCACAGGGGGCGCTGCTGGATATCGACCACGGGACCTATCCCTTCGTCACCTCGTCCACCACGACGGCGGGCGGAGCGGCGAGCGGCAGTGGTGTCGGCCCGCGCGATCTCGACTACATCCTGGGCATCGTCAAGGCCTACACCACGCGCGTCGGCGCCGGGCCGTTCCCCACTGAGCTGTTCGATGGCGACGGTGAGCACCTCGGCACCCGGGGGCACGAGTTCGGTGCCACCACCGGGCGCAAGCGCCGCTGCGGCTGGCTCGACATGGTCGCCCTGAATCGCTCCTTCAACATCAACAGCGTGAGCGGAATCTGCATCACCAAGCTCGACGTGCTCGACGGCATGGAGACCATCAAGGTGTGCACGGCCTACGAGCTCGATGGGGAACGCCTCGAGACGCCGCCGTCGTCATCGGACGCGCTTGCGCGTTGCCGGCCGAGCTACATCGAGCTGCCTGGATGGGACACCTCCACCGTAGGCGCCACCTCGTTGGATGCCCTGCCGGAGAACGCACGGCGCTATCTGGCCAAGATCGAGGATCTGTCGGGGTTGCCCATCGACATCATCTCCACCGGGCCCGACCGCAACCAGACGATGGTCGAGCGCCACCCGTTCGACGCCGGCTCGGCTTGACACCCCAGGACCAATCACTTAGAACCCGGACGCAACGCCCAACGAGGCGATTCCCGAAGAAACGCACAAGCCATGAACACGCTGGACTTGCTGATGGAAGGCCTGAGGCTCATGGCCATCGGCATGGGCATCGTCTTCGCCTTCCTGTTGCTGTTGGTCGGTGTGATGCGAGCGATGTCGGCGTTAGCGATGCGTCTTGCGCCCGAGCCGGGACTGGCGGTCGGGGGGCGGATGCCGGGCGCCGCGGAGCAAGGCGACGCCGAGCTGATCGCAGTGATCACCGCCGCTGTCGCCCGCTACCGCCGTCGCGCCTGACCGCGGATGCCGGGGTCGTCGTGGCGACCTCTGCATCCAAAGGAAGAATCAGAGAAATCACGACGAACCGCCGAAACTCGGACCCCGCCTCATGAACCAGTCCAATCCCCTGCGCATCACCGACGTGGTGCTGCGCGATGCACATCAGTCGCTGCTTGCAACCCGGATGCGCATCGAGGACATGCTTCCGATCGCGCCGAAGCTCGATCAAGTGGGTTTCTGGTCGCTGGAGACTTGGGGCGGCGCCACCTTCGACGCCTGCATCCGCTTCCTGGGAGAAGACCCCTGGGAACGCCTGCGGCAGCTCAAGGCGGCCATGCCCAATACTCCCCAACAGATGCTGTTGCGGGGGCAGAATCTGCTCGGCTACCGGCATTACGCCGACGACGTCGTCAACCGTTTCGTGGAACGGGCCGCGGTCAATGGCATCGACGTCTTCCGCATCTTCGATGCGATGAACGACCTTCGCAACCTCCAGGCGGCGGTTCGGGCGGTCCTCGCCACGGAGCGGCATGCGCAGGGGACCATGTCCTACACCGTGAGCCCGGTCCACAACATCGACTCCTGGCTCGACATGGGCCGACGGCTTGAGGACATGGGCTGTAACTCCATCTGCATCAAGGACATGGCCGGGCTGTTAACGCCCTTCGTCGCCGAGGAGCTCGTCGGCGGTCTGAAGGAGCGCTGCTCGGTTCCCGTCGCCCTGCACTGCCACGCGACCACGGGACTCAGCACCTCCACCATCCTCAAGGCGGCCGAGTCGGGCATCGACATGGTCGACACCGCCATCTCGTCCATGAGCATGACCTACGGGCATTCGCCGACCGAGTCGGTGGTGGCCATGTTCGCAGGCACGGAGCGGGATACCGGGCTGGATCTCCATCTGCTGGAGGAGATCGCCGCCTATTTCCGCAGCGTGCGCAAGAAGTACGTCAAGTTCGAGGGCGCGCTCAGAGGCGTCGACTCTCGCATCCTGGTGGCGCAGGTTCCCGGGGGCATGCTCACCAACATGGAAAATCAGCTGCGGGAGCAGGGCGCGAGCGGCCGACTCGACGAGGTGCTGGATGAGATCCCGCGGGTGCGCAAGGACCTTGGGTATATCGCGTTGGTGACGCCGACGTCCCAGATCGTCGGCACCCAGGCGGTGCTCAATGTGCTCACCGGGGAGCGCTACAAGACCATCGCCAAGGAAACCGCGGGCGTTCTGCGTGGTGAATACGGATCGACCCCGGCCCCGGTAGACGCCGAGCTTCAGAAGCGGGTGCTCGAACCGGGTTCGGAGCCGATTACCTGTCGCCCCGCGGACAAGCTCTCGCCCGAGTTGGAGAGCCTGACGGCGGAACTGCGGGGAATCGCCGGCGAGAAGTCCCTGAAGCTGGCCGAGCAAGAGGTCGATGACGTGCTGACCTACGCCCTGTTTCCGCAGGTCGGCCTCAAGTTCCTGGCGAACCGGAACAATCCTGCAGCGTTCGAGCCGCCGCCCTGGCAGGAGATGCAAACACCGGCTTCGCCCGCGAAGCCGGCTCCGGCGCAAGGCGCGACCGAGGCCTATCGGATTGAGGTCAACGGCAAGCCCTATGACGTGGTTGTCTCGCCCAAGGGAGCCGTGGAAACCGTGACTGCCGCCCCAACTGCCGCGGCTCCGCCGGCTGCAGGGGCCGGCGGCACGGTTGTGGGGGCGCCCCTCACCGGCAACATCTTCAAGATCAAGGTCGTCCAGGGCCAGCAGGTCCAGGCCGGCGAGGTGGTGCTGCTGCTCGAGGCCATGAAGATGGAGACCGAGGTGCGCGCCCCTGTCGCCGGGGTGGTAGCGGACATCCGGGTCAGGGAGGGCGACGGCGTGCACGTGGGCGATCCGCTCCTGATGCTGGCCTGACGCCCTTGGACGCACTGCTAAACCTATGGCAGTCCATGGGGATTGCGAACCTGACCTGGGGTCAGGCCCTGATGATGCTGGTCGGGGGCGTGCTCATCTACCTCGCGATCGCCAAGCGCTTCGAGCCCCTGCTGCTGGTGCCGATCGGCTTCGGCGCCATCCTGAGCAACATCCCCATCGCTGGAATCGGCGGGCCCGACGGCCTGATCGGCATGATCTATCAGGTCGGGGTCGAGACCGGCGTGTTTCCGCTCCTGATCTTCATGGGCGTCGGGGCGCTGACCGATTTCGGTGCCCTGATCGCCATGCCGTCGACGCTGCTGCTGGGGGCGGCAGCCCAGTTCGGGATCTTCGCTACCCTGATCGGCGCCCTCGCGCTCAACTTCCTGCCCGGGTTCGATTTCACCCTGCCGGATGCCGCCGCCATCGCGATCATCGGTGGCGCCGACGGGCCTACCGCGATCTTCCTGGCCTCCCGCCTGTCGCCGGACCTGCTCGGGGCCATCGCGGTCGCGGCCTACTCCTACATGGCCCTCGTCCCCATCATTCAGCCGCCGATCATGAAGGCGCTGACCACGCGCAAGGAGCGGGCGGTGGTCATGCAGCAGCTGCGGCCGGTCTCGCGACTGGAGCGCATCCTGTTCCCGTTGGCGGTGCTGGCGCTCTGTATTCTGTTCCTGCCCTCGGCCGCACCGTTGATCGGCATGCTCACCTTCGGCAACCTGTTGCGCGAGAGTGGCGTGGTAGACCGCCTGAGCCGCGCGGCACAGAACGAGATCATCAACGTGGTGACCATCCTGCTTGGATTGGCGATCGGCTCCAAGCTGTCCGCGGACAAGTTCCTGACGGTCGAGACCTTGGGCATTCTGGCCCTGGGCGCGCTCGCCTTCTGCATCGGCACGGCCGCCGGCGTGATCATGGGCAAGGTGATGCACCGAGTGACCGGCGGTCGGGTGAATCCGCTGATCGGTGCGGCCGGCGTCTCGGCGGTTCCCATGGCGGCGCGGGTCGTCAACAAGGTCGGGCTCGAGGAGGATCACCACAACTTCCTGCTGATGCACGCCATGGGGCCGAACGTGGCCGGCGTGATCGGCTCCGCGGTTGCTGCCGGTGTACTGTTGGCGCTGGTCGGCTGAGGTGAGACGGCCGCATGCCGGTCTCGCTGTCTTGACAAGACTTTATCCACCCTGATACTTTGCCGCGCTTATGTCTTCGCCGTTCCCTGAGCTCCTGGACCCGGGACTGGCCGCGGACAACCGCAAGCACTTCTCCGGTCATCTTCGCCTGTCGAGCCTCCCGCGTCTGCGCGGCCTGTTGCTCGAGCCGGCGGGCGAAGCCGTCTTCCGGCTTGCCTTCGAACGTGATGAGAACGGGCGGGTCGTGGTGCTTGTTCAGGTTCAGGCCGACCTCCGGCTGCGCTGTCAGCGCTGTCTCGAAGCGGTGACTTGCAGGGTCGAGTCAGAGTCAGCGTTGGCCGTAGTAACCGGCGTGGACGAGTCACAGGGGTTGCCCGACCGCTACGAGCCGCTCCTGATTGAAGGGGTCGCGATGCGGCCAATGGACCTGATCGAGGACGAGTTGCTGCTGGGGCTGCCCCTCATTCCCCGGCATCCGCCCGGCGACTGCAGCACGCTGGCGGAGCACGCGAGCGCGCCGGAGGCGGGACAAGGCGATGGGCGTCATCCCTTTGCCGTTCTGGCTGCTCTGAAGCGGAAACACTGAATTTCGAATCTCGGGAGACAAACAATGGCAGTCCAGCAAAACAGAAAGACCTCGTCCAAACGGGACATGCGCCGGTCCCACGACGCCCTTGGCAAGCCGACCCTCTCGGTCGAATCGACCACGGGTGAAACGCACCGCCGCCACCATGTGTCGCCGGATGGCTTCTACCGCGGCCGCAAGGTCGTGGACAAGAACGACTGACGACGGCGAGCCCTCGCCGGCGACTTGCCCCACAGGCGTCGGAATGGTGACGAACCTTGACTGAACGCCTGACCATCGCCCTCGACGCCATGGGCGGGGACCACGGACCGCAGGTGGTCGTGCCCGCTGCGCTCCAATACCTGCGTCATACGAGCGCGACGGACCTGATCCTCGTCGGCAAGGAAGAGCAGATTGCGCCCTTGCTCGACGGATCGGACGTCGGCGGACGCCTGCGCGTGCGCCACGCCACCCAGGAAGTCGGCATGGATGAGCTACCGTCGAAGGCGCTGCGCGGGAAAAAGGACTCCTCGATGCGCGTGGCGCTGGATCTGGTCAAGAGCGGAGAGGCGCACGCCTGCGTCAGCGCCGGCAACACGGGCGCACTGATGGCGACGGCCCGTTTCGTGCTCAAGACACTGCCCATGGTGGACCGCCCCGCGATCATCACCGCGGTCCCGTCCTTGACCGGCAGCACCCATGTGCTCGATCTCGGGGCGAACGTGGATTGCACGGCCGAGCACTTGTTCCAGTTCGCGGTCATGGGCAGCGAACTGGTCACGGCGGTCGAGGGCATGGCGGCACCCAAGGTCGGCCTGCTCAATATCGGGGAGGAGGAGATCAAGGGAAACGAGCAGGTCAAACAGGCCCATGAGCTGCTCTCGGCGAGCACCCTCAACTACGTCGGCTACGTCGAGGGGGACGACATCTACCTCGGCGGTGTCGACGTCGTGGTTGCCGACGGGTTCGTTGGCAATGTCGCGCTGAAATCCAGCGAGGGGGTCGCCAAGATGGTGCGTCACTTCCTGACCCAGAGCTTCAAGCGCAACTGGCTGACAAGACTGTCTGGCCTTGCGGCGTTGCCGGTGCTGCGCAGCTTCTCCCGCTCCATCGACCCTCGGCGCTACAATGGTGCAAGCCTCCTCGGCTTGCGCGGCATCGCGATCAAGAGCCACGGCGGCGCCGATGAACTCGCCTTCGAGAACGCGATCCACATCGCGGAGAAAGAGATTCACTGCAACGTCCCGGAACGGATCGCGCAACAAGTGGCCAGGCATCTCCAGACCGAACACCGACAGGCGAGCGCGTGAGCATCTATTCCCGTATTGCCGGCACAGGCAGCTATTTGCCGGAAAAGATCCTCACGAATAAGGACCTCGAAGAGATTGTCGACACCTCCGACGAATGGATTCGGGAGCGCACCGGCATCTGGAAGCGCCACGTGGTCGAGAAGCACGAGATGTGCAGCGATCTTGCCGTGGCAGCCGCGCGTAATGCACTCGAAGCCGCGGAGCTCGATGCGGCGGATATCGACCTCATCGTGCTGGCGACCACGACGCCGGATCAGATCTTTCCCAGCACCGCATGCGAGGTGCAGCAGAAGCTGGACATCCACGGTTGCCCCGCCTTCGACATCCAGGCGGTATGCACCGGGTTCGTCTACGCCCTGAGCGTGGCGGACAAGTTCATCCGCACCGGCGACGCAACCCGCGCCCTGGTCATCGGCGCCGAGACCTTCACCCGCATCCTGGACTGGCAGGATCGGGCCACTTGCGTGCTCTTCGGCGATGGCGCCGGGGCCGTGGTGATCGAGGCCGCGGAGGAGCCCGGTATCATCTCCACCCATCTGCACGCGGACGGCGCCTACAAGGACCTGCTCCAGGTCCCACGCGGCATCGGGAACGGTACCTGCGATGGCGACCCGTACGTGGAAATGCGCGGCAACGAGGTGTTCAAGATGGCGGTCACCACCCTGGGGCGCATCGTCGACGAGACCCTTGGGGCGAACGGGATGAAAAAGTCGGACATCGACTGGCTCATTCCGCACCAGGCCAACACCCGCATCATCCAGGCCACGGCGCGCAAGCTCGATCTGCCGATGGAGCAGGTCGTGGTTACGGTCGGCGAGCACGGAAACACCTCCGCCGCCTCGATTCCGCTGGCTTTCGACACCGCAGTGCGCGACGGTCGCATTCGCCGTGGCGAGACCCTGCTGATGGAGGCGTTCGGGGGCGGCTTCACCTGGGGGTCCGTGCTCCTGCGCTACTGACCCCCGAGCGAAACTAGCGCGCGTCGTCGCACGTATACCTCGATGCCGAGCTGTCGTCACACGGCCAGCGCGTACCGGCAACCATATCTACCGAGAAAATGACCCAGAGTATCGCCTTTGTTTTTCCCGGACAGGGCTCCCAGTCCGTCGGCATGCTGCAAGCGCTGGCTGCCGACTATCCCCAGGTCGCGGATACCTTCCGCGAGGCCTCGGACATCTTGGGGAAGGACCTTTGGGCGCTGGTCAGCGCGGGTCCCAAGGAGGACCTCGACCGCACCGAGAATACCCAGCCGGCCATGCTCGCCGCGGGAGTCGCGGTGTGGCGGGTCTGGAACGCCTGCGAGGGCCGGCGTCCCGGATTCATGGCGGGTCACAGCCTGGGCGAGTTCACCGCCCTGGTGTGCTCGGGCGCGATGGAATATTCCGACGCGGTGCGACTCGTCGCCGCCCGTGGGCGTTTCATGCAAGAGGCGGTCCCGGCCGGAACGGGTGCAATGGCGGCGATTCTGGGCCTGAGCGACGAGCAGGTACGCAGCTTGTGCGCCGGGGTTGCGGGCGGTGACGTGGTCGCGGCGGTGAATTTCAACTCGCCGGGCCAGGTGGTCATCGCCGGTGATGCGCCGGCGGTGGGCCGCGCCATCGAAGCGGCCAAGGCTGCCGGTGCGAAGCGCGCGCTGCCGTTGCCGGTGAGCGTCCCGTCGCACTGCGCCTTGATGCGCCCCGCGGCCGAGCGCTTGCGCTCGGAGCTGAATGGTGTCCGGATCAAGACACCGGAGATTCCGGTCTTGCACAATGTGACCGCTGGGCCCGCATCGGACCCGGATCAGATCCGCGATCTGCTGACTCAGCAGCTCTACAGCCCGGTGCGCTGGGTGGAGATCGTTCAGGCACTGGCGGCGCAGGGCGTGGATCTGCTGGTCGAGGCGGGACCCGGCAAGGTCCTTGCCGGGTTGAGCAAGCGTATCGACAAGCAACTGGAGTCCTTGGCGGTGTTCGATCCGCCGGGTCTCGCAGGGGCGTTGGAGGCAACCAAGCATGCTTGAGGGTGAAATCGCGCTGGTAACCGGCGCATCCAGGGGTATCGGTCAGGCGATCGCGTTGGCGCTCGGCGCGGCCGGTGCGGCGGTGGCCGGCACGGCGACGACCGAGGCGGGAGCGGCGGCGATCACCGAGACCTTGCAGGCACAGGGCTTTCGCGGCATGGGTCTGGTGCTTAACGTTACCGATCAGGCGTCCATCGACGCCACCCTGAACGGCATTGGCGAGGCCTTGGGCGGACCGCCGGGCATTCTCGTCAACAACGCCGGAATCACGCGCGACAACCTGTTGATGCGCATGAAGGACGATGAATGGAACAGCATCATCGACACCAACCTGACCTCGGTGTACCGGCTCAGCAAGGCCTGCCTGCGCGGCATGATGAAGGCGCGGCGGGGGCGCATCATCAACATCTCTTCCGTGGTGGGTGCCAGCGGCAACGCGGGCCAGACGAACTACGCGGCGGCCAAGGCGGGCATGATTGGATTCACCAAGTCCCTGGCGCGCGAGGTCGGCTCGCGCGGAATCACCGTGAACTGCGTCGCGCCGGGGTTCATCGACACCGACATGACCCGGGCGCTCGACGAAGCACAGCGCAATCAGCTGCTCGCTGGCATTCCTCTCGGGCGTCTCGGCAGCCCACAGGAAATCGCCGCGGCGGTGCTGTTCCTCGCGTCCCCGCAGGCCGGCTACATCACCGGAGAGACCATTCATGTCAACGGCGGCATGTACATGGACTGACGGCCGTTGGGATGTGACGCGAAAAAGCGAATAGATTCCAACGCCTAATAGCCGCCGAATTAGGCCCGCCGCGCCTTTCATCGGCAATCGAATGTGAATAGAATACCGCGTGCCCTGGGGTCAGGGCCGTTTTTTTGATCGGAGGAATGAAACACAATGAGCAGCGTCGAAGAGCGGGTTCGCAAGATCGTGATTGAGCAGCTTGGCGTCAAGGAGGAGGAGGTGACCCTCGAGGCGTCCTTCGTCGACGACCTGGGCGCGGATTCCCTGGACACGGTCGAGCTGGTGATGGCCCTGGAGGAGGAGTTCGAGACCGAGATCCCGGACGAGGATGCGGAGAAGATCACCACCGTCAAGCAGGCGATCGACTACATCAACGAGCACGTCGGTTGAGGATAGGCGCTGACCGTGAGGCTGCCGCCGCAGCCTGCGCGGCATTCGGGGCGCCGCGAGCGCGCTGCAGACCAGATCGGAGGAACACCGCATGACTGGCAGACGGGTTGTAGTCACCGGGGTCGGAATCGTCGCCCCAGTGGGGTTGGAGACCAAGTCCGCCTGGGCGAATATCCTTGCCGGCAAGAGCGGTATTCAGCCGATCACCCATTTCGACATCGGTCCGTTCAGCACACGTTTCGGGGGACCGATCTACGGGTTTGATCCCGAGCTCTACATCTCCAAGAAAGACGTCCGGAAAATGGATAAGTTCATCCATTACGGCATCGGGGCGGGAACCCAGGCGATCGAGGATGCGGGTCTGGAGGTGACGGAAGAGAATTGCCGCCGCATCGGCGTCGCGGTTGGCTCCGGGATCGGCGGGATCACCGGAATCGAGAATAACTACGAGGCCTACCGGCAGGGAGGTCCGCGCAAAATCTCCCCCTTCTTCGTACCCGCCAACATCGTCAACATGGTGGCAGGCAATCTGTCCATCAAATACGGTCTCAAGGGACCGAACTATTCGATCGTATCCGCCTGTAGCACCGGTACCCACAACATCGGCGAAGCGGCCCTCATGATCCGTCACGGCATGGTCGACGTCATGGTGGCGGGTGGGGCGGAGATGGCGACCTCACCGGTTGGGCTCGGCGGGTTTGCCGCCGCGCGCGCGCTTTCGACGCGCAACGACGACCCGGAGGGGGCAAGCCGACCTTTCGACAAGAACCGCGATGGCTTCGTCCTGAGCGATGGGGCCGGGGTAGTGGTGCTGGAGGAGTACGAGCTCGCAAAGGCCAGAGGGGCAAGGATCTACGCCGAGCTGGTCGGGGTTGGCATGAACTCGGACGCCTACCACATGACCGCTCCGTCGGAGAACGGGGAGGGTGCCCGCGACTGCATGCTGCTGGCATTGAGCGACGCCGGGCTCAATCCGGAGGACGTGGACTACATCAACGCCCACGGCACCTCCACGCCGGCCGGTGACATCGCCGAGACGAAGGGCGTCAAGGGCGCCTTCGGTGCGCACGCGAAGAAGCTCGCCGTCAGCTCCACCAAATCCATGACCGGGCACATGCTCGGCGCGGCGGGCGGCGCAGAGGCCATCTTCAGCCTGCTCGCGATTCACGATCAGGTGGCCCCGCCGACCATCAACTACGAGACCCCGGATCCGGAATGCGATCTCGATTGCGTGCCGAATACCGCGCGTGAGATGAAGATCGACGTGGCGTTGAGCAACTCTTTCGGTTTCGGCGGCACCAACGGCACACTCATTTTCCGTCGCATCTGAGGTCAGCCCCGCTCGGTCCGCCGCGGCCTCCCGGGCGGACCCGGTCAGCGACAACCAGCAAACACATGGCGCTCGTCAACGGGCTCGAGACGGACCTCGTTTCGATCAATGACCGCGGACTCCTGTACGGGGATGGGCTGTTCGAGACCGTCCTGGTTCACGCGGGTGGCCCCTGTCTTTGGCGTCAGCACCTCGACCGCCTGGAGCAAGGCGCTCAGCGTCTGGCCATTCCCTCTCCTCCGCGCGACCTCATCCTCGGCGAATGCGCAAGGCTCGCCAGCACCGAGGCGCCCTGGGTCCTGAAGATACTTCTCACCCGCGGCGGTGGCGGGCGGGGTTATCTTGCGCCCGCCAGGCCGGAGCCCACGCGAATCCTGATGCGGTATCCCGCGCCGGACTATCCCCCGGCATGGCAGGAGCACGGTGTCGCGGTGAGGTTCTGCCAGACGCGGCTAGGGGAGAACCCGCGGCTCGCGGGAATCAAGCATCTCAATCGCCTGGAACAGGTGCTGGCGCGCAGCGAATGGACCGACCCTCAGATCGCGGAAGGGCTCATGTGCGATGGTCGCGGACGTCTCATCGGCGGTACCATGAGCAACCTGTTCCTGGTGGCGGGAGACGTCTTGGTCACGCCGGCGATCAATTCCTGCGGCATCGCCGGGACCGTGCGCTCCAGGGTGATGGAAATTGCGACGGAGGAGGGGTTGCAGGTGCGGGAGGCCGACATCCAACGATCCGACCTCGAGAAGGCGGATGCGGCCTTCCTGACCAATGCCCTGATCGGAGTCTGGCCCGTTCGCCAGTTGGAGAACAGTCCGTTTGACCTTGGACGGCTGCCCGGGTCGCTGATCGAGCGGGTGCGCCGGGCGGCCTTCACCCCGGGCGGCTGGAGGACAGGCTGATGCGTGTTTTTCTCGTGCTGGTCCTGGTATTGGCCGCGCTGGCCGGTGGCGCCTGGCTGGAGTACCAGCGCTTCCTCGCCACGCCCCTGGCCCTGCAGGAGGAACCGCTGATCCTCGATGTTCCCCGCGGTACCTCGCTGCGCGCCCTGAGCGAGGACCTGACCGCCCGCGGCATGCTGCCCCATCCCTATTTCTTCATGGCGATGGCCTACGTCACGAAGAACGCCGGGCTGATCAAGGCCGGCGAATACGAGGTTCCCACTGGCATGACGCCGCCGCAATTACTCGATCTGCTGATTTCGGGCAAGGTGGTGCAGCGCGCGATTACGCTCGTGGAGGGTTGGACCTTCCAGCAGGCCCTCGCGGCGGTGACAGGCGACGCGCGCCTGGTAACCGAGCTCGACGAGGTATCGCCGGAGGAGGTCATGCGGCGCCTCGGGCGACCCGAAGAGCATCCAGAGGGACGTCTTTTTCCCGATACCTACTACTTCTCCAAGGGAGCTACGGACCTCGATATCCTGCGCCGGGCGTTCGAGACCATGGAGGCGACCCTGTCGGAAGAGTGGGAGCAAAGGGCCGACGGCCTGCCGCTGGAAGACCCCTATCAGGCCCTGATCCTGGCCTCGATTGTCGAGAAGGAGACCGGGTTGGCCTCCGAGCGTGGCGCCATCGCCGGGGTCTTTGTCCGCCGGATGCAGACCGGCATGAAGTTGCAGACGGATCCCACGGTCATCTACGGGCTGGGTGAGGATTTCGACGGTAACCTGACCCGTGCGCATCTGCAGCAGGACACCCCGTACAATACCTACGTGCACGCGGGCTTGCCCCCGACGCCCATCGCCCTGCCGGGTCGCGAGGCCATCCACGCCGTGCTGCATCCCCTCGACGGGGAGAGTCTCTACTTCGTGGCGAAAGGGGACGGAAGCCACCATTTCTCCGCCACCCTGGCCGAGCACAACCGTGCGGTGCGGCTTTATCAACTGCAGGGAAGCCGATGAAGCGGGGGCGGTTCATCACGCTCGAGGGCATCGAAGGTGCCGGAAAGTCGACTCAGCTCGAGGTGGTTCGGGCCTGCCTCGCTGAACGCGGCATACCGGCGGTCGTAACGCGGGAGCCAGGCGGGTCTCCGATCGCCGAGCGCATGCGGGAAATCCTGCTCGACCCGGACTGCCGCGGCATGGCGCCGGATGCGGAGCTCTTGCTCATGTTCGCCGCCAGAGCGGAGCATATCGCGCACAAGATCGCGCCGGCGCTGGAAGAGGGCACCTGGGTCGTGTGCGATCGTTTCACCGACGCGACCTACGCCTATCAGGGCGGTGGACGGGGGGTGCAGGCGCGGCGTATCGCGCTCCTGGAGGACTATGTCCAGGGCTCGCTGCGCCCGGATCTGACGCTCCTGTTCGACCTGGAGGTGGAGCAGGGACTTGCGCGCGCGGGCCGTCGTTCAACCCCCGATCGCTTCGAATCCGAGACGGGAATATTCTTCGAGAAGGTGCGCGCGGCGTACCTAGCCTTGGCGCGGGCGCACGCGGACCGTATCCGTAGGATCGATGCCTCCGCCGACGTCGCCCAGGTGAGCGCGAACGTGCGCCGACTGGTCTGCGAGTTCATCGACGAGACCTCGTAAGCATGCGGTCCGCCAAGTCAATGGCCGCGGGGCTCGCGTTGATTGGCGGCCCAAGGCAGTTCGCGCCGTGAGCGACCAAGCCGATTCGCGGTCCTTGCTGCCCTGGCATCGCGCCTGTTGGGAAGACCTGAACCGTGCCCGCAAGGATGGACGCCTGCCCCACGCCCTTCTGGTCACCGGGCCGATTGGCGTCGGCAAGCGCATCCTGGTGAAGACGCTGGTCGATTCCCTGCTGTGTCCCCGGCCTGATGTGGGCGGCTTCGCCTGCGGCGAGTGTCCGGACTGCATGCTGCTTCGGGCCGGGACCCATCCCGACCGCATCGAGGTTGGCCCGGATCCCGAGGCAAAGTCCGACGAGATCAAGGTGGATGCGGTGAGACGTCTCGTCGCCTCCGATGCCCTCACCGCCCACCGCGGAGGGCACAAGGTCATCGTCGTCGATCCGGCGCAGCAGATGAACGTCAACGCGGCCAACAGCCTGCTGAAGACGCTGGAGGAGCCCGCGGCGGGAACGCTGCTGTGCCTGATCTGCGAGCAGCCGAACAAGCTTCCGGCGACCATCCGCAGCCGTTGTCAGACCCTGTCCCTGCCCCCACCGCCGGAGCCCCAGGCGCTGGAGTGGCTGCGGCCCCGCATGGAAGGCGCCGATGCAGCGGTCCTGCTCCGCCTGGCGCATGGGGCGCCGCTGCGGGCGCTGGCGCTCGCTAAGGAACAAACGAGGGCGCAGCGGGACCAGCTTTTCGCGGGCTTCGTCGCGGTAGGGAAGGGCGAGCGCGATCCCTTGGCGGAGGCGGCCGCTTGGATCAAGGCGGAGCCGGGGATATCATTGGAGTGGCTGCTTGACTGGGTGGGTGATCTGTTGCGCCTCGCGAGCGGACACGAAGCACCGCGCCTGGTCAATGTCGACAAGGAACAAGAGCTTCGCGCTTTGGGCGAGCGGATTCGTCCAGCGGAGGCCCACCGCTTCCTGCAGCAGGTTCTGAAGGCGCGGGCCGCGGAGGACACCACCCTCAATCCGCAGCTGCGCAACGAGTCTCTCCTGATGCGCTGGGCGCAAATCGGAGCAGGGAGCTGAGCGGCGTCAGCGCCGCCATGCAGGGTAAACGTCAGCGAGGACATTAGCGAAAGTGGATCCGTCAGCAATCGGCGGTCGACAGCGTATCTTGAGCTTTGTCATCAAGGACAAGAACGCGCTCTATGCCGCCTTCATGCCGTTCGTGAAGAATGGTGGTCTTTTCATCCCCACCAGCAAGCGATACGAGATTGGCGACGAGATCTTCCTGCTGCTGCGGCTCATGGACGATCCCGAGCGCATTCCCGTTGCGGGAAAGGTCATCTGGGTGACGCCGCCGGGCGCGGAGGGAAACCGCGCCATCGGCGTTGGCATCCAGTTCAGCGATCAGGACAAGGGCGCCGCCCGGAGAAAGATCGAGGACTACCTCGCCGCGATGTTGACCTCCGACCGCCCGACCCACACCATGTGATCCAGTGCGTGGCCGGAAGCGCGGACTGTAAGTTCCCGCTTCGACCGCTCCATCCGTCCCGTGCCACCGCAAGTGGCCGGGAGCCCATAGATTTCTACCTTGCCCACAGCCGTTCCGCACCAAGGCACCAATCATGCTGGTCGACTCACACTGTCATCTCGACCGTGTCAATCTCAAGCCCTACGGCGGTTCCTTGGCAAGCCTGATGGAGGCCACGGCCGCCGCCGGCGTCGACCACATGCTGTGTGTCTCGATCGACCTCGAGCACTATCCGAAGATGCGGGGGCTGGTGCAGCCCTATCCGCAAGTCTCGGTTTCCGTGGGGGTGCACCCCAATGAGCGCCACCGGCGCGATCCTGCGCCCGAGGAACTGGTGCGGCTGGCCGAGGACCCGCGCAACGTCGCGATCGGGGAGACCGGGCTCGATTACTACCGCAGCGATGGGGACCTAGGATGGCAGCAGCAGCGCTTCCGCAATCACATCGCCGCGGCCCGTGCCTGTAACAAGCCGCTGATCGTCCATACGCGGGATGCACGCGAAGACACCATCGCCATCCTGCGCGAAGAGGCGGCACGCGACGTCGGCGGCGTGCTGCATTGCTTTACCGAGAGTTGGGAAATGGCGAGGCAAGCCCTGGACATGGGCTTTTACATCTCCTTCTCCGGGATCGTCACCTTCGGCAACGCAGATGACCTGCGGGAGGTTGCCGCCAGGGTGCCGCTGGACCGGATGCTGATCGAGACCGACTGCCCCTATCTCACCCCAGTTCCGCATCGGGGCAGGCCAAACGAACCCAAGTTCGTGTCGCACGTGGCCGACTGCATTGCCGAGGTTCGCGGCATGACCGCGGACGAGGTGGCGGCCTCAACCCGGGACAACTTTTTCCGTCTGTTCAAGGACGCGGTGCCCGCGAACTGAGCGCTGCGCCGAGCACCGGCTCGACGAGGGCGCCGTCGTCGCTTTGGCCCGGGCGTCCCCGGAGATCAGGCGGCGGCCCAAACGGGACCGCGGTAATGCCGGCCGATGCTGATCACGATCGAATGACCTCGGCACTCCGCCTGCCAGCACTGCAACGACTGATTCCAGTCGACGGCCAAGCGGGAGAACCAGCCGCCGTCCGCCGCGCCGTCGCAGTCGACCTCATGAGCGATCAGCACTAGCTGGATCTTGCTCGCATCGACGACTGCCGCGACCTCGAAATTCCCGTGAAAGCTGCCGCATCCCTCGCAGCCCACACCGAAGATCTGCACCATTTCACCCAACTGTGGAAGCGTGTTCATGGACTTCTCCGCTGCTTCCCAAGAGCCGTTCCAGTCAATCGGCGACTCGCTTGCCGATGCCCAGTCCCTGAGCTTGCGCTCCCGGCCTGGCCAAAACCCTCCGGCCGACGGGGCGCCCGCTGGTCCGTCACTTGAACACATGCAAGCGGCACGCCACAGGCTGGGAGCGGCGGAGATGCGGGGCAACCGAAACGGCGCGGGCGTCAAGTGTTGGCGCTTGCCGACAATCGCGTCGAGGCGTCGAGTCCGCCCTTTGCGGCGGGAACAGGGCCGGACCCTTCACGTCGATGCGATAGCGGCGCCGCGCGGGAGCGAGAGAACCGAGCAAGCACCCATAATCCCGGCGCAGGACCAGACATTATGGTGATTCCTTGGCCGAAGGGTTCTTCTGGCCGCAGGGTATATATCCGCTCCCAGCGCAAGGGTCACCCTTGGCAAGCGCTTGCTTGAGCCCATCGCGCAATGTCCGAAGCACCTTGATGCGCGCGAAGGGCTTGTCGTCTCCCTCGACCAGGGTCCAGGAGGCGGAATCGGTGCTGGTGTGCACCACCATATCGTTGACGGCGGCCTTGTACTGCGGCCCCTTCTCGCGGTTGCGCCAGTCCTCATCGGTGATCTTATAGCGCTTGTAGGGGACCTCTTCCCGGTCCTTGAAGCGGCGCAGCTGTTCGTCGTCGCTGACCTGCAGCCAGAACTTGAACAGGATGACGCCGCTTTCCGCCAGCTGCTCCTCGAACTGGTTGATCTCGGAATAGGCCCTGCGCCATTCCTCGTCGGTGGCGAATCCCTCGACCCGTTCGACCAACACGCGGCCGTACCAGGAACGGTCGTAGATGGTGATGTAACCGGCGCGCGGGATGTGGCGCCAGAAGCGCCACAGGTAGTGGTGGGCCTTCTCCTCGTCGGTAGGAGCCGCGATGGGTATAGCGCGGTAGAGCCGGGCGTCGATCGCGCTGGTGAAGCGGCGGATGGCGCCGCCCTTGCCGCCGGCGTCCATGCCCTCGAACACCAACACGATCGAGCGTTCCTTCTTGTAGGCCTCCCAGCACAGGTCGTTGATCTCCGCCTGCAGTATCGACAGCTGGGCCTTGTACTCGCTCCGCTCGAGGAACTGGGTCAGGTCGAGCTGGTCGAGCACGGTGACCTGGGCGCTTGCAACGTCGGGCAGGTCGAGCTCGTTGGCGGTGGAGGGCGGCTCCATGGCCGGCGGCTCGCTCAAGCGCCGCTTGATGGCCTGCAACAGTGTCTTGCCGACCGTAAGGTCGCGGTAGCGGCGGTCCTCTGCCTCGATCAGGTACCAGGGGGAGAGTCCGCGATCGGTATGGCGGATGATGCGCTCGGCCACGTACTCGAACTTCTCATAGTGCGCCGTGAATTTCTTGCCCTTGTTGGGCACCATTTTCCAGCGGCTCTTGTCGTCGCGGGAGAGCTCCTTCAGGCGCTGTCTCTGGTCCTTCTCCGAGAGATGAAACCAGAATTTCACGATCAGGGCGCCGTCCTGGGTCAGCATGCGCTCGAAGTCGACGATGCGATTGAGCTCCGCGTCGAGCTCCGCGTCGTTGCAGAGATCGCTGACGCGATGATCGATGGGGGCAAGGTACCAGCCGCCGAACAGGATCGAGAACTCGCCCCGCGGCGGCATCGAGCGCCAGAACCGCCAGTAGCGCGGGCGCTGGCGCTCCTCGTCGGTCTCGTCCCAGAAGGCGAAGGTCTGAACGCCGCGGGCGTCCAGCCACTCGTTCAGACGGTTGACGACCTCGCCCTTGCCGGCGCCTTCCACCCCGGAGATGATCACGACCACCGGGATGTCCGTCTGTCTGAGCTCGCGCTGCACGAGCAGGAGCTGGGTCCGCAGCTCCTCCTGCTGGGCCTTGAAGGTCTCCTTGTCGACCTTTCTGCCGACCTTGGTTGCCTCGAACATTGTGATGCTCCCCTTTGGGTTTTTCTTGATTCTGCAGGGCGGTGAGCGGCCTTACGCCGCGGTCAGGCCGCCATCTCCCACCGGCCGCGGCCTGCCGTCCTGCCCGATCGCCACGTAGCTGATCTTGGATTCAGCGACCTCGCGGCGGGTTTGCGGGTCGGATTCCCCCCTTGCCCAGGCCCGGACCTCGACGGTCAGGGAGGTCTTGCCCACTTGAAGCAGGCGCGCGTACAGATCCACCAGGTCGCCCACCAGCACCGGCGCCAGGAAACGAAACTCCTTCACCGCCACCGTGGCGACCCGCCCGCCGGCTGCCTGGATGGCGACCGTGCTGCCCGCGATGTCCGCCTGGGACATCAGCCAGCCCCCGAAGATGTCACCGTAGGCGTTGGTATCCGCAGGCATGGCGACCACCCGGATGGCCAGCCGCCAGGCGGCCGGGTCGGGTTCATCGTAGAATTCCGGCTCGCTCACTCGTGCCCCGCGTAGAGCGCTTCGATATCGTTCTTGTATTGCGACAGGATCCGCGCCCGCTTGAGCTTCATGGTCGGCGTCATGGTACCGTCCTCGATCGACCAGGGTTGATCCACCACTCGCACCCGGGGGATCTTCGCATACCCGGGAAAACCTTGCAGCCGCTCGCCAATGCGCTCGACCAGCAGGGCCTCCAGGCGCGGATCGCCGCGGGCGGCCGCGGGATTCGGATCGAATCCCTCGGTGACCGCCAGATCCCGATACGCTTCGGCATCCAATACCGCCAACAGGGCGAGGAAGGGACGCGCCTCGCCGATAACCAGCACTTGGGAGAACAGGGAATCCAGGGTGATCGCCATCTCGAGGTCGGCGGGCGGCACCTTCTCGCCATTCGAGAGCACGATGACCTCCTTGATGCGCCCCGTGATGAAGATGTGGCCGCCCTCGCCGATGCGAACCTGATCGCCCGTGTGAAGCCAGCCGTCCGGATCGACCGCGCCGGCGGTGGCGGATCGCTGGTTCCAGTAGCCGAGCATCACCCCGGGGGAGCGCACCAGGAGCTCGTCATCGTCCTTCAATCGCAGCTCCACGCCGGGAAGCGGCGGTCCAACGCTTTCCGGAACGTTGTTCTCCAGGGGATTGACGCTCACAACCGGGCTCGCCTCGGTGAGCCCGTAACCCTGGACCAACGGGATCCCAAGGCTGATGAAGAAGCGCGCGATCTCGGCTGCCAGCGGCGCGCCACCACTCACCGCGATGCGCAGCCGGCCCCCCAGGCGCCCGCGCACCTTGCGCCCCACCAGTCGATCGAGAAGGGGCGCGAGCAACAGGTCCGGCGTCCAGGGACCTCGCCCCTGTGCGTGGAGGAAGCGGCGCCAGCCGATGCCGACGGCGGCGGCGAACAACCGCCGTGCCGCGGCGGGCTCATGGGAGAGCTTGTCCTGGATACGCGCATGCACGCGTTCGAAGATTCGGGGCACGGCGATCAGGACGGTGGGCCGAATGGCGACAAGGTCCTCAGCCAGCTGCGGGATGGAGCGGGCATAGGCGATGGTCGAGCCGGCCATCATCGGGAGGTAGTAGCCGCCAGTGCGCTCCAGGGCGTGCGATAGCGGGAGAAAGGACAGGAAACGGTCGCTCGGGTAAGCCTGGATGCAGTTGAGAGACGCCTCTGCATTCCACAGCATGTTCCGATGGCTGAGCATCACGCCCTTGGGCGGTCCGGTGGTGCCCGATGTATAAACGATGGTGGCCAGACCGTCCGCCTTGCCCAGGGCATCGTCCGCCGCGCCCTCGGCATCTGCAAGCCAGTCGGAGATCGGCGAGGCCGGGATCTCGCCCGTTGGCGCATTCGCATCTGGCTCCAGAATCAGCACCCGCTCCAGCCCGCGCAGGGTGTGGGCGATGGGCGCAAGGGCGGCGAGGCGCTCAGAGGACTCGATCAGCAGCAGCCGCGCGCCCGAGTCACTGAGGATGTGACGCACGTTCTCCGGGCGGTCGTTGGTGTAGAGCGGCACCGTGACCAGCCCCAGCCCAAGCGCCGCGATGTCGAACACGACCCACTCGCGGCGGTTGGCCATCTGCACCGCGACCCGGTCGCCGGGAACGAGCCTCTCCCGTCGCAGCGCCGCCTGCCAGCGCCCGATCTCGGCGCAGACCTCGCGCCAGCGCGTTTCCACCCAGCGCTCGGTGATGGGATCGAACTGGATGTACGCGATGGCGTCCGGCGAGCGGCGGACCCGCTCGAGCAGGAGCCCGGGCAGCGTGATGGCCTGGTCTGCGCGAATGATGTCCGCGCTGGAATGTTGCCTCATGAGAGGGGTTTCCAGATCGGAGGAATTCTCATTCAAGAGTAACACATGGGTTTCTCCCTGCGGCTCAGGCGCAGAGCCGAAGCTCACGCCGCGATCCGGCCGGAAATGGATCCCCTGTCGCTACTGCAAGGAGGCGGGCCGTTGCCGCATCTAGCCCCATCCGCGTTGCCCGATGTAGCGCAGGGACCGCCGCGGAAGGGGGCGAACCCGGTGCCGAAGACGACCCCGTCATCAAGCTGGTCTGCGGTTTTTACGACGCCCTCGCGCATGCCGGCCACAGCCTCGTTGGGCAGACGGAGTACCACGCGCTCGGCGGGGTGCGGCGGCAGACCCTGTTTCGCTTGCAAGGGCCGTCCGCTCAGAATCAGGCGTGGCGCGGGCAGGGCACCCAGGGTCTGGATGGAGGGATCGCCATGGCTGCCGTGACCGGGGAAGATCCCAAGACGTGAATCGTGGCGGGGGTCCTAACAGTCGTGCTGCGGTCGCGGCTGTCATCGACAAGGCCTTCTCCAGCACCGCCTCCGGAGTGTAGAAGTGAGGCGAGAAACGGATGCCATCGCCGCGCGGGGCGCAGATGAGCCCCTGGGTCGCCAGTGCCTTGTGAAGGGCCTTGGAATCGATACCCGGTACACGGAAGGTGACGATTCCAGCACGGCGCTCGGTCGCTCTCGGGCTTAGCAGCTCGAAGCCGTGCTTGTCGATCAGCTCGATGAGCCGACCGGCGCGCTCTGTGATGGCCGCGCAAACGGACTCGATGCCAACTTCGAGCAGCAGGGACAGGCTCGCGTCGAACCCGTAGATTCCGAGCATGTTGGGGCTTCCGCACTCGAAACGGGTAGCGTCCGTCGCCGGAGACCAATCGTCGCGGTCGTAATCGCCTCGGCCCTCGACCATGTGCCAGCCGTACTGGTACAGCCTCAGCCGCGGGCGAATCTCCGGATTGACATAAAGCAGCGCGATCGCCTCGGGGCCGAGCATCCACTTGTGGGCATCCGCGGCGACGAAGTCCGCTTGGACCTTGTGCAGATCGAAGGGCAGGGCGCCGAGGCTCTGGATGCCGTCGACGCACAACAGAATACCCGCGGCGCGACAGTGAGAACCGAGCCGCTCCAAGTCGAGTCGCAGGCCGCGCGCGTACTGGACAGAGCTCACCGCGACGACACGAGTGCGCGCGTCGCAAAGACCCATGAGATCGTCCTCGGGTGCATCAGACGCGTACAAATCGAGTCGCCGATACGCGACGCCCAAATCCGCCAGCGACTCCCAGACAATCCGATTCGACGGAAACTCTTGGCCAATCCCGACCACGTTATCGCCGGCGTGCCACTCGAGTCCGTACGCGACGATCGATAATGCCTCGGACGTACTCTTGGCGAAGGCGATGTCCGCCGCGCTTGGCGCGCCCACGAGCTGGGCGAGACGGGACCGAAGACGCGACTCGACTTCAATCCACTGCGGATAGCGCGCCGCGCCCAGTTTGCCGTTTTCGCGCGCAAACCCTTGCACGGCGTCTACCGTGCGCCGCGGCCAGGGCGAGACCCCAGCGTGGTTTAGATACAGGACGTCGTCGGACAGATCGAACTCTGCGCTGGGGTCGGACATGGCGCGTTCCCGGGGCGATGATGATGCCGTCCATGTTAGGCGGAGCCGCCGAGGATTGGGAGCCCGCAAGAACGAGCCGGTCGCACAGGGTGGTCAAAATGCCCAGGTACCCGAGGTACAGGGAATCGTCCGAATCCCTCATGGGGCGCGGTCTCCAGGGCAATCCGGCCCTCTATCGGTGTCAGCGCAAGTTACAGATGTCCGGCGCCGCGCAAACTAGAAATGTCCGATCGTAGGTGAGGGGCACACTGGCGGCGCGAGAGCGCGACGGCTGGCCAAGCCCCTGATTCTTTTCCCTACTGCCCGTCGTCTGCGGCTGGAAACGTCGGGCGTTTGTGCATACACTCGGCGACATGGACATTGAGTTCACGTGGGACGAGACCAAGCGCCAGGTCAACCGGCGCAAGCACGGCATCGATTTCGCCGACGCCGTGGAGGTCTTCTACGACGACCTGGCCTGCACCATGGCCGATCCCGACCACCACGCCGAGCAGCGCTTCGTCGTGATCGGGCTCGACGCCTTCGGGCGCGTCCTGGTGGTCGTCTACACCCAGCCCGACGAGCTCACCATCCGCATCATCTCGGCGCGGCCGGCCACGGCGGCCGAGCGCCGACACTACGAGCAAGGGCTGAACCATGCGCGACGAGTACGACTTCACCGAGAGCAAGCGCGGCGCCATCGTCAAGACGGCGAAGGAGCGGATCACCATCCGACTCGATCCGGACATCATCGAGTGGTTCCGTGATCGCGTTCACGGCGGGGGGAACTACCAGACCCTGATCAACGAGGCCCTGCGCGAGCACATCGAGCGCCAGAGCGGCGCTGACCTGGAGAGCACGCTGCGCCGCGTGCTCCGCGAAGAGCTGACCGCAGCCAATCCCTAGCCGGATCGCTCAGAGCACGGCGGGATTGACCTCGCGGAAGCGCTCCGCGGCGATCCTCCGCTGGCCCCGTCGCGTCGGTGCTTTCTGACTGCGTTCGACGGCCTGTTTCTGTTGCTGCTCCTGGACGTGCTTGAGCACGGCGCCCAGGCGCTTGTTCGACACAATGTCCTCCTGCTTGACCTGGTGGACCTTGTCGAAGACGGAGTAGGGCAGATCCACGCCCTCGTACTTGATGGCGACGGTCCCGTCGGGATAGTCGTGGACGCGAACCTTCTTGCGTCTGAGCCCCTTGGTTGTTTCGTTGGGCTCGATCAGATAGACGACGCGATCGTACTGCACGGTCAGGCTGTTGGAGACCGTGCGCTCCTCCTGCCCTACGCGGTAGCGCTTGCGGATCTCGCCACGCTGGCCGTGGCAGATCTTACGTGCCACGGCATGGCGACCCTCGCCGCGGTTGAGCTGGATCAGGATGCGTCGCCGGTAGGACTCGTCGTCGAGGTAGGTCAACAGGTGGATGGTCTTCGGAATCCGACCCAGATCGCGGATCGCCTTGGTCAGGCTCGATGGCCGGTCGCTCTTCAGCAGGGAACGAACGAGCTCGGGCGCCCCGATCGTGCCCGTCTTCAACGAGCCCGCAACGCGCAAGATATCTTCCCAGTGTCGGGTAACCCGCTCGACGTTGGCGCGATGCCTGGATAGCGCATTCAACACGCCGTAATCGGCCTTTGGATCAACGCGCCAAAACCGGGTGCCGCCGACATCGGCAAGCCGTGGACTGAACTGATACCCCAGCAGCCAAAACAACCCGAACATGACATCACTGGCGCCGGCCGTATCGGTCATGATCTCCTGGGGCTGGAGACTGGTCTGTTGCTCCAGAAGACCGGCGAGGATGTAGACGGAATCGCGCAGGGTGCCGGGGATGACGATATTGTGGAACCCGGCGTACTGGTCTGTGGTGAAGTTGTAGTAGGTGATCCCGCGTCCGGCACCGAAGTACTTCCGGTTGGGGCCGGCGTGGATGGTCTGCACCGGAGTGACGAAGCGCATGCCGTCGGCCGAGGCGACCTCGCCGCCGCCCCACTGCTGGGCGAGTGCGTTCGCCGTCTGGCATTCCACCAGGCGGGCGTTGGCCCCGGCAAGGGTCTCGGCGCGCACGTCGTGGTCCTGGCAGGCGGGATCGAGCAAAATGGCACAAGCCTCGCGCAACGCAAGGGCCGCCTGGTCCAGGTCCCGCAGCGTGCGTAGCCGCTTCTTCTGCCCGAGGCGCTTCGCTTCCGCAGCGATCTCTGTGATCAGCATGTCCAGGACATCGAGCGCGTCATCAAGGGCGTTGACCTCCTCGACGGCGACGAAGGCCACTAGGGTCGCGATGCACCGCTGCCGCGGCATCCGCGCAATGGTCGGCGCCCAGGCCGTAGCCGCATGCCGGGCCAGCGCCTTGATGCGCACCGGCGGGATGCCGGAGAAATCCAGCTTTCCGATGCCCAGAGTCCGCAATGCGCGGTGACGCTGCAAAGCGGCGAGCAGAGCCGGTGCGCTCGCCTTGGTCGGGGCCGCGGCGCAAGCTGTCCATGCGGCTGACGCGCGAGCCCGGTGGAACCACCAGCAAGGCTTCGAGCTGTTCGCGCTGCGCCTCCGAAGGCAGAGCATACAGACCGCGCCACACACTTTTCGCCGTGCGCTCCCGAACGCTGGCGACCAGACGGGTCAAGGTCGTGACGCCCGGCAGCAGAACCTTGCGCTCGCTGAGCCAGGCCGTTGCCTGGTCGAACAACAGACTGGGCCGCTCGTTACCGAACCAGGCCCGCAGGTACAGCCAACGCGTCAGGCGGAAGGGCCAGGGAAAGCCGAAATCCTGATAGCCGTAAGCGGAACAGATCTCGGCACGATGGGCGTGCCGCGTCTGTTCACGCTCCAGGTACCGGGAAAGACAAGCGACATCGACAATCCCGAGCTGCCTGGCCACGTGGTCGATGATGATCGCGGGCACCTCGATCGGATTCGACAGGAAGGTGCGCAGGAACCTGACGGTCAGGATCTGGAGGGCGAAGCCGAGACGGTTGGCATCACTGCGGCGCTGAGCGATCAGGGTGCGATCGGTGTCATCGACATGGAAGTAGCGCGCGAGTTGGACCGCGCTGACCTCCCCAGGATACCGGCCATAGCAGCGCTTCTGCGCCTCGGTCAGAAAATCGACCGGCACCCGGGGTGTCTCAAGAAACGGTCGTTTGTCGAGACGGAGCGAAAGGGCATCGCAACGGCAGCAAAACCGGTCCATACTTGTCGCATCTTTTCGTCTCGCGAATGAAACTCTCATTTACCCATGAGGACGAGACGAAAGCAAGACAAATGCCTGACTGACGAGGGGGCAATGGGGAAACGAGTGGGGTACGCGCGGGTGAGCACCGAGGAGCAGGATGTCCAGCTCCAGCTCGATGCCCTGCGCGAAGCCGGTTGCCGCGAAGAGCAGATTTTCATCGACAAGATTTCAGGCGCGCGGAGCAAACGCCCCGGTCTCGATGCCTGTCTCGACGCGCTGGAGCCGGGGGATACGCTCCTGGTCTGGCGGCTCGATCGACTCGGTCGCTCCATGCCGCATCTGGTAACTTTGATTCAGGAGCTCCTCGAGAAGGGAATTGCCTTCCGCTCGCTACGGGACGGGGCCATCGACACGACCAGTGCCTCCGGCGAGTTGATCTTCCACATCTTCTCGGCGCTGGCGCAGTTCGAGCGGCGGCTGATCCAGGAGCGGACCAAGGCGGGACTCTCCGCGGCACGGGCACGTGGACGCAAAGGGGGACGCAAGCCGATCACGGGCGACGATCCGCGTGTGAAGACCGCCTGCCGGATGCACCGGGATCACGAGCTGAGCGTGCGAGCAGATCTGCAAGACGCTGGACATCTCGCGGGCCACCTTTTACCGGTACCTCGCGGTGGCAAATGAACCAACGCCGGCGCCGTAATCATCGGTACCCGGACAAACATATTTGGAGAAATGACATGACCATGGTCGTAGCGGCCGAAACACCACCCTTGGCAGCCGATGCCGCTGGTGTCTTCCACGTGGGCAAGCTCCCGCGTGACGCTGGATACCGTTGTCGGCGCCTTTCGCGACGGGGCAACCGCCGAGGAAATCGCCGAACAGTATCCAGCGATCTCCCTCGGCCAGGTCTACGCCGTCATCGCCTATTACCTCGCACATACCGTCGAGGTGAATGACTACATCCAGGCACGAGAACAGCGCTCGGCAGAGCTGAGGCAGTCAAACGAACGGCTCTTCGACCCAACAGGGATACGCGCGCGCCTGTTGGCGCGCCAAACCGGGCAGGATTCGGCGTGATCTGGCTGCTCGCCGACGAGAATTTCAACAACAACATTGTTCGAGGCGTTCGTCTCCGGAATCCCAACATCGACTTGGTTCGAGTCCAGGACGTTGGCGCTCCGCTCGGCGATCGAGGACATTGTTCTCCTGGCCACCTGCAGCGTGGACGGAGAATGGGAAGGCCAAGTCCGGTACCTGCCGTTGCGGTAAGCCACGAGACGCCGAAGAAGGCGAAACAACGGCCCCTGTGATGACTTTTCGCCCCGATCCTGCACATCCCCTGACATGTCACGACAAGACGACATCGACTACGACCGCCAAGCAGACCAGATTCGGGCTGAGAACGCCGTGTTGCTCGAAGAATTCGAGGCCTGGTTGGAGGAAAGCGGTCTAAAGGAGAAGACTGTCCGGAAGCACATGGGGAACGTCTCGTTCTACATCGACGCTTACCTGCTCTACGACGATATCGTCCGTCCCCAAGAGGGCTTGTCCGCGGTTCAACGGGTTCTTCGAATGGTTCTTTCCGCGCAAGGCGATGTGGTCCAGTGTGACGAGCACGAAGGAGACCGTGGCGAGCCTGAAGAAGTTTTATCGATACCTGTCAGAGATCGGGCTTGTGGAAGCCTCGGAATATCAGGAATTCCTGGCAGAGGTGAAGAGCGAGATGCCGGAGTGGCTGGGGCACTACCGCGATTTTGAGGCTTGGTGAGGCGGCTAACATGATCCCTGCGCTGAGCCGGAGCGTCCTTAGCGCAAGTTTTCGTTCCGATGATTGTCAGACCCCGCATAGAGGATGTCGATATTCAGGGCATGCAGGGCGCGTCCGGACTGTGTGAGGCCGTCGCCGCTGGTGGTGCCCGTCTGATTGACCCGGAACACCGAGTGTTGGTCGCTGTAGAACGCCACCGGCTTGCCATATCGCTCCAGGTACCGCCGCGTTGCGTGGAAGTAGTCGAAGGTCGATTCGGATTCGACGAAGTTCAGCGCCATCAATCGGCCTGTGGCATCGTCGATGTAGACCAACAGCGCAACGGTGTCCGGCTCTTAATCCTACGGTCCGAATGAGATATCGACCTGGAAGGCGCCATTAACTGCATAAGGGCAGCGCTTCGTTTTCGAAGGCCAATCTGGCCAATTCGGTGTCGAGCGCCGTCAGGGCCTTAAACCGGGTGTCGAAAAAAAGCGGAAAAAGCGAAAAGAGCTTGACAAAGAGTTATCCACATGGCCGCGCGATGTCTTGTAAAACAATCATTTAGCGTTGCCATCCTATGATCCTTGACCGCCTGAAATCCTTGATGAATCGCCTCACCGACAAGACCGTCTTCGCCGATCTGCTCGCGCCCGTGGGGCTCGCCTTGTCGCAGGTACGTGATGCCGAGTCGCTCGGGCGCGTATTGAGTATGGCTCTTATTCCGAGGTCGGAATAATCGCCATTGAACTAAGCCGCGTCCTTCGTCCGCGGCGGTGAGGAGGCGCCGCTACTGTCCATCAGTTAGCGCCGCCGGGCCGGCACACGCGGCGGCTTCGCTTCTCTCCGTACGCCCCTTCGTGGTCCGATATCCGGGCTCTCCATTAATCCCGTAGCCCCAGCTCCTGACGGGCAGATTCCACTGCGCTCGGCTACTCCTCGATCGTAAGCGCCGGTGACCCACCGGCGTGAGGCATTTCCCATCGATCGATCGGAGGAGAACCCCATGAGCGCGCTCAGAGAGAAAATGCAAAAAGACCTGCGGGTCCGCAATCTGGCCGAGAACACCCAGAAATCCTACCTGCAGTCGGTGACCGGCCTGGCCATCTATTACCGTCGCAGCCCCGATCAACTCTCGGTGCAGGAGGTCCAGGACTACCTGCTCCATCTCAGCCAGGAAAGACACTTGGCTTGGAAGAGCTGCAACACCATTCGCCACGGGTTGCGGTTCTTCTATCGGGTCACCCTGGATCGGCCCGCTACCGAGTTCTACCTCCCCTGTGCCAAGGAGCCCTCGAAGCTGCCCGAGATTCTCAGCCACGAGGAGTTGGTGCGCCTGTTCACGGTGACGACCAACCGCAAGCATCGGGCACTGCTGATGACGACCTATGCCGCGGGGTTACGTGCCAGTGAGGTCACGCACCTGCGGGTCACCGATATCGACAGTGGGCGCATGTGCATCCGGGTCGAGCAGGGCAAGGGCCGGAAGGACCGCTACGTGCCGCTCGCCCCGCGCCTGCTGATCGAGCTGCGCGCCTACTGGCGCGAGCAGCGCCCACCCCATTGGCTCTTTCCCGGCACCCAGATCGACCGTCCCATGAGCCGCGACGGGGCCTGGCACATCTACGTCAAGGCACGTGACAAGGCCGGAATCACCAAGGCCGGTGGGCTGCCGTCGAGCAACAGGAAGTTGGTTCCAATCGACTGGCGGGCTCGGTTTCACACCTCTTGTCCAGCCAGTTTGCCAGCGACAACAACGCCTTATGCCCAAGTATTGGCGCCGATTGGGATGTTGTCAAAAAATCCTTTACAGAGGTTTCTGCAATGGGATATCGAGCTGGATCTGCGCCACATCAAGACGACGCTGGGCATGGAGCATTTGCGCTGCAAGACCCCGGAGATGGCCATCAAAGAGCTGTGGGTGTATCTGCTCGCCTACAACCTGATCCGCCTGCTGATGGCCCAGGCCGCCCTGGTCGCGGACCCGATCCCGCGCCAGCTCAGCTTCAAACACACGGTGCAGATCTGGATGGCCTGGCAGCAACGCGGCGGCGGGACTCACGAGGCGGCGGCCATCCACGCCTTGTTGGTGTTGGTCGCCGAACCTCGGGTTGGTCTCCGTCCCGGTCGGACCGAGCCACGCGCTCTGAAGCGCCGACCCAAGCCGTTTCCATTGCTCACCAAACCGCGGGACGAGGCAAGGGAGTATATTCGGGCAAATGGACACCCCAAGAAGCAGCGCTGAGTGGCTCGTAAGTCCATGATTGATCGTCCATCCGAGCTTAGTTCAGCGCCATTCCTGTCGGACCCCTCTGTCCTGATGGACTACCAACTAACGCGGCTCATCCTCATCGACTCCTACAGCCCCGGGACGGGTCGTCGAGTTCCCGATGGACGGCGGCGCCGTGCTGACCGGGCGCAACGGGCGGGGCAAGACCACGCTGCTCCAGTTGGTGCCCGATCTTCTACGGCGAGAACCCGACGCGGATCGTCGGCACCGAGACCAATCGGCTGGACTTCAACGCCTACTATCTGCCGCGGCTCACCTCCTACATCGTCTTCGAGTACCTGCGCCGCGACGTTCCCTGCATGGTGGTCCTGCACGCCAGCCAGCAGGGCGGGGAGCGGCGGTATCGGTTCGTGCGCTCGCCCTATCGTTCGGACCTCTTCCTGCTGCCGGACGGCGTCAACATCCTCCAGGTCCCGGACCTGCGCCGGCACTTCAAGCTCAAGGGCGTCATCCACAGCGAGGCGATCTCCGGGGTCAGCGAGTACCGCTCCATCATCCAGGGCAAGGTGGGCAGCGGGAAGGCGTGGCAGCGACAGCGCGCCCTGGTCGCGGATTACGCCTTCGTCGGCAGCGGTCACCACCTCACCCACATCGAGAAGATCGTCAGCGGCATGTTCCTGCGCCGCACGGACTTCCAGGACCTCCAGCGGATGGTGGTCTCCTGCATCTCCGACGCCGATGCGGAGATCGCCCTTTCCACCGAGAGGCGCAAGATCGCCTCCTGGCCGGAGCACTATGGCGCCTACACCAGGGCCATGGACGAGGCCGGGCGCATGGCCGAAATCGCTCGACCGCGAGGCACGGCTTGTCGGCGGTCGAGGCGGAGCTTGGCCGCATCCACGCCCGGGTACTGCGTCTGCTTGCCCATCTCGAGGAGGCCGACGCCGAGAACCGGGAGGAGCGGGCACGCCAGGGCGCGCTGGCCCAAGAGGAGGAGCAGGCCCACCGCCGGACCGCCGACGGAATACGTATCCGGCTGGAGCGGGCAGGGCGCGAGGCCAAGAGACCAGGAGAGCCGCGCCGCCGACCTGGAGCGCCAGCACGACGACTACCTGCGGCGCGACCTGCCTGCCAAGGCCGACCTGCTGCTGCGCGAGCCGGAACTGCGCGATCGACTCCAGCAACTGCACCGGCGTCGCGAGGCATTGCTCGGCGAGCAGGAAAAGATCTCGCTCAAGTACGAGCGCCTGCTGAACGACCTGGATCGGCGTCACACCCTCGCGGACGCCGCCGCCAACGAGGTCCGCACCGAGCTGTATCAGGGATTCGAGCCCCGCTTCGCCGCGCTCGACGCCGAGGCTCGCGCGGATCTCGAACAGCTCGGCGGAACGCACCGAGCCGAGCGTCAGGTCCTGGATGGCCGTCTGCAAGAGACGCTCGAGCGCAAGGGTGAATGCAGCCAACGGGTGCGCGCCCCCCAGCCCGACCCGGAGCTGATCGAGATCCGCGACCAGAAGCGTTCGGAAGCAGAGGCCCTGGACGCGGAGCGGCAGACCGCCGAGGATACGGTGCGACAGCGCCAGGAGGTCCTCGCCAAGGCGAAGGCCGCCCACCAAGAACAAGAAGAGCGCCTGCAGCGCTTGCGCGCCCAACGTGGCGAGCTGGAGCAGCGTCGTCAGACGCTCCTGCTGCAACAGAGTCCGGGGGAGGAGAGCCTGCTTCACTTCCTGCGCAGCAGCCGCCCCGACTGGGTATTCGATATCGCCAAGGTCGTGCGCGAGGACCTGCTGGTGCGCTCCGACCTCAACCCGGAGCTGATCGAGACCCTCCCGGCGCTTTACGGGGTCGGGCTGGAGCTGGGCCACGTCGAGGCCCACCTGGCCGCGGACGAGGACGGCCTGCGCCGCGAGATCGCCGAGACCGAGGACCTGCTTGCGAAGGTGGGTCGGCGACCGGGATCGCGCCGAGCGGGATCTGGCCGAGCGCGACAAGGCGCGCAGGCAGGCGGACGAAGCGCCTGAGCCTCGCCAGCGGTCGAGCTCCAGCGGATCGGTACCCGCCTGTCCTCGGCGCGCGAGGAGGCCAAGGCGGCGCAACGCCGCGTCGACCAGAGCCTCAAGGAGGCGGCGGAGCAGGCCAAGGCCGAGCTCGCGAGGCTTCAGGGGTCCGAGACGGCGATCAAGGACGAGATCAAGGACCTGGACCAGCGCCACCGGCAAGAAGTAAAGGCCCGCACGGATCGGCACGAACAGGATCGCCGTACCCTGGCAGGCGAGCGCCAGGCGGCCATCGAGCGTCCACGACCGTGAGCAGTCCGAGCGCCGCGCAGCGTCACGCGGTGGAGCGGGCCAGTATCGAGGCGGAGCGAGACCAGGCACTCGGCGCCGCCGGGGTGGATACCGCGGCCCTGAAGCAACTGGAGCAGGAGATCGACCAGACCCAGCGGCAGCTTGCGCGCATCGACCAGTCACGCAACGAGGTCAGCCAGTGGCGGCTCTGGCAGCAGAACGAGTGGCCGCGCCGGGAGGAGCACCTGCGCGCGGCGCGCAGCGGCCCGGGACCAGGAGGCCACCGCCCGCGCGGACCTGACCGCCGAGGAAAAGCGCTGGAAGGCCCGCAGTGCCGAGCTGGAGGCGGCCCTGCAACGCCTGGACCGGGAGCACGCACGGCTGGAGCGAGAGATCGGCGCGGTGCGCGGACGGCTGGACACTTTCCGCCCCTTTCCGCCAGATGAGCAGATACTCGCGCAGCCCTTCGATGCCGGCTGGACGCTGGACGCCCTTACCCATCAGGCCAACGCCAATCAGTCCGAAGCGGTCAGCCTCGGTCAGTCCATCGCCAAGCTGGTGGAGCAGGTCAAGCGGGCCTTCAGCGCCCAGCGCGACACCCCGCCGGATCAGTTCTACGAGACCCACCGCACCGCCCTGGGACCGGACGCCCCGGCTCGGGCCTGGATCCCGGTCTTCAAGAGCTGGTTCGACAGCGAGCACGACGCCTACCGCCGCACCCTGGCGGTGGAGGCCAATCAGATCGCCGGGGCCATCGTCGCCTTCCACCGCGACATGGACGCCTTCCATCGCAAGGTGCAGCAGTTCAACCGGGAGCTGCAGCGCAGCCTCGACGAGAACCTGGGCTTCGAGAGCGTCTCGCGGGTCACCGTCGAGGTGAAATCCGTCATCCGCGAGCTGGAATACTGGCAGCCCATCGAGGCCATGGCCGAGGACCACCGCGCCTGGCTCAGGCTCCAGGGCCAGGATCTGCCGCCCCCCGAGTTCGCCGCCACCCTGCGCACCCTGCTCGATCACTGGGAGGTGCGCGAGGGCATCCGCGCCGCCCTGCCGAGCCTGATCCGCATCCAGGGCGAGGTGGTGGAGAACGGGCAGACCCGCACCTTTCGCAAGGCCGCCGACCTGGAGCGGGTCTCCTCCACACGGTCTCTCCTACCTCATCCTGTGCGTCATCTTCATCGCCTTCATCAACCGCATCCGACGCCAGGCGCGGGTCGAGGTGGTTTGGGCGCTGGATGAGCTGAAGGACCTCGACCTCGGCAACATCGAGGCCCTGCTGACCATACTCAGACGCAACGCCATCACCCTGGTTTCCGCCTTTCCCGATCCGGACGCGGAGGTGCTGGCGCTATTCCGCCATCGCTTCAGCGTGGAGGAGGGGAGGCGGCTGCTGGAGGCGCGGGTCGTTGGTCCCGACGAGGCCGCATTCGACCACCAGTCCGAAGGGCAGGCAGAAGCCGAGCCAGTGACTTTGGCAGGGTCAGTCAGGTCCACGGAGGATGCCGATGTTTGAGCAGACCCTGACCCTGCTGCTGGGCGGCGAGTTCATCTGCAACGTCCGCTACCCCGACGCCTGGCGCTTCCTGGAGGACGAGGGCCAGCGCCACGAGGTCGACGCCTTTCTCGGGAAGCTCGGGCGGCGGCTCGCCCGCACCCGGCAGGGCGGCGCCTGGTTCTCGGCCTACAAGGAAATCGGGGTCGGAGGAACGCCGGGCGATGCGCGAGGGATTCGCCGATATCAAGCACAACCTGCGCCTCCTGGTCGGTTTCTTCGTCCACGTCATGCAGGCCCTCCGGCAGGACCAGTTCCTCGCCCCTGGCAGCATCATCGAGGCCAATCGGCTCATGGCCGCCATCGACGAGAACCCCAACCTGCGCAGCGAGCTGCAGGCCCTGGCCGGTCTGGGCAAGGGGCCAACCGGCGACGGCACCCTGCGCGGCACGCTCGAAAGATTGCTGAAGAAGCTGCGCGACGACGGCTATCTGGTGCTCGCCAACCCCGAGCGCGAGATCTACGAGGTCACCGGCAAGATCGAGTACCTGCAAGAGGTGGTGGACTTTCTCATGGCCCACCAGTCGATCCCGGACGAGGTCGAGGAGGAGACAGAGGGCGACGCGCGCCAGGAGACCCTGCTGTGAGCCGCACCGACGATCTGGTCGTCGCCTACATCGAGGTGCTGCACCGGCACCGGGCCATGGTCGCCGCCGCCTATCATCAGGGGTGGATCGATTCCGGGGGCGAGGCCGTCACGCCGCGCGGCATCCAGGAGCTGCGCCGTCATCGCACCCTCGTGCCCCTCGCCCAGGACGCCTTTCGGCTCGCTTCATCGCTCGCCCGGCACATCGACGAGGTGCTGCAGAAGGAGCAGCTCTTCGCCGCGGTGGGCGGCAACATCGCCGACCTGGCGGCACGCCTGCCGCTCCTGGTGGACGAGGCCGTCAAGGCGCATCTGGAGGGGCGGACCGAGGACCTGGACGGCTACGTGGATGCCTTCAACAACGCCGTCTTCGATCTGGCGGACCATATCGAGCAGGCGCCTCCAGTACCTCCGCATGTTGGCCGACACACGCTTCGCGAGCGTGCGTACTCTGGCCGAGAAGCAGCGCCAGAACGCCTGGTACATCGGCCGGGCGGAGCGCATCGGCGAGGCCATCAAATCCCTGCAGACCGGCGGCCTGATGGACCGCATCGAGGAGGAGCCCGCCGCCGCACCCCTGATGCCTGCCTTCCGCGGTCAGCTCTGGGAGCGCCTGCCCGAGTGGCGGGAGTCACTGCTCGACATCACCGAGATCCTGAAGGCGTTTCTCTACCGGCTGCGGCAGGTGGAGCCTGCCGGAAGGCGTCTGCGGGCCTTCAACCTCTTCCTCAAGCGCAACCCAGACTATGTGGCGCCGGATGTGGAGGAGCTGACCGAGCCGCCGGAATGGGCGAGCCGGGCCGCGCCCCTGCGTGTCGTCGCCCATCCTGACCTGCTCGACGGGGCGACCAACGAGGCCCTGATCGAGGTCGCCGCCAAGCTGCCGCCGAGCCCGACGGTCATCAAGCGGGAGCCGAAGGTCGGCACCCTGAAGCCGGGGGCGGATCAGGAGCCAAGGGTCCTGGTGATCGAGCCCAGACCCTATCAGCTTGCGCTTCGCCAGCTCATCGCAAATGTCCCGGAAGACGGGGAGCCCCTGTCCGCCCTGGCCTGGAAGCGCGAGCATGCCGAGTACGCGGATCTACCAGACCCGATCTGGCTGCACTGCGTCCTCTACGAGGCGACCCTGGCGCGTCGTCGCACCGGACACATCCGCTTCGAGCGTGTCGAGCTGCCCCCGGCGCATCCGCTCTCGGGGAACATCGTCGTCCGCGATGTCCTGGTGCGCCGGGCCTGAGCGGGCGATGACCGGTCTCGCCAAGCAAACGGTGCGTGCCCTGCTGCGGGTTGTGCAATCGCCGGAAGAACGCTTTTCTGCAAGCCAAGTTCTGACAAGCTTCGTTGATGCCTACAGCATCGGCCGGAGCAAAGGGGCAGGCCTCCTGTTCGACCCGCAAGACAAGGAACGCATCCGCGAGCTGCTGAGTGCGGAGGGAATCGACCCGCGATACCGACCCAGCGGCCTGGGACGGGATAACCCGTGCCGAGGCCCTGCACTTGGGTCCCGACGAAAAGTTCGCATCGACCCCGGTGAAGCGCCGGCGGGTTGCCATCAAAACCCTGGTGGGAAAACCGCTTCACCTCGACGGCCGGGCGCTGACCCTTCCGCCTGCATGCCACCTAGATGTGGAAGGGCCGGCGGTTGCGGGTCTGCTCGCCCATGAAACGGTCTTATTGGTGGAGAACTGGGAACCGTTCAACCGCATCCACGATATCGACCTGGACCTCTCCCAAGCAGGGGAGAATCCGCTAGTGGTTTGGCGGGGTGATCGCTCCGACACGCGCGCCGATCATGCCATAGCGCTCCTGCGGGCACTGGACGTTCCCGTGTGGGCCTTCGTCGACTACGATCCCGCGGGCCTGCTGATTGCCGACGGCCTCCCCGGACTCGCCGGCATCATCGCCCCCGAGCCTGAGCGACTGGAGCGGGACCTCGCCCGTGGTCTGCCGGGGCGCTACCAAGACCAGCTCCCCATGACTGCCGCGGCCCTCGACGCCAGTAGCAACGAACCCGTGCGTTCGCTCTGGGCCGTCATCCGCCACCATGGACGAGCGTTGCCCCAGGAGCGCTACGTGGTCGACCTCGACGAACTCAATGAAAAGGCTTAGCCGCGGCTGCTGTCTTGATTACTGGATCAGCGTCTTCTCGTATACCCGGACGATCCGAGTACCATCCCAGACATAAGAGAGATGGGGACCCTGCCGGGGGGTGGTGACCGCCGGCGGCCGTAGCGCGGCAATGCACTCGCCTCCAGTGTCCCTCACCGACCGATAGACCATCCCCCAGGAACGCGCCGCTCGCATCTCCAGGCCGAACGCTTGCGACGGCCGCCAATCGTCGGGGTCATGCAGATGGCCGTATTCTGCTCCCCGAACATCGTGCAAGGGCTTCGCCACCTCTCCCACGTACACCCGCATATCGATCTCCCCGGGGTCTTCCCGGGTGTAGGCAAGAAACCTGGCACGATGGAACTTCGTCTCCTCGATGGCGGTTTTCAGCCGTTTTGCCGCGTAGTAAACGCCGAAGCTGCCGTCACTGAATCGGCTTTCCACGCCGATGTGTGTGAACGCGGCCATCACGGGCGACGACCCAGGACCGCTGATACGGTCCTCGGGATCTACCAACGCGATATCCCCCGCCTCGTCTCGCAGCCGGTCGTTGGTCAGCCCTTCGATATAGAAAAGCTCCTCCATCAGCTCCGGCTCGACCAGCGTCTCGAAGAAGTTGATGGGCGGAAACTCCGAGGAGACGATGCGGTACTGATGCTCCCAGCCCAGATCGCAGAGCGGAGGGGCAGGGGGGCTAGAGTCCCCGCTGGGCATCGAGGTACCGCCGCACGTCTGCGAGGTCGACCAGGCTGCCGCCCAGCATCCGCTCGAGCGCCGATTGCCCGTGGAACATCGGTGCCGCATTAGGCTTCTTCACCCATTCGTCGGCAGCGCGCGGAGAGGGCAACAGAATGTTCAGCGCCTTGGAGATGCCCAGCAGATAGCTGATGCGCTCCAGCGCGTCCCGCCCCAGCCGCCGGGCAGTCTTCTCCGCCTTCCACTTGAAAAAGGTCGACTCCGGCGGGCTGCCAAGCAGAATGCGTTCCTGGGCAGCGCTGAGTCCCCAACGCGTGGAAAGGTTGAAAAAGGCTTGCAGGGCGGCGCTGGATAGCCGCTCCGGATCGAAACCGGTCTGCGACTGCAGAATTGCGCTCATCTTGCGGCTCCACAAATAGAGTAATTATCCTTACACTCTTAATCTAGACCTCGTTACCAGAATTATCAAGTACGACAGTGATCCTCGCCGAGCAGGAGAGCTATGGCCTCATCCGCAAGTTCCTGGAGCGCAAGAACGACCTGCTCGACCTGTCCGACGACGTCCACGAGCTCAAGAACTTCTACGACACCCAGCGCCCGACCTGGGAAAGGCTGCGCAAGGCCCACGCCCGATTCCAGCTCAACCGTACATGGCTGGACAAGGAAGAAACCGCCGCTCGAGCGCTGCAGCGCATGCAGGAGATCCTCCGCGCGCCCGCGCCCTACGGGATGATCAAGGACGCCGAGTCCCTGATCCAGACCGTCGAGGGTGTCAACACCACCCTGGTCACGAAGCGGCGGGACCATGTCCTGCAGCGCATCGAGGCCCACATCTCGAAGATCGAAGCCGAGCTTGATGCCGCGAAGGCGTCTAACGATCTCCGCAACGACTGTCTCTATCCTCTCCAGACCCTGAAGCGCCAGGTCGAAAATCAAACCAGCATCGCGCACATCAATCAGGCGCAGCAAAGTGCAGTCGAGGCGGAAGACGAGGCGATCGACAAGATCGAAGCTGCGTCCAAAGAGAAGCATATCGGCGAGAAGGAGCCGCCCGTCTACGTCAAGAAGCCGCGCATCGTCCAAGCGGCGCGGCTGGCACCCCACGCGTTGCTCGAAACCCAGGCGGACATCGAGGCCTACCTGACTCAGCTGCGGCAGGCGCTGGAGTCGGCCATCAACAGCAACGAGCGCGTCGAGATCCGCTGAGGCTGGTATATTTTACCAATTGGCGATCGATCGCCATTTCGAAAGGCAGCGCCGATGACTTCCGTCACCCTCTCCAGCAAGTTCCAGCTCTCCATCCCCAAGGCCATCCGCGAGCAGATGCACCTGAAGGCGGGGCAGAGGTTCGCCATCATCCCCAAAGGCGACACCATCGTCCTGGCGCCCATCCGCCCCCTGGAGGAGATGCGGGGCGTGCTGAAAGGTGCCGACCCCAGCGACTACCGGGACCGCACGGACCGCCTGGAACGCTACGAATGACCCTGGTCGACACCTGCGGCTGGATCGAGTGGCTCACGGACGCCGCGCGCTGGCGGACCGCTTCGCGCCCTACATGAAAGACCCGTCCGATCTGCTCGTGCCGACCACGGTGCAGTACGAGTTGTACAAGTGGGTCAAACGGGAATCCGACGAAACCACCGCGCACGACACCATCGCCCTCGCCGACGAGAGCTTGATCGCCCCATTGACCACCGAGATCGCGCTCATGGCCGCGGATTTCACACTTTCGCACAAACTCGCGTTCGCCGATGCGGGGGTCTACGCCACCGCCCGCGGGCACAAGACCGAGCTGGTCACCTCCGACGACCACTTCGAGGGTCTGCCGGGGGTCACCTATTTCTCGAAGAAGGAAGCCTGACCGAACTACGGACACCGGAAACCTCAAGCGCTATGCCCCCAAGGCCCGGCGCGGATTCATCGCCGCCGTCACCCGGCGTGCCGCCAAGTTCGGCCCTACGGGTAGTGTCCGTCGAGGACGTACGGCGCGGCAAGGCATGTGATTGCTGCTGTCCGGAGTGCGGGGAGGTGCTCATCGCGCGTCAGGGTGACGTTCGGGCCTGGCACTTCGCCCATGACAGCGGGGCAGGTTGCATCGGCGCTGCCGAAGGGGCTCTGCATCGGGCCGCGAAGCGACTGCTGGTCGAGGCTGGGTCGGTTCTGGTGCCTGCGAGGCAGGCGACGAGTGCCTCGCGGCCGGCATACTCCATGCTGAGCCGAGTACGGATGCGGCTGCCCAGCGGCAGGAGTTCCTCGCGGCGCAGCTTCGCCGCCAGACGGGCGTCGCCGGCGAGGACCACGCTCAACAGCGTGCGCGAGTCGAACTGCGCGGAGGTGAGCAGGCGCAGCTCGTTGAGCACGGCCGGGTGCATTTCCTGCGCCTCGTCGATCAACAGCACCGGGCGCAGCAGGGTGGCCTCCAGATGCGCCGACCAGCGCTCGCGCAGGGCCTTGAAGCCGCCCCAACGGTTGTGCGGCTTGAGCTCAACGGCGAACAGATCGCCCATCTCGCGATAGAAGTCGGCCAGCTTGGAGCTGGGATGGCTGATGGCGCCGACGCTGAGCTCGGGCAGCTTGCCGAGGCGCTCGTCGAGCAGGCGCAGCACCGCACTCTTGCCGCAGCCGGGATCGCCCTGGATGAGGGCGAAGCCGCCCTCGCGGATCAGGCTGTGCTCGATGCGCCAACAGAACTGCTCGACCGCTGCGTTGATGTGCAGCGCTTCGGTGGGCAGCTCCGGAGAGAAGGGATTGAACTTCAGTCCGTAGAGGGCAAGCAAGGTCTTGTTCATGCCTCGGGCTCCGGATCGTCGTGGGTGGGCAGATAGGCCGGCGGCAGGCCGGTGGCGGCATACTCGGCCAGCAGCTTGTGCAGCAGCGGCGGCAGTGTCGCGCCGTCGCGCGACGTCGGTTGCGGCGTGTCCGCGGCATCGAGGCGGCGGCGTTGTGCCGAGGCGTTGGCGGTCTTGTCCAGCGGATGCAGCGGACACAGCACCGCGCCGGTATGGGGATCGACCAGGTCCACCGCGCTCAGATCCCAGCGCGCATAGGCGACGTGAAGCTGTTCGAGGTGACGAAAGCGCGCCGGCACCTCGAAGCGTTTGCCCGCCAGGCTGATGGTACCGTCGCTGCGACGCTGGCGGCGCTGGACACGGCAACGGAAGGCGCGGCGCAGCTGCTCGCTCGGTGGACAGGGGCGCCCGACCCCGGGTGCATCGAGCAGGCGCGTGAGCGGCGTGGCGGCGATCTCGCTGTGCACCGTGCGGTGGTACGCCTGCTCGACCCACGCCTGCGTGAGGGTGTTGAGCCGTGGCAGGGTCAGCTCGTCCACCGCCTCGAGCATCGCCATCAGGCGTCCTTCCAGGGTCGCCCAAAACCGTTCCTGCTTGGCGTTCTGATAAGGGCTGTACGGCAGGGTCGGCTCATGCAGGATGCCCAGGGCATGCAATCCGGCGGTGAACTCCTCGGCCTGCATCGCCGCGCCGTTGTCGCTCATCAGCGCCCGCGGCAGCCCGCGCTTCTGCAACGCCTGCCCGAGCCCATGCACCAGGGTCTCGGCGGTCTCGTCCAGATACCACTGCAGATGACAGATCAGGCGGGAGTGATCGTCGATGATCGCCAGCAGCAACGGCGTGGCCCAGATGCCGGAGCGGGTGAGTACCTTGCGTGAGCCGTGATGAAAGTCCAGATGCCACAGGGCATGGACGTACTCGGCCTCGTAGCTGCGCACCTCGCACGCCTGCAGGCGCCGGGCGGCCTGCTCGGCCCCCGGCGTGCGGCGCGGCATGGACCCGACGCCGGTGCAGGCCGGTGCGCTTCATGAAGCGGCGCACGCTGGCATAGGAGGGCAACGGCCCGAGGGTCGCGTCGGTCTGCACCAACGCGGCGAGGTTGTCGTAGTGCAACTGCACCGTCCAGCCGGGGTGGTCGCGGTACTGCGCCTGCAGCGCCTCGATCAGTCGCGGGGTCAGGCCGCGCTGCACGCCGGCATCGCGCCGTCGGCGCCGACGCAGCACCGCCACCGGGTCCTGCGCGTCGCGGGCGAGGTAGTACCAGCGCTCCAGCGTGGCAAAGCCGAAGCGCACCGGCAGGCCCGTCACCGGATGCCGCCAGTCCTTGGCCGCCAGCGCCTTCAGCCGCGCCCCCAGTTCCCGCGGCGGCGGTGGATCGGCCAACAACGGGCCGATGACGGCAAAGCGCAGCCGCGCCCAACCATCGGGGTCACTGAGCTGTTTTTCTTCGGACATTCGCCTCTTCTCCCGGTCTGCAAGTACAGGGCCGGGAGTCTAGGACGCCGCCCGTGCGGCGACGATCACATCTTCTGCGGGTCGGCGCTCACCCTCGCGGAGCCTGTCGCTGTCGTGGTCGGGGCGATCAACACCAGCAGCTGCACGACCCGCTCGGACAGTGCGCTCCCGTCGAGTCGTTCCAGCAGCGATCCGGGCAGCTGATCGACGGCAAGCGGCGGCATGAACCGCCCGGCCAGTGCGCGCCAGCAACGGGTTTGCGCAAACTGCTCACGCCACCAGCGCCGCCACCGCCACAGGGTCTGCAAGGGAACCTCAAGCGCCTCGAGCAAGCGCCGGCAACGCGCCTCGGTGAGTCCGTGATGCAGCGCCGTGAGCAACACGACGATCACGCCCAGATAGACCTTGCGGCCGAGAAAGCGCACCGACGGCGGGGTGCTGCGTTGGAGGGCGTGGGTTCCCATCGGCTCGATGATGGGCGTCTCGGTGAGGCGGCCGTTGTGAAGCCCGCCGAGCTGTGGACGCTGACACAGCTCAGGGAAGAGGTCGCGGTAGGCATCTACCGCATCGATGTCGTTGGCGCTCATGATGGACGGCCGGTTCTCATCGAGGTCGCCGTCACACATGTTGTCGATGACGATAAGCGCAAGGCGTTGTCCGAGCTGGGCGCACCTTGCTGCGAGATCTCGCTGGATGTGCATCGCCACGAATCCTGGAGCTGGGAGGACCTGCGCAAGGAGGTCCTCGAATGTCCGGAGAAACGGCGCTGGATCTTCCACCTTGAGCAGTCGATGCTGGGCGAGCAAGCTCGGTGCGAGGCCGTCGCCAAGGCGTTCGAGAAGCCCGCGCAGGCATCGGGAGCGCCAGAGCGTATCCGGCTCTGTGTCTTCGGGGTTCCCGTACACCTCGTCGACCAGGGTTGGGGATTGTGTCTCTGGTGGCCCTACAACGAGCGGGTCAACCCCATGCTGAGGGCCGTCGCCAAGTCCTTTGGTGGTCGCTACAAGGGGGCACCGTACCGTAACTGGGTCATCCCTGTAGGAGCCAAATCCGCGGTGCTCGAGCAGCTCGATGGCATCGGTGCGGTCCGGGAGACCTGAGCTTGCGTAGCGTCACCCCGCGGTCACGCTTGCGTACCCACGCTGAGCCCGGCGCCGAGCGATCTCGTCGACTAGCTCGATACCGGCTTCGTAGGAGGCGAGGCCGGTGCTGTGCATCCGGCCACGGTTCGAGCCGATGCCGCCCCAGGCCGTGATCAGGGTCCAGTCGCCGAACAGGTCCTGGTCGAGGAAGACCTGGTAGTAGCGGGCCTTCTCGGGGTTGATCCAGGAGCGTTGCGTTGCGGAGGGGGTCATGATGCGCAGTGTAGACGTCCCGGGGGCTCAACTGGCGAGTCCGCGGCTGTGCGACAAAAAGCGTAGAGTCTGAGAGGGCGATTCCGGCCCAAACCGTCAAGAAAATCTGCACAAGCAAGAATCCATCACCGGTGAGAACCGTCTTCCTGGACCTGGAGACCACGGGACTTGATCCCAGGGCCGACGAAATCGTCGAGATCGCGATCCTGGACGAGGACGGCCACGTCCTGCTCGACACGCTCGTTCGGCCCGCGCGGCACCGGCGCTGGCCAGGTGCTCAGCGGGTCCACGGCATCGCACCGGCGGACGTCCAGGATGCGCCCACGCACGAAGAGCTTCGGCCGCGGATTATCGAGGCCGTCAGCGACGCCCTGGTGGTGATCTACAACGCGCCGTTCGACGCCGGCTTCCTGCGCTTCGAGCTGGAGGCCTCCGTCGAGGTCCGCTGTGCGATGCGGGAGTTCGCCGAGGTCTTCGGCGAGTGGAGCGACTGGCACGGCAGCTACCGCTGGCAGAAGCTGCACGTCGCCGCGGCCTATGTCGGTTTCGACTGGGACGGCTCCAGTCATCGCGCGATCAACGATTGCCAGGCCACGCGGGCGGTTTGGCGGTATCTGGCTGGGCGCCACAGAACGGAAAATATTGTCCGCTAAGCCAGGCAGGGGACCCCTAAATTCCGATGCGCTCGACCTCATCGAGCGACACCTGGTCGCTGCGACGGTCGTAGAGGCGTGTGGTCTTCGGGTCCGAGTGCGCGGCCATTTGCTGGGCGTGCTCCAGCTTGGCCTCCGGGTTCTCCAGATAGGCCGTGATGCCGGTCCCCCTGAAGGTGTGGTTGCAGATGCCGGCCTTTTTCGCCCGACGCTTGACCATGGCCCATGCGCGTTGGCGGTCGAGGCGGTTGGCGCCGAGCTGCTTGGTCTGGCGGCCGACGCTCCCCTGAATCTCAAGGAAGTCGACAACATCCTGCACAACGAACGCTTGGGAGATCCTCGCCCGGGGGCACAATGGTGCGCATCGGCCTAGAAGACGGAGCTTACCTCTGGTGGGGCAACCGCCTGCTCAAATGGACTTTCGCAGGATACGAGCACGATCCGGTCACAGTTTCTGTGGCGACCGTGGACGTAATCACCCCGTGGTGCCTGGTGGAGCTGCTAGCTGCTGGGTACCCAGTCGGAGTCCACGCTAGCGCGGATTCGTAGCTGACGGGCCTGAATGGGTTTCCGGGCCCTCTTGCTCCATCGGCTCTCGGACGCAGAGATTTGCAGACAATTTGGGTCAACCCAGATGTTTGCAGGCTTTTGGCAGAACAATGTGGGCTGGGAGGGCCGGATACTGTCAGCGAATCCGGGCCAGAATCGGCGATGTTTGCAGGTCAAGCGGCGGATGTTTGCAGGCCGTTACACGCAGCCATGCGCGCTCCGTCGCCTGGCGCTTTTCCGAATTTCATCGACACCGTCATCGTAGGATGCGGCTCCGGTGCTGAGGATCCTGCCGCGGGCGGAGTCGATACCTCCCCAGACCTAGCGCACGATCTACCCCCCGAGCAGGTCCCGGTCCAGCTGAACTGATAGTAACGGGCCTTGACCGGATGAATCCAGGCGTGATGCTGCGACGGTTCTGTAATGGTGTGAAGAGTAGCGCCGGGAATGGCTCATCCGGTGAGTCCGCGGCAAGCTGCTACGGACGATCTTGCCAAATTTTGCCATCGGCATTATTTTCGAATCATGAGCACGATGAACATTTCCTTACCCGACTCGCTCAAGGCCTATGTTGATGAGCAGGTCGCTGGACGCGGTTTCGGCACCAGCAGCGAGTATGTGCGCGAGCTCATCCGCAAGGATCAGGATCGACAGAATCTGCGCGCTTTGCTCCTCGAAGGCGCCGGCTCCGCACCCGCAGCACTCGCCGACAAGGCCTACTTTGATACCCTACGCGACCGAGGAGTCCCGAAGGGCGATGGCGGATGACGGCCAAGCCCGTCGTTCAGCGTGAACGAGCGGTGCGCGACGTCGAGGAGATCCTCGACTATTACCTTGACGAAGGCTCCGGCCAGGCTGCCATGGGCTTCATCGATGCACTGGAACGGGCCTATGCGCAGATCGGACAGCATCCGGCCACTGGCTCGTCGCGCTACGCCTTCGAGCTGGACCTTCCGGGTCTGCGGTCCTGGCCGTTGGCCCGGTATCCGTACCTGATTTTCTACGTAGAACGTGAGGACCATATCGACGTTTGGCGCGTGCTTCACGGCAACCGAGATGTTCCGCGGTGGATGCAGGAGTCATGAGGGCCAAGCGCGTCGGTCAAGTCTATCGTTCACCGACGCCGGCGACCCACTCATCAGCAAGGTCCACAGTTGGCGCGCACGGCCTGGAGGGCCGCGCGCCCCCTGTGGACTTGTGGATAACCCGAGACGAGAGTTGTGCAGAATCGGCTCGTCTACTCATCGCAGATTTCCGCCCACCGCTTGAACTCGCCCATGTCCAGCTCCGCGAAGTCCACCGCGTGCGCGTCCGGGCAGCTGGCGGGGGGATCGATCGCCAGTTCCACCCACCAGCGCCCGTGGCGGAACAACACCTCGTAGACCTCCCCGGTACCGCCCTCCGGGGCGCAGGGAGCGCCACGGCGCAGCTTGACGCGCCGTCCGGGCAGGGACAGCAGAGCCGCGCCTGCCTGGTCTGCTTCGCTTGGCCGCTTCGCAGACTGGGCAGGCAGCGGCAATCCGGCCGCACGGATCACGCGTAAATGCCGATAGAAGGTCTCTCGCGGGACCGAGGCGCGCACCGAGGCCAGTCCCTGGGCGTTGATCCGCACCCAGGTCAGGAACGCGGCGGAGCCGCGCTTGAGGGGTCTCGGCGACCGCCTCAGCGGTCGCGAGCAGAGAGCCGAAGGCGTCGATTTCGAGGGCGTGCGCGCTCATGGCCGCACCCCCTGAGACTGGCCAAGAAATGAGCTCAAAGTCTCGCCCTGAGACAAAAGTCCCGTGTTACTAGGTACCCGTACCTCCCAGGGCGGCATCCGCGGACAGCCCTCGAGGCCTCCCGCAGGGCCGTTGCGGGTCTACCGGCTCGCTTCGCTACGCCCACCGGTACCGCTTCGCGGTTTGTTCCAGAGATTGCCCCCGACACAGGGTCGGGGTCGGGGCTTGCCAGGGAGGAAGGTGGCGTTGGAGCTCTGCGCCGCAGCTGGCGTTTGAGCTCCGCCAGGAGCTGCCGCTCGAAGGGCATGGCGTAGATGTCGCCCGGACCGATGCCGCCGCGCCGATAGCCCGGCGGGAACAAGAGCCCCCGATGCACCTCCCAGCCTTGCCAGCCCGGCCAAGGCACATAGCCCGCGAGGATCGCGAGCAGACGCACCGCGGTCGGATTCGGCTCGCGATCGCTGCGCCAGCGCCGGAAGGTCTCGGGCGAGACCAGGCACGCATCGGCCGCTTCGTGCAGGCTGAACCCGCAGAGCTGCTGCAGGTCGTTGAGGGTGGTCAAATTGCCCAGGTACCCGAGGTACAGGGAATCGTCGGAATCCCTCACGGGGCGCGGCCTCCGGGCCGATCCACCCCCATGGGAGAATTGCGCATAATGTATATTATGTAAAGTAATATACGTTATCGTCTGGAACGCAATTTTAGTTCGTGAGCATCAGCGGCCAGCGCGAAACGCCCCCTTCCGCTATCGACCCGAGGTAGGATTCCCTCGGCTATCTTCCTGTGGTGCGCAACAAACGGAGCCCCGAGAAATGTTCGAATGGCTGCTGCTTCCGGTCCTGGTGCTGATCGTGGTCCTCGCCATCGCGACGGCAAAGCCGAAAGGACAAACGACGCGCGACGATAAGCGGACGCCGCCGAAAGCTTGAGCCGACTTTGCTCAGCCGGCGGAAAGTCTGTCCTTGGTCGAGCCCGGGCGGCTGCAGGCGAAGGCGACGTGGACCACCGCTGCGAGCGAGATATACAAGGCCAGGGCCTGCAGACTGGTCGGGAAATAGTTCGTCAGACGTAGTCCGAACTCCGCCAGGCTGAGGTCCGCGAAGCGCCCGGAGAAGACGTAGAAACCACCGCTGGCCAGCAATTCGGCCAGCGTGGCGGCCACCGCGAGGGACGCGAGCAGCGGCAGCAAGGTCGGCCAGGCAAGGCGATGGCGCGTGGAGTACCAGCGACCTGCCGCCCACATGACCCCGTAAGCAGGCAGCAAGAACCCGTACGCGGGACTGATGCAGAAGCCGCTCACGCCTCCCCAGGTGACGGCGGCAATGTCGATCAAGATGGCTTCCGCGAATAAGGCCGCGAACACCCAAGCCGCACGCAGATAGACGCCGGCGAGAAAGAAGACCGCGAGCGAGGCGTCCGGGAGAGGATGTCCGAGCACCGCTGCATGTTGCCCGCGGGTGGCCGCCATGGCCAGACCAAGGGCGAGACCGATCCAGAGCGAATCAGGGTTCTTCAGTTGCGACATATTGATGCCCTCCTCTCGGGCCCACGGACTCTCGAGTCCGCTCGATTCAGTTTTGGCCGCCAGTGCGCTCGGTGGGCCGCCATGCTACTACGAATCATGGCTGATACCGCAGCGTGAGATAGACACCACGCCCGGGTTGATTGTAGTAGGCAGCGGTTTCGTAGTCCTGGTCCAGCAGGTTCTCGATTCTCCCTTGAATCCTCAGCGACTCAGTGAAGTCGTACTCCGCACGCAGGTCCACCAGCGCGTAGGCGTCGAGTCGAATCCTGTTCGCCAGGTCGTCGTAGCCGCGCCCTGCGATGAATAGCGAGCCACCCGCCCGGATGTCCCCGAAATCCCTGTCCAGATCCAGCCGGAAGCTTTGCTCCGGGCGGCGAGGCAGAAGATTACCATTGTTCGGCCCGTCGGAGCGGTTGACGGGGTCCAGCCAGGTCAAATTGGCCTCAACATCCCAGCCGGCGAGGTGCGCGCTGACCACTGCCTCGAGACCACGGATACGAGCCCTGTCGATGTTCGCCGGCTCTTGGACGATGGCGTCGAAGGCGATGAGGTCGTCGATGTCGCGTCTGGTAAAGGTTCAACGACCAGCTCCCGGCGCTGAAGTCTCCCGAAATCCCGATCTCGGCGCTCTCGGAGGTCTCCGGGTCCAGATTCGGATTGCCGAAAAACGGATAGTAGAGGTCGTTGAACGTCGGGGCCTTGAACGCGGTGCCGTAGGACGCGGAAAGCCGCAGGCCGTTGTCCAGTCTGTAGCCCCAGGCCGCATCGCCGGATCGGTGGCCGCCGAACTGTTCGTTGTCGTCGTAGCGAAGACTGGCCTTCACCAGATGACGGCCGATATCCGCCCTGGTACTGGCCGAAAACCCCGATGTTGTTGCGGGAGCTCACCGCATAATCGACCGTAGCATCGACGCGGTCGTTCTGGTAGTCGACGCCGGCGGTCAGGATGTGGTCGTCGCCGAAGGAAAGGTCATTCTGCCAGGAAAGGGTATCGCGGGTGGTGTCGAAGGTGTCGAGGAAGGCCCCTTCGTAGAACACGTCAAGCTGGTCCCAGCTGCGCCCACCCGATAGTGTCAGATCCCAGCTCGGTAGCGGCGACAGGGACACTCTGGCGCCGGCGACCTGCTGGACGGTGCTGGACTCGTTGCCGCCGAACAGGGTGCCGTCGAACTCGGTGTCGGTTTCCGAGCGCAGCCAGTGGAGGTCCACCTCGCCGAGGTCGCCGAAGCGGTAGCCCGCGCGAGCGTGGCCCGAGGCGTTGTTGAAGCCGTCCCGGTCCGGCTCATAGACGAAGCAGCCCGCGACGAAAGGCTCGCCGTTGCAAGCGTTGAAGCCCTCGGTGTCCTCGAAGCTGATGGCGGCGTCGAACCAGCCTCGTTCTCCGCCTCCGGAGAGCCCGACGGACCCGGCGACGGTCTTGTAGGTGCCGACTTCGGCACTGACCCGCGGCGTTGGCGGTCCCCCGCCCTTGCGGGTGAAGATCTGAATGACCCCGCCGATGGCCTCGGAGCCATAGAGGCTGGAGCGCGGACCGCGAACGACCTCGATGCGCTCGATCTGGTTGATGGGGAGGTCCTGGAACGGCGCGGGCCCGAGGGTCGGCGAGCCGATCTTCACCCCATCGACCAACACCAGCACGTGATCCGAGTCACTGCCGCGCAGGAAAAAGGTGGTGGGTTGACCACGGCCCCCGGTATTGGAAGCGGAGAAACCCGGAATGCCGCGCAGGGCGTCCATTACCGAGCGGGCCTGCCTCCTCTCGATTTCCTCACGGGTGATTACGGTGACCGAGGACAAGGTCTCGTCCGCCGTCTGGGCGGTGCGGGTGGCCGTGACGATCACGGGATCGATCTCGGTGACATCCTCCACCGCGGCCCACGGGGGAGTTGCCGGAAGCAGTAGAGCGGCCGCCCCAAGAAAACGCCTGCGCATGGAACCTCCCCTCCGCGTGCGCACCCGCACGGCGTCCGTGTTCAAGGTACGGCAGGGAGAGAAAGGCTGACAGGGCGCGGCGACGGACAGCGGTCCAGGCAAGAGCCCGCCAGAACATCGCCCTCCGCGATGCCGGGTCGTGCTCCTGGCCGGTCTCCGGACTCGTGGGCGAGAGCTTCATATCCCGGGAGACGGCGCCTTCCCGTGCTGAGGCACAGTGGCATTTCGCCGCTCCTCGACCCACCTACCGTTGCGGGGGCAGTGCCGGCATTGCTATGGCCCTGGATGGCCGAGCGCACCGGCTTCCCGTTTCAACCCGCGGGCGATTGCCCTTGGGTCACCTCGAGCGCCCACATTAGAACACACCGGGCTGAAGAACCCCACGCGATGCGGGGTTCCAGCGGCTAGTCCTGGTAGCCGAGGGCCTCCTTGAAGCTCGCGCCCTCTGTGGCGGCCCGCTCGAAAACCGCCGCACGCAGGTTGGCGCGCTGGAAGCTCGCGCCTGTCACATCGGCGCCGGTGAAGTCGGCACCGTAGAGGTTGGCGCCGACGAATGCGGTGCCTCGAAGACGGGCGCCGCGAAAGCTGGCTTCCTTGAGATTGGCCCCGGACAGGTCGGCACCCGACAGATCGCGGAACGCGAAGTCCATCTCCACCAGGGTGCCGGTGAGGCGAACGCCCGTGAGCCTGGTGCCCGCGAGCGTCGCCCCGCCGAGCTTGGCGCCGGTAAGGTCCGCTCCCGTCAGGTCCGCGCCGCTGAGGTCGGTGCCGGACAGGTCCGCCTTCACCAGCCGGGCGGAAGTCAGATCCGTTCCGGCAAGCTTCGATCCGCCGAGGGCCGCGCCATCGAGCTTGGCGCCGGACAAGCGAACCGCGATCAGCGCGATGCCGGCAAGGTTCGCCTTGTAAAGATCGGCCCCGGAGAGATCCGCCCCGGCGATGGACGCTACGCCGCTCAAGTCGCCCTGGTGCAGATCCGCTTTCGGCATGCGGGCACCGGTGAGATTCGCGCCGGCGAGCCTCGCTCCGCGCAGCACCGCCCCCGAGAGGTCGGCTCCCGACAGGTCCGCATCCGTCAGATCGGCCCCCTCTAAGAATGCACCGGCGAGATCGGCCCCCGAGAGTTTGGCGCCGCGCAGGACGGCACGCGATAGACGCGCGCTCGCCAACCGTTGTTGCCTGAGATCGGCCCCCGTGAAGTCGCCGCGACCGAGGCTGGCGCCATGCAGATTACTGCCGCGCAAGTCCGCCCCGGCGAGGTTTGCCTGATAGAGAATCGTTTGCGATAGATCGGCGCCGCGAAGATCGGCGCCCGCGAGTGACGCCCCGCCCAGATTTTGCTGCCGCAGGTCGGCGAATCGCAGATCGCAGCCATCGCAGGAACCCGACGCGCTCAGCTGTTCCGGGTCCCCGGCACCTTGGGCAAACGCGACGCCTGCGGCCAACAGAACTAATATTAAAGTAATAAATTTAAACATATTGATAAATTTATGTTTTACTTATAGTTATTCAAGATAATCGTTCATCAACTGTCCTTGGACTCGCCTCCGAAATCGAATTCGCCGTCATAGTCGAAGGTGATCTCCTCCCCGGGGGCGATGTCCCGGCGCGCGATGAGGTCGAAGCCGTCGAACTCCGCATTGCCATCCTTCTGATGATTCAAGTACCGGAGCAGGTTGCGACCGCTGCGGCCGACGGGTGGACTGCCGTCCTCGTATACCCAGAGTACGTATCGGCCATCGCGTCGCACCTCCGGCCCCTCATAGGTGCCGACGTAGTCGCCTGCGGCGAAGGGGATGCGAGCGAAACAGCCGAAACCGTGGATCGTCGACGGCGCCCTGCGCACCCGATCCCGCAGCCTCTGTCTCGACTGTCCGTCGTCCTGACTCATGCGCTCGGGAATCCCGTCGAACCGGAGCCGCGCATCCAGGAGATCGGCGATTTCCGGTCGCGGCGCACTTGGGCCTTGCTCACCATGAGACGCTTGCTTCCAGCGGCATCGGCGGGGGCCTCCCCATGACAAGAGCGGATACTGCTGGGTCGCAGGATGGGCGGCGCATCGCCCGCTAGTCGCCGTGAAATGCCTGCTCGACCTCGTCGCTCGGCGCGTCCGCATCGTCGTCCGCCGAGCCCCCGGCGAGCGTTCGCGGTGGAACCAGTAGCGCCACCACCCTGCCCTCGTCGCCGATCTCGATCTCCTCCCCCGCCTGGACCTCGAGCAACAGCTCTGACAGATGCTCGGCGGCGTAGTCGGGCGTCACGCTTTTCATTGTCTTTCTCTCCGCGCCTGCTATGGATCACGCGTCGCTGTCCAACCTCCGGGACCAGTCCGCGCAGTGCCGGAACATAACCGCGAGCATGAGAAGCGTGCAACCCGGTTGACACTCGGCTATTCAAGCACCCTCTGGAACCTGGCAAACTAGCGGGCGGCAATAACCAAGCGCCAAAACAGAGAGAGGTTGCGAACCCACATGAGCGATTCCGTAAAGTACCTGCTCGGCGAGCAGGACATCCCCAAGTCCTGGTACAACATCAACGCCGATCTTCCGGTGCCCTTGGACCCGGTGCTGCACCCGGGCACCAAGCAGCCCATCGGCCCGGACGACCTGGCGATGATCTTCCCGCGCGCCGTCATCGAGCAGGAAATGAGCACGGTGCGGGAGATCGAGATCCCCGAGCCGGTGCGCGACGTCTACCGTCAATGGCGCCCCTCCCCGCTGTTTCGCGCGCGGCGGCTCGAGAAGGCCCTCGATACCCCGGCGAAGATCTACTACAAGTACGAGGGTGTCAGCCCCGCCGGCAGTCACAAGCCGAATACGGCCATCGCCCAGGCCTTCTACAACAAGCAGGAAGGGGTCAAGCGCGTGGTTACCGAGACCGGCGCCGGTCAGTGGGGATCCTCACTCGCCCTCGCGGGTTCCATGTTCGGGCTGGAGATCGTGGTCTACATGGTCAAGGTGAGCTTCCAGCAGAAGCCCTATCGGCGCGCCTTCATGGAGACCTTCGGCGCGCAGTGCATCGCAAGCCCCAGCGATACGACGCAGTCCGGCCGCGCCATCCTGGCGGACCATCCGGACAGTACCGGCAGCCTCGGGATCGCCATCAGCGAGGCGGTCGAGCTCGCCGTGCAGCGCGACGATTCCAAGTATGCCCTCGGCAGCGTGCTCAACCACGTCCTGCTGCACCAGACGGTCACGGGTCTGGAGTCCCAGAAGCAGATGGAGATGGCGGATGACTACCCGGACATGGTCATCGGCTGCACCGGTGGTGGCAGCAACTTCGCCGGTATCGCCTTTCCCTTCCTGGGCGAGCAGCTGCGCGGCGGCAAGAACATCGAGTTCATCGCCGTCGAGCCTTCCGCCTGCCCCACCCTGACCAAGGGCAAGTTCGCCTACGACTTCGGCGACACCGCTCATCTGACCCCGCTGGTGAAGATGTACACCCTCGGCTCGGGGTTCGTGCCCCCGGGCTTCCACGCCGGCGGGCTGCGCTACCACGGCATGGCGCCGCAGATCAGCCACCTGACCAAGCTGGGCTATATCGACCCGCGCTCTTACAACCAGCTGGAGTGCTTTGCCGCCGGAATCCAGTTTGCGAAAGCGGAGGGTATCGTCCCGGCGCCCGAGGCCAACCACGCGGTCAAGGCCGCCATCCACGAGGCCGAGAAGTGCCGCGAAGCGGGTGAGTCCAAGACCATTCTGTTCAACCTGTGCGGGCACGGCCACTTCGATATGCAGGCCTACCAGGACTACCTGGCGGGTAAGCTCAAGGACCTGGTGTACGAGGAGGGGGAAGTCGCGATGGCCCTGGCGGGTCTGCCGTCCGTCGATTGAACGCCGCGGGAGCGCCTCCGCAAGATAGGCGGCGGCGCTCCTAATCCTGATCCCGGGTCGGGAAGCGGTCCGCGCCGAAGCGTATGACCAGCAGCGACAGGCTGAGCAGTAGGATCGCCGCGCTGATGATCATCATGCGGTGGTCGCTCATGGTCTTGATGTCGATGGCGAGCACGCGGGTCAGTGCGGTGATCGCGATGTAGAGCAGGAAACGCACCGGCAGCCGCTTGGTCTTGAAGTAGATGCCCACCATGGCGGCCAGCTCCAGGTAGATGAACAGGAGCAGGATGTCCTTCACCGAGGGGCCGCTCTCGACGACGATGTGGATCAGCTCCTGCACCGTCGCCCAGACCAGCACGGCGCCGATGATGAAGAGGCCGATCAGATGGTAGTAGTCGACGAAGGCGTTGCCGACGCATTCGAGGCGCTCGTACAAACGCCCGTGCCTCTTCCCCTCCGTTCCCTTGTTCTCTTGGTCCGCGGCCATTCGTTCGCGCCTACTCGCAGGCGGTGAAGAAGGCGTTGTCCGCCGCCTTCTCGCACTCGACACCGATTGCCGTCCTGGCATCCGGGTCCGCGCTCTCCAGGCGCTCCTCGTTTTCCATCCGCAGCAGTTGGCGCGCCGGGTCGCATGCTGGGCTCGCGGCGCAGCGGTCGTCCTGGCCACACACCCGGTCGACCAGCTTCTTGCAGGCCGTCTCCTTCGCCTCCGGCACCGATGCCTTGCACGCCGGAAAGGCGGCGTTGGAGAGCGCGGAAAAACACTCCCTGGTGGACTCCGTCTGGGGATAAGCCCCGGAGCCCAGCGGTGCGCGACGTTGCTCTTCGCGCTCCAACCTCAGCAGCTGAAGGGCCAGCACGCAGGGCTGGGCCGTCGCGCACTCGTCGTGGAAGCCGCAGGCCTTGCGCACCAGTTGCTCGCAGTATCGCTCGCGCATCTTTGGCTTGGCGCCGGGCTCGGGCTCCCAGGTTTCGATCATGTCCTCGGTGGGAATCGCCTGGCCGTCGCGGACGATCACCACCGACCCGTCCTCCAGCTGGTGCGTGCCATCCCACAGGGGAGCCACGCCGCCGTTATGGAAACGCATGGGGCGATGGGTCTCTGGGTCGACTTGGAGAACGCTGCCGTCTCGGAGGGTGCCGGTCCATGACCCCGCGGCCAGCTCGGTGGCGGCGAGCGAGAGCACCACGGTGGCCACCGCGGATAGTAGCCGGGCTCGGGGGCTGGAGATGCGAAAGCGCTGAGTATGCATGGCGAAACGCGGCGGACTGCCGGGCGAGGTTGATGCTCGGAAAAAGGATACCAGATCGGCCCCTCTCAATGGCGCCTCCAGGCGTGGTAGCGCTCCAGCAGGCGCAGCAGCCGCCGGGGCGCGTGCGCCCGCTTCCAGGCGCCGGCGGCGAAGCGGTTGGCCTCTCCCCAAGTGGGATAGGGATGAATGGTGCCCAAGATCCGATTGAGCCCATGCCCGGAGCGCATCGCGGTGACGAACTCGCCGATCAACTCCGCGGCGTTGTGCCCGACGACCACGGCCCCGAGGATGCGGTCCGAGCCCGGGCGGGTGAGCACCTTCACCAGACCCTCGGCGCGCGAGTCGGCGATGGCGCGGTCGAGATCGGCGAGATCGTAGCGGGTGACCTCGTAGGCGATGCGGCGCTCGGCGGCCTCGGACTCGTTCAGGCCCACGCGCGCCACCTCCGGGTCGGTGTAGGTGGCCATCGGCAGGGCCGAGTAGTCCGCGCGGAAGCGGTGGAAGCCGCCGAACAGGGCGTTGACCGCGGCGTACCAAGCCTGGTGGGAGGCGGCGTGTGTGAACTGGTAGGGACCGGCGACGTCGCCGCAAGCGTAGACCGTCGGCACCTCGGTGCGGAGTGAGGCATCGGTGGCGATGGTCCCATCCCGGTTCAGGCGGATGCCCAGACGCTCCAAGGCGAGGCCGTTCGTCACCGCGCGCCTGCCGACCGCCAACAGCACGCGATCGAACGGGACATCCCCTTCCCCTCCCGCGCCCTCCACGGTCAGCAGGTTCTCGCTTCCACGCCGACCAAACCGGCTCGCGCGCGTGCCAGTCAGCAGGGACACCCCGTCTGCCTCCAACGCCTCGGCTACCATGCAGGCCACATCGGGATCCTCCCGAATCAGCACGCGATCCGCCTGCTCCGCCAGGGTCACGCGGCTGCCGAGACGGGCGAAGGCCTGAGCGAGCTCGCACCCCAGCGGGCCGCCGCCGAGCACCAGCAGTCGGTCGGGAAGCTCGGTCAGACCCCATAGGCTGTCGGAGGTCAACCAGGGGACCTCGGCCAGACCTGGAATCCCGGGCACCACCGGGCTCGCGCCGGTGGCGAGCACGATCCCTCGTGCGCTCAGGACGCGGCCGCCGACCTCCACTTCCCAAGGAGAGCGCAGGCTAGCCTCGCCCTCGACGCACTCCACGCCTAGCGAGCGGTAGCGTTGCGCCGAGTCATGCGGCTCGATCTCGCGGATCACCGCGTGCACGCGTGCCATGACCTCCGCGAAATCGACCTCCGCCGCAGCATGGCGCACGCCGAAGTCCCGGTGCCGGCGCACGTCGGCCAGGAAGCGGGCGGTGCGAATCAGGGCCTTGGAGGGCACGCAGCCGGTGTTCAGGCAGTCTCCCCCCATGCGGTCCTTCTCGATCAGGGTGACCTTCGCCTTGAGCGCGGCGCCGATGTATGCGGCCACCAGACCCGCGGAGCCGCCGCCGATCACGATCAGATCGCGATCGAAGCGCTCGGGCCGGGACCAGGCCACGAGGCTGCGCCGCCGCCGAAGGCGCTCAAGCACGTGTTTGGCTACTAGCGGGAACAGGCCAAGCAGCGCGAAGGAGCCGAGGAGCGCCGGCGACAGAAGCCCGGACACGGATTCAAGCTCGGCGATGCGGGTTCCGGCGTTCACGAACACCATGGTGCCCGGCAACATGCCGACCTGGCTCACCCAGAAGAAGGTCCGGGTGCGCATGGGCGTGAGGCCCATGACCAGATTGATCAGGAAGAACGGGAAGACGGGTACCAGACGCAGGGCGAAGAGATAAAACCCCCCTTCCCTCTCGACCCCTCGATTGATCGTCGCCAAACGATCTCCGAAGCGGCCCTGCACCAGATCCCGGGCCAGATGGCGGGCGATGAGGAAGGCCAGGGTAGCGCCCAGGGTGGACGCGAAGGAGACGATGACCGTTCCCCAGACGAACCCGAAGATGGCGCCCGCGGCGAGGCCAAGGAGGGCGGCCCAGGGCAATGACAGGGCAACCGACACCACGTAGAGCGCGATGAAGGCGCCCGCCGTGCTCCAGGGATCGCGCAGGAAGAGCGCGGCCAGCCGCTCCTGGTGGGACTTGAGATAACCGAAGCTCAGGTACTCGGCCGGCACCAGAGTCAGCAGCGCGGCCAGGATGACGACAAGGAACCCGGCCAGGATCAGACGCTTGGCGTATTTTCTCATGGGAAACTCATGGTTGGCTGGTTTCCCCTTCATGGACCGGAGCTAGGGTCGCTTGCTTTCGAAACGTGCCGCCGCCGGCCGAGCCGCGTCGGATCGCCGGCTCGGCGGCGTGGTAGGTTGCGGGTCTTCCACCGACCGCACACCCGGGACTGCGCGCCTCAGGCGCCCGAGGTCGCGCTTCCGGTCGCGGGGGCCTGCTGTTCCTCTTTAGCGGCGCTGCGCGCGGCCAGCGCGACGAAGACCGATGTCCAGCCGTTGACGATCAACTCGACCGCGACGAACAGCCCAATCACCCACAAGCCAGACATCGGCCAGCCGGAGATGATCATCCCCCCCAGCAGAATGGTGACGATCCCCCCCGCCAACAGCCAGCCCCAGCCCTTCGCTGGCCGCATCTGGAAGGCCATGAAGATGCGCATGACCCCCACCGCCACCAGGATGGAGGCGAGGAACAGGGTCAGGGTGGCGGAGGCAAGAATGGGGTCGGCGACCATCATCGCGCCGGCGCCGATGTAGAGCAGAGCGATGAGCACATGCCACAGCGTGCTTTTCCAGCCCTTGCACTTGAAGGCGTCGAAGATCTGGACGACACCCCCGATGATGAGCAGCACGCCGAACAACAATACACTGGCGAGCGTGAGTCCGAAGGTCATGCCGAGACCGATCGTCCCGAGCACGATGGACAGGATGCCGAAGGCCAGCAGCCAGCCCCAGTTCTTCTTGAGCTCTCCGAAGATCGCGCTCTGTATCTTCGGCAGAGGGATTTCATTGCTCTGGTTCATGGTGTTTGCTCATGAAAATCAATAAGAAAAAATTGGAAATTCATCCGATTTCTATGACTCGGACGGGCGCTCGGTACTTGCGCGCTGCCTCTTTCAGACGAGTGCATAAGTACCTGTCCCTTTGCTACAGGAGCGGTCAGTATCGCAACATTACCCGCCAACGACCACCGGTCGCCGACCGTATCATTTCGACCAATCTCGGGTGAAAAGCGAACCCTATGTGGAAGTATTTTCTGGCTTGGTTTCCGATGGTCCTGATCGCGATCGCCAACGGTGTTCTGCGCCAAAGTTGGTACGGCGAGCATCTGGCCGAGCTGCGGGCTCATCAGGTCTCCACGCTCACCGCCGCCGTGCTGCTCGGCGCCTACATGTGGGCAGTCATCCGCCGATGGCGGCCGGACTCCGCCACAATAGCCATAGGGATCGGCTTGATGTGGCTGTTGATGACCGTCTGCTTCGAGTTCCTGTTCGGTCACTTCGTCGCCGGACATTCCTGGGAGCGTCTCCTGCACGATTACGACCTCTCCGCCGGTCGCCTGTGGTTGCTGCTCCTGGCCTGGGTGATGGCCGCGCCTTACCTCTTCTTTCGCTTGCGCGCTTGACCTGGGCCGGCGGTTCGAGGAGGCCGGACCGCGCTATGATGGGGTTTCCCGATAGGCAACGCGTAAGAGTCGTTCATGGGTATTGACCTCCCCAGCGCGCGGACACACGGGCTCGCCGTCGCCATTACCGGCTCGGGCGGAAGCGGCGCCGTGACCACCGGTCTGATCCTGCTGTCGGCCGTTGCTCGCGCCGGTTACTACGGTTTGCTGACTCGTTCCGCCGGACCGCAGATCCGGGGAGGCGAATCGGCCGCCATGGTCCGCTTTGGACCAGAGCCGGTGCGCTGCATGGGGGACCGATTCGATCTGATGGTGGGGCTCGACTGGCGCAACGTAAGCCGCTTCGTGGACGAGATCCCGCTGGACGCGGGCAGCCTGATTCTGTCCGATCCGGCCGCCGGTCCGATCCCGCCGGAGGTGCTCGCCTCCGGCGCCGAGGTCCGGGAGGTCCCGTTCAAGGAATACGCAACCGCCGTCGAGAGGGGACACCTCAACATGGCGGCGTTGGGCGCGCTGAGCGCAGCCATCGGGTTGCCGCTCGCGGCACTTGAGCAGGCCGCTATCGACAACCTCGAGAAGAAGGGACCCAAGGTCGCGGAGGCCGCCATCGCCTGCATCCGCGCCGGATACGCCGCGTGGCCAGCAAGGGATTCGGCTGCCGCACCGGCCAACGCGGTGCGATGGAGCATCAGCGGAAACGAGGCCAGCGGCCTCGGCGCCGTGCGCGGGGGGATTCGCTTCGTGGCCGCCTATCCGATCACGCCGGCCAGCGAGATGCTGGAGTGGATGGCACCCCGACTCGACCGTCTTGGCGGGGCACTGCTTCAGGCGGAGGACGAGCTGGCCTCGGTGAACATGATCATCGGCAGCTCTTTCGGCGGCGTGCCCTCTCTCACCGCCACCTCCGGGCCAGGTTTGAGCCTGATGATGGAGGGACTCGGTCTGGCCGTGACCAGTGAGACCCCGATCGTCGTGGCCAACGTGATGCGCGGCGGACCGTCCACCGGCATACCCACCAAGTCCGAGCAGTCCGACCTCAACATCGCCCTCTATGGCTTTCATGGCGACGCCCCGCATCTGGTGCTGGCGGCTCAGGACATTCGCGACTGCGTGTTCACCTTCCAGTGGGCGGTCCGCCTCGCCGAGCACCTCCAGACGGTGGCGATCGTGCTCACGGACCAGTCCCTCGGTCAGTCCCGCGCCGTCATCGACCCGCCACGGACCTTCGACCGCGACCTGCCCCGGATCCTGGCCTCGTCCGCTGACCAGCCTTACATGCGTTATGAGGTTACCGACGATGGGGTTTCTCCCATGTCCGTTCCGGGCATGGCGGGACGCATGTACACCGCCGATGGCCTGGAGCATAACCCACGCGGCACGCCATCGAGCATGGCCGTGGATCACCGGGCGCAGATGGAGAAACGCCGCCGGAAGCTCGAGGACTTCGACTTCGGCGCCGACTGGGCGGAGATCAGCGGCAGCGGAAGCACCTGCCTCGTTACCTGGGGATCATCCTCCGGGGCGGTCCTGGAGGCCGCGGCACGCCTCACCGCCGCGGGAATATCCATACGCGTTGTCGTATTGCGCCTGCTTGCCCCGCTGCGGCGAGAGGCTTTTCTCGAGGCCCTGCATGGCGCCGAGCAGGTCTTGGTGGTCGAGCAGAACCATGGCGCCCAGCTGTTCCGCTACCTGCATTCCGAGCAGGCCTTGCCGCCCCGGGCCCTCTCCCTTGCGCGGCCAGGGCCCCTGCCCCTTCGTCCGCGCGAGATCATTGACGCGTTGCCACCGGAGAGCTGAGATGGAAGCATCGGCCGCCGCACCCACCCTGCGCGCCAGGGATTACAAGTCCGACATTCCCCCGATCTGGTGTCCTGGATGCGGGCACTTCGCCGTGCTCTCGGCGGTCACCAAGGCGGTCGCTCACCTGGGCCTGCGTAAGGAGGAACTGGCCCTGGTGTCAGGCATCGGTTGTTCGTCGCGATTACCGGCATATGTCGACAGCTACGGCTTTCACGGGGTCCACGGGCGTGGGCTTGCGGTCGCCTCGGGCCTGAAGGCCGCACGCCCCGACCTTACGGTGATCGTGGCCGGCGGTGACGGGGATGGATTCTCCATCGGCGGCAATCACTTTTTGCATGCCTGCCGACGCAATATGGACATGACCTACATCGTCATGGACAACGAGGTCTACGGTATGACCAAGGGTCAGGCGTCGCCCACCACCCAGCCGGACTGGACCCACAGCAAGCTCACGCCGCGCGGCACCGGGGTGCGTCGTTTTCAGCCGCCGGCCATCGCGCTGGCGGCGGGGGCCAGCTTCATCGCCCGCGGCTTCTCGGGTGATCCCACCGGACTGACCAGGCTGCTGGTCGAGGGTATCGAGCACCGCGGATTCTCCTTTCTCCACGTGCTGAGCCCCTGCCAAACCTTCCGACCCGAGCAGAAGACCTGGAAAGAGCAGGTCCACGCCTGCCGCCAGGAGCCGACCAACAACCCGGCAGAGGCGGCGCGGCTGATTCAGCTCGACGACGGCATGGCGCTTGGCCTGCTCTATGCCCAAGAGCTCCCTACCTGGCGCCCGGATTCTGCGGCAAGCGCTACGCTTGAGGATATCGAAGCGGAGTTCCTGATATGAACGACTTGCACAAGACCATCAAGACCGTCGGCGAATTCCTCGTCCACGCGCTGGAGCTGGAGCACGAATCCGCGGAGCGCTATCGCCAGTTGGCCCAGAGTATGGCGATCCACAACAACGAGGAGGTAGCCGAGCTCTTCGAGCATCTGGCAACGATGAGTCAGGAGCATGCGCTTGACGTGGAGAGTCGGGCGCAGGGGCTTACACTGCCCAAGATCGCGCCCTGGGACTTCAAGTGGAACTGCCCATCGGCCCCCGAGAGCGATTGCCTGGAGTTCGACGCGAACTACCTGATGACGGCGGTGCAGGCCCTGGACCTCGCGCTGCACAATGAGATTCGCGGCCGGGACTTCTACGCCCACGTGGCGATGAGCTCGCCACATCCGGCCGTGCGCCGCATCGCCGGAGAGATGTCGGACGAGGAGAGCGAGCACGTGGATCTGCTCAAGGACTGGCTGGCCAAGGAGACCCATTGTCAGGAACCCGCCCTTCTGGACATGGACCCGCCGAACATGCCGGAATGAGCCCCCCTGGCGGCGGCACCGTCGCCAGGGTGACCCGCGACCCGGCAGCGAGAGAAGCCACATGAGGGCAGAGTGACGCAATCTGCAAGGCCGTTTTGATGCCGCGGGGAATGCCATTGGTGTCGTGGCTCACGGCGCGAACCATCGGTGATTCCTCAGCATTCACTTGAAGACTGGCGGTAATTACGGCACAGTGCCTAGTTGTTTTTTCGGACCAAGATTAAGCGTTTAGATGGTTCGAAGAACGGCGACCTTCCGTTCTCCTGCGTTCTTGGCGTCCAACGTTGTCAACTACTGCTGTTCGATTGCTGTCTCTTTTCGAGGGCGCGGAGCTGCGACGCATCGCGATGCTGCTTGCCGTCGCCACGGCGGACGGCGTGATACAGGCGCTGGGCGTTGCGTCGATCATGCCCTTCATCGCCATCCTGAGCGATCCCTCGCTGGCCGACACCAGCCGCTTCTTCATCCTGTTGAAGGGAATCCTGCCTGCTGGCTTGGACGACAAGCTCGTATGGGTCACGGGGTTGTTCGCTCTCGTGGTGCTTGTCATCAGCAACGCCCTGACCATGCTCGACTATTGGCTGTCGCTGCGCCTGTTTAACGAAAAGCGTTACCACCTGTCGATCCGGCTGCTGTCGCTCTATCTCGACCAAGAGCTGCTCGATTTCAACCGCCGTAAGGTCTCCGAGATGTCGACCACCATCCTGTCGGAGGTCGAGCGGGTTGTCATCCAGACGCTGATGGCCGCCATGGGCTTGGTCGCCGACATCATCGTTGCCGTGTCCATCACGTGCCTGCTCCTTCTCGTCAACCCGTGGGCGACGGCCCTGACCGCCATCGTCCTGGGCGGCGGTTACCTGCTGGTTCACTTCTTTATCGTGCGCGAGGTCGAGCGTCTGGGCCAGGCGCACGCCAAGGCGGAGGCTGGTATGTTCGCTGGCCTGTCGCAAGCTTTGGCGCTGTTCAAGGAGGTGAAGATCGGTGGAAAGAAGCCCTTCTTCGTACAACGCTTCGCCGGACCCGCCAAGGATGTCGTGAGGATCACCAACCGCTACGAGATACTGAACTTCGTTCCGGCGCAGTTGATCGAGGTGATGGCCTTTGGTCTGCTGCTGGCGGTTGCGCTCTATCTGACCGATCTGCCTCAATCGAATTTCAGCGCCATCGGCGTGCTCGCTTTCTATGCCTTCGCCGCCTATCGGCTGGTGCCGGTGCTGAAGTCGCTGCTGAAAGGGGTCGAGACCATTCGATACGGCGCTACCGTGGTCGATGACCTCTTGTCGGAGCTGGATCAGCGCAGCAGGTCCCGGGCGCCCGAACCTGTGGCTCTCGGGCGCCTGCCCCTGGTAACGGAAATCCGCCTGGAGGCAATCTCTTTCCGCTATCCGCACTCCGCGTCAGCAGTCTTTGAAGATCTGGATGCGACCATTCCTGCGGGGCGGCTCACCTGCGTAATCGGTCCGTCGGGCGCCGGAAAATCAACCTTGCTGGATCTGCTGTTAGGTTTGATCGAGCCTACGTCGGGCCGCTGTCTCGTCGACGGCGTGCCGCTGACCGCCGGCAACCGGCGGCAGTGGCAAAACGGGGTGGGCTATGTGCCGCAACAGGTACAAATGGTCGATGGCACCTTGGCCGAGAATATCGCCCTCGGCGAAACGGATATCGATTTGAAACGGGTCGAGGCCGCCGCTCGCGCCGCGGGAATTCATCGGCTCGCGCGGGAGCAACTGGCGAGCGGCTACGACACGCCGGTTGGCGATGGGGGTCACACCCTGAGCAGCGGCGAACGGCAGCGAGTAGGCATCGCCCGAGCGCTCTATCATGATCCCGATGTGCTGGTGCTGGACGAGGCGACCAACGAGCTGGACGCCGCGACCGAAGAACTCGTTCTCTCCCACCTCCTCGACCTCAGTGGAAAGACCGTCGTATTCGTCACGCACAAGGCGGCGATCTGGGAGCGGGCCGATGTTCTCGTGAAGTTGGCCGGGCGGTTCTGATGAGCGAGCTCAGTATCGCAAGCTACGAATCGCCAGAGGCGGTAGCGACGCTCGAGGAGGCGTGGAGAGAGCTCCACGCCGACTGCACGTACCGATCCGTCTTCAACGGCTTCGACTTCTTCATGGCCTCGGTAACCGCCTTTTCGGCACCGGACATCTTTCTCTATGTGCTCGTGGCGACCGGAAGGGACGGCGTGGTTGCCATTTTTCCGTTTCAGCTTTCTCGTCCCAAGGATTCTGGCTGGTTTTTCTGGCAGTTGGAATACGCGGCGCAATGGGAGGCCGATAAGCCCTATCCGCTTATCCGACGCGGGTTCGAGGATACCGCCTGGCAAGCATTGGCGCGTTTCCTGATTTCGAACCGGGCTCGCTGGCATCGATTTCATCTGGTGGAGATTCCCGAGGGGTTGGCCGCGACATCCGAGCTTCCGCGCCTGTTCGCCCCGCCCTTCTATTGGGTACGCGTTCGCGACGGCCAGTCGAGCCCCATAGTGGAACTTGACCGCTCCTGGTCGGAACGCTGGCAGGCCCACCCCAAGATGCGCAAGAAGGTTGCGCGCATGCAGAACGCTTTCGGCGAACGCTTGCGCTTTCAAGTCTACGAGGGGACGGACGATTGGCAGACCTCCCTGCGCCTCTACGTCGAGCTCGAGTCCAAGGGTTGGAAATCTGGCCGGGTCGGGATCGGCAAGGACGAGCGGACCCTGGCCTTCTACCATGACCTGTTTTCCCGCCTCGCCGCTCGCGGGGCGTTGCGCGTCGGCCTTTTGTTCCTGGACGACGAGCCCGTGGCGGCAGAGGTTGCTTACGTCGAGGGCAAGACCGTCTATTTCTCCCACGGGACATACGACGAGCGCTACGCGAAATATTCACCCGGGATGGTGAGTACATGCCTGTTCCTGCGCTATTTTCACGAAGGCGCCTTCGATGAAGGCGACTACCTGGCTGGATTCGCCGCCTACTTGACGCCGTGGGCCGACCGTTTGCTGACCAGCCGAAAACTGACGATCCTGCGTGTCTCCCTGCCTCTTCTGTTTGCCTTTCCCCGCAGGCTCGTGGGCAGGTTGCTCCGGCCGCGGCGAACGGGCGGACCGAGGCACAGACGGATGAAGGATTCGTGAGCGCAACCCCGCCGGGAGTGCCAGAATTGAAGCCCATTGCTGGCGCAGGTCCAGAGAGGGCTTATCCGCTGCAAATCGACCTTAGGCTGGTCGATAGAGCCGATGCCGCCACCATCGACCCGGATGCGTGGGACCTTCTGGCCGAAAACGCGCGTGTTCCCAATCCGTTCTACGAGCGGTGGAATCTGCTGTCTGCGCTCAAGCACCTCGACAAGAGCGAGAAGGTATTCATCGTCACCGGGTACCATTCCGGTCGCCTCGTCTGCCTGTTCCCGGTTTGCCTAAAGCGAAAAGCCGTCTTCTTTCCCTATTTGATGCTATGGCAGTTCCGGGACTGCCTCATGTCGGACGTTCTCTACGATGGAAGCGTTCCGCTGTCATCGGTTTTTCGAGCCCTTATGGATCGCCTCAAGGTCCAGATGATTGTATCGCCAACTCATCGCAAGGAAGGATTCGAAATCGCCTCGGATTGCAGTTTCTGCCAGATTCGGAGGTCGCGAAAAGCGGTCGTGAAATCCACGAGTTGGGAAGAGTATCAAAACAAGCTTCCGAGAAAATATCGCAAAGAGAATAGGCGTATCATAACAAGGCTCCTGGATAAAGTTGGCGCTCGGTACGTTACTGCCGAGGATAATCTCGTAGAGCGTTGGCTACCTGTCTACATGGCTACGGAAAATATCAGCTGGAAAGCAAGGCACGGACATGTCACATCTTCCGACATCAACCGAAGGAGCTACCTTGAAGAAGCGATAGGCCGGGGCGAGAAGAAAAAGAAAATTGAATTCCAGGCTCTTGTTAAAGGTGATGAAGTATTAGCCATATCTTTCCGATTCAAGGCGCAAAACAACGCATACGAAATTAAAACCACCTACAGTGAAAAGTACAAGAATTATCATCCGGGCGTGGTATTGGAATTGTTGAATATCAAGAGCGTACTGGAAAAGGGATTTACGCTCGTGGATTCCTGCGCCTTCAAGAACAAGGTCGTGGACCGCCTCTGGCCAGATGATGTCGTGCTGTACCGCACTGTCGTCTTCAAGAAGACGATCGCGGGCAACCTTGCGCAATTGGTCTACATGGGATACAGGCAAATTCTGCTTCGACTCCATGACGACAGGTTTCTCTGCGCCGGGCGCGCAGCGAGAACAAGCAAGCCGTAGTCGCTCCCCCTCCCCCGTGAGCTGACCGGTAGCGCAAGCGCGGCGAGCGCGGCTCGGATCAAGTGCTTGTACCGCCGGAATCGCCCCATCACGGGCAGAGATTACCGCGAAGCGTGCTCCTCGCCGCCGGCACTTCCCAATACGTCAAAATTCAACAATCGCCTGGTTAGTCGGAGAGCGACAGGGAGTGGCAGCAAAGAGCTCAACGCATAGGCGAAAGTCAATGCAGCCGAGCGAGACAGGGATTATCTGGAACTGCGGTAAGGCGCGGACACCAATTCCCAAAAATTCGGTCCTCGTTCCGCTTCGCCAATGAGCTTCGATGCGTGCTTCATCAGAACGATTCGCGCGTTCCGATGAGTCCAGGCGTCGGCATCCACGTCGAGGCCAAGGCGCTCGGCCCACCTCTTCGCGAATTCTCTCCGGTGCTCCCATCCTTTGACGCGCCGACGCAAGTATTGACGCGCATCCGAGATAAGCCACGGACCCTTGTTCCGGCCATGGACTCGATAACGGGCAACCGTGCCGTGAATGCTTTCGATGTTGCCGAAGAAGCCGTCGATCGCCGTAAGGTAGCCATCTGCGCCGATCTGATCATCATGGGGCAAGGGCAGCACTTGCTCGAGAAACCACCGGGACCAGGCATTGCCGGAGGTAAACGCCGAGCGATAGGCCCCGGCCCCCGCTCGATAAAATGTGCCTTGTAGTCCCCGGACGGAAAGAGTCGCTTTGGTATTCTGCCGCCGATCGAGAACCCGCTTGCATTCACCGGATCGAGATACCCGCTCGATTTCATGACCGCAGGATTGGAGTGGCTGGAGACGTGATGGGCGACGGCGTCTGGCATCAGCATGTCATCCGCATCGAGAAATATGACCAGATCTCCGCTGCTTTTCGCAAAACCTGCATTGAAGCAAGAACACTGACCTTGCCATTCCTTATGGATCGAGCGGACCTTCGTGCCGAAACCAGCGATAATCTCCCTGGAATCGTCCTCAGATCCGTCGTCGACGACAATCACCTCAATGGGCGTGTACGTCTGGTTCAGAGCGCTGTCGATCGCTTGTCCGATATACTCTCCATAGTTACGATTTGTGATGATGATACTGACGAGCATGGTGTTTTGTTTCTTTAATCTTCGTGCGCTCGCGAGGCGCTGATTCTTTAACCATCCTGGCTGAAACCAGCGCTTCCCGCGAACCCGGGCGTCAAAGTACATGTCCCGCCGACACGGCGCTCGCACCCATCTTCGGGTCGTCTGAAGATCGTAACAGATCGGGTAGACTAACGGATGATCGGACGGTACTCCGCGACGGGCGCACTCGGACCGAGCTCGCTTTTCCGATACCAGAGAAAATCCGCCGAGGCTTGTGGATGCGAACGAAACTCAGAAAACGTTCTGCGGGCGTGGTGGTCGTGCGCAGAATCGAGGGCGAATGGCGTTTCCTGCTGCTGCGGTGTTACCGCTACTGGGATTTTCCGAAGGGAGAGGTCGAGCCTGACGAGCACCCGCTCGAAACCGCGCGCAGGGAGGTAGCGGAAGAGACGTGCCTCGATCATCTGGATTTCCGCTGGGGCGAGGCGTACACCGAAACCCTGCCGTACGGCGATGGCAAGATTGCGCGCTATTACCTCGCGGAGGCTCCGAGCGGCACCGTGATCCTCCCGGTGAGCGCCGAGCTCGGCGCCCCGGAGCATCATGAGTTTCGCTGGGTCGATGCGGTCGAGGCGAGTTCCTTGCTTAACGACCGCGTCCGCAGGGTGCTCGCATGGGGATTAAACGAGATTCACGGGGAGAATGATGATGGACGGGAACCCGGAAAACCGAGAACAGGCGCATGAGCCGCCGCTGTTGGAACCGATCGAGGCGCGCGTCCTCGGTTGCCTGATGGAGAAGCAGCGTACGACCCCGGACGCCTATCCGCTCACGCTCAACGCGCTGGTGGTGGCCTGCAACCAGAAGACCAGCCGTGACCCGGTGATGAGCCTCACGGCGGGAGAGGTGGGGCATACGGTCAACGAGCTGCGTGATCGGGGCCTGATCCACGCCAGCTTCGCCGGCCGGGCCGAGCGTTACGACCACAAGATGGCTTCGAACTACCATCTGAACCGGCAGGAACAGGCGCTGATCTGCGCGCTCATGCTGCGCGGCCCGCAAACCATCGGTGAGCTACGGACCAACGCCGGACGGATGGCAGAGATCCAGGGCCTGGATGCGGTCGAGCAGATCTTGGCTTCGCTGGAGCAGAGGGATCCGCCCCTGGTCGTGAGGTTGCCCCGGCTTCCCGGCAGGCGGGAGGAAAGATTCGCGCATCTGCTGAGCGGCGCGGTGGTGCAAGAAGATATTGCCGCGCCCGCGGTGGCAGCCAGCAGTCATTCGTCCAAGGGACGCATCGACGTCCTGGAGGCCGAGGTCGCGAGGCTGAAACAGGAGCTCGATGCCCTTTGGGAACTGACGGGATTGTCCGGAAAGCGCCCCTCGTCTGGCGAAGGCTGACCGCTGGCACCGAGAACACACCTCGCCCCGCGGTCGCCGGGGCGATGGCTAGAGAAACAGCGTCAACACCCCGGTGTAGCCGTAGAGCCGATCCTGGGAGATCTCGCCATTGGCGTAGAAGCCAACGAGCGGGAAATCGCCGAGCCGATCCTGGATAAGCCGCAACTCCTGCGAGCCCGGTCCGAACAGATTGACGCCGCGCCCCAGGCAGGAGACGTAGACGCCGCCCCGCGGCCTCCCGTTCAGGCGGCCCTCGATGCCGTCGAGCATGCGCAGCAGATCGTCCTTTGCCGTGTTGGCGTCGCGCCGGCAAAACATGACCTGCGATCCTTGTTCGGCGACATCGCCGATGGCGACCAGTCCGTTCCTCGGGTCAATGCCGACCAGATTACGTACCAGGTAGTCGCCCGTATCCGAGCCGGAGATGGGCAGGCCGGCGAAGATGTAGCCGCCGATCCGGCTCAGGTCGCGGGAGAGGATTTCGCCGATGTCGCGCTTGAGCACGTCCAGCGCAGGCTCACCGTCGAGCCTGATCATGATGTTGCGCTGGGCCTCGGTGATGGTGCGCTGCGGTCCGATGGGGGAGCATCCCTGACTGAGTCGCGTGACGACGCTCACCTCGTCCGAGAACAGCACGCCCGCCATTCCACCCTGCGTGACGCCGTCGGCGTAGAGGTAAACCTGGTGCCGCGAGCTCGCGAGCCCTCCCACCAGGAACCCCGTGGCGGTGCAGGCGGCGAGCTGCCTGATCAGACCCTCGGTGTGGGGGTTGGAAGGATCCGCGTGAACCAGTCCGAGATAGGGCCTGTTCTCGGCCACCCAGCCCTTGTCCTCGGCGCTGAGCTCGTCCAGATCCTTCACCAAAGTCGGGAAGACACGAAAGGAACCCGGCGGAAACTCGCCGACCATGGCGGCCACGGCGGGCCGATCGTAATACTCCACCCCGGTCGCGCAGATGCCCATGCCGACGGTTCCGACCCAGTGCCGCACGCCGGTGGTCGCGCGAAACCGATCCAGCACCTGCTCCATGTGATCCCCCAGGGAATCGGTGACATAGAGAAAGCCGAGATTTCCGGCATCCGGAACCGGGCCGAGCGCCGTCAGGCAGCGGTCGGCCGCGTCGCGCCAGTTGTCGCCTTCGGCGTGCCCATAGGAGAAAGCGCGCATGCTGCGAGGATTCCAAGAGGATCTATTTTGGCAGTTTAACCTCGCCGGCCATTCGCCAAGCCATGGGAAAGGGAAGGAAATCGCGTCGCCTGGGGGATCACCGGAGCCGCGTCTCGGCGGCGCCGAGCGACCCGCGCGGATGGTCCCGAACGCCGGAACGAAGGTGCGCGCTTCTCACACCTCCGCCAGATCCCCCTTCGTCTGCAGCCATGCGCGCCTGTCCGCCGCGCGCTTCTTGGCGAGCAGCATATCCATCAGCTGGGTGCTCCGATCGCCCTCCTCCACCGTGAGCTGGACCAGCCGGCGCGTATCCGGGTGGATGGTGGTCTCGCGCAGCTGGGCGGGATTCATCTCGCCGAGGCCCTTGAAGCGTTGCACGCTGATCTTGCCTCGGAGCTTCTCGGCCTCAATGCGATCTAGCACCCCTTGGCGTTCCGAGTCGTCGAGGGCGTAGAAGACCTGTTTGCCGACGTCGATGCGGTACAGCGGCGGCATGGCGACGTAGACGTGCCCTTCGGCCACCAGGCGCGAGAAGTGGCGCAGGAAGAGCGCGCACAGCAGGGTGGCGATGTGAGCGCCGTCCGAATCGGCGTCGGCGAGGATGCACACCTTGCCGAAGCGCAGCCGTGAGAGATCCCCGCTCCCCGGGTCAACGCCGATCGCCACCGCGATGTCGTGCACCTCCTGGGAGCCGAGCACCTCGGCCGGGTCCACCTCCCAGGTGTTCAGGATCTTGCCGCGCAGGGGCATGATGGCCTGGAACTCGCGGTCCCGGGCCTGTTTTGCGGAGCCGCCCGCTGAGTCGCCCTCGACCAGGAACAACTCGCTGCGTTCCGGGTCGGTGGAGGTGCAGTCCGCGAGCTTTCCCGGCAGGGCCGGCCCCTGGGTCACCTTCTTGCGGACCACCTTGCGCCCGGCGCGCAGGCGCGCCTGGGCCGCTCCGATGGCGATGTCCGCGATGCGCTCCGCCTCCGCCACATGCTGATTCAGCCACAGGCTGAAGGAGTCCTTCACCACGCCGGAGACGAAGGCGGCACACTCCCGGGACGACAGGCGCTCTTTCGTCTGTCCCGAGAACTGCGGGTCCAGCAGCTTGACGGAGAGAATGTAGCTCAAGCGGCCCCAGACGTCGTCGGGCGAGATCTTTACCCCACGCGGCAGCAGATTGCGGAACTCGCAGAATTCCCGCACCGCCTCGGTGAGTCCGGTGCGCAGCCCGTTGACGTGGGTGCCGCCCTGAACCGTCGGAATGAGGTTGACATAGCTCTCCGTGACCGGGTCGCCGCTCTCCGGAAGCCAGGCGACGGCCCAGCTGGCGGCCTCGCTACGGCCCTCCATGTTGCCCACGAAGGGCTCCCCAGGAACGGTTTCGAAGCCGATGAGCGCCTGGCTGAGATAGTCCTTGAGCCCGTCCTGGTAGCACCATTCCTGTTCCTCGCCGCTCGCCTCGTCGCGGAATGCGACCCGCAAGCCCGGGCACAGCACGGCTTTCGCCCGAAGCAGATGGGTTAGCTGGCGAACAGAGACTTTCGGGCTGTCGAAATACTTCGGGTCCGGCCAGAAGCGCAGTCGGGTCCCGGTGTTGTTGCGCCCGACCGCGCCCACCTCTTCGAGCTCGGTGACCTTCGCGCCGCCGCCGAAGGCCATGTTGTACTCCTTCCCACCGCGCTTTACCCACACCTCCAGATGCCTGGACAGGGCGTTCACCACCGAAACCCCGACCCCGTGGAGGCCGCCCGAGAAGCGGTAGTTCTCGGCGGAGAACTTGCCCCCCGCGTGGAGCTTGGTGAGGATGACCTCCACGCCGGGCAGGCCCTGTTGGGGATGCAGGTCCACCGGCATGCCGCGGCCGTCGTCCGTCACCTGCACCGAGCCGTCGGAGAAGAGGACCACCTCGATATTGCGCGCATAGCCGGCGATGGCCTCGTCGACGCTGTTGTCGATGACCTCTTGCGCCAGGTGGTTGGGCCGGGTCGTGTCGGTGTACATGCCCGGGCGCTTGCGCACCGGGTCGAGCCCGCTCAGGACCTCGATGGCTGAGGCGTCATAGTTGCCGCTCATGGCAGTCCTTGGTCTTCCTGTTTGCTGCTGGCGTTTCAGGGCGAGGGCGGTCAAGGTTGGAAAGACCGCCGAACCGGCGTAAATTACCGTAGCTCCGAAGGCAGTATCAAACCCCATGACCTCCGACGCCGCGAAATCCCCTCCCACCTTCGAGCAAGCCCTCGCCGAGCTGGAGTCCCTGGTCGACATCCTGGAGCGGGGCGAGCTGACGCTCGACGAGTCGCTCGCCGCGTTCGAGCGTGGAATAGGGCTCACTCGCGCGTGCCAGAAGGCCCTGGACGAGGCCGAGCAGAAGGTGCAGATACTCACGGGCAAGACCGCCGAAGAGGCACTCGAGCCGTTCGACGAAGATGGCTGACGCCCGGCTCGAGCCCTTTCTCTCCCGCTGTCGGGAGCGTGTGGAGGCTGCCCTGGAGCGATGGCTTCCGGCGCCGGGCATTCAGCCGGTGCGCCTGCACCAGGCCATGCGCTATGCGAGCCTCGGGAACGGCAAGCGCATTCGGCCGACCCTCGTCTACGCCACCGCAGAGGCCATCGGGCTCGCCCCGGCGTCGCTCGACGCCGTCGCCTGTGCGGTGGAGCTGATCCATGCGTACTCCCTGATCCACGACGATCTGCCGGCCATGGACGATGACGAGCTGCGCCGCGGCCGGCCGACCTGTCACAAGGCCTTCGACGAGGCGACCGCCATCCTCGCCGGGGATGCGCTGCAGACCCTCGCCTTCCAGGTGCTCGCCGGCGATGACGCGGTGCCCGGGGGCGCCGCGGCCCGACTTGCGATGCTCGACACGCTGGCCCGCGCCAGCGGCTCACGCGGCATGGCCGGTGGGCAAGCGCTGGATCTCGAGGCCGAAGGACAACGGATCGACGTCGCGATGCTGGAGAACATCCACATCCATAAGACCGGCGCCCTGATTCGCGCCGGCATGCGCATGGCGACCCAGGCCCATCCCGATCTGGATGCGGATCTGGCGGACAAACTGGACCGCTATGCAAAATGTCTCGGCCTCGCCTTTCAGATCCGGGACGACATCCTCGATGTGGAAGGTGAGACCGCCGTGATCGGCAAGACGCGAGGCAAGGACCGGATTCAGGAAAAGGCCACTTACCCGGCCCTGATGGGTCTGTCTGAAGCCCGCGAGGCGGCGGTCGGACTGCTGCAGCAGGCCCTGGCAAGTCTCTCCGTCTTCGACCAGCGCGCCGACCCCCTGCGATGGATCGCCGAATTCATGGTGTGCAGAGATCGATGACCCCGGCCGTTCGCCCGGGATTGGATTTGCTTGCTGCGACCCTTACTTCACCGGATAATTAAAAAGTTTATCCGCTCAAGCTTTCACGGCATTTCCCGGCAATTTTTCAGTTTGAGGATCAGGATTCAGGCGCTAGATTCTCAGGCGAAACGCTGCCAGTGACCGCGCCCCGAGGTATGATCCCATGGAGTCAGTACTGAAACGCATGCCCGCCACGTCGACCATCGCTGATGTTCAGGCCAGCAAGGACAGTCGCCGCATTGCCATCGACAGGGTCGGCATCAAGGACATCCGGCATCCCGTGCGGGTGCGCGACCGCAGTGACGGTGAGCAGCATACCGTCGCCTCGTTCAACATGTACGTGTTTCTGCCCCACAGCTTCAAGGGCACGCACATGTCCCGTTTCGTGCAGATCCTCAATAGCCACGAGAAGGAGATCAGCGTCAGCTCCTTCAAGGAGATGTTGCGGGAGATGGCGGAGCGACTCGAGTCCGAGAAGGGCCACATCGAGATGCGCTTCCCCTATTTCGTGAACAAGCAAGCCCCGATCAGCGGGGTCCAGAGCCTGCTCGACTATGACGTGACCTTCATCGGTGAGATCAGCGATGGCAAGCCCACCATGTACATTAAGGTGGTCGTGCCTGTGACCAGCTTGTGTCCCTGCTCCAAGGAAATTTCCGCGTACGGCGCTCACAACCAGCGCTCCCACGTCACCGTGCAGGTTCGCAACCGCGGCTTCATCTGGGTCGAGGAGATCATCGACCTGGTAGAGAAGGAGGCATCCTGCGAGCTGTACGGTCTGCTCAAGCGTCCGGACGAGAAGTACGTGACCGAGCGCGCCTACGACAATCCGAAGTTCGTGGAGGACATGGTTCGCGATGTCGCCGTGCGACTGAACCAGGATGACCGGGTCGGCGCCTACATCGTGGAATCCGAAAACTTCGAGTCCATTCACAATCACTCGGCCTACGCCCTGATCGAGCGAGACAAGGAAGTGGAGGCGCGCGTCGCAGACGCCGCGCTGTAAGCGAAGCGGTCGTAGCGACGACGCCAACGCCTCCCGGGCGTTCAGACGCCTGTGCCCGGCGCCGAAGACCGGACAGATCGATCCCGAAAACATGGCCGTTCCGGCGATCCGCCCCGTGTTGCAGCGCGACCCTTCGTCAGGCAAATATTCCTCAACCGCATCGCGTTAACCCCGGAACTTAAAAATTGGTCTAAAATCTAACGGTAAGATTGCGGGATTAAATGGGTTTTGAACCGTGAATACGAAACAAAAGGCCGCCTTGTTGCTGATCGGGGTTGTGGGAACCGCTCTCCTTTGGCCAGACGGCGAGGCCCCGGATACAACAGATCCCGCGGAGAAGCAACAGGCCCGCCAGGACCCGTCGCAGGCGTCCCCGCAGCGCGACGACATCCGATTCCGGCCGCAGGACAACCATCTGCGCGGCCCGGAGCAACAATACGGATCCGCCGATCGTTACCCGCTGCCAGATGCCGCATACCCGGCCTTCCGGCAATCGGCCCCTGATTTCCCTGGCCAGCGAGCGGATCGCCCACCCGCTTATCGACCGTTGCGTCCTCAGCAGGACCCGATGGAGCGTTTCACTTTCCGGCCGCTGAGCGATCGCGAGAGACAGAGACTCGAGGCCGAACGCCCCGATACCTACTTCGGCGGGCAGGACCTGGCGGGCCCTTCATCGCGTTACGATTACGGCCGCCAGGCGGGACCTGAACAACACTGGTATCAGCAACCCTACGCCTATCCCGAATGGCAAAGGGATCCTGGTTACGGCTACGGTCCCGCCACCTCGCCCTCCTGGGGCGCCGGCGGGCGAGGCGGTGATTTCCGCAACGACCGAAGGAGCGACGAGAGGACCGATGAGCGCTGGTCGGCCCCGGATGAACCGCAATGGGGATCGCAACCGTACGACTGGGCACCTCCCGCGCAGCGCATGTATCCCAGCCTCAACGGTGATCCTGGCCGCAGGTTTACCGCCTACTGACCTTTCGCGCACCAGGACGAAACGGGCAGCGGACTGGACAAGGTCGCGGCGCCTGACGTTCGATTGCTCCCGACCCAGTCATAGCCACAGCGCCTCGTAGAGACCCGAGACTCGATCCACGCGGCTTCCGGCAGCGGTCACGACAGATTCGGGGCTGCCGATCACGACCACGCGGTCCCGTGCCCGGGTGATGCCCGTGTAGAGGAGCTCACGAGTCATCGCCCTGCTGTTATGGTGTGGCAGTATCAGGATTACCTCGTCGAACTCCGAGCCCTGACTCTTGTGCACGGTCATGGCGAACGCCGTCTCATGGGATGGCATACGCGGCCAGGCGACCCGCCGGGGGCCCTCCCCCGTATCGAACCAGACGCCCACCCGTCGTGACGCCGAGCCGTCCGCGAGCGCCATTCCGACATCTCCGTTGTAAAGGCCGAGCCGATAGTCGTTGCTGGTCACCAGAAGCGGATGCCCGGCGTAGGCCTCATGGCCGATGCGGGCGATGACGCCTTCCTCCAACAGTACCGATTCGCACAGGCGGTTGACCGAGTGTATTCCAAGCGGGCCCTCACGCACCGCGCACAAGACGCGGAAACGGTTGAAACCCTCGAGAACACTGGCGGGCTCCGTCGCCGCAAGACATGCCCGCATGCGTGGAACCAGCCAGTGCCGAAGGTAGTCGCGCAGACCTTCCACGGGCACCGTATCGAGTTGCGCATCCGGATAGCCCGGATCGGTCAGAACGGCGACGGCCGCATCCCCCTGCCCGAGGTTGACCGATGTCGCGGCTGCGGCGATTCCAGGGCGTCCCGCGAAACGGTAGCTCTCGCGCAGCACGGCGACGTGATCCGCGATGGGTGGCGCCAAGATCGGCTCCAGCCGGGTGTCCGCGAGGTCCGCGAGCGCCTGGCAAAGCGGCTCCGAGTAGGCGCTCTCCCTGCCCCGCCCGCAGATGTCCCCAAGCACCATGCCCGGCTCCACCGAGGCGAGCTGATCCTTGTCACCGAGCAGGATGAGCCGGGTCTCCGGCCGGAGGGCCGCGAGCAGTCTGGACATGAGCGGCAGATCCACCATCGATGCCTCGTCGACCATCAGGACATCCAGGTGCAACGGATTGTCACGCCCATGCCGGGGCCGCGAGCGTCCGGGGCGGAATCCCAGCAGGCGGTGCAGCGTCGCCGCCTCGGTCGGCAAGCCCTGCGCGATGTCATCGCTCAATGACAGCTGCTGACGCGCTGCGGCGGAAGAGGCTACCAGGCGCGCCGCCGCCTTTCCCGTGGGCGCAGCCATTCCGATCCGCAGGGGCCGCCCCGCTTGCTCCAGCAGCAACGCGAGAATCGCGGTCACGGTCCGCGTCTTGCCCGTTCCCGGACCACCGGAGATGACACAGAAGGGCAGCAGCACCGCCATCGCGGCCGCGACCCGTTGCCAATCGGTGTCTTCCCGGGGCGGAAACAGCCGGTCGAGCCCGGCACGCAGCAGGGCGCGATCCACCCCCGGCGCCCAGACGCCGCTGCGCGCCCGCAGGGCATCGGCTAGACCCCGCTCGAACCGCCAGTAGCGCCCGAGATAGAGGCGGTCCCTGGCGTCGAGGATCAGCGGTGTATCCTCCCCGGGCGCACCGACCACCTCCGCCCGACGCAGTGCGCCGCGCCACTCCTCCAGTCCAGGGGCAAAAAGCGGCGCACCCCCATCCGGTTCCAGCGCGAACAGCGGACGGCCCGCGTAGGCCGCGAGATCAAGGCAGACGTCTCCCGCCCCCACGCGGCTGCTCGCGAGGGCCGCCGCCAACAGCAAAAGCGGGTTCTCGGAGCCCGAGAGCTCGTTCATCCAGCGCGCGAAGTGCAGGTCCAGCAGGCGCAGACGATCTTCCCTCGCCGCACCTTGCAGGCGGTTCAGGATCTCCGTCATCCGGCTCTTTCTCATCTCCGCTCTCCCGCGAGCAGGCCGTCCAGGCGCTCGATGAGATCCCCTGGCGGGCGCGCAGGGTACACGCCGCGGCGCGGTCCTGACTCCGGGCGCATGCCCCGCAGGAAAAGGTAATAGACACCGCCGAAGTGCCGTTCGTAGTCATACCCCGACAGGCGGCGGCGCAGGTAGCGGTGCAGGGCAAGCGTATAGATCAGGTACTGGAGATGGTAGCGATGCCCTCGCATCGCGCGCGCGATCCCGGCGGCCTCGTAGTCCGTCAGCCGGTCTCCCAGGTGGTTCGACTTGTAGTCCGCGACGTAGTAGCGCCCCTGGTGCCGGAAGACGAGATCGATGTAACCCTTCATGAGCCCGCGTACCGACTCGAATGCCAGACCGTCTGCGGTTTCCCGGTATCCTTCGAAATCGGACAGGGCGTCTCTGAGAAGGTCCGCGTCCAGTCTGCCAAACGAGAAATGGAACTCGAGCTCGTTCAGCCGCTCGCAGGCCGCGAGATCCCTCAGCCTCAGCGGCTGCGCGTCCTCCAGCGGGGTGTCCAGCACGTGCCCGACGGTCGACTCGACCACCGGGCCCCAGGTGGGGTCGATGCCGTACTGCTCCAGCAAGGCAACGATCCTGTTCCCGAGCTCATCTCCCTTTGCGGCCGGAAAATCGAGCTGCTCGAACAGGGCGTGAAAGAAGTAGCCGCTCTCGATACCGCGGGGAAAGAGGAAGATGCGGTCCGTGGGCCCGGCGTCCGGGGACTGCGCGTCTCCGGGCTCGGTCGTCTGCGCTTGATCGTAATCCGGGCGCTCCGGCTCCGACCCGCTTCCGGCGAGCCAGGAGTAGCTGGCAATACGCCAGTCGCGAGGGATCTGCCGTTGGGACGCGCGGGCGGACAGGGTCGCCGGGTCCCGCATCCGGGTGCGCCGGGCGCTCCCTGGTGTCGGCGGCAGGTCCTCGACCGCGACGGCGCCAAGGCTTTCGTCCGCCAGGGACTCCAGGTCCGCGCGCACTGCCTCGGGTTCGAGCTCGGACATGCTGCTCGCTGGCGCCTCTTGCCCGGGGTCCGGATGCAGCAGCCAGGCCAGGGCCGACCCCTCCGCCTGGTTTACCGGTCCCCAACACAGGTAGCAGAGACGCTTCGCCCGGGTGACGGCCACGTAGAGGAGACGCAGGCGCTGCGCGAGCTCCTCCTTTCTCGCCAGGTCCCGGTGCCGGTCCTGCAGCGCCGAGCCCAGATCCAGGCAGGCGCCGAGGTCGTCAGGGTGGTGGAACAGCACCGGTCCTTTTTTGCTCTCGAAGCTGCTCCAGGGAAACGGAATGAAGACCACGGGATACTCTAGACCCTTGCACTTGTGCATGGTCACGATTTGCACCAGGTCCTCGTCGCTCTCCAGGCGCAGCTGTGCCGCTTCGTTTCCCTGAGGCGACTCGGCGCGGCTATCGGCAAACCAGCGCAGCAGTCCGTCCGGACCCGGATGCTCCCGCTCGGCCACCTGGGCCAGCTCCGCGAGCTGCAGCAGATTGGTGAGGCGCCTCTCCCCGTCCGGGTAGGACAACAGGCGGGCCGCTACCCGCTCCCCATGCAGCAATGCTTGAAAGGCGTTCATGAAGCCCCGGCCGCGCCAACGCTCACGGTAACCCTGGAAGCGCTCGACCAGATCGTCCCATCGCCGTTCGTCGCTCGCCAGAAGCGCGAGCTCGGTAAGGGGAACCCCCAGAAGTCGCGTAGTCGCCGCGCCGCGAATCAGGGCCTCGTCCGCGCCGTCCGCCACCGCCTCCAGGACCTGGGACAGCTCCCCTGCCTCCTCGGTCAAGAAGACGCTGTCTTGGCTGAGCGTGACGCTCGTCACGCCGACTCGACGCAGGGCGCCCTGCATGATCGCGCCCTCGCGGTGGGTGCGCACCAGCACCGCGATGTCCCTGGCGGCAAGGGGCCGGTCTCCCAGCATCGCCTTGCCCTCGTACCCGAGGTTCAGAAGCTCGGCGATCCGCCCGGCGCAGACCTCTGCCGCCGTATCCACGGCCGCCTCCTTCGTGATCCGGCCGCTTCTGGTGCCGTTCTCCTCGGTGAGCGGCAGAAACCAGAAGTGCAGTGGCGGCGGCTCGGCGCCGAGGATCCGAAGCGGATCGTCGTCGGCCCGCGGTCCGGGGCTGACCGGGATGAACGGAATATCCGCGTCGTAGATGAAGGGTGCTCGGGAGCGCACGAACAGCCGGTTGACGGCCGAGACCAGGCGACTAGAAGATCGCCAGTTCGTATCCAGGGTATGCTGGGCTCCTTCCGCCGCGGCATCCCGTCGGGCGCGGATGTAGGTGAAGATGTCCGCGCCGCGGAAGGCGTAGATGGCCTGCTTGGGATCACCGATGAGATAGAGCCCACACGCGGGATGGCCCGCGTAGAGCCGGCGGAAGATCGAGTACTGGACTGGATCCGTGTCCTGGAACTCGTCGATCAGGGCGACCGGATAGCGTTCGCGCAGCTTGCGGGCCAGCACCTCGCCGCCGTCGCCGGCCAGGGCGGCATCCAGCCGCCGCAGCAGGTCATCGAAGAAGAGCTGGGAGGTGGCCGCCTTGCGACGGTCCAGCTCGGTTCGAACGAAATCCCTCGCCTCCGTCAGGAAGGCGGCCCTGCGCAGACTGGCCAGCGTCTCTCCCAGCTCGGACAGCTCCCCGCACAGGTCGAAAAAGGGATGCGCCGGCGGGGTCCGACCCGGCGTCGTCTTCTCCGTCAGCAGCGCCGGCGTGAAGCGATCGAAGTCTCGCGGCAGCTCCGCCGGCGCCTGACTGCGCGCCATCAGCTCGTCCATCGCCTTCACGGCTCGCGTCACGATGCTCTTGGTGTAGGAGCGGTGGTTGAGCGCCCCGCTGGACGTCAGGATCTCGACCAGTTCCGGGCGTCCGTCCGCCCACAGGGCGCGCAGCTCCGCGAACAGGCCCGCGCGCCGCTGCTCGGCCGTCTCGAGACCGACGACCGCCGCCTCCGGGATCACGCGCAGATCGTCCCGGCTGAGACCCGCGGCGATCTCGGCGAGCAGCTTTGACGGATTCGCCCACTGGGCGCACACCCAGGCCGCGCCCTCCGCATCCATGGCGGCAACCCTGCGGCGCCAGAAATCGGCGGCGATCTCACGACGCAGGGTCTCCTCCTCGGTCAGAAACTCCGCCTCGAAGGGGGCACGACTCTCGAATGCATGCTCCTGCAGCGCGCGCTGGCAGAAGCCATGAATGGTATGGACCGCGGCCTCGTCCATGCGTGTCACCGCCTCGGCCAGCAGGACCCGCGCGCCTGCCCTGTCTTCCAGCCGCCGCAGCAGCTCGCCGAGAACCGGATCCTGCGCTTCTCCCGCCTCGCCGGATTCCAGCGAGGTCATGGCCTCCGCCACGCGGCGACGGATGCGCTCGCGCAGCTCCTCGACGGCGGCATTGGTATAGGTCACCACCAGCAGGCGATCGATCGCCACACCGCTGAGCAGCAACCGCAAGTACAGGGTCGCGATGGTGTAGGTCTTGCCCGTCCCGGCGCTGGCCTCGATCAGGTGCAGTCCGCGCAACGGAAGGGTCAGCGGGTCGAGGGACTTCACACCGCGCATGCATCCTCCGCTGCCTTGCCGAGCCTGGAGCGATCGAGCAGCGGTCGCCAGACGCGCTCCGCGAGGCCGGCGAATTCCACGCTCGCCAGCGGCTCCCGACCGCGCCAGGCGACGGCGGCGTATGGGTCCTGGCTCTCGCAGAACTGGTTATAGGCACCCGCCCACTGCTGCCATACGTTCCTTGAGAGCCCACCCTCCTCGGCGAACGCCAAGGACGTCTCGGGGAAGAAACACAAGGGCGCGCGCAGGCCCTGCCAGCGGACATCCGAGAGGTCCTCGAGCAGCGAGCGCGCGGAGGGCACATGGTCGATGTGCAGGGTCAGGTCCTCCGCCAAGTGAAGACTCGCCCAGGACTGCTGCGGGTACGCGGCGCACAGGGCGAGGTGCCTGATCCAGGCGGCGATCCGATCCTTGGCGCGGAGCTTGCCGAAGCGATAGGTCACGAGCCCGCTCTCCCGCGGTCCGCGAAGCCAGCCACGCAGCCGATTGGGCCCCAACTCCAGGTCCACCTCGAGCGGCTCCCCCGGCTCCGGCAGGCGCGCCCGCACGCGCGCCGCGAAGATCTCGGCCGCGGCCGCGTGCTGCTCGAATGCGAGCTGCCCCACGGCGCCGTGGGGCAAGCGGCCCTCGCCTCGGAGAATCGGAAGGGCGCCCGCAGCGCCCTTCCCCGTCAAGGCCAAATCGAGCAACGTCTGACGCGTGCCATACTTCTCGAGCCCGGTGATCTCGAACGGCTCGACGTCTGCCAGAATATCGGCGGCTTCCGCCAGGCGCACACCAAGGCGTTGCCTGAGGAAAAAGGCCGCCGGGTTGGCGAAGAACCGGATCAGCTCCTCCAGCTCCACCTCCCGCCATTCCGGTTCTGGCTCCGCCAGCTCAGAATCGACGAAGGCGGGTGGCTCGTCGGCACGATCCGCTCTTGCCGCCGCTAGCCAGTCGGACCGGTAGCTGAGGAGCCGGGGCTCGGTGGGATCGAAATAACGGGGACTGAAGGGCTGCAGGGGGTGCTCTACGGTGATCCGCTGCAAAGGGCCGTCCCCGCCCTCGCAACGGAAGGAGCGCTCGATGTAGTCCGTGAGCTCGCTGACCAGGACCGAGGGGCCCTTCCTGCTGTTGTCGCGGACGTCGCGCCCTACGTAGCTTAGGTAAAGGCGCTCCCTGGCGGACAGGAGGGCCTCCAGAAACAGGTAGCGGTCGTCCCGGCGGCGGGAGCGATCGCCGCGCCTCGGCGTCTGCGCCATGAGGTCGAACCCCAGCGGTCGCTGGTTTCGGGGAAAGTCGGTGTCGTTGAGACCCAGCAGGCAGACCACTCTGAAGGGAATGCTGCGCATGGGCACCATGTTGCAGCAGGTGACGCGCCCGCTGAGAAAGTGGTTCGGGCTGCCGGGCGCGTCGAGGATTCCCTCCAGCCAGGCGGATACCACCTCCACCGAGACGGCCTCGCGCAGCCCGGCTTCCTCCGCGTAGCGGCTCAGCCGCTGCAGGGCGTCGCGCAGCATCTGCACCTCGCCGCTCTCGTCCGCGTCGATGGCGAAGAAGTCCCGGATCAGGCGGTTGCCGCTCGCCGGCCAGTCCGCCGCCGGCACCGGTATGGCGAGCTCGGCGCGCCAGGCCTCCAGGCGCCGCAACAACTCTTGCAAGGTGCCCAGGTGCACCGCACCGCTCCCCTCCACATCCGGGTAGGGGGCCGCATCCGCGAACAGCGCCTGCTCCGGCGGCAGGGCGTAGCCCAGAAACAGCCGCCTCAGCCCGAAGGCCCAGGTATTGGCCTCCTCCGGCGGCAGGCCAAGCCCCTCGCGCATGGCGGCGTCGGAGCCCCAGCGAACCCCGCTCTCGACGATCCAGGTACGCAAGCGCTCGAGCCCGGCCTGGTCCAAGTCGAAACACCTCTGCACCGCGGGAACCTCGAGCAGGGCCATCACCTCCGAGGCCTCGAGCCGGCTCGTCGGCAGCTTCAACAGGCTCGCGAACGCGGCGGTCAGCGGCCGCTCGCTACGCAAGCGGCGGTCCGAGACCGACCAGGGAATCTGATGCTCGTCGGCAACCGCCCCAAACACCGCATCGACGTATGGCGCATAGAGGTCGATATCCGGCGCCATGACCACGATGTCGCGGGGCTCGAGCCCGTCGATCTCATCGAACAGGCGCAGCAGATGATCGTGGAGCACCTGAACCTCGCGCATCGGCCCGTGGCAGATCTGGATCTGCACCGACCGGTCGTCTGGCGCTACCGGCGTTCGGTCCGTCTCCTGCCAGGTCCTTCGATCCCTGAGCTCGAGGATGTCCGACTGAATCAGCGCGAGCAGTGACTCCCCTGCCGGCGCGACGAATGCCTCATCATCCGCGGGATCGAGCTCCAGCAGGAGGTCCAGGAGCTCCTGCCCGGCGTGGCCCATCGACGCCAGCAAGGGATTGCCGACATCGAGCAGGGCGCTGGTATCGACCGCCCCGGAACGGTGGGCAAGCCCTTGACGGCGCGCTCGCTGGCGCTCGGAGACCAGATCGGCCCAATACTCCCGCGACGGGTTGAGCAGGAACAGGTGCGCGGTCGTGTGACCGGAGAGCCCCGCGAGCATCTCCAGATAGGCGGGCGCCAGCGCCGTGAGACCGAACAGGGAAACCCGCTCCGGCAGCGGGCGCGTGGGCGCGAGACCAGAGGCGATAGCGTCCCGCAGCCGCGCCAGCATGGTGGCGCGGTGCTCGGCGGCGGTCCCAGCGGCAAGCGATCGCCACAGCATGGCCTGCCAATGGGCCTCTTCCCCCCGCTCCCAGGCCAGCAACCAGTCGGGGCGGTAGACCAGGTACTGATCGAACAGATCCGCGATGCGGGTGCAGAGCTGGAGCCGCTTCAGCTCCCTCGGCTCGCCGCTCAGGTAGCTCGCGAGCTCCGCGAACGCGGGCGCTTCCAAGTGCCGAGGCAACTCCGCCATGACGCGCCAGATCAGGGGTTCCCGGTCGAAGACACTGTCTCGCGGCAAGCCCGGAAACCAGGCCGACATCACCTCCCAGAAGAAGCTGGCAGGCAAGGGGAACGCCAGGTTGGCCGCAATCCCGTCACGCTGCGCGGCCTGCTGGGCGATCCATCGGGCCATGCCCTGGTTCTGCACCACCACCGTCTCCGGCGTCAATGGATCCGCGAGCGGGGTCGCGGTGACTTCCGAGAAACGGTCGAACAGGGATTCCAACCGATTACTGGAGTGGAGCTGAAGCATCTCGTGAGATTCCTGTTTTGAGCACGTCGCACCCCCGGAATGGGCCTCCTTCCGCTCTCTCGTGCCGCCTCCGCCGGGGCAACCCACTGCACGGCGTGACGACGCCCCCTATTCAACACCGGCACGGGCTCAATACGTGAGCCCACCGCCCCGGCCGCCCTTGGGGGACCGGGGCGCCTTAGATAGTTTTTGCGCTAAGCTCCTTGCTTAACTAGACTTTCCCGGTATGTAGGGGCGCGCATTGACGCCGAAGAGCTGGTTTCGCGCCCGCTAGCGAGGGACCTACCACCCATGCCGAAAGACGAGTTCGAGCTGCTGGAACGCCGCTGGCGCGAGCGCCCCCTCTTCCTGGAGCGGCGTTCGCGCGGCGCGCCGATGTGGGTGCTCGTCTTGCTCGCGTTGGGGGTTACCCTGCTCCTGGGCATGGCGGCGATCGAGCCGGACAGCCGGGAGCGCCTGGTCGAGCGCGTCATGAGTATCCCGGGGGAGATGGCGGTCGACGATGCCTCCGATGACCCGGCCGTGCGCCTCGGCATGCCCATCTCTCGGAACGGACCACGCCATGTCCCAGCCGCCCGTCACCCGGATAAACCCTGACGCCTTGCCTCGCCAGTCACCACGCGACATCAGCAGCGCTCCGGCAGCGCGCGCGGACGCTGAACGCGAAATCGGGACGGTCGGGCTGCAGCCCCCTCCAACGCGCTCTGCGATCTCCAGCACCGATGCTCCGAGGGACAGATGACGACCGCCGAGGCCAAGTTTCACGTCGGACAGCTGGTACACCATCGGCTATTCGATTACCGCGGGGTGATCGTGGATGTGGACGCCGTCTTCCAGGGCGGCGATCTCTGGTACACGCGCGTGGCACGTTCGCGGCCGCCAAGGGACAAGCCCTGGTACCGGGTGCTGGTCGACGGCGCCGAGCATGAAACCTACGTCGCCGAACGCAATCTGGAGCCTGACCTGTCCCTGGCGCCCGTCCGTCACCCGCTGATCGATAAGTACTTCGCCGGGCTCAACGAGGACGGGTACCTCCCGCTCACGCGCCGCAACTGAGGGCCGCTCCCGGTCAAGCGCGGATCCGCTCGTAGATGTCCACGTATTTCTGCGCCGGGTCCCGCCAGGAATGGTCCGTCGCCATGCCGTTCAGGCGTAGCTGGCGGAAGTATTGCGGGTACTCGAACCAGAGACCGATGGCCCGATCCAGGGCGGACTCGAGCCCTTGGGGCGTTGGATCATCGAACAGGTAGCCGTTGCGCCGCTCAAAGGGCTGGTCGCAGAAATTGGCGTCGAACACAGTATCGACCAGACCGCCAACACGGCGCGCCACCGGCACCACGGCGTACTTCATCGCGATCATCTGGGTCAGACCGCAGGGTTCGTAGAGACTCGGGATCACGATGATGTCCGCGGCGGCATAGATCTGGTGAGCGAGCCTCTCGTCGTACCCGAGCTCCAGGTGGCAATCGGGGTTTCCGTGCAGCTCGCCCTTCAGGGCTAGGAATCGCGCCGCGATCGCGGGCTCCTGCGCGCTGCCGAGCAGCACCACCTGGCACCCGCGGGATAGCGAGTGGCGCACGGCGTGCGCAATCAGTTCCACTCCCTTCTGGTGGTCGAGGCGGCTGATCACGCACACCAGAGGCTTGTGCGCATGTTCGAGCCCGAACCTGTTTCTGAGCTCGGACTTGTTCACCGCCTTCTCGGGCAGGCTGTCCGGCCCGAAATGACGCGCGATGTAGCTGTCGCTTCGGGGATCCCAGGTCGCGCCGTCGATGCCGTTGAGGATGCCGGTCAGTTTTTCGCCATGGATGCGCAGCGTCTCCTGCAGCCCCATTCCCTGCTCGGTGAACCGGATCTCCCAGGCATAGCGCGGCGAGACGGTCGTTACATGGTTGGCGTAGACGATGCCGCCCTTGAGCAGGTTGGCGGTATGGGGTTGCTCGGGGTCGAGCAGACGATCCGGAGTCATGACCCGCTGCGGATCGAGTCCGGCCTGATGGCAGACGAACTCCCCCGATCGGCCCTGGTAACCCAGGTTGTGCAGGGTGAAGCACAGCCTCGGACGGGTCATCCCGAGACCGGCATAGACCTCGTGGAACAGAACCGGCAGCAACCCGGTGTGCCAGTCGTTGCAATGGATGATATCCGGGTGCCTCCCCGACCGGTGCATCACCTCGAGCACGGCCCGCGAGAAGAAGGCGAAGCGGTCCGCGTCGTCCGGCTCCCCGTAGATGACACCCCGGCGGAAGAAGCCCTCCGGCGACTGCGGATCGACGAACAGGCACCTGATGCCTTCGCTCCAGCCGCACTCGACGTCGCAGCGGATCCAATCGCCGTAAAAGGGCACCTGTAAGCCTTCATAGACCTTGTGCAGGTCCGCGATGCTCTCGAAGCGCAGGCAGTCGTACCTGGGTAGAAAGACCTCAAGCTCGTGACCGCGGGCGGCGAGCTCACGCGCCAGCCCCTGGACGAAGTCTCCCAGGCCGCCGGCCTTGGCCGCTGGCGCGCACTCGGCACTGACCATCGCGATGTACATGAGAGTCTTCCTCGACGACCTGACACCAAGGGTGAGCAGTCCCCTCTCCCCGTCATGAGAAGTGGGCGAGATCGAGATCCGGGAACAGGTTGTCCATCCGTTCGAGCACCCCGAGTCGTCGCTCGCACACCTCGCCGGCCCGCAGCGCCTGGACAAGATAGCGCACCCGCGCGAGCTGGTCCCGCAGGCGCGTCCGCGCGTAGTCCGTTGCGCCTGCCCGCCCGAGGTGAAAGGTCCAGTCCGAGCTCTGGGCCAGCAGCAAGGAGCGGGCGGCCTGGCGCAGCACCCGCCCGGCGCGTTCGTCTCCCGTGCGGCTCAAGTGCTGGCGCACCAACCCCTGCAGCTCGGCGCCGGCCTGTTGCAGCTGCAGGTAAACCCATCCCGTCTCCGGGCGCAGCCAGGCCTCATTATAGCCCCCCTCTCCCCAGCTCGAGGCCGCGGGCTGCGCTACCGCCGCCGTGCCGTGGCGAGCCAGATATTCTCCCAGCGTTACCGGGTCTGGTCCCTCGCCCGCGTCCAGTCTCCGGATCACCGCTTCGAGGAAGGCCGGGCCCTCGAACCACCAGTGCCCGAAGAGCTCCGCATCGAAAGCCGCGACCATCACCGGCGGATGCGGGCACCCGGTGAGACGGGCGAGGAAACGGCGGCGCGCCTCCAGAAATCGGCCGGCATCAAGCTGCGCCTGGCGCAGCGCGGCGGCGGGCTCGTAGAGCGCCTTGTGCTCCGTGGTCCCGGTCACACGGAAATACTTGATTCCGGTCGGGGCCTTCTCCACCCCCGGGGGCAGGAAATCCCCCAGGCCGCTGCCGCCATCCTCCAGACCGAGATCCCTGTGATACTCGCGGTAGAGCGGGTGTCCGGGGAAGCCGCGCTCGCGGCTCCAGACCTCGCGCACCGACAGCGGGTCACGCCCGAAGACCGCGATTCCTTCCGAGCTTACCGGGGCGTAGACACCCTGCGGCGGGCTCGGACGCGCCTGCTGCAGCCCGTGGGCGTCGAGCAGGAACCAGCGGAATCCAGCGCTTCCCACCGTCCGCTCGAGTCCCGGATAGTAACCGCACTCCGGCAGCCAGATGCCGTCCGGGCGATGGCCGAAGTTGCCTGCGAATTGGTCGGCGCCGACACGGAGCTGGGCCTTTGCCGCGGTCGGTACGTCCCGCAGCAGGGGCAGATACCCGTGGGTCGCGGCCGTCGTCATCAGCTCGACCGTTCCGTTGCCCTCCAGCCCGGACCAGGCGGCGATCAGGTCGCCTCCAAGCTCATCCAGGTAGAAGGATCTCAGCCGCAGCAGGCGCCGGTGATAGTAACGGGCCAGTGAACGACGGGCGGCGTCTGCTCGCAGACGGTTGGCCTCGCGGACGCAAAGCCTCTCCAGGCGATCGAGATATTCGAGATACCTCAACCTGAGGAGCGGATCCGCCACCATGGACAACAGGGTTGGGGAGAGCGAGAGGGAGAGTCGGAAGCGCGACCCACGGCTCGCCGCATCCCGAAGCACGGAGAGCAACGGCAGGTAGCAATCGGTAATGGCCTCGAACAGCCAGTGCTCCTCCAGGAAGTGGGCGTGCTCGGGGTGGCGGACGAAGGGCAGGTGCGCGTGGAGCACCAGCGCCAGATGGCCGCGCGGGCTCACCCCTCGTCGGACTCCGGCGATGGCCGGTCGGAGTTCACAAGTGCGATGTCGAGAGACGAGGGGGCAGCGACCGGATGACGCAGGGAGAAGCGCCCGTCCTTCCCGGCCCGGACCTCGTGTCCGAAAATCTTGATCAGGCTGTCGGGTGCCGCGATTCCCCACACGAGAAGCTCCGCTTGCAGGTTCAGCCCCGCGTGAAGGGGCGCCGGCGCAGAGAATTCTCGGCTGGAGACGGCTGCTCGAGGGTCGTAGAAGGTCATGGCGGAAGACCAGTCGTCCGGTCGCACTCCCTGGCCGGAGGGCAGAAGCGGGGGCGCCAGGATTGCCCAGTCCCCCGTGGCGGCGACCCCGATCGGGGGAGCGGCTTGCTGCGGGTTCGGGGGTTGGGTGCTATCCCGTCGCGGGGACAGCCCTGGCTTGTCGCTCTCCAAGTCGAGGCCGGCCGGTCCGACCGGATAGGTCCGTGGCGCGGGACTGAAGAAGGCCCGTGGCAGTGGAAACTCGGGATGCAGGGGCACGCCGACCGGCGCGAGAGCTGGTTCGACCACGGTCCTGATCGCCTCAGAGGCAGGTGCCGGTTGGCCTTCAACAGCCTTCCCGCGGGCGATGCCGTGACCATCCGACTCTTTCGATACCCGCACGCCCTGCACCGCCGTGGCCGCCTTTTCGGTGACCGGAGTCGGCGGGCGCACCTGGCTCGAGCGCGCCAAGAGCAGCCAACCTCCTTCGGCGGATGCGAGGCCGAGCTCCGCCTGGAAGGAGTCGCTCCCGCCCTCGATACCGAAAACCACCTCGCCCTGCACGTCCGATGCACTGGCCTTGCGTCGGATCCTGGCCTCTTCCCGGTTGCCGTCGTTAGCGGTGAGCCGAAACAGGCGCAGGCAAACCTCGGCATCGCCGCCGTGGGTTGGAAAGGCGCTACGGCCCCTTGCCAGCTCGTGTGGTGCGATCTGCCATTGGGCCTGCAGATGATGGGGATCGACCTCGTACAGCATCAGCGCGGTGCGCTCGGGCGCGAACGGAAAGCTCCGTGCGACCTCCTCGGCGACCGCCCTGAGCTCCTCGGTTTCTGGTACCGGGGCGTCCGAGTCCCCGGCGCCGGAGGCATCTTCCGTTCGCCGCGCGACTCCCGCCGGGAGATCCATTTTTTTGGTTGAATCGGTTCTTGTTGTCAAATCAACGCTCACTGTCCGCGGCCGCATCCGGGTGCGGCCGGTCAGGGCCCTGGTGGCTGGTCGCCGGCGCCTGGTTCCTCGGGGCTTCCGGTCGTGGCGAGCGTTTGCTCCGCCGCATCGAGCTCGCGCTGGGCTGGAACCGCGCGCTCGTAGAGCCGGGGAATCCACTCGTCGCCCCAGAACAGGAAGCAGCTGGTTTCTGCCTCCAGGATCAGATCACGAGCATGCGCCAGCGCCTCTCCGGCCGCCCTGTTGAGCCTCAGCTCCCGGCGCCGCAGATCCCAGTAGCGCAGGCTCAGGTCGCGGACAACGCCAACCGCTTTGCGCTGCCTTTCCGACCCCGCCCATTGGCTTAGATCCTCGCCGGAGACGGCGCCGACGTTCCAAGCGCCGGTTTGCACTTGGGCGCGCGCCGTGGGCCCATGCGCCTGCAGATAGCGCGAGAGTGCGGTCGGGATCACGCGGCTCTCCCCCGCTCGTACCTGCTGCATGTAAGGCGCGAAGAAGTGACCGAAGAAGCCCGACTCCTCGTGGGTCTGGCGGAACCAGCCGCCGTTCTCGCCATCCGACCAGGTCGTCACCAGACGCGGGTCCCCCGGACGCGGGGATTTGGCGGTATGGCGCTGACACTCGGAGGCGAACCAGGCCGGGTCGAGGCCGCTCTCCTGACCATTGGAGATCGAGCGGTCCCGCGGAACGACTGTGATGCACACCCCGTCGTGGCAGGCGAGGTAGGGACGATAGATGTCGCTCAGGCCGTCCTCCGGGCGCACGTGTACCCCGTCGACGACCACGTACTCGTAGCCCGCCTCCACCAGATGGGGGATCATCTCCATGGTGAAGGCCATCTCCGGCGGCCAGAAGCCGCGCGGGACGCGACCGAAGGCCTGCTCGATCACGGCGCGCCCGCGGTTGAGCTGCTCGCGCCAGTCCGCCTTGGGGATGAGGGGGAATATGGGGTGGTAGAAGCCCATGCCGATGAGCTCCACGTTCGCCGCTTCCCGGTAGTGCGCAAGCATCTGCGGGATATCCAGGATATGCCGGTAGGCATCGACGATCGCGGGATCCAGCAGCTGCTGCAGCAGGGTGCCCGAGAACCCCACGTGCAGATGGGCGACATCCTGATAGGCCAGCGCGTAACGGACGGCCCGCTCGTAGCATCGAACGATCTGCTCCGCTTCCCAGGGGTTGGTGTCGATCAGCAGCTTTAGGTTGCCGGGGGGCTGATGCATGTGCAGCCCCAGCGCGTGGTAGAGGTTGGTTGCGCCCGGCAGGCCGTTTTGCGACATCAGCGCCGTTCCAACACCACCAGGCTGCGCGCCTGCGCGCGATAGCTGCAGCCGTCGACGATGGGCTGCTCTTGGGGCGGGAAAACGTCTTCCGGGCTGGGCCTGGCCGTATCCACTGCCAGATGCCAGGATCTATCGGTGCATTCAGACAGCTCAAAGACTTGCGGATCATCGCTCATGTTGAATATGACATGAAGATCCTCCTCCCCCTGCTCCGCCGCGGCCAGGGTGAAGGCCAGCGTACGGCAACGCGGATCGTCCCAACCCGGCTCATCAATCTTCAAGCCGTGCCACACGATGTCCGCGCGCCCCTTCCCGTTCTTGGGTAGACCCGTCAGGAAACGCCTTCGTTGCAGGCTGGGGTGGCGCTTGCGCAGATCGATCATTTCGGCGACGAAACGCAGCATGTCGGCGTTTTTTGCCGTCAGATGCCAGTCGAACCAGCCGGTCGGGTTGTTCTGACACCAGGTGTTGTTATTCCCTCCCTGGCTGCGCAACACCTCGTCTCCCGCCAACAGCATGGGCACGCCCTGGCTCAGGAACAGCAGTCCCAGAAAGTTCTTGGCCTGACGCCGGCGCAGGGCGAGGATGCCCGCATCCTTCGTCGCGCCCTCGACACCGCCGTTCCAGCTCAGGTTGTGGCTGCAGCCGTCGCGGTTTCCCTCGCCGTTGGCCTCGTTGTGCTTCTGCTCGTAGCTCACCAGATCCCAAAGCGTGAAGCCGTCGTGACAGGTCACGAAGTTCACGCTGTTGATCGGGAGGCGGAGGTTCGCCTGGTAGAGATCGCTGCTGCCGGAGACGCGGCTCGCCACCTCGCCCACGATGCCGGGATCGCCGCGCACGAAGCGGCGGACGCTGTCGCGGTAGCGCCCGTTCCACTCCATCCAGCGGTATCCGGGGAAGGTGCCCACCTGATACAGACCGGCCGCGTCCCATGCCTCGGCGATGATCTCGCTCTGGGCAAGCACATCCGAGAGCTCGATTCCCCACAGCAGGGGCGGGTTGTGCATCGGCTGGCCGTTCTCGTCCCGCGCGAGGGCGCTCGCAAGATCGAAGCGGAAACCGTCCACGTGCATCTCGCGCACCCAGTACTCCAGACACTCCAGGATGAACCGCGCGACGAACGGGTGATTGGCGTTGACGGTATTGCCGCACCCGGTGAAGTCGAGATAAATGCTCTTGTCGAGATGATCGAGCAGGTAGAAGGTCTCGTTCCCGAACCCCTTGAGATTGAGGACGGGTCCACCCGCCGCCCCTTCCGCCGTGTGGTTGAACACGACGTCCAGGATGACACCGATGCCAGCCCGATGCAGGGCCTTGACCATGTCGCGGAACTCGGTACGCTGGTTTCCCTCTCGTGGCGCCACGCAATAGCCGGGGTGCGGGGAAAAGAAGCTGTGGGTGCTGTAACCCCAGAAGTTGGTCAGACCCAGGTCCCAGACCTGCTCCGGCACATCCTGCTCGTCGAAGGCCATGACCGGCATCAGCTCCACGTGCGTGATACCGAGCGCCTTCAGGTAGGGGATCTTCTCGACCAATCCGGCGAAGGTGCCGGGAAAGCGCACGCCCGAGGAGTCGTGCCGGGTGAAGCCCGCCACGTGCAGCTCGTAGATGATCATCTCCTCCGGCGGGACATGCAGAGGGATGTCGCCCTCCCAGTCGTAATCGTCGGCAAGCACTACCGCACGCGGCGAGTCGTGGGGCCGGATCCCCTCCCGCTGCCGCTCCCACCGATCCCAATGACAGGTGTTTACGGCGCGCGCCCAGGGATCGACCAGCTCGACGCGGTGATCGAAGCGCCAGCCGTGCTCCTTGGGCTCGTACGGACCCTCCATGCGCCAGGTGTAGTGGGTCCCCGGCGGCAAATCCACCACCAGGACGTGCCAGGAGAAGAAGGTGTGATTGACATCCGGCTCCAGGCGGATGACCTGGAACGGCTCCGGGCTCTCGGCGTGCTCGTACAGCAGAAGCTCGGCCCCCGATGCGTGGCGGCTGTAGACCGAGAAATTGACGCCCTCGTCCTCGACCGTCGCTCCGGACGGGTGGCGGCGGCCGGGACGGATCGAATAGGGTCCGGGAACGCGGTTCATGTCGGGCTATCGGCCTTCATTAAGGGCATCCAAGGGTCCCCGGGATCCGCACTCGAGCGGGGCGCGAAACGTGCGGGGACGGAATCGGCCGGCCCGATGCTCTAGCCCGTGAACCTGCCTTCGCGCAGGATCTGGGCCTCCATGATCTCCAACTCGCGGGCGCCGGAAATGACGATCTCCGGATCCGGGACGAAGTTCAGGTCGCGATCCAGGCGCTCGTAGGGAACCGCGTTCAAGATCACCTTGATCGCGTTGAGGCGCGCCCGGTACTTGTTGTTGGAGCGGATCACGGTCCAGGGGGCATGGGACGTGTGCGTGCGCTTGAGCATCTCGTACTTCTGGCGCGTGAATTCATCCCACCGATCTTGGGCCTGCACGTCGATCTCGGACAGCTTCCACTGGCGCAGCGGGTCGGTCTTGCGGCGCTCGAATCGGCGCGCCTGCTCATCCTTGGTGACGCTGAAGTAGAGCTTCACGAGGACGGTGCCCTGGCGCACGAGGTCCTTCTCGAAGCCGACGACGCCGTACATGAAATTCTTGTATTCCTCTTCGGTGCAAAAGCCGAAGATCGGCTCCACGATGGCGCGGTTGTACCAGCTGCGGTCGAACAGGACCATCTCGCCGCCGGTAGGAAACTGTTGTACGTACTTCTGGAAGAACCACTGGGTGCGCTGCTGCTCGGTCGGCTTGCCGAGTGCCACGACCTGGTAGTGCTTCTCGTTCATGTACCGGGTGACCCGGCGGATGGTGCCGCCCTTGCCCGCCGCATCCCGTCCCTCGAACAGAATGATCATGCGGGTCTGGGTCTCTTCCAGATACTTCTGTAGTCGGATCAGCTCGGCCTGAAAGGGCTTCAGGCTTTTCTCCTGCCGTCGTCGCACCACGGCCTTGCGATTCTCGGTCTTGAACCTCGCCAATTCATGGCGCAGCTCCGCGCGCTCGGCGAGCAAGTCCTGGATCGAGGCTTGACCTTCCACGACATCCGTCGTTGTCGGTTTCGTTGTCTGATTCGCCATGTTCCCCCCCACACACCAATTGTCCGGCCACGATGGCCTATGTTACCACGCCATGTCATTCGCTTAGACGACTTGTCTTACACCTCGTCGAGGAGTGCAAACGCCGCAATCACGAGTTAGCGCAAAGCGCTGCCACCAGGCGATCGCCGACTACCCCATGGGGGTCGAGAACCAGGTCCCGGGCAGCGGATGCATGGGCGATGTGGATGACCAGGTCAGGCGGCGGCAGCGCGCCCGCTCCACGTTCCGGCCATTCCACCAGCAGCACGCTGCTCGCCTCGAGCAGGTCCCGCATCCCCAGGTACTCAAGCTCTTCCGGATCGCCGAGGCGGTAAAGATCGAGGTGGTAGAGCCGCATGCCGGCGATGTCGTAGGGCTCGACCAGGGTATAGGTCGGGCTTCTGACCGAGCCGGCGTGCCCCAGGCCGCGCAGGATGCCCCGCACCAGGGTGGTCTTGCCCGTGCCGAGATCGCCCTCGAGATAGATCACGCAGGGCGCCGCGAGGAAGCCCGCCAGACTACGCCCGAACGCGTCCTGCGCCTGTTCCCCGACGAGGTGGAGCCGCGCCCGGGTCATGTCGGATTTGCCAGAGTAGGCCGGATCTGATCGATCAGATCCCCGGCCAACATGCCCCGCTCGCCGCCGACCGCCGCCGCGTCACCCGCCGCGGCGTGGAGGCAGACACCCGCGCCGGCGGCGTCCTCCGGCTCGAGACCTTGGGCCACGAAGGCGGCGATGATGCCGGTCAGGACATCTCCCGTGCCCCCGGTCGCCATCCCGGGGTTGCCGCCGTCGCATACACCGGGCGGCCGGTGCGAGGGACCGTAAACCAGGGTACCGGCACCCTTGAGGACAACCACGCCCCCAAGATGCTCCTGCAGCCGGCGGACGCTCGCGAACCTGTCCCACTGGACTTCCCGGGTCTTGCACCCGAGCAACCTCGCCGCCTCCGCCGGGTGGGGCGTCAGCGTCCAGTGCTCGCGCCGACAGGGTGAGGCGGCAAGCAGATTGAGACCGTCGGCGTCGACCACCATTGGCAATCCCGCATCCAGAACTTTCTGGAACAGGGCATTGCCCCACGCGTGCTGTCCCAGTCCGGGCCCCAGAGCGACGACGGTCGCTCGCGCAAGCAAGGGGTCCAGATCGCGCGGGCTCGCGACGCCCGTACACATGAGCTCCGGACGGGTGAGGTTGAGAAAGGGCGCATGCCCCGGGTGGGTGGCAAGGGTGACCAGGCCTGCGCCACCGCGCAGGGCCCCCTCTCCTGCCATGCGCGCGGCGCCCGCGAAACCGGGCGCGCCGCCGACCACCAGGACGTGCCCGAAATCCCCCTTATGCGCGGTCCGCCGCCGAGACCCCAGGACGCGGCTTTCCCGTTCCCAGTCGAGCCGGCGGGCCGACAGGACCTGGTCGGAATAGACCATTGCCGGGACTTGCAGGGCGTCGAAACGCACCTCGCCGCAACAGTCCGGTCCCTCGCCGGTGAACATCCCTTGCTTGAGTCCGATGAAGCTGACGGTGACATCGGCATGCACCGCGGCGCCGAGAACCCGGCCCGTGTCCGCTTGCAGACCGGACGGGATGTCCACCGACAATACCGGGGCCGGATGGGCATTGATCGCGCCGATGGCGTCCGCCCACTCGCCCGCGACCTCCCGCTCCAAGCCGGTTCCGAGCATGGCATCGACGATCACGCCGGAGCGCGGCGGCAGCTCCCGGAAGGGCTCCAAGGCACCGCCTGCCGCGCGGTAGGCCTCGGCCTTTGCCAAGGCATCACCGCGCAGACGCGCCGGATCACCGAGCTGCAACACTCGGGCGGACAGCCCCTCTTGCCGCGCCAGACGGGCAATCACATAGCCGTCGCCACCATTGTTGCCGACCCCGCACAGGACGGTCAGGCCATCGGCCCCGGGCCAGCGCTCACGCAGTATCCGGTAAGCCGCGCGCCCCGCCCTTTCCATCAGCTCGGCTGCGCTGATGCCGTGCTCCTCGATGGCGCAACGGTCGAGGTCGCGCACCTGCTCGGCGCGATACAGCGCGTGGGGCAGACGGTCTGTGTGAGGCATCAAACGGGCCAAACGGCACCTCCGCTCGAACGGCATGTCCGAAGTTGGGCGTGAATGCCAAGGTCGGTTAAGGTTTGCGCTCGGCTATCCATCGGAGACGTCGAACCCCTTGGCCAGCGCATCGATCCGCGCCACAAAGCATACCAGTGTCCGGCAGAAACGAGGCATTCCCACTCCGCCATGGCTCGCGCGACTTCCTCCAGGCATCCGGCGGGCTTCGACCCTGCGCTCCTCGCGGAGCGCATCAAGCGCTGGGGCCGCGAGCTGGGTTTTCAGCAGGTGGGTATCGCCGACACGGATTTGAGCGCCGACGAGGAGCGCCTCGACGAGTGGCTGGGGCTCGGACGACACGGAGAGATGGGATACATGGCCAGTCACGGGACGAAGCGCAGTCGCCCCGCCGAGCTGGTGTCCGGCACGCGCAGCGTGATCTCGGTGCGACTGGACTATCTGCCCCAGCCCCACGAGCGTTTCGACGCCGTGCTGCAAGACCCCGGCGCGGCCTTCATCTCGCGCTATGCGATCGGGCGCGACTACCACAAGGTCCTCAGGCGCCGACTTCAACGGCTGGCCGGGCGCATCCGGCAGGCGGTCGGTGAATTCGGGTACCGGGTGTTCGTCGACTCGGCCCCGGTGCTGGAGAAGCCCCTGGCGCAGAAGGCAGGGCTCGGCTGGATCGGCAAGCACACGAACCTGATCAACGCGCGGGCCGGCTCCTGGTTCTTCCTTGGCGAGATCTATACCGACCTAACCTTGCCCTCCGACGCCCCGACCGCGGACCATTGCGGAAGATGCCGCGCCTGCATGGACGTCTGTCCCACGGCAGCCATCGTCGCCCCCTATGAGCTCGATGCCCGCCTGTGCATCTCCTACCTAACCATCGAGCTGAAGGGATCCATCCCCGAACCCCTGCGTCCCCTGATCGGCAACCGGATCTACGGCTGCGACGACTGCCAGCTCGTCTGCCCTTGGAACCGCTTCGCCCGGATGAGCGCGGAGCCCGACTTCTTGCCTAGACAGGGTCTCGAGGCGGTAGCCCTGATCTCCCTGTTTTGGTGGGACGAGCACGAGTTTCTACGGCGCACCGAAGGGTCGGCCATCCGGCGCATCGGCCACGCCCGCTGGCTGCGCAACCTGGCGGTTGGACTCGGCAACGCCCCAGCCTCGCCCGAGGTGCGGCAGGCCCTTCGGGACCGTGCAGACCACCCGAGCGAGCTGGTCCGGGAGCACGTGGCGTGGGCGCTTGCCCGTCAATCCGGCGGGGCCCGTGAGGACCCATCATCAGCGCTGACAGTTGGCCGAAGAGGAGATCAGGAGAATCAAATATAAATTTTTTATAAAATAAACGGTTAAAATATCTTATTAAATCTTAATTATAAGATCACATGGAGGCGTCGACCGGTTGATCTTCTGCCCCAAACGCACATCGATTGGCGTTCCGAAACCGGACTCACACCCGCAACAGGTGCTCGCGATAATGGCGGAGCTCCGCGATGGACTCCTTGATGTCCTCCAAGGCCCGGTGCTCGGACTTCTTGCGGAAGGACTCGGCGACATCGGGGGCCCAGCGCTGGGCGAGGATCTTGAGGCTGCTGACGTCCAGGTTGCGGTAGTGGAAAAAGGCCTCGAGGCGGGGCATGGACCCCGCGAGAAAACGCCGGTCCTGACAGACGCTGTTCCCGCACAAGGGGCGACTTGCCGGCGTCCAGGTGCCGCTCCAGAAATGCGAGTGTCTCCCTCTCGGCAAGACGCTCGTCGTAATCGCTGGACCGCACCCGCTCCAGCAGCCCGGACTGCCCGTGGTGGGTCCGGTTCCAGTCGTCCATGGCGGCCAATGTCCCCTCCGACTGCGCGATGGCGATCACCGGCCCCTCCGCGACGACGTTCAGGTCGCTGTCCGTGACTCAGGGTTGCGATCTCGATGATCCTGTCCCGGGACGGGTCGAGACCAGTCATTTCCAGGTCGAGCCAAACGAGGTTGCTGGTCGTCTCTCGGCATCGGGTCGTATCACGCGTCCATGGATTTGTCCCAGTGTACCCCGATTTATTGCCATGAAGGCATGGAATGATCTGTGCTTTCGGCACGCGTTTTCCCTAGAATCCCCCCGACATCCTGGAGCATCGAGCATGAGCAAGTACTTCTACCTCCCCGGCTTGGCCTTGATCTTTTCCCTGCCGGCGGCCGCGGCCCCCGCGGACCACGGTCAGGCACTCTATGATCAGCACTGCGTCAGCTGCCACGGCCCCGAGATCTACACCCGCGATGATCGCAAGGTTACCTCCCTGCAGGGTCTGGAGCGTCAGGTCCAGCGCTGCGAGCTGGCGCTTGGGCTCAAGTGGTTCGACGAGGAAATCTCGGATGTGACCAAGCTGCTCAACGAGCGTTTCTACCGCTTCGAACCCTGAGCATGCGGAGCCGACGGCTGTCCGAGCGCCAGATCCAGCGCATCAGGACCATTCAGGATCGCCGCCGACAGCGCCTGGAGGATCGCACCCAAAACGTCCTGTCGGACCTCGACGCCCAACCGCCCCAGGAGGGGGCGGTGGTTGTCCGCCACGGCGCCAATCTGGCGGTGGAAGACGCCGGGGGCCGCGTCTGGCACTGCCTGTCGCGCCAGAACATCGGCCATCCCGTTTGCGGGGATCGCGTGGTGTGGCAGGTCAGCGGCCAGCATCAAGGGGTCGTGACCGCGATCCTGCCGCGTCAATCGGTACTTTCGCGACCGGACTACAGCGGGCGGGACAAGCCGCTCGCCGCCAACCTCACCCAGATGGTGATCGTGGTGGCACCGCAGCCCGAACCGAGCGAGTATCTGATGGATCAGTATCTGGTGGCGGCCGAGCTGATGGGCGTTGCGGCGGCTATCGTCTGCAACAAGATGGACCTGCTCGGAGACCAAGAACGGCGGCTACTCGAGCGGCGCCTGGCCCGCTACCGCGCCATCGGTTACCCGGTCATCCCCATGAGCCTGCGGGATGAGGAGCAGCTGGCGCGCCTTCGTGATCTGCTCGAGGGGCAGACGAGCATCCTGGTGGGGCAATCCGGCGTCGGCAAGTCATCCCTGGTCAAGGTCCTGCTGCCGGACCAGGAGGTGCAGATCGGGCGCTTGTCCGAGGCGACGGGACTCGGCCGCCACACGACGTCCGCGGCGACCTGCTACCGCCTCCACTGCGGTGGGAACCTGATCGATTCCCCCGGCGTGCGTAGCTTCAGACTCGGGGCAATCGGGTTCGACGAGCTCGAGAAGGGCTTCCGCGAGCTCGCACCCTTTGTCGATCAATGTCGTTTTGCCGACTGCCGCCATGACCAGGAGCCCGGCTGCGCAGTGAAGCAGGCGGCGGAGCATGGGCTGATCCAGATCGAGCGGCTCGTGAATTTCCGTCATCTGGCGGGGTCGATCGAGCGCACGTCAGGACAATGAAAACCGCCGAAGACGCGAGGAGCGAACATGAACTACTGGCTGATGAAGTCCGAACCAGATGTGTTCGGTATCGACCACCTGGCAGCCCGGCCGGGGCAGACCGAGCCGTGGGACGGCGTGCGCAACTACCAAGCCCGAAACATGCTGCGCGACCAGATGCAGGTGGGCGACATGGTTTTCTTTTATCACTCCAACTGCGCCGAGCCGGGCGTCGTCGGCATCATGGAGGTCACGCGAGCGGGATATCCCGACCACACGGCCTTCGATCCTGAGGCGAAGTACTACGATCCCAAGAGCGACCCGGAGAATCCGCGCTGGTACATGGTGGACGTCCGTTACGTGCGACACCTGAAGCGCAATATTCCGCTGGCGGAGCTCAAGCAGTACGCGGACGGTCCGCTTCAGGGCATGCCGCTGGTGCGCAAGGGCAATCGGTTGTCGATCATGCCGGTCACGTCCGAGCAGTGGGCATTCATCCTGTCGCTGGAGTGAATCGCGTTCAAGCCGTTGAAAATGGGCCGTATCGGGAGCCGCGCCTCGCGAATAGCGAGCTGATCAATGCCAGGATGGATGGCATTTGATCAGCATCTCTCTAGAGCAGCCGCACCGGTTGCTCCCGCTGCAATCCCAGAGACTGGGAACCGACCCGCAGACCCTGCTCGGCGAAGGCGTCGAGATCACCCCAGCGATCATCTCTGTCCACGACTTCGGACATCGCCTCGTTGATCACACGCAGCTGATACCTGCCCGCTGCGGAACCGTCGCCAGCGGCTGGTTCAGCGCAGACGTAGAGGCTCGGTTCCTGCCGCCCCATCGGCACGAAAGCCATGATGAAGCGGAACTCGCGCTCGTCGCCACTGGCGATTTCCCCCAGCAGGGTGACGGAGCAATCGCCAACCTGATAACGGCGCTTCGGTATTGCGGTTCGGATGTTCGGCTTGTCCTGCATGGCACTCTCCGTGAGAGACATTTCACCTGTACTTGGTGCCGGCTTGGCGGATCGGAAGGGGGAGAGAGCGCACGCGGCCGTGGAAGATCTCCCGTGCCGCCGGAACAAGCTGCAGAGAGTGAACGGGAAGATCGGTGAGTTGATGGGCGTCGGGAACCTGCCTCGCCGGGGCAACGCGAGGGATGGCAGTTCTCAAGGTGCGGGCAACGTTGTCGTTTTTCTTGGTGAGGGACGAGACCCATCGCCACCAAGCTCAGCCGGCCTGATCCGCCGGGCAGGGGGTGGCCAGCCTCACCCGCCAGCGGACGCTATGATCGAGATGCGCTGCCTGACATCCGCGTTGTCGCTCAGGAAGATCACCATGACCCCCACCGCGCGCAGGCGCTGGTGGAGCAGGACCAACAGCGCCATGCCTGAATCGAACACGCGGCCAACGCGGGTCAAGTCGACGATGCATGCCTTCAGGTTCGGTGGCACGCGCGCGCAGGTGTTGCACACCTCCAGCCAGACGGTCAGGTCCAGATTGCCCTCGAAAGAGATCTCCAACCGTCGCCCGTCTGGGGTGAACGAAATGTTTACGGCCATGCTGACACCTCGCTGCTCACTGAACACCCGATCGTCGGGAGCCCGGCGCCGCGCCCAGGCTAGCGCGCCCGAACATCACCGTTCCTCGGACGATTCCAGGCTACGGCTTGTCGGGTGGTTGGGTGAATCGGAAGAGCGCCTGGAAACGCGTAGGCAATCTCCTAGGAAAGGCGCTGAACATTGGCCGTCACGCCCAAGATCAGCCCGACCGCTCCCGGCGATGGAACGGTCGCTCGGGACCGCCACCACCGGGAAATCCGCGCCGCGGTTGGACTATGATGATGTCGTCCCACCGTGACGGGGTCTCCCCGATCAGCGGAATCGGCAAGCGAAGGTGTCAGATCATGGGAGCGAACGACATGCGCAAACCACTTCCCGCCATAACCCTCGTCCTCTCGATGCTGGCCCCGGCCACGGTCACCGCCGACACCATCCTGGCCTCGGTGCAAAAGAAGGGCTTCCTCCATTGCGGGGTCAACACCGGTCTCCCGGGCTTCTCCCACGCGGACGAGAAAGGCAATTGGACCGGCCTGGACGTAGATCTGTGCCGGGCGGTCGCCGCCGCGGTACTGGGGGACGCGGGCAAGGTCAAGTACACGCCCCTCACCGCCAAGGAGCGCCTGACGGCAGTCCAGTCGGGCGAGGTCGATCTGCTCTCGCGGAACACCACCTGGACTCTGACCCGCGATACCTCCCTCGGCCTCAACTTCGCCGGGATCAACTACTACGACGGCCAGGGTTTCCTGGTCTCCAAGGAGCTCGGGGTCAAGAGCGCCAAGGAGCTCGACGGAGCGGCGGTGTGCATACTGGCGGGCACCACTACCGAGCTCAACCTGGCGGATTACTTCCGCACCCACGGAATGGCTTACCAGCCAGTGGTGTTCGACACTGGCGACCAGACGGTCAAGGGCTTCGAGGCGGGTCGGTGCGACGTCCTGACCAGCGACCAGTCCCAGCTGTACGGTCTGCGCGTCAAGCTCGCGAGGCCCGAAGATGCCGTGGTCCTGCCGGACGTGATTTCCAAGGAGCCGCTCGGACCGGTCGTGCGTCAGGGCGACGACGCCTGGTTCAACATCGTCCGCTGGACGCTGTTTGCCATGATCAACGCCGAAGAGCTCGGCGTGACCTCCGCGAACGTCGAGGAGATGAAGTCCAGCCCCAATCCGGAGATCAGGCGCCTGCTCGGGCTGGAGGGCAGCCCCGGCAAGGGTCTCGGTCTGGCGGAGGACTGGGCCTACCAAGTCGTCAGACAGGTGGGCAACTATGGCGAGTCCTTCGAGCGTAACGTCGGCGGGGGCTCGCCGCTCAAGATCGAGCGGGGGCTGAACGCCCTGTGGAGAGACGGCGGGCTTCAGTACGCCCCGCCCATTCGCTGAGTCCGGCCCGCGATCGGCGTGAACCGGCAGAAGCGGTTGAGGGCCGGCGGCCAGGGTCGCTCGGCCTGGAACCGGCCCCAGGTGCGCGCGCTGGTGCTCCAGGCGCTGTTCCTCGGTGCGGTGCTCGCCTTTCTCGGCTTCATCCTGCACAACACGCTGAGCAATCTCGAGAGCCGGGGCATCAGCACCGGCTTCGCCTTCCTCTCCAACGAGGCAGGTTTCGGCATCATCCAGACCCTGGTCGATTACTCCGAGACCTCGAGCTTCGGCCGCACCTTTCTGGTCGGGCTGCTCAACACGCTGTTGGTATCCGCTCTGGGCATCGTTCTGGCAACCGTCATCGGATTCCTTATCGGCGTCGCCCGCCTGTCCGGAAATTGGCTGATCTCGCGCCTGGCCGCCGCCTATATCGAGATCTTCCGCAATATTCCCCTGCTGCTGCAGATCTTCTTCTGGTATTTCGCCGTGCTCCGCGCCCTGCCCCACCCGCGGGACAGCCTTGCCGTCAGCGAGGGCCTGTTCCTCAACCTGCGCGGGCTCTATCTTCCCCGGCCCCTGTTCGAGCAGGGGTTCGCGCTGGTCGTGGCGGCAGTCGGGGTTGCGCTGCTGTCTTCGTTCATGCTGGCTCGCTGGGCGCGCCGGCGCCGGGAGCTGACCGGCCGGGAGTTTCCGGCGCTGCGCACCAGCCTGTTGCTCGTCCTGGCACTGCCGACCGCCGCCTTCTGGCTCGCCGGCTCACCCGTCTCTTGGGAGCTGCCGGTCCTCGGTGGCTTCAACTTCCGCGGCGGCATCGCCGTCATCCCGGAATTCACTGCCCTGCTGGTGGCCCTGTCGGTCTACACGGCCGCCTTCATCGCGGAGATCGTGCGCGCTGGCATCCTGGCGATTCCAACCGGTCAGACCGAGGCCGCGGCCGCCCTCGGTCTGCGGCGAGGCCAGATCCTACGCCTCGTCGTGATCCCCCAGGCGCTGCGGGTGATCATCCCACCGCTGACCAGCCAGTATCTGAATCTCCTGAAGAACTCGTCCCTCGCCACGGCCATCGGCTACCCGGACCTCGTCAACGTTTTCGCCGGCACCACGCTCAATCAGACTGGCCAGGCGGTGGAGGTGATCGCCATGACCATGGCCGTTTACCTGACTGTAAGCCTGGCCATTTCGCTGCTCATGAACTGGTACAACGCCCGTATCGCCTTGGTGGAGCGCTGATGGGCAACCCCTCCACAGCGGTCCGTCACGAGCGCCCGCCGAGGGCGACAGTCGGCCCGTTTGGCTGGCTGCGCAGAAACCTCTTCTCCTCACCCTTCAACACGGTCCTCACCCTGCTCGCGCTCTGGCTGCTGTGGCTGAGTGTCCCGCCGTTCGTGCACTGGGCCTTCCTCGACGCGGACTGGGTCGGGATCAGCCGCGAGGACTGCACGGGCGGCGGCGCGTGCTGGGTGTTCGTCACGACCCGATTCAACCAGTTCATGTACGGCTTCTATCCCGCGGATCAGCAGTGGCGGGTTGACGTCGGACTTCTGCTTCTCGCGGTGCTCATGCTCCCCCTCTTTTTCAAGGGCTTCCGTCACAAGGGGGCACTGGGGCTCGGCCTCGTCTTCGGCTATCCGGTTGCGGCCTACGTGCTCTTCCACGGCGGCGTATTCGGGCTGCCCGAGGTCGAAACCCATCGCTGGGGCGGGCTCATGCTCACCCTGGTGCTGGCCGTGGTCGGGATGGTGCTGTCGCTTCCTTTCGGCATCTTGCTGGCCCTTGGCAGACGATCGCGGATGCCCGTGATTCGCGCCGCATGCGTCGCCTATATCGAGCTTTGGCGGGGGGTTCCCCTGATCACCGTGCTGTTCATGGCCTCGGTGATGCTGCCCCTTTTCCTTCCCGAGGGGATCACGCTGGACAAGCTTCTGCGAGCCATGATCGGCATCGTCCTGTTCCAATCCGCCTACATGGCGGAGGTCGTGCGCGGCGGTCTGCAGGCCATGCCCAAGGGCCAGTACGAGGCCGCCGAGGCGCTCGGTCTGGGCTACTGGAAAGGCATGGCGCTGATCATTCTTCCGCAGGTCCTGAGGCTCGTGATCCCGGGCATCGTCAACACCTTCATCGCGCTGTTCAAGGACACGACCCTGGTGCTCATCATCGGGCTGTTCGACCTGCTGGGGATCGTCCAGCAGGCCTTTGCCGACCCCAACTGGCTCGGCTATTCGGTCGAGGGCTACCTGTTCGCCGGGTTGGTGTTCTGGGCCTTCTGTTTCGCCATGTCCCGTTACAGCCAGGCCCTGGAGCGGGAGCTGCATCGAGGCCATCAGGCATGACGCCCCAGGCCGAGCAATCACAAAGCTGCCGTCAAGGGAGCCGCGCGCGCAGCGCGCGCAGGGTGCACACCGCTAGGGTCAGGATCGTGAGCGGAATGACGAATGCGACCATGACGAAAGCGAGATCCTCGCTCCCGGCATGTTCGGTAGCGTCCATCACCAGGTAGCTGACGTAAGCCAGGTAGTAGAAGACGAACAGCCCTCCCTCCCAGCGTTCGATCCGGTAACCCGTGAAAAATATCGGCAGGCAGGCGACGGCCACCGCGATCATGATGGGCAAGTCCAGCGCCAGGGCAGCGGTGGAAACCGGCACGCCCTCTGGAGCCACCAAGCTGGCCAACCCCAATACGCCGAGGATGTTGAACAGGTTGCTGCCAACGACGTTTCCAACCGCGAGATCGCGCTGGCCGCGGCGCACGGCGAGCAAAGAGGTGATCAATTCCGGCAGGGAGGTGCCAATCGCGACCACGGTCAATCCGACGACCAGCTCCTGCACACCGAGGAGACCGGCGATCCCAACCGCTCCGTCCACGAGCCAACGGGCTCCGAGCCACAAGAGACCCAGCCCGGCCGCGATCAAGACAAGCTGAATAGCCAATTGCCGCGCGCTCTCACCAACCCCGGACCCGGCGGCCTGAGACGGCTCATTGGCAGCGGCCTCCGCACGACCCTGCCGGAACGACCAGACGGTGTAACCGCCGAGCAAGCCGAGCAGCAGCGCTCCGTCCCAGACCCCGATGGCACCGTCCAGCCCCATCAGCAGCATCAGGACCGAGACCGCGACGACCAGTGGCACATCGAAGCGGACGAGCTGGCTCGACACGGCCAGCGGTGCGAGCAAGGCCGACAGCCCCAGAATGAGGAGGACGTTGGCGATGTTGCTCCCCACCACGTTCCCGAGCGCCAGATCGCCGCTGCCAGCGTGCGCCGCCTTCACACTCACCGCGAGCTCAGGAGCGCTGGTGCCGAAGGCGACGACCGTGAGCCCGATCACCAGGGGACTGATGCGAAGCGCCGTCGCCAGCGCCGCCGCGCCACGCACCAGGGACTCGCCCCCCGCGATGAGCACGATCAGACCGGCGGCCACACCGGCCGCGTGAACAGCGAACTCGTGCATGGAGAGAGAACCTCAGGGAGAACCGACTGGGATCGAAGCGAAAGGGGTCCGAGGTTCCGCGGCACGCGGACCTCGGTCCACCATGGATTGATGGTGGAGTGTAGTGGTCCGGAATCGAGAATCAACAGGTGACAGGAGGGAAAAATACTTACGAGAACCGAAAACCCATCCGCGATGCGCGGCTGGTTTCGGTGGCGGGGTTGCGGAGGACCATCGGACGCGAGGGCTCGAGAACCCCGCGCCTACAACGCCACCGCGAGACGCCGGTGGCACGTCGGAAATCTAACCAGCGGAGAAACCGCCGTGGATGCGCTCGACCTCGGCCGCTGGCGAATGCACGGATGCATTCCACCAGCGCGCCGCGCTCGAATCCCGGTGGCGGTTACTCGTCGCCGCCGCCACCTCCGTCGCCCTCGGCATATCCCACGGGGTATACGGCAGGGGCGTCTGTCCGGCACTTGGTCAGGAAGGCTTCACGCTCATCGCCGGCCAGACCGTGCTCGTCCGCCCAGTTGGTGCACATACCGCCGTAGAAGGCGAGAACGCGCTCGTCGTTCTTGTCCTGCGCGCCCGCCGGCCAGACCGGGGATTCGGCGAAGGAAACCGTCGGAACGGCAAGGGCCGCAGCCACTAAAGCCAAAGCGAATTTGTTCATCATTGGGGCACTCGGGTAGATGGAGCGCGGAACATCCCGCGGCGCGAAACTTGAGGGCTAGGGGTATTCCCTGTACAGCGAAATTTTTGGATCGTCTCGATCTCTCTCGATCATGATGATCTCTGCGGTCAAGCTGGGCGAGCGCCCGATTACCCTGTCCGCCAAACGGCCGGTCATCTGGTCTCCGCGATCCGCCCGGCGCGCATGATCGGATATGCCCGTAAGGTTGCCAGACGAGCGTGCGTTCCCCAGTATTCCAAGGGAAGCCCCGTCCGGATGGGGGCCAATCGCGAACGCGGCCCGGGCCTCGGACGCCCGTGAGACCGGCAAGTGGTTTCAGCCTACGATGAACAACCAGAGAACACGCCAGCCGCCCGGCGACACGCTGATGATCGAAATGCGCGGTGTGCACAAGTGGTTCGGAGACTTCCACGTGCTGAAAGGCATTGACCTGACGGTGCGCAAGGGTGAGCGCATTGTCATCTGCGGTCCCTCGGGCTCGGGCAAATCCACCCTGATCCGCTGCATCAATCATTTGGAGTCGCACCAGCAGGGCCGCATCGTGGTTGACGGCACCGAGCTTGGCGAGGACCTGAAGAACATCGAGCGGGTGCGCAGCGAGGTCGGCATGGTTTTTCAGCAATTCAACCTGTTCCCGCACCTCACGGTGCTGGAGAACTGCTGCCTGGCACCGATCTGGGTGCGCAAGATGCCGCGCGCCGAGGCCGAGAAGGTCGCAATGGAATACCTGGCCCGCGTGCGCATCCCCGAGCAGGCGGACAAGTATCCCGGTCAGCTATCCGGCGGCCAGCAGCAGCGGGTAGCCATCGCGCGCAGCCTCTGCATGAGCCCGCGGATCATGTTGTTCGACGAGCCCACCTCCGCGCTCGACCCGGAGATGATCAAGGAGGTGCTGGACGTGATGGTCGAGCTCGCTCAGGAAGGCATGACCATGCTCTGCGTCACGCACGAAATGGGTTTTGCGCGGACGGTCGCGGACCGGGTGATCTTCATGGACGAGGGAGAGATCGTGGAGCAGAACGACCCCGAGCGTTTCTTCGACGATCCCCGTCAGGAGCGCACCAGGCTGTTCCTGAGCCAGATCCTTTAGACCTGGACTTTTTTCCCGTTCACAGCGTGGCTTCACTCTAGTAGACTCCAACATCGGAGGAATTTTTACTCGTCGCGGAGCAAAATCACCCATTGCTCAAAGGGTTGTTCACTCCCCCGCCGCGTTTTTCCCCTTACTTTATCAGCCGCCCGGCCGACGACTATAGGATTGGAGGACACTCGATCATGATCGCCTTTTCCGAACTGCACACCCAGAACCACAAGATTACGGAGCTCTCCAACGTGTTCCGTTACCTGATCCAAGACCGCTCCATGTGTGACACCCAGACCGCCTGCGACCTGTTTTTCGATCTCTCGGGCAAGGTCAAGGAGCACATGGAGCTGGTGGACCGCGAGCTGTGCGGCCGGCTGATTTCCCATCCGGATCAGACGGTGAAGAACACCGCCGACCGTTTTCTCTCGGGCTCATCCGAGATCAAGCGCATCTTCGCCGACTACTTGAAGGAATGGTGCTCACGGCGCCATGGTCAGCTCATGATCCGCGACCACGCCTATTTCGTGAAGGAGACCGACGAGATGTTCGATCTGGTCCTGGACCGCATCCAGCGCGAGACCGAGCACCTCTATCCCCTGATCCGCAAGCTCGACGGCACGGGCCAGGCAGCGGCCTGAATTCGGCCCAAGCAAGCCGCCGAGCCGCAGGGCGCGGCTCGGCGGCTTTTTGTTGTCCAGAAACCGCTATTTTTGGCTGGAATCGCGGCCGGAACGTGCCCGCGAAAAGGCAGCAGCCAGAGCACCACCTGCGGCTGCGGGCTCCTGCGCCCCGTCCCGCCGCTGCTGCGGCCGCGTCGAGCGCCGCTCGGACACCGGACGTTGCGACCTCGGCTCGGGCCGGTCGCCGAGACGCATGCTGAGCGCGATGCGCCGGCGTTCCAGATCCAGGTCGAGCACCTTGACCTTGACCAGGTCACCGGTCTTGACCACCTCATGCGGGTCCTTCACGAAGCGGTCCGCGAGCGCCGAGATGTGCACCAGGCCATCCTGATGCACACCGATGTCCACGAATGCGCCGAAGTTGGTGACGTTGGTGACGGTGCCCTCCAGGACCATTCCCGGCTCGAGGTCGGTCAGCTTCTCCACCCCCTCCATGAACTCCGCGGCCCTGAACTCCGGGCGCGGGTCGCGTCCGGGCTTCTCCAGCTCCGCGAGGATGTCCCGGACCGTCGGCAGGCCGAACTGGTCGTCGGTGAGCTCGGCGGGATTGAGACGCCGCAGGGTGGCCGTGTCGCCGATCAGCTCGCGGATGCCCTTTCCTGCCTTGACCAGGATTCGGCGCACCACCGGATAGGCCTCGGGATGCACGGCGGAGGCGTCGAGGGGCTCCTCTCCATCCGGCACGCGCAGGAAGCCGGCGCATAACTGAAACGTCTTGTCCCCGAGGCGCGGAACCTCCTTCAGACCGGTGCGACGACGGAACGCCCCGTGCTCGTCACGATAGCGCACGATGTTCTCCGCCAGTCCGCGACTGAGGCCCGAGACCCGCGCCAGCAGCGGCACGGACGCGGTGTTGAGATCTACCCCGACCGCGTTCACGCAGTCCTCGACGACGTTCTCCAGCGCGCGGGCGAGCTGGCTCTGGTTGACGTCGTGCTGATACTGGCCGACGCCAATGGACTTGGGATCGATCTTCACCAGCTCCGCCAGCGGGATCCTGCAGGCGCCTGGCGATGGATACCGCGCCACGCAGCGAGACGTCCAGCTCCGGCAGCTCCTGGGATCCGTACTCGGAGGCCGAGTAGACGGAGGCCCCCGCCTCGCTGACGACAACGGAACGCAGACCGAGGTCGGGATGGAGCTTGATCAGCGCCCGGGCCAACTTGTCGGTCTCGCGCGAGGCGGTTCCGTTGCCGATGCTGACCAGCTTGGCGCCATGCTCCTTCGCCAGCGCCGCGAGCCGGGCGACCGCGGCATCCCACTGATTCCGCGGGGCGTGCGGGTAGATGGTGTCCGTCGCGGCCACCCGCCCCGTCGCGTCCACCACCGCCACCTTGACACCGGTGCGCAGTCCCGGATCGAGCCCGATGGTCGGCAGCCGCCCCGCGGGCGAGGCCAGCAGCAGCGCCGACAGATTGCGGGCGAAGACCCGGATGGCCTCCGATTCCGCCGCCTCCAGCAGGCGTGACTTGATCTCCAGGTCGAGGCGCGTCAGCAGCTTGATGCGCCAGGTCTTGCGTACCACCTCGCGCAGCCAGGGGTCCGCCGGCCGGCCCTGGTCCCTGACCCCGAATTGCCGGGCGATCAACTGCTGGCAGATCCGGTCCGCCTCCTCGTCCTCGGGTCCGGGTTTCAGCTCGAGTGCCAGAATGCCCGCATTCCGTCCCCTGAAGAGCGCGAGCGCCCGGTGCGAGGGGATCTTGGCGACCGCCTCGCGGTAGTCGAAGTAGTCGGAGAATTTGCTGCCCTCCTTCTCCTTGCCCTCGATCAGGCCGGAAACGAGCACGCCGTTCTCCCACACGTAGTCACGCAGTCGCCCCGCGAGAGCGGCATCCTCGGCGAACCGCTCCATCAATATCTGGCGGGCACCCTCCAGGGCCGCATCGCTGTCCGCCACACCCTTATCCGCGGACACGAAGGAGGCGGCTAGCGTCTCGGGGCTCTGCGCCGGATCCTCCAGCAGACCCATCGCCAGGGGCTCGAGCCCCGCCTCGCGTGCGATCTGCGCCTTGGTGCGGCGCTTCGGCTTGTACGGCAGGTAGAGATCCTCCAGCCGCTGCTTGGTGTCCGCGGCCTGGATCTCCGCGGCAAGCTCGCTCGTCAGCTTTCCTTGCTCCTCGATGCTCCTGAGGACGGTCGCCCGCCGATCCTCGAGCTCCCGCAGGTAGCCGAGGCGGTGCTCCAGCTCGCGCAGCTGCACGTCGTCCAATCCCCCCGTCGCTTCCTTGCGGTAACGGGCGATGAAGGGCACTGTCGCTCCCTCATCGAGTAGCCGGACGGCCGCCTCAACCTGCGGAACAGCAACCTTGAGCTCCTCACTTATTGTACGAACTATGTTCTTCACTTCTTTGTTTTCCTTGAGTTGTATTCTCTGTGCTCTTCAGCGATGCACAGGCGAATGCCCGGGTCCGGCGCGGGTCGGAGCCGGCACTGCCGAAGAGTGATGAATTCAGGAAGGATCAGTCGGCTGAGCAGCGGTCGCCGTAAACCGCCATGATCTGCTTCAGCTCGGCAAGGAGCCAGCGACGCTCCGTATCGTTCAGGCCCTTGGTTTCTTTCAGTTCCTGGCCTCTCTCCAGGGCATCGATGTCGTGCCATACGTGGCGGCAGCCCTTTTCGCACAGGGACTCCAATCTCGCCTCCAACCGCAGCTTTTCGTACGACTCCACGCTCGATACCTCGTCGCTGATGCCCGAGAATTATAGAATCCGCCAACGTCATGGGCCACCCGGAAATCGCGCGAGATGGGTCTTGCCGCCACCCCGGAGAGCGGCGTTGGTGAAGGAGCGGAGTTGAGCGATTCCTTAGAGGTGCTGCACTGGCGGTCGGTGGCCGTTTCCCCGGGGCTCGGCGCCGGAGACCTGCATCTGTGGAAGCTGGATTGTGGTCCACTAGGTCCGTCCCTGCAGACGCAATGGCACCTGTTGTCGGAGGGGGAGCGATCGCGCGCCCAGCGCTTGCGCCAGGAACACCATCGGGAGCGCTATGTGCGCGCCCACGCGGGTCTCCGCACGATTCTGTCCTTTTACACGAACAATGACCCCCATCTGCATGTTTTTGAATATGGATCAGCGGGAAAACCAATACTGGTCGATCAGCGATCCGGCCTAGAGTTCAACATGACGACCAGCGATGACATGGCCCTGGTCGCCGTCTCGTCCGGATGCCCCGTGGGCATCGACTGCGAACGGATACGTCCGCGCGCGGACTTGCTTCCTATCGCGAGGAGGATGTTTCGGCAGGCCGAGGCGGAGCGGATCGCGTCGGCGCCAGAAGAGCGGCGGCTGGAGCTCTTCTACCGTTCCTGGACGGCGCTGGAGGCCGACGTCAAGGCCGATGGACGCGGCCTGTCCAGGCGCCGGAACACGACATCGGTTGCCGCACTCGGTGTGGCCCACTGCTTGCCCGCCCCCGGATTCATCGCCGCGGTTGCGCGCGCTTCTCTACCGGGGGTTCATCGTTGGCAGACCTTGCAGCTGGCGGAGCCTCAGGGAAACGGGTCATCGCGCGCTGATTTCGGTCACGACCGCCAATAATCAGCGTCTACCCAGATGAACGTCGACGCCCGACGCGGCGGGACGGGCGATTCAGTAGGTTCGTCGAGGCTTACGGGGTCCGCTTCCGAAAGCCGGGCGGTGCGCCTCCCCGTCTCGACTCCCACGTTGCCGCGCGCCCCACCGCGCGCCCGATGCTTCCGCACAAATCCCGCACCCCACTGTTACAATCGCCCGTTATTTTGTACGGAGCCCGCCGCCATCGATACCGTCCAGATCATCCTGCTCGCACTGGTACAGGGATTCACCGAGTTTCTCCCGATCTCCAGCTCCGGTCATCTGGTGTTGACACCCCTGTTGTTCGGCTACGAGCTGCAGAGTCTCGCCTTCGACGTTGCTGTGCACTTGGGGACCCTGGGCGCCGTGGTGACCTATTTCCGCCACGAGGTCGCGGCGATGACCGTCGCCGTCCTCGACTCCATGGCAAGCAGACGCATCGATTCCGAGGACGCGCGCCTGGGCTGGATGATCCTACTGGCTACCATCCCGGTCCTGATCCTGGGTCTTCCCCTCAAAGGCCTGCTGGAGATGCTGCGGCAGGACGAACGGCTCGTTGCCCTCGTCATCGCGGGCACCACCATCGGGTTCGGTCTGTTGCTCTGGATCGCCGATGCCCGCGGCAGGCGGGTCCGAGACGAGTACTCAGTGCGGTGGAGAGACGCGCTCTTCGTCGGGTTGCTTCAGGCGGTCGCCATCATCCCCGGGACATCGCGCTCCGGCATCACCATTACCGCGGGCCTTTTCCTGGGGCTGACCCGGAAGGCGGCGTCACGATTTTCCTTCCTGCTCTCGATCCCCACCATCCTCATGGCCGGGGCGCTGGAGACCCTGGATCTGGCCCGAACCGTGGACACGGTTGACTGGTCTTCCCTCTGGCTAGGCGCCGCGGTGTCGTTCATCGTGGCCTACCTGACCATACACTTTTTTCTCAAGTTTATTGAGAAGGTAAGCATGTTTCCTTTTGTTATTTATCGATTTTTACTCGGAGCTCTGATCCTGTTTCTAGTCGTTTGAGCCTCGGGCGTCTGTGCGCGGATGTGCGCGGACTTCCGCCCGCCATCTTGGCTGGCTCGAATCAACGAACGGCCCAGCCTAGCGGGCTCGGCGCATCATGGCCTACGACTCGTCGCTCGCGACCGGACTGGCGGCGGCCGGCGGCGCTGAGGCGCCAGCGCCGGGTTGATCGTAAACCCAGGCGAGGAAGAGCTTGTATCCGAGGACCAGCACCACCGCACCGACGAAGAGCCCGATGATGCCCGAGGTGATGAAGCCCCCGATCGCCCCGATGAAGATCACGGCCATGGGGACATCCACGCCCCGCCCGAGCAGGATGGGTTTCAGGATATTGTCGACGGAACCCGCAAACAGGCTCCAGATCAGGAATATCACCGCCGGCCCGGTGTCGGCCGTCGAGAACACGTAGAACAGGACCGGCAGCACGACCGGAAACGGGCCGATCTGGATGACGCTGAGGATCAGGCACAGCAGCGCCCAGAGTCCGGCGCCGGGAATGCCCATCACCAGGAATCCCAGGCCGATGAGTAGCGACTGGATCAGCGCCACGCCGAGGATCCCGCGGGTGACGCTGCGCACCGTAACCTCCGCCAGCTTCGCAAACTCGGCGCCCTTCTGGCCGGCGAGCCGGGTGGAAATCGCGTAGGCCGTCCTGCCGCTCGCTTCAGCGTTCGCCAGCAGCACGCCGGAGATGACGATGGCGATCACGAACTTCAGGATGCCGAAACCAGCCCCAGCCGCCGTCGATAGCAGCCAGGAGCCCGCCGCCTTGAGCTGGGGAGCGATTTTCGCCGCCGTCGCCGCCAGGTTCTGAGATGCCTGGCGCCAGAAGACATCCAACGCCTCCCCGACCACCGGCCACCCCTTGACGCTCTCCGGCGGTGAGGGGACCGCGATGGTCCCCTGCTGCAGGCCCTTGGCCAATCCATGCGCGCTGTCGATGAGCGTGCCGCTGAGCAGCACGGTCGGCACGATCAGGATCAGGAGCCCCAGGAGCGTGATCAGGGTCGCGGACAATACCCCGCGTCCTCCGAGCCTTCGCCGCAAGGACAGGAATGCGGGGTAAGTACCGATCGCGATAATGATTCCCCAGACGATGGGAATGATGAAGGGACGGACAATGTCGAAGCACCAGGCAACGAGCAGCAGAGAGTATCCCGATACGGATGGTCGCTTCGAGGGCGTTGTTTACGAATACGTTTTGATCGGTCATTGATTGATCCTTCTCGCTCGCTCGTTAGCCAGGTAACCACCCGCCAGTACCGACACAAGATCGGCTACCTGTTGCAACCGAGGTCGATAAGAAGCGCACAGGTCTTCGGTTGGCTCAAGCCATCGTTCGCACTCGACGGGGGGCTGAACGCAGGTCGATGGTCCCCGGCAGGGGTCAGGATCGCGGCCTTTCCGCTACCAGCATGGCGACATCGCGGGTGCCGAGGGTATGGTCACCGAGCCTCCCTTCTTCCCGGTAGACACGCACGATGAGCCCTGGAAAGAGCCGCAAAAGCTCGTTGACCCCGAGCCGGTACTCGGGGTTCGAGGGGCCGCCGTCGGAAACCGCCTCGCGGGTGAAGGTCTGGTAGAAGAGCAGCGCCCCGGGGCGCAGCGCCTCGGCGATCTTCGGTGCCAACGCCCGATCCAGGAAGTGGGCCACGACGATCACGTCGAATGCGCCAGACTCCGGGGGATGCGCTTGTAGATCGCGCACCTGGGCCTCGATCCGCAAGCCCCGCGCGGAAGCCGCGTCCTTCAGGCGATCGATGGCCACCGCCGACAGGTCCCAGGCGGATACCTGCAACCCGAGCTCGGCGAGCAGCAGGGCATTCGCGCCGAGTCCGCAGGCCAGATCGAGCGCGCGGCCCTTCGGCGGCAGCAGATGCCGGTTTTCGAGCAGCACCCGCGCGGGGACGAGCTCGCGGTCGCTGTCGCGGTAGCGGGCGTCCCATTTCGCCCTCAGATCGGCGTCCGGGGACGCCGGCAATTGATCTTCGCTATGGCTCATCCGCGGCGCTTCCCATTTCCGACCGCATTCTGAACTGGCTGCCGGACGGGCCGCGCCCTTAGGCGGGACTGCCCGAGAGAGCGCCGAGGCCCCTCGCCAGATCAGACTCGATGTCCTCGACGTTCTCCAGGCCGACCGCGACGCGGATCAGGCCATCCCCGATCCCCGCCGCCGCTCTCTCCTCCGGCGTAAGCCGCCCGTGGGTCGTGGTCGCGGGATGGGTGATGGTGGTCTTGGTATCCCCCAGGTTGGCGGTAATGGAGAGCATGCGAGTGGCATCGATCACGCGCCAGGCAGCCGCGCGCCCTCCCCTGACGTCGAAGGCGACGATCCCGCCCCCGGTGTGCTGTTGGCTGCCCACCAGGTGGTGCTGGGGGTGGAAATCGAGGCCTGGGTAGTGGACCCGCTCGACAGCAGGCTGCTCCCGCAGCCACTCGGCCAGGATCTGGGCATTGCGGGCGTGGGCCAGCATACGCAGCTCCAAGGTCTCCAGCCCCTTGAGGAACACCCAGGCGTTGAACGGACTCATGCTCGGCCCGGCGGTGCGGATGACCCCGAACACGTCCTCCCCCACCAGCTTGCGGTCGCCCACCACCGCACCCCCCAGGCAACGGCCTTGCCCGTCCAGGTATTTGGTGGCGGAGTGAACGACCAGATCCGCGCCGAGCGACAGCGGCCGCTGCAGAGCCGGGGTGCAGAAGCAATTGTCCACCGCGAGCAGGCACCCGCTGGCATGGGCGAGCTCCGCGAGGGCGCGGATCTCGGCCATCTCGGTCAGTGGGTTGGATGGGGTCTCAACGAAAAGCAACCGCGTCTGCGGCCGGATCGCGTTCCTCCAGGCGTCGAGATCCGCCAGAGGCACATAGCTGGTTTCGATCCCGAAACGCGCCAGGTACTTGTTGAACAGCATGGTGGTGCTGCCGAAGATGCTGCGCGAGGAGACGATGTGACTGCCCGCCTCGAGCAGGCCCAGGCAGAGCGACAGGATGGCCGCCATGCCCGAGGCGGTGGCCACGCAGGACTCCCCGCCCTCCAGGGCCGCAAGCCGGGCCTCGAAGGCCTGCACCGTCGGGTTGGTGAAGCGCGAATAGATGTTCCCGGGCTCGTCCCCGGCGAAGCGCGCCGCCGCCTCGGCCGCGTTGGAGAACACATAGCTCGAGGTGGCGTAGATCGGCTCGCTGTGCTCCCCCTCCTGGGTGCGCGCATGGCCGGTGCGGATGGCGAGCGTCGAGAATCCCGGACTGTCCCTGTGCTGCATGTGCTGTTCGATTCCCCGACCGAGCGCCTGATCAGGCGGAATTGTAGAGCTCGATGACGGTTTCGCTGTGGCTGGACCGCTCCTCCTTGGCGCTGTCGTTGCGATGAGCCTCGAGCTGCCTGAGGTAGTCCGCGGTGACATCGCCCGTCACGTACTCGCCGTTGAAGACTGATGCATCGAAGCGGTCAACGTGGCTCTTACCCTTCTTCTGCACCGCATCGATGAGCGCGTCGAGATCCTGGAAGATCAGGCCATCGGCGCCGAGCTCGCGGCAGATCTCCTCCTCGGTGCGGCCGTGAGCGATCAACTCGCTGGCGGCCGGCATGTCGATGCCGTAGACATTGGGGAAGCGGACCGGCGGCGCCGCGGAGGCGAAGTAGACCCGCTTGGCGCCCGCATCCCGCGCCATCTGAATGATCTGCTGGGAGGTCGTGCCGCGCACGATGGAGTCGTCCACCAGCAGCACGGTCTTGCCGCGAAACTCCAGATCGATGGCGTTGAGCTTCTGCCGCACGGATTTCTTGCGTACCTTCTGCCCCGGCATGATGAAGGTGCGCCCGATGTAGCGGTTCTTGATAAAGCCTTCCGCGTAGCCGATGCCGAGCGCGTTGGCGAGCTGCAGGGCGGCCGTGCGGCTGGTGTCCGGCACCGGGATGACCACGTCGATGTCGTGGTCCGACCACTCGCGCCTGATCTTGTAGGCCAGCTTGCGGCCCATGCGCGAACGGGCCTTGTGCACCGAGATGTTGTCGATGAAGGAGTCCGGCCGCGCGAAATACACGAACTCGAAGATGCAGGGAGAGAGAATCGGCTGATCGGCGCACTGGCGCGCGTAGAGGTCCCCGCCGACATCGACGAAGACGGCCTCGCCCGGAGCCACATCCGAAACCAGCTTGAAGCCGAGCGTGTCGAGGGCGACGCTCTCGGACGCGATCATGTACTCGGTGCCCTGCTTCGGTGTCCCGCTTGCCATAGACCAGGGGCCGAATGCCATGCGGATCGCGGAATCCGAACACGCCGAAGCCCGGGATCATCGCCACGGCCGCGTAGCCTCCTCGGCAGCGCCTGTGGACACCCGCGACGGCGCGGAAGACATCCTGCTCGTCGATGCGCAGCTTGCCCTCGGTCTGCAGCTCGTGCGCCAGGACGTTGAGCAGGATCTCCGAGTCCGACTCGGTATTGATATGGCGCAGGTCCTCGGCGTAAAGGTCTCGCTTGAGCTCCTCGGCGTTGGTCAGGTTGCCGTTGTGGGCGAGCACAATGCCGTAGGGAGAGTTGACGTAGAAGGGCTGGGCCTCTGCGGAGTTGGAGGCGCCCGCGGTGGGGTAGCGCACATGCCCGAGCCCCATGTTGCCCCGCAACTGAATCATGTGACGGGTGCGGAATACGTCCCGCGCCAAACCGTTGTCCTTGCGCAAGTGAAGCTTCTCACCCTCGCAGGTGACGATGCCAGCGGCATCCTGGCCGCGGTGCTGAAGCACCAGCAGCGCATCGTACAGGGACTGGTTGACCGGACCCTTACCGACGATTCCTACGATGCCGCACATGAAGCACCTCGTAGTTGGCAAAAGCAGATGCGGTTCGCACCGGACACGGAGGCGGAAAACACCGCCGTCTCCGCCGCGGGGCGACTATCGACTGAGCCTACTAGAAGCTCTTGATCTTGTCCGCCACGGCCGGCGGGATCTCCCCGAGTATCCGCTCGGCCAACACCTGGAAGCGGCCGAGCAACGCCGACTGTTCCCACCAGGGGTCATCGGGAAGGGGCGTCAATCCGCCGAGGAAAACCAGCATTGCCACCACCAGTATCCCGCGGGCACCCCCAAACAGCACGCCGAGAAGTCGATCGGTGCCGGTAAGCCCCGTCTTCTCCACCAGCAGCGTGAACAGATGACCGACGATCGCCCCCAGGATCAAGACCGCGAACAAGATGATCAGAAAGGCGACACCGAGGCGCACCGAGGGAGTCGAGATCCAGGGCGTCAGGTGAATCGCGACCTCCTTGAAGTAGGTCCAGGCGATGAAAACGGCGCCAACCCAGATGGCCAGGGAAAGGACCTCCCTGATCAGCCCACGCGCGAAGCCGATCAGTGCGGACAGCACCACGATGGCGATGATGACGTAGTCGACCCAAATCATGACCACCCACACCTAGGCCAAGGCCACGGGCCGTCGTCCGGATGCCGGTTACCAACGAACGAAAAGCAAGGGAGTAACTGGAACAAGGAACGCTCGGCTAGGGATACCGTTTTATCTGGCCGTCGAGGCCGGTCTTTTCCTTCAGGGATCGGGCCATCCGCTCGATCCGGTCGCGATCGGCCTCGGGTCCGATGCGAACACGATGAAAGACCTTCCCGTCCACGGTCGCCTCTTCGATGAAGACCGGGAAGCCCTTGGATCGCAGGTCCTTCTCGAGGTTTCGCGCGCGCTCGACCTCCGTCAAAGCGGACACCTGGATCACCCAGGAGGGAGCTCCCGTTGGCGCCGGGGGACGAGTCGGCGGCGGGGGCTCAGGGGCAGTCACCCGTGGCGCGGGGGCGATGGCGACGGGCTCCGGTATCGGTTCCTGGTCCACCTCGGACTCCGGCTCGGGCGCCAACTCCGGCTCCGGCGCCCCGGCATCGGCGCTCTCAGGCTGCTCGTACAGTGACGGCGGCGGAAGCTCCGCAGGCATTGGAATCGGTGCCGGCGCCAGCGGCGGCTCGGCGACCCGCGTGTCGAAATCGGGGGCAAACTCCGGTCGCGGCGGAATGACCAGATCACCATCCGGCACAGGCGATGGGGCATCCTCCTCGAGCAGCATCGGGAGAAACACCACCACCAGCAGCACGATGACCACCGCTCCTGCCAGACGCCGCTTAGAGCCTTCCTCCATCCGATCTCCCACACCCCCGCGGTGTTTCAGGTTCGCCCAAACTCAAGGCCGGGCGACACGACGCCCGGCGAGTACGGATTATATCAGGGCTACGCGCTGAATAACGCACCGCTTGCCGAAGCCAACGGCACTGCCGGGGCCTGGAACGACCGCAGGGCGCTCGTGCTCGCCAGGCTCGGTTTCAAGCAAGACCCGAATCATCGGCCGGGCGGGTCCGTCAGCCGGCGCAGGGCCGCCTCGACCGTCGTGAAAGATCCCGACACCAGGATGCAGTCGCCCTTGGCCGCCAGCGCAAGCGCGCCATCCATGGCCTGGTTCAGATCACCATAGGCGTGCATGCGGTCGAAGGACAGAAGACCGTCGAGCGCATGCATCAGCTCCACTGCGGGGAGCGAGCGGGGACCCGATGTCTGCCCCAGGTGCCATACTCTCACGCGTTCGGCAAGCGGGGCGACGATGGCCGCCGGCTCCTTGTCCTTCAGGATGCCGAGAACGGCGTGCAGGGCCCCGCGACATGGGAAGGCCGCCAAATTGGCGGCCAAGGTCTCCGCCGCCTGACCGTTGTGAGCCACATCCAGTATCCAGGTGACGTCGCCGGGAATGACCTGGAAGCGCCCCGGCAAGCTCACCCTGAGCAAGCCCTCGCGCAAGCTGGACAGAGGCACCGGCAGCCGTTGCGCGAGGCAGGATATCGCCATGAAGGCGGTTGCCGCGTTGTCGTACTGATGCTCCCCTCGGAGGGCAGGCGCCGGCAGCGCGGTGGGCGGCCACCCGGGACCCAGCCAGTGCCAACCCAGCTCGTCGCGCCTCCAGTCGAAATCGCGTCCAAGCACATGCAGCTGGCTGCCGAGCTGCTCCGCCCTCGCGCGGATCGCGTCCGCGGGATTGCGATGCCCAACCACCGCCGGCCGCCCGGGCCGGAAGATACCCGCCTTTTCCGCGGCGATGCTCTCGAGATCCTCGCCCAGCCAGGCCACGTGATCCCGTCCGATGCTGGTCACCACCGCGACGTCGGCGTCCAGCAGGTTGACCGCATCGAGCCGACCGCCGAGCCCGACCTCCAGAATCGCCACATCCGGCGCGGCTCTCAGGAAGAGATCGAGGGCGGCAAGGGTTCCGAACTCGAAATAGGTCAGCGTCACCGCGCCGCGTGCGTTCTCCACACGCTGGAAGGCGGCACAGAGGTCGGCGTCACCCACCTCCCGCCGGTCGATGCGGATGCGCTCGTTGTAGCGCAGCAGATGCGGCGAGGTGTAGCAGCAGGTGCGGTAACCGGCGGCGGCGTAGACGGCCTCGAGCATGGCCGCGCATGACCCCTTGCCGTTGGTTCCGGCGACCGTAATGACGGGGAACGGCGGGGAATCTGGCCCCAGGCGCCCCCACACCGCCCGGACCCGCTCCAGCCCGAGGTCGATCGCGTTCGGGTGCAGGCCCTCCTGCCAGCGCAGCCAGGCACCCAGATCGTCGAACCGCTTGGGAGGGTCAATCGGCGTCAAGGGCGGGAACAGGCCTCACGGTAGTCGATGGTGGCCGACACGTCGCCGGTGCGGGAACCCCGGCCCGAAGCGCAACGCATTCGGCCCCCCTGCTCGGCATCAGCGTCCCGATGCCTCCCGAGCCCCTGCCTTAGGGCCGCGGCCGATGGGTGAGAATGGCGATGGCGTCCGCGATCTGATCGCGCATGTCGCGGCGGTCGAGGATCATGTCCAACGCGCCGTGCTCCAGCAGGAACTCGCTGCGCTGAAAACCTTCCGGCAGCTTCTCGCGCACCGTCTGCTCGATCACGCGCGGACCGGCGAATCCGATCAGCGCGTTGGGCTCGGCGATATTGATGTCACCGAGCATCGCCAGGCTGGCCGAGACCCCGCCCATGGTCGGATCGGTCATCACCGAGACGAATGGAAGAGCGCGCTCGCGCAGGCGGCCGAGCGCGGCGCTGGTCTTTGCCATCTGCATCAGGGAGAACAGGGACTCCTGCATGCGCGCCCCGCCGCTGGCCGAGAAACAGACCATCGCCGCACCGTGATCAATGGCGGTCTCGACCCCGCGCACGAAGCGCTCGCCCACCACCGAGCCCATCGACCCGCCCATGAACTCGAATTCGAAGGCCGCCACCACCATGTCCAGTCCCTTTACGCGGCCGCGCATCACCACCAGCGCCTCCTTTTCACCGGTCTGCTTCTGGGCCTGGCTGATGCGGTCCTTGTACTTCTTGAGGTCCTTGAATTTCAGCGGATCTCCGGACTCGAGATCCGGCGCAATCTCCTCCCTCGGCTCGGGATCGAGAAAGGCATCGAGCCGGCGGCGCGCACCCAGCCGGTTGTGGTGGCCGCACTTTGGGCAGACCTCCAGATTGCGCTCGAGCTCGGCGCGGTAGAGAATCGCGCTGCAACCCGGACATTTGGCCCACAGCCCCTCCGGCACGGCCCGCTTGCTGCTGGCCTCGGTGCGGATCCGGCTGGGCATCAATTTTTCGAACCAGCTCATGTGCTTCTCTCCAGCGCCCAGGGACGCCGATCGATTCAGCGCTTCACGGCAGCGTCGATGCCGGCCCGCAGCTCGCTGAGGAAACCGCTCACCACGGTTGGGATGCGCTCGGGCGTCGAGGCAAGCTCCTCCATGCGTCCGACGATGGCGCTGCCGACGATGACCGCGTCCGACACCTCCGCCACGCGCGAGGCCGTAGCGGCATCCTTGATGCCGAAGCCGACGCCGACCGGGAGCCGGATGTGACGGCGGATCTCGCCCAGCCGCTCCCCAACCGCGCCCGTGTCCAGGTTGCCCGCGCCGGTCACGCCCTTGACCGCCACGTAGTAGACGAAACCGCTCGCTACCGCACCGATCTTGCGAATGCGCTCCTCGGTGGAGGTCGGGGCGAGCAGGTACACGAGATCGATCTCGGCCGCGCGCAGGGCGGACACGAGATCCTGACTCTCCTCCGGCGGCACGTCCACCACCAGTGCCCCGTCGACGCCCGCTTCCCTCGCCTCCGCGGCGAAGGTGCCGTAGCCGATGACCTCGATCGGGTTCAGGTATCCCATGAGCACCACCGGCGTCTGGTCGTCGCGCTCCCGGAACTCCCTGACCATGTCCAGCACATGATGCAGGCTCACGTGATGCGCCAGGGCGCGCTCGCTGGCACGCTGGATCACGGGTCCGTCGGCGATCGGATCGGAGAAAGGGACGCCAAGCTCGATCAGATCCGCGCCCGCGGCAACCATCGCATGCATCAGCGGCACGGTGACCGGGGGCTCCGGATCGCCCGCGGTCACGAAGGGCACCAGCGCCGTTCTGCCCTGCCCCCTCAGATTGGCGAAGCGCTCCGCGATTCTGCTCATAGCTTGATGCCTTCCCGCGCCGCCACCGTGTGCATGTCCTTGTCGCCCCGTCCCGACAGGTTGATCAGGATCGTCTGATCCCGCCCCATGGTCGGCGCCAGCTTGGCCGCGTATGCCAGGGCGTGGCTCGACTCCAGTGCCGGGATGATGCCCTCGATGCGGGTCAGGGCATGGAAAGCGGCTAGCGCCTCCGCATCCGTCACCGCGTCGTAGCGGGCACGTCCGGTGTCCTTGAGCCAGGCGTGCTCGGGGCCTACGCCCGGATAGTCCAATCCGGCCGAGATGGAATGAGTCTCGACGATCTGCCCGTCCTCATCCTCCATCAGATAGGTGCGATTGCCGTGCAGCACCCCCGGACGCCCGGCGCAAAGAGGCGCGGCGTGGTGTCCCGTCGCAAGCCCGTCGCCGGCGGCCTCGACACCGTACATAGCCACTTCCCGATCATCGAGAAAGGCGTGAAACAGGCCGATCGCGTTCGACCCCCCGCCGACACAGGCGACCAGGGCATCGGGCAGGCGGCCGGTGCGCTCGAGCATCTGCACCCGGGCCTCGCGGCCAATCACGGCCTGAAAGTCCCTGACCATGGCCGGATAGGGATGCGGCCCCGCCACGGTGCCGATGATGTAGAAGGTGTTGTCGACGTTGGTGACCCAGTCGCGCATGGCCTCGTTCAGGGCGTCCTTGAGGGTGCGCGAGCCCGACTTGACCGCGACGACTTCCGCCCCGAGCAGGCGCATCCGGTAGACGTTGGCCTCCTGCCGGGCCACGTCCACCTCGCCCATGTAGACGACGCATTCGAGCCCCATGCGCGCGGCGACTGTTGCGGTCGCCACCCCGTGCTGGCCGGCGCCGGTCTCGGCGATGATGCGCGTCTTGCCCATGCGCCGCGCGAGCAGGGCCTGGCCGATGGTGTTGTTGACCTTGTGGGCGCCGGTGTGATTGAGGTCCTCGCGCTTGAGCAGGATCTGGGCGCCCCCGAGCTCACGGCTCCAACGCTCAGCATGGTAGATCGGAGACGGACGGCCGACGTAGTCGCGCAGGTCGGCGTCGAGTTCCGCCAGGAAGGTCTCGTCTCCCAGGTAACGTTCGTAGGCCGCGCGAAGCTCGCCGAGCGGCTGCATGAGGGTCTCGGGGACGAACATGCCACCGTAGGGGCCGAAATGTCCGCGGGCGTCCGGCAAGCGGTAGGTGTCATCAGGATTCGTCGCCATGTTTCACCTCTTGCATGAAGGCGGCGATCGCCGCCTGGTCTTTGATGCCCTTGGCCGATTCGACGCCACCGCTGACGTCGACGCCCCAGGGACGCACCCGACGGATCGCCTCCGCCACATTGCCCGGGTTCAGCCCGCCAGCCAGGACCACGCGCGACGCCAGTGGCTGGGGGATCAGGCCCCAGTCGAAGCTTCGGCCCGTGCCCCCGGCGGTCCCGGGGTCGTAGGTATCCAGGAGCAAACCCCGGGCACCAGCGTAGTTGCGCTCGGCCGCGATCAGGTCGACTCCCGGACGCATCCGGATTGCCTTGATCCAAGGCCGGCCGAACCCGGAGCAATAGCTCGCGGGCTCGTCGCCGTGAAACTGAACAAGGTCGATCGGCACCGACGCCAGCACGGCCCTGACGTAATCCGGGTCGGCATCGACGAACAGACCCGCTGCGGTGACGAAGGGCGGCAGAAGGTCGAGCAGCCGGCGTGCCTGATCGATCCCCACCGATCGCGGACTCGGGTCGAAAAAGACCAGCCCGACCGCATCGGCCCCAAGATCGGCCGCGGCCCGCACATCGGAACCCCTGGTCAGACCGCAAATCTTAACCCGGGTTCGCTTCATGGACGAAAATCCGTTAGAGATCAGAACGGCAACGGGGCGTTTCGAGCTGTGGGAGACCGAACTTCGTCGGGTAGTCCGCGCGCACGAAGAACAGCCCCTGAGGCGGGGCGGTGACACCGCCTCGAGTGCGGTCTCGGACGTCGAGCAACTCCTGCGCCCAGGACACCGAGGCCTCGCCACGCCCGATCTTCATCAGCACGCCGGCGATGTTACGCACCATGTGGTGCAGGAAGCCGTTGGCGCCGACATGAATCTCGATGACGTCACCGCAGCGCTCGATGGCGAGATAGTGGACGCGCCGGACCGGGCTCTTGGCTTGACACGCGAGGGCGCGGTAGCTCGAAAAATCGTGCTCCCCCACGAGCGCCTGACCCGCACGCCGCATGCGATCCAGATCGAGATCATGATGCAGCCAGACGGCACGATCACGTAACAGCGCGGACCGCGTTGATCGGCACAGGATACGATAGAGATAGTGGCGCGCCGTCGCGCTGAATCTCGCGTGAAAGTCGGTCGAAACCGGCACCGCCCAACGCACGCTGACATCGGGCGGCAGATTCACGTTCGTACCCAGGATCCAGGAACGGGGCGCACGGATCGCGGCGGTATCGAAATGGATCACCTGTTCCCGCGCATGCACTCCTGCGTCGGTCCGCCCCGCGCAGCCGACCCTGACCGCGTGATCGGCTACCTTGGCAATCGCCTGCTCGAGGCACTCCTGGACGGTGCGCGCGTGGTTCTGAATCTGCCAGCCGCGGAAGGCGCTTCCGTCGTACTCTATACCCATCGCGAACCGGGCTGCTTCATCCCGTTGCATCGGTCGCGGGGAATCCTCAGCAGCCCGTTGTCGTGCGCCGGTTGAGTCTGTGCCCAGACCCGAGGCTTAGGACAATTGTTCCAGCATCGCACGCGCCTCGGCACGCTGCGCCGCGTTTCCTTCCTCGATAACCTCCTCGAGGATCGCGCGCGCGGCATCGGGATCTTCCATTTCGACGTATGCACGCGCGAGGTCGATCTTGGTAGCGGCCTCGTCCGCGGGGCCTGAGTCCATTTCCCACTGGGAAGACAGGATGTCCTCCGCGGTCACGGCGTCCTGGGTGGTTGACGGGAGTTCCAGGACGCTCTCCACAGGCTCCAGGGGAATGCGCCCGGATACCAGCTCCGACTTACGCGTTCCGGACTCCAGTCCTTCCAGATCGACGCCGCCGAACTCATCCAGGTCATCGAGGTTCAATTCGAGCTCGGGTGCCGCGGCGACCGGGGGCTCGCTGGGCTCTGGCCGTCCCGGCGGCCGATCGTCGAACGCCAGCTCTTCGATGTCCAGCTCCAGGGCTTCTCCTGACCGCTCATCCCTGCCACGGATCGGGGCTTGATCGGGCACGGAAGGTGAAACGACATCGGACTCGTCCACTTCCGAGGCGATGGTGGCAGGCTCATCATGCCTTGGCTCAGGCGACGCCGGTTCGGCCTCCGACAGATCGATGACCGTGGTGCCCTGCAGCTCATTGACCATGGCAGCCAGTCGCTGCCACTGATCCGGACTGATGCGATCGCCCCCGACGCGCCTCATGTCCTCGATGACCGCCTGCAGCGCGTCGCCGTTGCGGGATCCGTAGTAGGCCTCCGCGAGCTTGGTTTTCAGATCGAGCCGCTCCGGAGATCTTTCGATCTCCTCTTTGAGCAGGGATTCGGCCTCGCGATAGCGACCGTACGCAATGTAGACGTCGGCTTCCGAGAGGACATCGGCCTCTTCCGTTTCGTCCTCCAGGTTGCTCAGCCCGCTGTAAGGCGTCGCCGAACGTTCGATCTGCTCGGACTCGCGCGTTCCTCCCAACGTGGATGCGAGCGAGGACGCGGCCACCACCTCGGCGTCGGCAATCTCCCTGGAGCTCGGCTCGCGCGTGAACTCCCAGTCCAGAGATTCTCGGAGTCGTTTCCTCCTCCGCATGAGCAGAAGTCCCGATGCCAGCACCAACAGGGGCACCCCCACGGCGAGCCCGAGCGTAGAGCTCGGCACGGCCTCCCAGAAGGGTCTCTCCGGCGCCTCGGCCGCCAAGGGTTGCGGCGCCGGGGGCGTATCTGCGGTCTGCGGCGGCGCCACCTCAGGCTTTGCCCCGCTCGTGTCCGGCGGGGTCACTGCAACCTCCGGCGGCTCGGTCGCTTCCTCGTCGATCTCTACCGGCGCCTCGTCCGGCTCCTCAGGCACCGCTGCCGGCTCCTCGGCGGCCTCGGCCACTTCCGCGGGCTCGGCTATCTCCGCGGGTTCTGCCGGCGGCTCGGCCAGCTCCTCTGCCGGTTCGGCGACCGCCTCCGCCACCTCCTCAACGGCCGCGGACGCATCTTCCTCGCCAGTCGCGGCGGCTAGCTCCTCCAAGGCCGGTGCGGACGGCTCTTCAGACGGCGCCTCCGCGAGGGTGAGATCCACCTCTGCTTCCGCGCCCTGGCTCTGGAGCTCCGCCAGTTGGGCATTGCGAAGCTGCAACAGACGACGAATATCCTGCAGCTGGGTTTCCAGGGAACGGATGCGTCCCCGCAGCTCCTCGGTTTCCTGCCGGGTGCTCTCTCCCGCTTCCTGCACCAGGAGCAGCTCCTGCTCGATGGCACCGAGCTCAGGAGCCGCACCACCCTCCTCGCGTGGCGCTGCCACAGGCTCTACCGGTGCTGCCGGCGGCACGGCCGCCGCGATCTTCAGTTGGTCGGCGGTATCGGCCGGCGCGGCAATGTCTGTAATCGGCTCGGTGGTGACGCGATCCCCCCGCAGCGCCGAGCTGTACTCGCGCTGGGCCGGCGCCACGTCAAGCGCGTAGAGCTCGGCGGCCGTTGGGATCTCAAGGTACACGCCTTGCCGCAGTCGGTTGATGTCACCGCCGATGAAGGCGCTTTGATTGTTCCGATACAGGGCCATTGCTGTCTGCGGAGTGGTGGCCCCGGCGGGTGCGATTCGGCGCGCAATCCTCCACAGGCCTTCGCCCGATTTGACGGGTCCGTAACGCAGGGGAAATGCGGACTGATCCACCCCGGACGGCGGAGCGGCGGAAGACGATCTGACCGCCGCCGGCCTGCCTCCTGACGCCGACGCGGCTGCCGCGACGGTCGAGGCCGGTGCACCTACCGCGGCAGGCTCGATTGGGGGTGGGGGCCTTCCGGTCGTTACCGGCGGATCGAGGAGGACGGTATATTCCTTGACCAAGCGCCCGGCGGGCGATGTGACCTCGACCAGAAAGTCGAGAAACGGCTCCCGCACCGGGTCCTTGCTGGACACTCGAATCACGGCGAGGCCATCGGGGGATACCTGTGCCTTGAATCGCAGATTGTTGAGGAACTGAGATCGCTCTGCGCCGACCTTGCTGAACTCCGCTTCCGGGGCGAGCGCGACCTGAATCGTGTCGAGCTCGTCGGGCCTGACGTCGAGCAAATCGATCTCGCCGACGAATGGCTCGTTGAGCGCCGATTGACCGCGTATTCCCCCGAGCCCCAGCGCGGCAGACATCTCCGGTACCAGGACCAGAGATACCGCGGATGCCAACAATAGCTTTCGAAACATCCTCCTCCCTCGTACGCCAGGCGACCATTCGCATACCCCAGCGGAATGCTCGGATGGGCTACCGAAGCGGGCAGCTTTTCGGTTCGCATGGAAATGTGCGGCCCATGAACCAGGTGCCGCTGGTCGGTTCGATCTTCTCATGAACCTTGGACGCCTCAGCCCGCGCAATGCCGACCGCGACGCCAGCCCTCACTTTCTGTGTGTTGTTAGGTTATCCCGCATCTCGCCGGGGAACTCGGATTTTCCTACGATCGGCCTGTATCTCCGAGCTGTTGGCAAACTTTCCTCAGACTATATCTTAAACCTCAGTCGACGCCAAAGATTTCCAGATCGGACCGCCTTCATTCGCCCCCCGCCCAGGCGCCTTTCGAGGCTCAACGTTCGAGCAACAACCGCAGCATGCGCCGCAGGGGCTCGGCCGCTCCCCACAGCAGCTGATCGCCGACCGTGAAGGCGTTGAGGTACTCGTCACCCAGGTTCATCTTGCGCAACCGCCCGACGGGGATGTCCAGCGTTCCGGTGACCACTGCCGGAGAGAGACCGGCCACAGTCGCATCGCGCTCGTTGGGAACCACCTTCACCCAGGTGTTCGCGGCGGCGATTAGGCCCTCAATCTCGTCCACCGGCACCTTACGTCGCAGCTTGATCGTCAGTCCCTGGCTATGGCAGCGCATCGCGCCCACCCGCACGCAGGTGCCGTCGACGGGAATCGGTCGGTCCGTCAGGCCCAGGATCTTGTTGGTCTCTGCGAAGCCCTTCCACTCTTCCCTGCTCTGGCCGTTTGGCAACTGGGTATCGATCCAAGGGATCAGGCTGCCGGCCAGCGGCACGCCGAACCTCTGAGTCGGGAATGCGTCGTCCCGCATGGTGTCGGTCACCGTGCGATCGATCTCGAGAATAGCCGAGGCTGGGTCCCGGAGCAGATCGGCGGATCCCCGGTGCAGGGCGCCCATCTGCTGGATCAGCTCGCGCATGTTCTGTGCGCCCGCCCCGGAAGCGGCCTGGTAGGTCATGGCGCTGACCCACTCGACCAGATCATGCTTGAATAGTCCGCCCACCGCCATGAGCATCAGGCTCACGGTGCAGTTCCCACCGACGAAGTCGCGTTTGCCGGCGGCCAGCGCCTCGTCGATCACATGACGGTTCACCGGATCGAGGATGATGACGCTGTCAGGCTCCATGCGCAGGGCGGAGGCGGCGTCGATCCAGTAGCCCTTCCAGCCCGCGGCGCGCAGCTGCCCGTAAACCTGTTTGGTGTAATCACCGCCCTGGCAGGTGACAACCACGTCCATCGCCGAGAGGGCGTCGATGTCCGCCGCATCCTGCAAGGGCTGAGCGCCTCCCCCGACGTCCGGTCCGTCCTGCCCCACCTGGGAAGTGGTGAAGAACACCGACTCTCCGATGTGCTCGAAATCGCCCTCCTCAAGCATCCGGCCCATGAGGACCGAACCGACCATTCCGCGCCAACCGACGAAGCCCACCCGATTCATTTCTTTCTCCGCGAACCCTTATTTGCCAAAGCGTCATCCGCGATGGCAGGACCGGTCAACCGATCTTGCCCAGCGCCGCGACCACCGCGTCGCCCATTTCGGCCGTTCCCACCTGCCGCCTGCCTGAAGACAGGATGTCCGCCGTTCGCAATCCGGCGTCGAGGACTGACGAGACCGCCCGCTCGACACGATCGGCCGCCGCCGATTCGCCCAGCGAGTAGCGCAGCATCATGGCCACGGACAGGATCGTGGCAAGCGGATTCGCCACCCCGCGACCCGCGATGTCCGGCGCCGAGCCGTGGATCGGCTCGTACATGCCCTTGCCCTTCTCGTCCAGGGAAGCGGACGGCAACATGCCGATGGAGCCGGTCAGCATGGCCGCGGCATCGGAAAGAATGTCACCGAACATGTTGGTCGTGACCATGACGTCGAACTGCTTGGGTGCGCGCACCAGCTGCATGGCGGCATTGTCGACGTACATGTGGCTCAACGCGACGTCGGGGTAAGCGCGGCCAACCTCGGTCGCCACCTCGCGCCAGAGCTCGGTGCACTCGAGCACGTTCGCCTTGTCGACCGAGCACACGCGCCGACCACGCTTGCGCGCGATCTCGAACGCGACCCGGCATATGCGCCGTATCTCCGACTCCGAGTAGACCAGCGTGTTGACGCCCACGCGCTCTCCGTCATCGCGGGTATGCACGCCGCGCGGCTGGCCGAAATAGATGCCGCCGGTCAGCTCGCGGACAATGAGGATGTCGAGGCCGGAGACCACCTCCGGCCGAAGCGTGGAAGCGTCGGCAAGCTGCGGATACAGGATGGCCGGACGCAGGTTGGCGAACAGTCCGAGCCCCGCGCGCAAGCCGAGCAGACCTTTCTCCGGGCGCAGCTCGATGGGCAGAGGCTCCCACTTGGGACCACCCACGGCACCCAGCAGCACCGCATCGGCCTCTTTCGCGGCCGACAGGGTCGCATCCGGCAGCGGATGACCGGTGGCGTCGATCGCCTCCCCGCCCACCAGGGCCTCATCCATTTCCACGGCCACGCCGAAGTGGTCCCTAAGGCACGCCAGCACCTTCACCGCCTCGGTCACGATCTCGGGGCCGATGCCGTCCCCGGGAAGAATCAGAATCTTCTTACTCACGCGTCAAGGTCTCCTAACGGCTCACGCAAACAGCCAGGGGGCTTCCCCGCGACGGCGGTCCTCGTAGGCGCGAATCTCGTCCACGTGCTGGAGGGTGAGCCCAATGTCGTCCAGGCCCTCGAGCAGGCAGTGCTTGCGAAAGGGGTCCACGTCGAACCGGAACTCGTCCCCATCCGACGAGACTAGGGTTTGGGCGGCCAGGTCCACGGTGAACCGGAGCGCCTCGTCCCGGGTTGCCGCCTGGAATAGTCCGTTGACAATATTTTCTTCTAATACAATCGGTAAAATTCCGTTCTTAAAGCAATTATTGAAGAAAATATCGGCGAAGCTCGGGGCCAGGAGGACGCGGAAACCATAGTCCGCCAGCGCCCAGGGGGCATGCTCGCGCGAGGAGCCGCAGCCGAAGTTCTCCCGCGCCAGCAGGATCTGTGCGCCGGCGTAACGCGGATCATTCAGGACGAAGTCCGGGTTCAGCGGCCGGCGGCTGCTGTCCTGGCCGGGTTCACCGCGGTCCAGGTAGCGCAATTCATCAAACAGGTTGGGCCCGAACCCCGTTCGCTGGATGCTTTTTAGAAACTGCTTCGGGATGATGGCGTCGGTGTCGACGTTGGCCCGATCAAGGGGACAGACGACCCCGGTAAACTTGGTGAACTTCTCCATCACAGCTCTCTCACGTCAACGAAACGCCCAGCGACGGCGGCGGCCGCCGCCATGCCGGGGCTTACCAGGTGGGTGCGCCCGCCCTGACCCTGACGGCCCTCGAAGTTGCGATTGGACGTCGAGGCGCAGCGCTCTCCCGGCTCCAGGCGGTCGGCGTTCATCGCCAGACACATGGAGCAGCCCGGCTCCCGCCACTCGAATCCGGCGTCGCGGAAGACCTCATCCAGGCCTTCGGCCTCGGCCTGCTCCTTCACCAGCCCCGAGCCCGGAACCACCATTGCGAGCTTGATGCTCTCGGCGACCTTGCGCCCCTTGACGACCTCGGCAGCGGCCCGCAGGTCCTCGATCCGCGAGTTGGTGCAGGAGCCGATGAAGACCTTGTCCGGCCGGATGTCCCCGATCGGGGTATCGGCCGCGAGGCCCATGTACTCGAGCGCGCGCCGCATACCTGCCGCCTTCACCGGGTCGGTTTCGCGAGCGGGGTCGGGGACCCGGGCATCGACCGGCACCACCATCTCCGGCGAGGTGCCCCAGGTTACCTGAGGCCGGATGGCAGCTGCATCCAGGCGTACCACGCGGTCGAACGCCGCGCCCTCGTCGCTCACCAGCGTGCGCCAGTGATCCGCAGCGCGCTCCATCAGGTCTCCCGAAGGTGCGTAAGGCCGCCCGCGCACATAATCGATCGTCTTCTCGTCCACGGCCACCAGCCCGGCACGGGCGCCCGCTTCGATGGTCATGTTGCAGACCGTCATGCGGCCCTCGACCGAGAGGGCGCGGATCGCGTCGCCGCCGAACTCGATGACGTAACCCGTGCCGCCCGCGGTTCCGATCTCGCCAATGATGGCGAGCACGATGTCCTTGGCGGTGATGCCGCGCCCCACCTGCCCGTCCACGCTCACCAGCATGGACTTGGACTTGCGCTGCAGCAGGCACTGGGTGGCCAGCACGTGCTCGACCTCGGAGGTTCCGACGCCGAAGGCAAGGGCACCGAAGGCCCCGTGGGTGGAGGTGTGGGAGTCGCCGCAGACGATGGTCATTCCGGGCTGGGTGAAGCCCTCCTCGGGTCCCACCACGTGCACGATGCCTTGGCGCCGGTCGCCCATGGGAAACAGGGTGATGCCCAGCTCCGCGCAGTTGGCCTCGAGGGTCTCGACCTGGATCCTGGAGACCGGGTCGGCGATGCCAAGCGCCCGGTCGACGGTCGGCACATTGTGATCCGGGACCGCGAGATTGGCCTCTAAGCGCCACGGCTTGCGGCCGCTCAATCGCAGGCCTTCGAAGGCCTGCGGTGACGTGACTTCGTGCACCAGCTGGCGGTCTATATACAGGAGTGCGGTGCCGTCCTCGCCGTAGCGAACGACGTGCTCGTCCCACAGTTTGTCGTAGAGGGTCCTGGCGACCATGACAGATGCCTCTGCACCGAACAAAGTCGGTTAGGATAGACTCGCGACAGACCAGAAGCAATCGACGACCCGGGCAAGCGAGTGATCGCCCGCAGGGGCGGCCCAGGCCGCCGATACCGGAGCGGCGCACGTCATTCGAACATTTGCGCGGATCCTGAGCCCGGCCAGGGGTGCGAAGCCATGACCTCGGAATTGCGTTCGCCCAGCATGATCGGCGTCTATGCGGGCAAAGAGCTCGAATCGTACGGCTTTGGACAGGGGCATCCCTTCGGCCCGGACCGCCTCACGGCCTTCCGCGACGCCCTGGACGCATCCGCGCTGGCCAGTAGGCTGCGAATGCTGGCCCCCGTTCAGGCGCGGAACGACGATCTGCTTAGATTCCATACCAAGGACTATCTGGAGCTGGTCCGGGCGCGCTCCCACGCCGGCGAAGGATTCCTCGATGCCGGCGACACGCCTGCCTTCCCTGGCATCTATGAGGGTGCGCTCTGGGTCGTGGGAAGCGTGCTCGACGCGGTGGCACGGATCGTGAGCTGCGAGCTGCGGCGCGCCCTGGTGCCGATCGCCGGTCTGCACCACGCCCGGCCGAACGCCGCCGCCGGATTCTGCGTGTTCAACGACTGCGGCATCGCCATCGAGACCCTGCGCCTCGTACACGGCATTCACCGCATCGCGTACGTCGACATCGACGCCCATCATGGCGATGGGGTTTTCTACGCCTTCGCCGAGGATCCCGAGCTCGCGATTGCCGACTTCCACGAGGACGGCCGTTACCTCTACCCTGGCACCGGGGCCGCCCTCGAGACCGGCGTCGGACCCGCCCGTGGCACCAAGCTCAACATCCCACTGCCACCGTTTGCCGGGGACCAGATTTTCTTCGAGCTCTGGCCGCGGGCGGAGAGATTCATCGACGCCTTCCGGCCGGAGTTCATCCTGTTCCAGTGCGGAGCCGACGCCCTGGCCGGCGACCCCATCACTCACCTTCAGCTCACCACCGCAGTGCATCGGCGGGTCACCAGCGCCCTGTGCCGCGCGGCGGATCGCCACTGCGCGGGGCGTCTGCTCGCGTTAGGCGGCGGAGGTTACGATCGCGCCCACACGGCCCAGGCTTGGGTGGAGGTCTTGCGGGTCATGACGGAGTCGGAGAGTGCTGAAAGCGGAAATGCCGGGAGCGAGGTCCGATAGCCCGGGGGTCAAGCGTCCGGTTCACGCGCCGGGCGGTTCAGCTCCGCCGGGGCAATCAGTACGTTGAAGTGCTCGCACCAGATGACGACCGAGCCATAGTCTGCCAGGTCCAATCCGGCCGGGAGCGGGTAGTTCTGGCTGCCCGAGAAGGCCTTGAGCCTGCCGAGGTCGACGAACATGGTCTCCTCGACCCGGGTGTCGGGGGTGACGTTCGCCTCCGGAACCAGGTAGACATGGTATTTCGGCCCCGGACCCACCTCGAAATCGGTCTCCAGGTGCAGCAGCTCCTCGTATAGGGTCACCCCGCCCTTGCCATAGTGGATCGGATCAGACGGGTCCGCGTGGACGAAGGACCCGGCCGCCACGGCGGAATGATGATCCCCATCGGGCACTTGCTCGTTGACCTCCGGCGGCGGAAACAGAAAAGGGAAATAGAAGATACCGGCGGCAAAACCGGCCAAAGATCCGAGGATGGCCCCCGCCAGCAGCCCGACAGCCAAGCCTTTCGTACTCATCCCTTCGTCCTGTTTCTCCGCGCGTTCCCGCTCAGCCCGGCATGGTCGGGAACCCGGTGCGGGGCCCTATGTCGTACCGGTCGCGGGCATACATGGGCGGTGCCTGCATGTAGACGCTGACGAGCTTGGCGAGGGACTCCAGGGCGTCCATGTGGATGCGCTCGTAGCCGTGGGAGGCGTCGATGCCGAATGTGACCAGCGCGGTGCGCACGTCATTGCCCGCCTCGAGGGCGGCCGCGCTGTCGGATCGATAGTAGCGGAACACGTCGCGCTGGTGACGGATGCCGAACTCCTGGCACAGATGGATGATGCGGTGCGTGAGGTGGTAGTCGAAGGGCCCGCTCTGGTCGGCCATGGCGATGGTGACCCCGAACTCGCTCGAGTTCTGACCCGGCGCGGTCGTCCCGTTGTCGATGGTGAGCATCTCAGCCACGTCCTGGTGGAGCGCGGCAGAGGCGCCCGAACCCACCTCCTCGGAGATGGTGAACAACGGGTGGCAGTCCACCGGCAGCAGGATGCCCTTGCGCGTGATGGCCTCGATGGCGGTGAGCAGCACTGCGGCCCCGGCCTTGTCGTCCAGGTGCCGGGAGTTGATGAAGCCCGTGTCCGTGATCTCGGGCGTGGTGTCGATGGCGATGAAGTCTCCGACGTGGACCCCGAGCTTCAGCAGATCCCGCAGGTTGTGCACTACCTCGTCGATGCGGAACTCGACGTGGTCCCAGCCGCCCGGCTGGTTGTCGATCTCAGGAGCGAAGGTGTGGCCCGATGCCTTCATCGGCAGGATGGTTCCCCGGTGCTGGCCGATGTCCGTGAACAGGGTGCCGCGCGCGCCCTCCGCGAAGCGGGCGTTCCAGTGGCCCACCGCCACTAACTGCAGGCGTCCGTTGTCCTTGAGGCCCTTGACCATGGCCCCCAGGGTGTCGATGTGGGCGACGATCGCCCGATCAGGCTGTGAGACCGCCCCGGGCAGGCTGGCGCGGATGGCGCCGCGACGGGTGAGCTCGAAGGAGACGTCGAGACGCTCCAGCTCCTCGCACACCAGATGCACAATCCGGTCTGTATAACCGGACGGACTGGGGGTGAACAGCAGCTTCAGCAGGATGTCCGTCAGGTAGCCGGTGTCGACGTCCAACAACTTCAAGGCATACTCTCCCGGTTCGCGGTTTGGGGAAATAACAGATCGACAAAACGCTCCGCGGTGGGCTGCGGCTCGTGGTTCGCGAGCCCCGGCCGCTCGTTTGCCTCGATGATGACATACTCGGGCTCGGAGACAGAAGGCACGATGAAGTCGAGCCCGGTCACCGGGATGTCCAGGGCGCGCGCAGCGGCAACCGCGTCCTCCGCGAGCGCCGGGTGCAGCTCCGCGGTGACGTCGTGGATGGTGCCCCCCGTGTGCAGGTTGGCCGTCTTGCGCACCGTGAGCGACTCCCCTTCTGGCAGGATGTCCCGCACCCCGTAACCCGCCTGGCGCACGCAGCGTTCGGTCTCCTCGTCGAGTGGTATCGAGCTCTCGCCGCCGGTGGCCGCACGCCGGCGCCGGCTTTGGGCCTGGATCAGATCCCGAATCTGGTGGTGGCCGGTGCCAATGATCTGCGGCGGACGACGCACCGCGGCGGCGACGACCGAGAAGTCGATAACCACAATCCGCAGATCTTCGCCCTCAACGTATTCCTCGAGAATCACCGTGTCGCACGTGCGTCTGGCGGCCATGACGGCCTTCTCCAGGGTCTGGGGGTCGCGCACATCCACGCTGATGCCCGCACCCTGCTCCCCTCGCGCCGGTTTGACCACAACGCTGCCGATGCGCGAAAGGAAGGCCTCCGCCTGGTCGAGGGCTTCCACCCGAGTCTGCTCGGGCACCCTCAAACCGGCGCGCTTGAGCAGCCGATGGGTGATCGCCTTGTCGTCGCAGCGGCTCATGGCCACCGCGGTCGTCAGCTCGCTCAGACTCTCGCGGCAAACGATCCGACGCCCGCCGAGCACCAATGCAAAGTAGCCCCCCTCCGCATCCAGTACCTCCACGCCGATCCCCCGACGGCGGGCCTCATTGACGATGATGGTGGCGTAAGGATTGAGGTCGGCCTCCGGCTGCTTGCCGATGAACAATGGCTCGTTGAACGCGTTCTTGTTCTTGAGCGCGAAGGCGGGTATGCGCTCGAAGCCGAGCTTCTCGTACAACCCGATCGCCTGGCTGTTGTCGTGCATCACCGAGAGGTCCAGGAAGGAGCGCCCGCGCGCCAGATGGTATTCCAGCACCTGCCGCACCAGGGCCTCGCCGATACCTGGATAGGGCGCCTGGGCGTCCACCGCCAGCGCCCACAGGCTCGCCCCGTTCTCGGGATCGACAAAGGCCGCGACATGATCGACGCCGTTGACCGCCCCGAGGATGCTGCCGTCCTGCTCGTCCTGCGCCACCCAGTAGTGCAGCACCTTGGAGGCACGATGCTCCCAGATGAAGTCCGCGCCCGGGGGCACCATTCTCCGGCTTACGTAAAGCCGATTGATGGCCTCGGCGTCGTCGCGGCTATTGAGCAGGCGCACGCAGAAACCCTTCGGCCGGCGGTTCGAGTGTTGGTAGCGCTCGAGCCAGAGGCGGAAGGTGTGAGAGGGGTCCAGAAACAAGTCCTGGGGCGCGTAGGAGAGCACCACGTGCGGATCCCTGAGGTAGAGGGCGACGTCCCGCTTGCCGGGCCGCTCTTCCTGCAGAACCCGCGCCAGCTGGTGCAGATCGCCGAAGGTCTGTCCGAAAAGGAGGCGTCCCCAGCCGCAGTCGACGACCGCGTCGCATCGGGAATCCCCGTTCGGGCGCTGACCGGGTCCGGAGCTGGCAACCGTCGGCGCGCGAACCCGCTCGAGGCGGTGATGGATGCTCTCTTTGGTGCTCATTGCAATGGTTTCCTGGGTCTTGGCGTGAACCAGCGAGCGTCTGGCACCGGTCTCCGGCGGCGCGGGAGGCGGTGCCGGGAATCGCCGCGGATCACGGATCTTGACGCCGGGTGGCCGCCGCGGTCCGCATCATAAGCCCTGCTCCTGCAGCCACATCTCGAGCAGGGCCAACTGCCAAAGCTTGGAGCCGCGCAGGGGGGTGATGTGCTCGTCGGGCGCGGCCAGCAGTTCGTCCACGTAGTCGGACCCGAACAGCCTCCTCTCGCGTGCCTGGCGCGAATGAAGCAGGTCCCGGACCATGTCCAGCACCTCGCCGCGCAGATACTTGAGCGCCGGCACCGGAAAGTAGCCCTTGGGGCGGTCGATGACCTCCGCCGGGATCACCCTGCGGCCGACGGCCTTCAGCACGCATTTGCCCTCGTCGCACAGCTTGTACTCGTCTGGGATGCGGGCCGCCAACTCGACCAGCTCGTGGTCGAGGAAGGGGACCCGCGCCTCCAGGCCCCAGGCCATGGTCATGTTGTCGACCCGCTTGACCGGATCGTCCACCAGCATGATCAGCTGGTCGATGCGCAGTGCCTTGTCCACCGGCGCCTCGGCTCCCGGCCGCGCGAAATGTCCCTGAATGAAGGCGCGGCTGTAGTCCTCGCCGTGGAAGCGGGGATCTACCGCGCGACGGTACTCCTCGTGGCTGCGGTCGCAGAATGCCCGCGCGTAGTCCGCCGCCGGGTCGCCGCTGCCCACCATCGGCGGATACCAGTGATAGCCGGCGAAGACCTCGTCCGCGCCCTGACCGCTCTGCACCACCTTGACGTGCTCGGCGACCTTCTGCGAGAGCAGGAAGAAGCCGATGGCGTCGTGACTGACCATCGGTTCCGACATGGCGCGCACGCAGCCCGGAAGCTCGGGCAGCAGCTTGGTGGCCGAATCGACGTGGATCTTGTGATGCACGGTGCCGAAGTGCTCGGCGATCAGGTCCGAGTACTGGAACTCGTCCCCCCGCTCCTCGCCCACCGTCTCGAAGCCGACGGAGAAGGTGTTCAGCCCGCTCTGCCCCTGCTCCGCCAGCAGGCCGACGATGAGGCTCGAGTCCAGCCCCCCCGAGAGCAGCACGCCGACGTCCACGTCCGCCACCAGCCGGCGTTTGACTGCGCGGCGAAGCGACTCGAGCACCTGGTCCTGCCAGTCCTCGAAGGCGAGCCGGCGCTCGTTCTCCGGCGTCTCGAAGCGCGGCTCCCAGTACGTGCGCTCGCGCTTTGTCCCATTGGGCTCAATGACGCGGATGGTCGCGGGAGGCAGCTTGCGCACGCCGCGCAGAATCGTATGGGGCGCGGGCACCACGGCATGGAAGTGCATGTAGTGGTGCAGCGCAACCGGGTCGATATCCGTGTCGAGGCCGCCACCCGCGAGCAGTGCTGGGAGAGTGGAAGCGAAACGCAGCCCACCCGGGACGTCCGCGTAGTACAGAGGCTTGATGCCGAGCCGATCGCGGACCAGGGTGACCCGCCCGCTGTCACGCTCGGCCACCGCGAAGGCGAACATGCCGAAAAACCGCTGGACGCAATCCTCGCCCCAGGCGTGGAAGGCCTTGAGAACCACCTCGGTATCGCCGTGAGAAAAAAATCGATAACCCCTGCCCTCGAGCTCCGCTCGCAGTTCCTGGTAGTTGTATATGCAGCCATTGAAGGCCACGGTGAGGCCGAGCTCGCTGTCGACCATGGGCTGGCCGGCATGGGTGCTGAGGTCGATGATGCTCAGGCGCCGATGCGCCAGCGCCACGCCACCCTGCGCCCAGACACCATGACCGTCGGGTCCGCGCGGAATCATGCTCGCGCTCATGGCTCCCAAGGCACCGAGATCGACCTGGGTACCGTCAAAGCGGATCTCACCGCAAAAGCCACACATCAGAAGCTCTCCTCAAAGGGAACGGAATCGGGCCGCACAAACAGCGCACTAGCCAAGACGCTGCGGCGCTCAGTCGGCGGAATGGCGGGGCAAAGGTTCATACTCGAGGTGGCAGTCCCACGACGCAGAGGCGCGGCGGCGCCTGCGATCAGTTTTCCGCAGCGATTCGCCAGAGCAGCGCGGACAGGGATCGGGAGGAAGGAAAACGATGATTGACGACAGGATCGATCGGCTGCATGTCTATGTGCCTTTCGTCCGCAGAATGGGAATGCAAGAACAATTTGAAGTATAAAGAACTCTTATTGTGGATTCCAGGAACAACCACCCCGGTCCGCGAAACCCCAGGGCGAAAATTTCGGGGCCGGCTTCCTTTTTTTCTCCGCACCCCCATTTCCCCGAGCGACGACCAACCGCGAAACCGCATCGCGCGTTCAACACCATACAGCACACACTCAGGCGCTGAACCATGTCCGAGAAAAAGCAGTTGTCCCGAATCGTGTCCCACGGCCACTATGCGCCGAGCTTTGAGGCGGAGTCGGACGAGGAGGTCTACGACGAGGGCAAGGAGCGCCTGGTGCGAGCCATGCTCCAGGAGATCGGCGAGGATCCAAGCCGCGCGGGGCTCCGCCGCACCCCTCTGCGCGTCGCCAAGGCCATGGACTTCCTGACCAGTGGCTATCAGCTCTCGGCCGAGGCCATCATCAAGGGGGCGGTGTTCGAAGAAAACTGCGAAGAGATGGTGATCGTGCGCGACATCGAGTTCTACTCCATGTGCGAGCATCACATGTTGCCTTTCTTTGGCCATGCCCATGTCGGGTATCTCCCCAACGGCAAGGTCGTCGGCCTGAGCAAGATCGCGCGCGTCGTCGATGTCTTCGCGCGCCGGCTGCAAGTGCAGGAGCGGCTGACCAGCCAGATTGCCGATGCCTTGATGGCGCATCTCGGCGCACACGGCGTCGCGGTGGTCATGGAGGCCAGCCACACCTGCATGATGATGCGCGGTGTCCAGAAGCAGAACAGCAGCACGGTCTCCAGCGCCATGCGCGGCACCTTCGCGGGAGACGCGCGCACCCGGGCGGAGTTCATGTCGTTTCTGCGGAAGTAGGCGGGTCGGCGGCAGAGTCTTTTCCTTTCTGCCCCCGCCAGCACACCCCGGTAGGCCGGTCAATCGGTGAATCACCCGACCACGCCTGACAAACCCCTTTGTTTGACGGACCACGCCGATGTGACCGCGATCGCCGCCGCGCTCTTGCGGGAGGCGCGGCGCGGCGATCACCGCGTGACCCTGGTGCTCGCGGGATGTCCAGACTGGACCATGCGAGCCGCGACAGCGGCGCTGCGCGCCTCCCCAGACCGCGCCGTCACCTGGTTGTCGGATCGTCGCCTCCCGGTTTCCCACCTGCCGCTCGGCGCCGGCGTGGAACTGCTCGGCCGGGAAGTCGATGTGCTGGCGTTCGACGCCCATTCCGGGTTCGACCCCGACAGCTTTGCCGCCGCCATTGGATCGATCCGGGGCGGCGGCCTGCTGATGCTCCTGACGCCGCCGCTTGACCTCTGGCCGCGGCTGCCGGATCCGCAGGCGCAGCGGGTAGCCGTTCACCCGGCTACCTGGGATCAGGTGTCCGGACGTTTTCTCGCCCGTTTCGCGCGGGTCCTGACGGGCTCGGCCGGCGTCACGCTGATCGCCGAGGAGCAGCCGTCGCTTCATCCGCACGCGGTGCAGCGACCGTCTCGGGGCTTCGGGAGATGCGGACCGGACGACATGACTACGGACCAGTCCCGGGCGGTGGATGCCATCCTCGCGACGGCTCGCGGGCGGACGCGCAGGCCATTGATCCTCATCTCCGATCGTGGCCGCGGCAAGACCACGGCACTGGGTATCGCCGCCGCCGCGCTCCTGGCGGGAGAGCCTGAGGCCCACATCCAGGTGACCGCCCCGCGGCGCTCGGCGGTCGATCCGCTGTTCCGCCATGCCGCTCGCCTGCTCCCCAGTGCCAGCGCCGGGAGGAACCAGATCGTCCTCGGCGCCTCCAGCCTGGAGTTTCGTCCCCCCGACGCGATCTGCAAGGACCACCGTCCCGCCGATCTGCTGCTGGTCGACGAGGCGGCGGGCATTCCTGCTCCCATCCTGGAGCGGTTGCTGCAGGGCCACGGCCGCGTCGTCTTCGCCACCACGGTGCATGGCTACGAGGGTACGGGGCGAGGTTTCGAGGTCCGCTTCCGACGCCACCTGGATCTCGCGACACCGGGCTGGAAGGCGCTGCGTCTGGAAACGCCAGTCCGCTTCGCCTGCGGCGACCCGCTCGAGGCCCTGACCGCCCGCGCCCTGCTCCTGGACGCGGAACCGGCGCCGGACGTTGAGGTTCAAGATGCTGGCCCGGACGACTGCATGTTCGAGCGTCTCGACCGGCAGGCCCTGGGCAACGACGACGCGATCCTTTCACAGGTGTTCGGCCTGTTGCTGCTCGCGCATTACCAAACCCGTCCGCTGGACCTGCGGCATCTACTCGACGGACCCAACCTGCGAGTCTACGTCCTGCGGCGCCACCGCAGCATCCTTGCCACCGCGCTGGTGGCGATCGAGGGCGGGTTCGCCCCCGATCTCGGGCGCGACGTGTTCGACGGCCGGCGTCGGCCGCGCGGCCACCTGCTGCCCCAAACCCTGTGCGCCCACGCGGGGCTGGCCGATGCCCCCGGCCTGCGTTACGCGCGAATCGTGCGCATTGCCGTCCACCCCGCCGCCCAGAGACGAGGGCTTGGCCGCCGCTTGCTAGACGGCGTCGCCGCCGATGCACGGACGTGCGAATGGGATCTCGCCGGGGCAAGCTTCGGCGCGAGCGACGATGTGCTGGACTTCTGGCTCGGCTGCGGCTTTCGTCCTGCTCACATCGGCACATCCCGCAACGCCGCCAGTGGTGCGCATGCGGTGGTGGTCCTTCTGCCCGTGAGCCGCGGGGGAGAAAATCTGCTTGAGACTGCGCGAATACGGCTGGGTGAGCGCCTGCCGATCCTGCTAGCCGGCCCCTTGCGCGACCTCGATACAAGCGTCACCGCCAGTCTGCTCGCACACGGCGTCGCCCCGCACCGGGAACTCGCGCCCCATGTGCTCGAGGAGACCTCTGCCTTCGCCTTCGCCCAGCGCCCGTTCGAGGCAGCCCTCCCACCCCTGGCTCAACTGATCCGCGCGCGCCCGGGCATCCTGGTCGCGGATGATCTACTGACGGTCAGCGAGCGCGACGCCCTGATCGCGATGACGCTCCAACACCGCCCCTGGGGGGAGGTCGCCAAGATGACGGGGGCGACTGGCCGGGCAGGTGTGGTCTCGCTGCTGCGCCAGGCGGCCGCTAAGATCCTCGATCCGCAACGAGCGGCGAACCGGGAGACCGGCCGCGAAGGGCGCTGAAGCCGGCGTCGAATCGGCTCAGGCGTTATCTCGCGAATCCCTTTTTTTCCCGGAAGACGAGAGATCCCGCGGCTCGGGATGCTCCTCGTCCGCGTCAGGGAACCGCCGCCGATCCATCGCGTCCTCGTCCATCAGGATGCGGTGCGCGTCCCCCTCCAGGTCATCGTACTGACCGCTGCGGGCGGCCCAGAACAGCACGCCGACGGCGACCAGTCCGAGGACGAGCATGCCGGGAATGAGGCCGTAGATGACTTCCATGGGTTCTCGTTAGGCTGTTCGGCCGGATCGGCCGCCGCGGAACAGGCCGCGGATACGGGCGGAGTTACCGATGACGGCGAGCGAGCTCAAGGGCATGGACACCGCCGCGACCAACGGCGTGACCAGGGCCGCCATCGCAAGCGGCACCATGATCAGATTATAGGTAATGGAGATGCCGATATTCTGGCGTATGGTGCTGAGCGTGCGGCGCGACAGAGCCGCGGCCTGCCGGACGTCTTCGAGCTCCCCGCGCATGAGCACGATGTCCGCGCTGGCGATGGAGACGTCGGTCCCGCTGCCCATGGCGATTCCCACGTCCGCCCTCACCAGGGCGGGCGCGTCATTCACCCCGTCCCCCACCATGGCCACCCGCCCCCCGTCGCGCTGTAATCCGGCGACCACGCGATCCTTGTCCTCGGGCAGCACCTCTGCGATCACCTCCACTCCACCCAGCAGCTCCGCGATGCGCTCGGCGGCCCCGCGACGATCACCGGTGAGCATGGTGACGCGAATTCCCTCCGCCTGCAGGGACTCGACCACCCCTCTGGCGTCATCCCGCAGGCGGTCTTCGATGCCGAGCAGCAGCACCTCCATGCCGCCGATCGCCAAATGAAGCGCGCTCCCCCCGCCGCGCTCGATCTCCCGCGCGCGCCGCGCCAGGACGGGGTCATGGGGGATTGCGTTCTGCCGCAGCCACTCCGCGGTACCAGCCACCACGGACTCGCCGTCGACCCGGCCGGCAATACCGAGACCGGGCCGGACCTTGACCTCCTCCACCCGACGCTCCCCCGCGGCCAGCTTGAGCGCGCGGCAGAGATCCAACACCGCCGAGGCCACCGGATGCTCGGAGAACCGCTCCAGGGCGCCGACCATGGCGAGTTGCGCCCGCTCCCGATCACCGAGATCTTCTCGCGCCAACCTGGGGGGATCTTCGGAGTCGACGATCGGCTCCTGGCCGTCGGTCTCATTGGCTCGCCCAGATGGGAAAACGCGCGTTACCGCGGGGCGGCCTTCGGTCAGGGTCCCGGTCTTGTCGAACACGATATGATCGATGGTGGACAGGCGCTCCAACACCGCGCCGTTCTTGACCAGGATCCCATGCCTGGCGCCGAGACCGGAGGCGACGGCGATGGCCATGGGGGTGGCCAGACCGAAGGCACAGGGACAGGTGATGATGAGGACTGCGGTGGCGGCCATGAGCGCCGTCTCGAAGTCGCTTCGTACCCACCACAGGAAGGTCAGTGTCGCCAACGCCAGCGTCACCGCCACGAACCAGGGCACCACCCGATCGGCGAGGCACTGAATGGGCGCCTTACTGGACTGGGCGTCCTCTACCAGCTTGATGATGCGTCCGAGGGCGGTGTCCTTCAGCAGCCCGACCACCTGCACGCGCAGGGCGCCCGGGCCGTTGAGCGTGCCGGCGGACACGGGGTCTCCTCCACGCTTACGCACCGGATCCGACTCCCCGGTGAGCATGGATTCGTCGATAGTGCTCTCGCCATCCAGGATCTTGCCGTCCACCGGGACCTTCTCGCCCGGGCGCACCAGGACGGTTTCCCCCGGCTTGACCGCGCGGATGGGTACGATCGCCTCTTCTCCGGCGCGCATCACGGTTGCCACCTTGGGCTGCAGGTCGAGCAATCGCTGAGTCGAGGCCACCGCCTGCCGTTTCGAGGCCGCCTCCAGGAAGCGCCCGACGAGAATCACGAACAGGAAATTGACCACCGTGTCCCAGTACACCTCACCGCTGCCGGTGACCGTGACGTAGAGCGAGTAGAGGTAGGTGATGGATGCGCCGATGGCGATCGGCAGGTCCATCCCCAGATGCAGGCTGCGCAGACCCGACCAGGCACCCCGGTAGAAGGGGTAGCCGGAATACAGCAGCGTCGGCGTGGCGATGGCGAACCCGATCCAGTGGAACATGCCTCGAAACTCACCCTGGTCCGCGCCGCTGTAGAGGGCAATCGAGATCCAGAGCAAGTTCATCATGGCAAACCCGGCGAATGCCATGCGATAAAGCAGCCGACGGTTCTCGCGCTGTAGAGAGCCTTCCGCTGCATCCGGGTCGAAGGGCACGGCAGCGTAGCCGATGTCGCCCAGACGCTGCAGGGCCTGGGACAGCTTGAGGCGTCCGCTATCCCACTTGAGCTTGAGGCGGCGGCCGGTGAGGTTCACCCGCGCGTCTTCCACCCCGGGCATCGCCTGCAGGCTGTTCTCGATCAGCCAGACGCAGGCGGCGCAGTGAATGCCCTCCACCAGCAGGTTGATCTCGCGGGTCTCACCGAGGGCGTCGACGAACTCCTCCTGGACCTCGTCGATGTCATAGAGGGCAAGGTCTTTCGGGGGCTCCGGAGGCGGACCGAGGATCTCGCCCTCGGGCGTCCGCTTGTAGAAGCCTTCGAGGCCCGCGGCGAAAATGGCCTCGCATACCGATTTGCAGCCGGTGCAGCAGAAATCCCGATGCCGACCCTCGATGGCGGCGCCGACTAGTGAGGACGCGGCTAACGGCAGTCCGCAGTGGAAGCAGCGGCTCGAAGCCCGCGTGTCTGCGGGCGCGACTTCGGCATCTGACAGGACCTGCGGATCGCCCACGTCTCAAGGACGCTGCACGCTTACGCGTTTGCCCAGGTTGTATTCCTGCTCTCCGCTCTTGACCGCGATCAGGGTGTCCCAGACACCGATCAGCGGAAAGGTCACCTCCGCCAGGTAGCGCCCCTTCCCCTCCTCGGTCATGGCGAGGCTGAAGTCCTGGTCGGCGTCCGCCGGACGATAGGCGAAGAAGTCGACCTCCTTGGGGACCACCGGTTGTCCGGCCCGGTCGACCAGGAAGAAACGGATCGCCGTGGGCACGCCTGCCAGGATCTCCGCGGGGATATCCGCGCGCATTTCCCAGCCCGGGTCCTTGGCCATCGCCGAGACCATGGTGCGCTCGTAATGCTGCCCTCGCTCGTAGTAATCCTCCACCACGAGGCCGGGATTGGTCGCGATTGCGAGATAGACCATGGTCAGGTTGACGCCGAGCACCACGACAACGAGAGCGATCCAGGCGATCACCCAGGGGCTGCGCCAGGCGGATACGGGCTGGTGCTTCTCTGCTGCGGTAGGATCCATTCTCGTCATTACCTCTACAATGAAACGGGCGGGCTGGGAGCCAGCCCGCCCGCCGGTTAGCCGATGGAGATTAGCGCCGCGGACCGATGAATACGCTCTCCCTGTCCGTCCGCACGACATCCCCCGACGCCCGTTGACCCTCGACGTGGAAGGTGATCGGAACGTGCTCCTCAGCGAGGTCTCTGCGCGGTATCCGTACGAACACCGTCGCCGGCGAAACGAAACCGTGCTTGGCGATGACCGCATCCTCGGCGCCCACCAGCTCAAGGCTCTCGGGACCACCGGACACGCTGATGCGAAGGGAGACATCTTCGTTCAGCTTGTTCAGCATCTTCAGCGTGTACTTGTTCTGGATCGAACCGTCGCTGAGGGTGACGAACAGCGGCGCGCGCTCGTGCAGCACATTGAGCTCGACCGGCGCCAGGGACGTCAGCCCGTAAAGGATACCCGAAAGCGCGGCCGCGAGGATGGCTGCGTAGACCCAGACCCTGGGCCGCAGCAGGAGCGCCTTGGCGGGCTTGCCCTCGAGCTCGTCGAGAGAGGCGTACCGGATAAGCCCCTTCGGCCGGCCGATCTTGTCCATCACCGCGTCACAAGCGTCAATGCACAGCGCGCAGGTGATGCAACCTTCCTGCTGGCCATGCCGGATGTCGATGCCGGTGGGGCACACCGCGACACACTGCTTGCAATCGATGCAGTCGCCGGTGGTCCGGTTTTCCTCCTTCTCGCCCTTTTTCATCCGCCCGCGCGGCTCGCCCCTGCCGATGTCGTAAGTTGGCAGCAGCGTCGTACGATCGACCATGACCCCCTGAATGCGCGCGTACGGGCACAGCCAGAAGCAGGTCTGCTCCCGCAGGAAGCCAGCGAGTCCGTATGTACCAACCGTGAACAGGGCCACGGTCACGTAGACCGCCGAGTTCGACTCCCCGAGGAAGAAGGCCGTCCAAAGGGTCGGCGCGTCGGTGAACCAGGCGACGAAGCTCATGCCCGTGAGGAAACCGATCACGAGCCAGATCAGGTGCTTGAGCGCCTTGATTCGGAACTTCCGAAAATCCAATGGGGCGGCGTCGAGCTTTCTCCGCGCCGGCGGCTGCCCTTCCAGCTTTTCCTCGATCCAGGTGTAAACATCGGTCCAAACGGTCTGGAAACAGAAGTATCCGCACCAGACCCGCCCCACGAGCGCGGTGGCGACGGCGAGGAGGATGGCAAAGAACAGCAGCAGCAGGGACAACATCCAGAAGTCCTGCGGGATGACGGTCACGCCGAAGATGTGGTACTGGCGGTTAGGGATGTCCCAAAGAATTGCCTGCCTGCCATCCCAGCGCAAGTAGGGACCGAGGAAGAATACCAGCCAGACCGAGGCGCCGAGCCACTTGAAGGTCCGCCACTTACCGGCAAGCCTCTTGGCGTGGATGGTTTCCCCACCCGTGTTGACGTGCCAATAATCGGCCTCCGCGTAGAGCGCGTCGACGCTGCTTTTTTCCATTGTCGTGTTGCTCACGGACGAACTCCCGAAGCTGCGTTGGCGACGTCCGGCAACCGCGAGCGGCATCACAACCAGCCAGCGAGCGACGTCTTGACTAGCCGTACAATCTAACCTAACCGGTACCCTTGGACATTGCGCATTCGCAATCGTAACCGGATGATTTTTGTTGAATTCTTTATGGTTTTTCTGTCGGGCGGCACATGACCGCGAGCAACGCCGAACACCGCGAGCCCAGACCCGCGCCGCGGCGGCGTTGGCAAGAAAACACTTTTCGGGGAGCCGTCGTCAAGGACACAAAAAAAGGGGGATGACTCATCCCCCTTCCCATCAGAGCGTTGGCCGATCGCCCGTCAGTGCTGGTGTTTGTGCGTCTCGGCGTCGCGATTCATCAATGCCACGACCTTAAAGCCCAGGAATACAAAGATGATGATCGCGATCACGACCATGGCGATCGACATCAGGGTAACCAGGTCCCAAGTCAGGAAGTTCATGGTCTCCTCCTCTCCTTAACGTCTACCATCGGGCGGCCGGGGCCGCCCGACGTGATTACGCTCGGCGGTCTACTGACCACCACCTAGCTGGTGCACATAGACCGTCAGCTTCTTGATCTCCTGCTCGTCAAGCTTGCCGGTGTTGCCGAAACCGGGCATCACCGCATCACGGCTACCCTCGACGTCCTGATTCACTCCGTACAGGATGGTGTGCTTGGCGCTTTCGTAGCCGCCCGGCTCGAAGCGCCAAATCCCATCCCGCAGGTTGGCTGCACCAACCGTCGCCAGCACCTCGCCGTTGGGACCCCGCGCCAACACGCCGTCTCCCTCCGGGCCGTGACAGGCGTTGCAGCCCTTGGTGTTGTAGAGGTTCCAGCCTTCCTCGCTGCCCCCCTCGCCGCCGGTTTCGCTCATCTGTACCACCCAGTTGGCCAGGGTTTCGACCTCCTGCTCAGTCAGAATGTCCTTGTGCGCGGTCATGGCCCCCTTGCGTCCAACCTGGAGGGTTTCCGTGATCTTTGCCAGGGATCCGCCGTAGAGCCAGTCGTCATCCGCCAGGACCGGATAGCCTGGATTGCCCTGTCCGCCGCTGCCATGGCAGGCCGAGCAGTAGTCCCCGAACAGCACCTTGGCCGAAGCCAGCGTGTACTGGGTCAAGCCCGGGTCGGCGAGGATCGCCTCCGCAGACATGGTCTTGAGCTGATCCTCGTACTGGGCACGCACCGCCGCGACCTGCTCCAAGCCCTGCTCGTACTCCTGCATCTGCGTCCAGCCCATAATGCCCTTCGTGTAACCGGTCGCCGTAGGCCACATGGGGTACAGGATTCCGTAGGCGATCCACCAGAGCACCGAGGCCCAAAAGGCGATCATCCACCAACGCGGGGGCGGATTGTTTAGCTCCCGCAGATTATCGTCCCAGAAATGACCGGTGTTGTTCTCACCGGGAAAGGGATTATTTTCCGCCATTTTTCTCTCCGGTATCTTGGTCGTCCTCTTCGAACGGGATAAAGCGCTTCGATTCCAGCTTCTCCCGGTTCTTGGGACGGAAAACTTGGAAATACGCCACGATCATGAGCAGGAAGATGACGACGGTGAGGATCGTGCCGATCCAATCGTTCGTCGTCATCGCCCCCCAATCGGTGCGGAAGTATTCCTTCAGGCTACTCACGGTATACCTTGGCCTCGTCCAACGCCGCCATAGTGCCCAAGACCTGCAGATAGGCCACCAGCGCGTCCATGTCGGTCTTGCCCTCGAGCAGTACCGGCGCAGCCTCGATATCCGCGTCCGAGTAAGGCACACCGATCATGCGCATCCCTTCCATGTGCGCCTGCATGGTCGAGGCGTTAGGCCCACTCTTGTCCAGCCAGGGATAGTTGGGCATGACCGATTCCGGAACCACCGAACGCGGGGCGCGCAGGTGGGCGCGGTGCCATTCGTCGGAGTACTTGCCGCCAACCCGCGCCATATCGGGACCCGTGCGCTTGGAGCCCCACTGGAACGGGTGATCGAACATGGACTCCGATGCCAGGGAGTAGTGTCCGTAACGCTCCTTTTCGTCACGGAACGGGCGGATCATCTGGGAGTGACAGGTGTAGCACCCCTCCCGCTGATAGATGTCGCGACCGGCGAGCTCGAGCGCCGTGTAGGGACGGACGCCGTCGCCCGGTTTCCAGTTCCACTGCTCTTTCCCGCTCTCGTCGACCGTAACGATGGGCGCGGAGCCCGGGGCGTCATGGTTCCATACGAGCTCGGGGTACTTGTTGTGCTCGAAGGTGTTCTTCAGATAGAAGAGTGGCACGATCTCCACCAGACCGCCGACGGACAGGGCCAGCGCCAACACCGTAATCAGCGGCAGGATGCTGATCTCCATCCACTCCTGGAAGTTCTTGGGTTTGCGTTTTTCAGCCATTTCTTGACCCTCCTCAGGCGGTTGCGGCCACGGTGCGGGCCTGCGCGAGGCTGCCGCTGGAGACCGACTTACGCACGGTCATCAGTATGTTGAAGAGCATAACGATGGCGCCGAACAGGAAGATGGCGCCCCCGATGGCTCGCATCGCGTAGTAGGGATGCATGGCGTCGACCGACTCCACGAAGGTGTAGGCCAGGGTGCCGTACTCGTCATAGGCCCTCCACATCAGGCCCTGCATGATGCCGGACACCCACATGGCGACGATGTAGACCACGGTGCCGATGGTGGCGGTCCAGAAGTGGAAGTTGACCAGCTTCTCGGAGTACATCTCCGTGTGATACAGCCGAGTCATCAAGTGGTAGATGGCGCCGATCGAGATACCGGCCACCCAGCCAAGGGCACCGGAGTGCACGTGGCCCACGGTCCAGTCCGTGTAGTGGGACAGAGCGTTGACGGTCTTCAGGGACATGACCGGGCCTTCGAAGGTGGACATGGCGTAGAAGGCCAAAGCGATGATGAGGAAGCGCAGCACGTAGTCGGTGCGCAGCTTATCCCAGGCCCCGGAAAGGGTCATCATGCCATTCACCGCGCCGCCCCAGGAGGGGATGATCATGGCGATGGAGACCGCGGCGCCGAGAGACCCGGTCCAGTCCGGCAGGGCCGTGTACTGCAGATGGTGGGCGCCGAGCCAGACGTAGCCGAACATCAGGGCCCAGAAGTGGATGACCGACAAGCGGTAGGAATAGACCGGCCGATTGGCCTGCTTGGGCACGAAGTAGTACATGATGCCCAGGAAGCCGGCGGTGAGATAGAAGCCCACCGCGTTGTGGCCCCACCACCACTGGATCATGGCGTCCTGCACGCCGGAGAAGACGGAGTAGGACTTGAACAAACCCACCGGGATGGCGAGGCTGTTGACCACGTGCAGGTAGACGATCATCACCATCATGCCAAGGAAGAACCAGTTCGACACATAGATGTGCGAGGTCTTGCGAACGGCGATGGTCATGATGAAATTGAAGGTGAAGGCCAGCCAGACCACCGCGATCAGGATGTCGATCGGCCACTCCAGCTCCGCGTACTCCTTGGCCTGGGTAAAGCCCAGAGGCAGGGTGATGACGGCCAGCACGATGATGGCGTTCCATCCCCAGAACACGAACCAAGCCAGCTTGTCGCTCCACAGCCGAACCCCACAGGTGCGCTGGACGGTGTAGAAGGCGGTTGCCATCAGGGTACAGCCGCCGAAGGCGAAGATGACGGCGTTGGTGTGGACCGGGCGCAGACGCCCGAAGGAGATGTAGGGGCTGTCAAAATTCAGGAACGGCCACGCCAGCTCCGACGCGATATAAACCCCGACAAGGGCGCCGACCACGAGGTAGACGACCGCCATGATGGTGAACCAGCGTACAACGTCGAAGTTGTACTTCTGTTCGAGTCCAGCTTCCATAAACCCTCCCCGAAATGACTGGGAAAACGACGCAGGTGAGTGGCATTCCCGCCTGATTTTTGAAGGACCGTATCCGTCGGCACAACCGCAGCAATGAGACTGGTTTCGGCCTACAAAGTCAAGATCGGCGCGGGCTATTGCGCACCTGGATGGGGGGTATGCCCCACCGTTTCTTGATCTAGATCAGTCGATTTCCGGAGGGGTTGCGGCGGTTAGCGGACACACGGCGCGTCATTCGGCTGGACATCAATCATTGGGGCCAGAGTTGGGCGGTGAAACCGGTGGCGGACGCCAGGCATGCAGCCGCGACTGCGATCACTTGAAGAAGGCGTCCACGGAGAAGCCCTCCTTCTCCAGGATGTCGCGCAGGCGGCGCAGGGCATCCATCTGGATCTGGCGCACCCGTTCACGCGTGACGCCGAGCTCTTGCGCGACCTTTTCCAGCGTCGAGTGCTCGTACCCGTGGATGCCGAATCGGCGCTCCACCACCTCGCGCTGCTTGTCATTGAGCTTGCCGAGCCAATGGTCCAGGTTTGATTGGATGTCCTGATCCTGAATCTTGTCGGCCGGATCGTCGGCGGTGTCGTCCTGCAGCATGTCGACCAGCGGTTTGTCAGCGTCCTTGCCATAGGGTGTATCGACCGAGGCGATGTGCTCGTTAAGCCCGAGCATCCGCTTGACCTCGCCGATGGGTCTTTCCAGCAACCCCGCGATGTCCTCCGTCGTCGGCTCCCGATCGAGGTTTTGCGCAAGGCGGCGCGCCGCCTTGAGATAGACGTTGATCTCCTTGACCACGTGGATGGGCAAACGGACGGTGCGCGTCTGGTTCATGATCGCGCGCTCGATGGTCTGGCGGATCCACCAGGTCGCATAGGTCGAGAAGCGGAACCCACGCTCTGGATCGAACTTCTCCACTGCCCTGATCAATCCGAGGTTGCCCTCTTCGATGAGATCAAGCAGCGGCAGGCCGCGGTTCAGGTAGCGGCGCGCGATCTTCACCACCAAGCGCAGGTTGCTCACGATCATGCGCTGGCGAGCCGCGTTGTCACCCTGTTGCGCCAGGCGCGAGAAGTACACCTCCTCCTCCGCGGTCAGCAGCTTGGAACCACCGATCTCGTTGAGGTAGAGCCGTGTCGCGTCGAAATCCCCCTCGTCGGCGTAACGGCCGCGCAGCGGGCTTGCGGGGAGTGGGGAATCCGAGTCCGAATCCAGGGACTGCTCGTCCCCTTCGGCTTCGTTGCTGACCGAATCCGGCGACTCATCGAGCTCACCGGCAAGCAGCGCCAGCTCTTCGGTGTCTACATCCGTCCCCGAGTCTGGATCCTCGCGCTCTTTGGTGGTCGCCATTCAGTTCCTCTCCGCAGCGAGGCGGCGCTGACACTTACCGTCGTGCGCCTACCGACCCTGCGGGTCAATGGGTTCCAGGTAGATACTTCAAAGGATCCTCAGCGATCCCGTTCTTGCGGATCTCGAAATGGAGAAGGTAATCTCCGTTCGCGGCCTTCCCGACCTCCGCCACGCCTTGGCCCCGTTTCACACGCTGCCCCTCGGATACCAAGAGGCGGCGGTTGAAGCCGTATGCGCTCAGATAATTGTTGTCGTGCTTCACGATGATAAGGTTTCCGTATCCTTTCAGTCCACTTCCGCTGTAGACGACGGTACCGCCTCCCGCCGCTTTCACCTGCTGGCCCGCGCGCCCGGAGATCCTGATGCCTTGACGCGTGCGGTCGCCGCGGCGGAACCCCTGCACCACCTTGCCCTTGAGGGGCCACTGCCAGTTCACGCCCGATGCGGATTTCTTGCTGATGCTCGCCTGCGAGGAAGCACCGGCAACCTTCGGCTTTGCGGCAGAAGCCTTGGGACTGGCGGACGCGGCCTTCCGTGCTGAGTCGCCGGTGTTCTTGGGCCGGGACTTGGTGGCGGTCAGCGCGCCGCCCTGACCACGCGGAGGCTCGACGCGGATGAGCTTTCCCGCGTAGATGCGGTAGGGCGGCGGAATCCTGTTCCACTGCGCCAGCGACTTGAAATCGATGCCTCTGTGAAAAGCGATCGAGTAAAGGGTATCGCCATCGCGGATGCGATATTGGCCGGCCGGTACCGAACCCGAGCCGTCCCTGCTGTCTACCGGCGCGGGCTCCCTGGTGCCGCATCCGACGAGTTGCAGTTGCGCGCCAAAGAACGCGAGCAGGAAAAGGACCGACGCAATGCGACGAGACCATCGCCCCGCCGCATTCCAGGCGAACACCCGCTGGCCGGAAAACAGTGACCGATGGGCCTGACGCGCAAGCACCATCGTGGGACTACCTAAGCAGCAGAACGAGCACGGCGAGCAACACCATGATCCAGCCAATGCGGTCCACGTAATCTCGCAGTACGCCTTCCATCCGCTCGCCACCCCAGGCCATGAGAGCGGCAACCAGAAAGAACCGGGCCCCACGACCGATGGCGGAGGCGATGACGAAAGGCACCAGCGCCATGTGCAGCACGCCTGCCGAGATCGTGAAGATCTTGTAGGGTATCGGCGAGAAGCCGGCGATAAAGATCGCCCACACTCCCCATTCCTCGAACCACGCCTTGGTGGCGGCGAAAGGCTCCGCATAGCGCCCGCCCTCGACCACCAAGGGCTCCATAAGACCGAAAAAGAAATGGCCGATGGCATAACCGAGCAGCCCCCCGAGCACCGACGCCAGGGTCGTGAGGGAGGCGAACCACCAGGCCAGTCTCGGTTGGGCCATGCTCATGGGTGCGAGCATGACGTCCGGCGGAATGGGGAAGAACGAGGATTCCGCGAAGCTCAGGCCGCCGAGGTACCAAGGTGCGTGTTGATGGCGCGACCATCGCATCACCCGATCGTACATGGCCGAGAATATTCCCATCAGGCGACGCCTCCGAGTAGCGGCACGAATGTCACCGGCTCGAGGATCTCGTGCGTGTATCCGGTGTCGGTGCGGACGACCCGCACCAGGACCTGCTGACTGCCACGCCCGATCGGGAGCACCATGCAGCCGCCGGGTACCAGTTGATTGACCAATATCCGAGGAATCCCCTGCGGGGCGGCAGTTACGATAATCGCGCCGAATGGGGCGTACTCCGACCACCCCTGCCCGCCGTCCCCGTGACGCAGGCGCACATTACGCAGCTTGAGGGTCCGCAGCCGACTTCTTGCCTTTTGCAACAGCGCGTCCACCCGCTCGATGCTGTACACCCGCCGCACAAGCGACGCCAGCACGGCGGTCTGGAAACCAGAGCCGGTGCCGATCTCGAGCACCGTGTCCGGCCTGCCCCGCTCCACCAGGGCCGCGCTCATGCGAGCAACGGTGTAGGGTTGCGAGATGGTCTGACCGTGACCGATGGGCAGGGCCGAGTCCTCATAGGCGCGGCTCGCGAGGGCCTCGTCGACGAACAGGTGGCGCGGCAAGCGGCGCATCGCCTCCAGCACCGCAGGGTCCCGGATTCCCGCCTCCGCGAGACGCTGGATCAGGCGCTCGCGCGTCCGCGCGGAGGTCATTCCGATCCCCTGCTGCATGGCGTCCGCCACTAACGGCAACCCTCCAGCCAGTGACCGAGCGGGTCGAGAGAGCTGTAGCGCGTCAGATCGACCTGTAGCGGGGTGACGGAAACAAAGCCGTTACGCAGGGCGTGGAAATCGGTCCCCGGCCCCGCGTCCTGCTCCGGCCCCGCCGGCCCGACCCAGTAGACGGTCCGCCCGCGGGGATCGGTGGCAGGCGTGACCGGCTCGGCCTTGTGGCGATGGCCGAGCCGGGTCGCCGCGAAACCCTGCAGTTCCTCGAACGGCAGGTCCGGAACATTTACATTGAGTATGACGTTCGGGCCGAAGGCGACGCGATCCAGATTCGCGACCAGGCGGGTCACAACCCGCGCCGCCGTGTCCAGATGCCGCGGCTCGAAGGCATCGATCGATACCGCCATCGCGGGCAATCCGAGAAAACGCCCCTCCGTCGCGGCCGCAACGGTTCCCGAATAGATCACGTCGTCGCCCAGATTCGGGCCATGGTTGATCCCGGCCACCACCATGTCCGGCTCCTGCTCCAAGAGTCCGGTGATGGCGAGATGGACGCAGTCAGTCGGCGTGCCCTCGACCCGAAACAACCCATCTTCCAGCCGTTGCGCGCGGATCGGTACGGTGAGGGTCAAAGAATTACTGGCGCCACTGCGGTCGCGATCCGGTGCCACGACGGTCACTTCCCCCACCTGCGCAAGCGCCTGTGCGAGCACCCGCAGCCCAGGCGACTGGTAACCGTCATCGTTGCTGATCAGGATTCTCATCGGAAACATGCGACCGGGACACGTGCCACGCCCGCCCGTAACAACCGCTACTCGCTGACAAGGGTGCTTCAGAGATGCCCGCTCGCGCCCCGTTCGCCGGGCGTTGGCGGCGGGGTTCGCTCAATCCACAGATCATATCTGGAATCCTCCGCGCTGGACACCTCAAGGCGCGGAACCAAAGGGCCGCTGATATACTCCGACAAAGGGCGCGTCCGCGGCCGGACCCGGGCCGCCCGCAAAGCGCTTGCGCCATGGCCACGGCCACAGGGATGGCGCGCTGGCTTCCTGCTAGACACCGGACTCGTGCGCGAGAACCCCATTGGCCAAGCCCCTCGACGACGCGGAGTACAGCCTCTTTCGGGAATCGGTCGCCGACGCCGAGCCGATGGAGCTCGATCAGGCCGAGCCCTTCCGACGCCGCCCGCCGCCGCGTCCGATCGAACAACCTGAGAGTTATGATCAGGAGCAAGCGCGCGTCGCCCTCTCCGAGGCCGAGGTGGAGTGCCCCGATTTCCTGGAGTTCGCCCGCCCGGGGGTTCAGAAACGGCTATTCGCCGACCTCCAGCGGGGATATCTGGAAGTCGACCTCGAGCTCGACCTGCACGGCCTGACCACCGCCTACGCCGAGCAGGTCCTCGACGCGTTCCTCGAGGATTGCGGCCGCCTGCGGGTGCGCTGCGCCCGCATTATCCACGGCAAGGGATATCGCTCGGGTGACAGCCAACCGGTCCTCAAGCGGAAGGTGAACTACTGGCTGCGCCTGCGCGAGAACGTGCTCGCCTTCTGCTCGGCCACCAGGCGCGACGGCGGGACAGGAGCCGTCTACGTGCTGCTGCGCAACCCGGACAAGTCGCGCCGGAATCACCGTCGACGCTGAGGGATCAGTTCCTCGGCTCCGACCAGTCGAGTAGCTCGCGCAGGAGCGCCGTGGCATAGGCGCCGGCCGGCAGCTCGAACGCAAGCTCCAGGACTTCGCCGGAAAGCGAGCTCTCGAGCCCAGCCGCGACGACTCTCAGCGGACGGCGCTCCTGACGAAGCCCGGCCCGGGCGAGACCCATCGCCCAATCGGGGAACCGATCGGCGACCCCGCGCTCGATAACGGCCGCCTCGCCCCCGGTCAGAATCTCCCCCGCACCCCACAAGGGTCCCGACGGATGGACATCGAGCTCTCGGGTCCGGTCGAGCAGCGCCTCGTCCACCTGCTCGGCCAGAAAGTGGGAACGCGAGCCCGCAAGCTGCATGCGGTCCCCCACGAGTGGCCGATCCCAGTCCCCGCGGTCGACCCGCGCCGCAAGCACCTCGTTGAACATCTGCGAGCGCGCGGCGGACAGCCACAGGCCCTGCAGATGACGGCTCGCCCGACGGACTTCACCGGCAAACAGGGCCCGAGCGGCGAACAGGTTTCCTTCATCGTGCCCGAAGCGCTGCGGACCGAAGTAGTTCGGCACACCCAGTTGCCGGACCCGCCCAAGGCGCTCTTCGACCAGCCCCTTGTCGGCATCGAGGGCGCCGATACGGAGACGGAAGCGGTTCCCGCGCAATGCCCCGCGCCGCAGCTTGCGACGGTGGCGGTGGGCGGCCAGGAGCTCGACACCCTCCGCGTCAAGCGCGGCCCAATCCGGTTCGGGGCGCCCGGCGAGGTGGACCGAGAACCACTGGGTGGTCACCGCGTAACGGTCCTTGAGCCCCGCGTAACCCACGGCGGACGCGGGTAGACCGGCGTGGGAAGCGATCCTGCGCGCCACCCACTCGGTGTTCGCGCCGGTCTTGCGCACCAGCAGCAGGGCGTGCTCCCCCTCCCCGTCCGGCGGAAACCCCGCGATCTCCTCGACCACGAAATCCTCGGGGCGCTGGCGCAGAAGCCCGCGCCCCGCCACGCCGCCGTGGGCGCGGGGGAGATCGAGGAAGGAGCGCCAGGGCCTGTGCGCTTCGGTAGTCATCGCGTCAATCTATGCCAATCGGGTTGTCTGGCGGGGGATGCGGCCGATCCCAATACGCCGAGGAACTGGGTTGGCCCCTCCCCCGCCGCTCCTATTCCGGGGTCGATGCGGCGCGCGGGTGCAGGAGCACGACGGCGAGCGCGGCGATTCCTTCACCGCGACCGGTAAAGCCCATGCGCTCGGTGGTGGTGGCCTTGACGTTCACCCGCTCCGCCTCACAGCGCAGGTCCCGCGCCAGGACCCGGGACATGGCCGGCAGGTAGGCGGCGAGCCTTGGCCGCTGGGCAACGATGGTGATGTCTGCGTTGCCGACCGCGAGGCCGCGCCCGCTCAGGGAGTCGACCACGTCGCGCAGCAGCACGCGGCTGTCGATGCCCGCGTAGCGCGGGTCCGTATCGGGGAAGTGACGCCCGATGTCCCCTAGTCCCGCGGCGCCCAGCAGGGCATCGCAGAGGGCGTGGATAACCACGTCGCCGTCGGAGTGCGCCTCCAGTCCCTGGTCGTGCTCCACCTGCACGCCACCGAGAACCAGCGGCCGCCCGGGCGCGAAGCGGTGGGCGTCAACGCCCTGGCCGATCAGCATAGCCGCCCCTGCTGCGCGAGGTAGAAGCGCGCCAGTGGAAGGTCCTCGGGGCGCGTGATCTTGATGTTGTCCGCGTGCCCTTCCACCAGCAGGGGCGCCAGACCCAGCAGCTCGACCGCGGCGGCGTCATCGGTCACCAGTTGTCCCTGCTCGAGCGCGGCTCTCAGCGCCCGGTGCAGGAGTCCGAAGCGGAAGACCTGCGGCGTGTAGGCATGCCACAGACCCTCCCTCGGGACGGTGCGCACTACCTCGCCCCCCGCGCCGGCTTCCTTCATCGTGTCACGCACCGGAACGCCGAGGAGCCCCCCGACGGGGTGCGCCGACACGCTCTCCAACAAATGGTCGAGATCCTCCGCTCGCAGGCAGGGCCGGGCGGCATCGTGCACCAGCACCCAGTCCTCCTCGTTCGCCCGCGGCGCCAGCAACTCCAGGGTGTTGAGCACCGAATGGCAACGCTCGGGGCCGCCGTCCGCGCGCAACAGGTCCGGGTGATCGGACAGCGGCGTTGCGGACCAGTAGATGTCCGCCGGATCAAGCACCACCACGATCCCGCGGATGCGCTCGCTGGCGAGGAAAAGCCGCAGGCAATAATCGATCACGGGCCTGCCGCCCAGGTCGAGGTACTGCTTGGGGATAGGCGCACCGAAGCGGCGACCGGCGCCGGCGGCCGCAACCACCGCCCAGCACCGGCTCGTGACGCTCACGGGGTATCCTCCCGGTCCGTCTTCTCGATGATCTGCAGGAAGACCTCGCCGTCCTTGATCATGCCGAGCTCACTGCGCGCGCGCTCCTCCAAGGCGTCAAGCCCCTCGCGCAGATCTTGCACCTCGGCCTCGAGCGCCCCGTTTCGGGCGCGCATTTGTGCGAGCTCCTCCTTCTGCGCCGCGATCTCGCCACGCAGGGCATGCACTTCCGCCAGGCTTCCCTCGCCGACCCACAACCGGTACTGGAGCCAGACCAGCGCGAGAAGCAGAAAGGCGAGGAGCCAGCGCATGCCTCAGTCGTGGATACGCCCGTTAGGGTCAACCGGGGAACGGGCCTGGCAAAGGGGCCTCACAGCCAGCGGAACGCGTCCGTGCCGGCGTATACGGCATCGCTCCCCAGCTGATCCTCGATCCGCATCAGCTGGTTGTACTTGGCCACGCGGTCGGAGCGGGACAGGGACCCGGTCTTGATCTGCCCGGTCGCCGCGGCCACCGCCAGGTCGGCGATCGTGGTGTCCTCCGTCTCGCCGGAACGGTGCGATACGACGGCCGTGTAACCGGCCTGATGGGCCATGGCGATCGCCTCCAGCGTCTCTGTCAGGGTGCCGATCTGGTTCACCTTGATCAGAATCGAGTTGGCCACGCCCCGGTCTATGCCTTCCCCGAGTATCGCGGTATTGGTCACGAACAGGTCGTCCCCGACCAGCTGGACGTCTCCACCCAGACGCTCTGTCAGAAGCTTCCAGCCGTCCCAATCGCCTTCGGCCATGCCGTCCTCGATGGTCAGGATCGGGTAACGTCGAACCCAGTCGGCGAGCAGGTCCACCATCCCCGCCGAGTCCAGGCGCCGGTCCTCCGACGCGAGGTGGTAGAGACCGTCCTGGTAGAACTCGGAGCTGGCGACGTCGAGGCCCAGCCAAATGTCCTCGCCGGCCTTGAAGCCGGCGCTCTCGATGGCCCGCAGGATCACCTCGATCGCGGCCTCGTTGGAAGGCAAATCGGGGGCGAAACCACCCTCGTCGCCGACACCGGTGGCCAGCCCCTGGCTGCCCAGCACCGACTTGAGGGCGTGAAAGACCTCGGCGCCGTAGCGAACCGCCTCGCGCAGGCTACTGGCCCCCACGGGCAGAATCATGAATTCCTGGAAGTCGACGCTGTTGGCCGCGTGGGCACCGCCGTTGAGGATGTTCATCATCGGCACCGGGAGGCGGTACTCCCCCTTGCCGAGATAGCGATACAGCGGCAGCGCCTTTTCCTGGGCGGCGGCGTGCGCCGCGGCCAGCGACACACCCAAGAGGGCGTTCGCCCCCAGCCGCCGCTTGTTGTCGGTACCGTCGAGCGCGATCATCCTGCGGTCGATGGCTTCCTGGTCGCCGACCTCCATTCCGACAAGGGCCTCGCGCAGCTCCCCCTTGATGTTGCCGATGGCCTGCAGCACGCCCTTGCCAAGGTACCTGGACTTGTCGCCGTCACGCAGCTCCAAGGCCTCACGGGAACCGGTGGATGCCCCGGATGGAACCGCCGCTCGCCCGATGGCGCCGTCGGCGGTAAAGACATCGGCCTCGACGGTTGGGTTTCCGCGGGAGTCGAGTATCTCTCTGGCGCGGATGTCGACGATCTCGGACATTGGGGTACTCCTGTAATCGGGGCGTCAGCCCCAACGTTAGACGATGACGGAAGACGCTTTGGGCTCCCGGCTTGGGGCCGCCCGCAAAAAGGCGTTTACGCTTGGGGCTCGGATTCGGGGAACCCGCGCGACTTCACGAGCTGGTCGATTTCCATCAGCGTCGCGAGCAGGTCGCGCAGGCGCCCGAGAGGCCACGAGTTCGGTCCGTCGCTGAGCGCCTTCTCCGGGTTCGGGTGGGTCTCCACGAAGAGTCCGGAGACGCCCGCGGCCACCGCCGCCCTGGCGAGGACAGGCACGAACTCCCGTTGCCCGCCCGAGCTGTCCCCGCGCCCCCCTGGCAGCTGGACCGAGTGCGTGGCGTCGAACACCACGGGACAGCCGGTCCCGCGCATGATGGCCAGAGCGCGCATGTCCGAGACCAGGTTGTTGTAGCCGAAGCTGACCCCGCGCTCGCACACCATGATCTGCTCGTTGCCGCTCGCGCGCGCCTTCTCGACCACCCGCTGCATGTCCCAGGGCGCCAGGAACTGTCCCTTCTTGATGTTGACCGGTTTCCCCTGGGCGGCGACCGCCAGGATGAAGTTCGTCTGACGGCACAGAAAGGCCGGAGTTTGCAGCACGTCGACCACCGCGGCCACCTCGGCGAGCGGGGTGTCCTCGTGCACGTCGGTCAGCACCGGAACGCCGATTGTCTGGCGAACGGCCTCGAGAATCCGCAATCCCGCCTCCATGCCCGGACCGCGAAAGCTGCCGAGAGAGGAGCGGTTGGCCTTGTCGAAGGAGGACTTGTAGATGAAGGGGATACCCAGGCCGGCGGTGATCTCCTTCAGGACCCCGGCCGTGTCCTGCGCCAGGGCCTCGCTCTCGACCACGCAAGGGCCGGCGATCAGGAACAGGGGATGGTCGAGACCGACCTCGAAGTCGAGCAGCCGCATCACGCCGCCTGGCTCCGCGCGCGCTTGTTGTATTTCAGGGCCGCTTGGACGAATCCGCGGAAGAGCGGGTGACCATCGCGGGGCGTGGACGTGAACTCGGGATGGAACTGGCAGGCGATGAACCAGGGATGATCCGGGATCTCGACGATCTCCACCAGCTTGCCGTCCAGCGACCAGCCGGAGAAGCGCAGACCGGCGTCCATCAGCACGTCCAGGTAGCGGTTATTGAACTCATAACGGTGGCGATGGCGTTCCCGCACCTGGGGCCGGCCGTAGACGCTGCGCGCCAGGCTCCCTGGCTCCAGCCGGCAATTCTGACCGCCGAGGCGCATGCTCCCGCCGAGATCCACGTCCTCGTCTCGCCGCTCCAGCCGGCCGTCCTCGGCCTGCCATTCGGTGATCAACGCGATCACCGGGTGGGGCGTCGCGCCATCGAACTCGGTGCTGTGGGCGCCGGCAAGCCCGGCCACATTGCGCGCGTATTCGATGACGGCGACCTGCATGCCGAGACAGATTCCCAGATAGGGAATCCGGTTCTCCCGCGCATGACGCACGGCCATGATCTTGCCTTCCACGCCGCGCTCGCCGAAGCCCCCCGGAACCAGAACGGCATCGACGCCCGCCAGGCACTCTGTCCCTTCCTGCTGGATCTGCTCCGAATCGACGTAGACGATCCGGACCTTGGTGCGGGTATGCACCCCAGCGTGACCCAAGGCCTCCGACAGGGATTTGTAGGCCTCCGTCAGGTGCATGTACTTGCCCACCATGCCGATGGTGACCTCGGTCTCCGGGTGGTCGAATCCGTCAAGCACACGCTCCCACTCGCCGAGGTCCGCCGCGGGAACCGCGAGATCGAATTGCTGCACCACCAGATCATCCAGGTGCTGGGTGTGCAACAGCAGCGGGATGCGGTAGATGTTGTCAGCGTCGACGGCCGAGATGACCGCAGCCTCGGGCACGTTCGTGAACAGGGCGATCTTCCTGCGCTCGTCATCCGGGATGTCGCGCTCGGCACGGCACAGCAGGATGTCCGGCTGGATACCGATCGAACGCAGCTCCTTGACCGAGTGCTGCGTCGGCTTGGTCTTGATCTCACCGGATGTCTTGATGTATGGGACCAGGGTGAGATGCATGAAGAGCGCGTTCTCCCGCCCTTCCTCAACCCGCATCTGGCGAATGGCCTCGAGAAACGGCAGCGACTCGATGTCACCCACGGTCCCGCCGATCTCCACCATGGCGATGTCCGCCTGATCGGCGCCGAGCCGGATGCTGTCCTTGATCTCGTCGGTGATGTGGGGGATGACCTGGACGGTGCGGCCGAGATAGTCCCCCCTGCGCTCCTTGCGGATCACGCTCTCGTAGATCTGGCCGGTGGTGAAGTTGTTGTTGCGTCCCATGCGGGTACGCAGGAAACGCTCGTAATGTCCGAGATCGAGGTCCGTCTCGGCCCCGTCGTCGGTCACATACACCTCGCCGTGCTGGAACGGACTCATGGTGCCCGGATCCACGTTGATGTATGGATCCAGCTTGATCATGGTCACCTTGAGCCCGCGCGCCTCCAGCAAGGCGGCCAGGGAAGCGGATGCAATGCCCTTGCCGAGCGATGAAACCACACCGCCCGTGATAAAGATGTACTTGGTCATGAGGTCGGGGATTCGAGGCTAAAGGGGACCGGCCGTCTCGGTGCACAAACTACCAAATTCCCCCCCGTGCCTCAATTGACAAGCGCGGTTCATCGCGGCGACGGCCAGCGCGCGGCGATGGTGGCGCCCGAGACGGCGTGCTGTCCCGTAAACCCGGCGCCTGAAGCCCCGGGTTCCTTCACATTCTCGACTCGTATGCCTATACTCCCGGAGGTTCGTGAAAGCGAATCCGTCAAGCGTACCCGCCGCTGTTGAAGCAGTCCGCGGTCGAGGTTCGTTACTGTAGAACGAGCTACTCTAAATTCTTGCAGGAGCGTCAGACTATGCAGAAGCTTGCCAAGATCCTGGGTGTTGCCGCCATTGCCGGCACCGCCGCGTTTTCCATGACTTCGGCCCAGGCCTTTTGGGGCGGCGGCCCCTGGGGCGGCTACCCCGGCTCCGGCTGGGGCGGCAACGACTGGTGGAACGACATGATGGGCGACGGCTACGGCGACTTCAACATGAGCATGTCCGGCGGCGGGCGCGGCTACGGTCGCGGCTACAACCGCTATCGGGACTACTATGGCTACGGCCCCTACGGATGGGGCGGCGGACCTTGGGGCGGTTACCCCGGCTGGGGTGGCTACGGCGCCCCTTATGCTGCTCCTTACGCGGCCCCCGTGGCTCCGGCGGCACCCGCCGGCGGCGAATCCAAGTAGCCGCTCGCACAATGCCGCGAAAGCCGCGCCACTGGCGCGGCTTTTTTTTGGGTTGCCGATTTCGGCCCGCACATCAGCCAGCCGCTTCCACGAAAAAATCAGCCTCTGGCGCGTTTTGAGAACCGCTTCGCTTGATCCAGGTCAAATGAACCTGCAGAATACGGTGAGGCAAGAGCGGAGAGCGAGTTTTGACTGAGCGCAAGGTCATTTCCTTCGAGACGATCAGGGTTGCCTGTAAGAACTGCAGCCTGGGAACTCTCTGCTTGCCGATGGGCCTGACGTCCGAGGACGTGGAGCGCCTGGACGACATCGTCAAGCGGACTCGTCCTCTGCACCGGGGTGACTACCTGTTTCGTAGCGGCGAGCGCTTTCGTTCCCTCTACGTCGTGAAAACGGGCTCGGTGAAGACCTATGCCCCGAGCGAGGAAGGCGGCGAGCAGGTGCTCGGCTTTCATCTACCCGGGGAGATCATCGGTCTGGATGCCATAGACAAGGAGGTTCACGCCTGTTCCGCCAAGGTGCTCGAGACGTCCGCCATCTGCGAAATCCCGTTCCAGCGCCTCGAGGAGCTCAGCGCCTCCATCGCCTCGCTACAGCACCAGATGTACCGGCTGCTCAGCAAGGAGATCGGTCAGGACACCGAGATGCTGCTGCTCCTGGGCAAGAAGAGCGCGGAGGAACGACTCGCCGCCTTCTTGCTGAGCATGTCCAAGCGACTGCGCAAGCGCGGTCTCTGTCCCACCGACTTCTTTCTCAGCATGTCCCGCCATGAGATCGCCAACTATCTCGGACTGGCCGTGGAGACCGTAAGCAGGCTCTTCACCCGCTTCCAGGACGAGGGACTGCTCAAGGTCGACCGCAAGCATGTCGAGCTGCAGGACCTGGAGGCACTGGAGACGATCGTAGCCGGCGCACCGGCGGACGACCACCGACAGAACCTGACTTGATCCCCCGCGGCTTCTCGCCGCTCCCGCGAAATATTACGAATTGGTGACGCGGAGGCCGCCTCGCGTTACGCTTGTCCGCGCGTCCGTTCGAACCACAACCAATCCGAGATCCCGCTGAGGTCGGTCGCGTCACCACGGACCGAGCGCAGTACAAGGGATCCTTATTCGCCTACCGAAGGAGTCACGATGCCCAAGCCCGCGTCGCGCGCCGCAGCCCTGATCGCCCTCCTGCTCTCACCCGGCCTCGCCATGGCTGCCGAAGCGGCCAATTCCCGACTCGACTTAACGAACCAATGGGTTGGGTCTGTCTCGGTGGCGATGTTCATCGCGGCCTATCTGTTCGTGACGGCCAAGGAGTTCACGTGTCTGCGCAAATGCAAGCCGGGGATCGTAGTCGTCCACGGGCTGTTTGCCGGCCGGGACGTCCTCCAGGACGACGCCTTCGGCAAATTCGATCGGCTGACTCCCCGCTAATGTCCGTCAGGCATTGCCAACACTTGCCCCTTTTCGGTAAGTTCAACGTGCCGAAGCAATTGAACCGCCCGTACCGCACCGGTTTGGTCTCACGTTAGCCCCCTGCCCATCATGCGAAACGTCCCAATCCTGACCGTCCTGGGTTCTCTGTGGCTACTGCTCTCCGGGCATTTCACTCCGCTGCTGATCTCGCTGGGTCTGGCTTCGGTACTGCTGGTGGTCTGGTTCCTGCGGCGCATGGACCGCGTCGACCATGAGCCCATCACGCTGCGCCCGGGTCTCGGCCTGCTCGGCTACCTGTTCTGGTTGGCGTGGAGTGTCGTCAAGGCCAATATCGACCTTGCCCGGCGCATCTGGGACCCGCGGCTGCCCGTCAACCCGGTCTGGGCACGACTCGACACGAGCGTTGAGACGCCGGTCGAAAAGACCCTGTATGCCAACTCGATCACACTGACGCCCGGCACCCTGACCACCGACGTACGCGACGACCACTTCGTCATCCACGCCCTCTCGCAGGAGGGCGTCGACGAGCTGCGCGAAGGCGAGATGGAGCGCCGTATCCGGCGCCTCGGTCTCTGACGTGATGCTCGGCGCTGCAATCGTCGCGGTCCTGGTGACCATGGTTCTGGCCCTGATCCGGGCGTTCGAGGGACCGAGCGCTTACGATCGCATGCTGGCTGCCAACCTGTTCGGCACCAAGACCGTTCTGCTGATCGCGCTGGGCGGGTACGCGCTCTCCTGGCACAGCTTTCTGGACATCGCGCTGTTGTACGCCTTGGTCAACTTCGTCAGCACGATCGCCGTCATGCGCTTCTTCGAATACAGCGGCATTCCCCGCAAGCGCAGCGAAGAGGGGGAGCGGCCATGACCTCGGCGATCGAGCTGCTCAGCGGCTTCTTCCTGCTGACCGGCGGGATGCTGTGCATCACCGGTGCGGTGGGCCTTTTGCGGCTCCCCGATTTCTACTCGAGAGTGCACGCAGCCGGTGTGACGGAGACGCTCGCAGCGCCATTGCTGCTCGCCGGGCTGATGCTGCAGATGGAGTGGTCGCTGGATCTGTTCAAGGTCCTGGCGATTCTGATTCTGGTGCTGGCGACCAATCCGACCGCGACCCATGCGATGGCCAAAGCGGCGCTGCACGGGGGCTATCCGCCAGAGCTCGGTCGTGCCGAGGACGAAGCAGAGGAGGATGCGTCATCGAAGGCCTGATCGATGTTATCCTGCTGAGTTTTCTGGTACTCATCGCGCTCGCCGCGATCCGGCTCCACGACCTGTTCGCGGTGGTCATGCTGTTCGGTGTGTACAGTTTCATGACCGCGGCGTTGTTCATGGACCTGGACGCCGTGGATGTAGCCTTCACGGAGGCTGCGGTCGGCGCCGGGGTCACGACGGTGCTGATGCTGTCCAGCCTGCGCCTGACCAGCCGCTGGGAGCAGCGCCCCAAACACAGCCCTCTGCTGCCCTTGATCGTCGTCGGCGTGACCGGCGCTGCTCTGATCTACGGCATCCTGGATGCGCCGCTGCTCGGTGACCCGGATGCGCCGGTCCACCGGCACGTGGCGCCGCGCTACATCGAGCAGGGGCCGTCCGAGGTGGGCATGCCGAACATGGTGACGGCGGTGCTGGCCAGTTATCGCGGCTATGACACCTTCGGCGAGACGGTCGTGATCTTCACTGCCGGGCTCGCCGTCCTGCTGCTGCTGGGCATCCAGGAAAGCCCGGAAACCAGGCCCGGCCGCACCGCGATCGGCGACCAGCTGGTGCTCCGGGTCGTGGTCAAGGTGCTCATCCCGCTGATCCTGCTGTACGCCCTGTATGTGCAGTTTCACGGCGACTTCGGTGCGGGCGGCGGCTTCCAGGCCGGGGTGATCTTCGCGACCGCGTTCATCCTGTACGACCTGGTGTTCGGCGAGGGAAATGCGCGCCTGGTGGTGCCGCCGCACTGGTTGCACCGTCTCGCCGCGCTCGGCGTGCTGATCTATGGCGGGGTCGGCGTGGTCTCGCTGCTCGGCGGGCGCGCGTTTCTCGACTACTCCGTGCTGTCCCACGACCCGGTGCACGGACAGCACCTCGGCGTCCTGCTGGTCGAGGTCGGGGTCGGCATCACGGTGTTCGCGGTCATCCTGTTGATCTTCTACGCCCTGTCGGGCAGGAGGCGCGCCTCGTGAGCGGGCTGCCCGGCCTTTACAACGACTTCATCGCCATCTTCCTGATGATGGCGGGGTTCTACGTCGTCATCTCCCAGGGCAACTTGGTGAAGAAGCTGGTCGGGCTCGCCCTGTTCCAGACCTCCGTGTTCATCCTCTACATCTCGATGGGGAAAGTCGCCGACGGCCACGCACCCATCCTGACAGAGGGTGTCTCGCTGTATTCCAATCCGCTGCCTCATGTCCTGATCCTAACCGCGATCGTCGTCGGGGTGGCGACAACGGCGGTGGGTCTGGCCCTGGTCGTACGCATCAATGAGGCCTACGGCACCGTCGAGGAGGACGAAATACAGGCACAGGACAGCGCCGCCGAACGGCGAGAGGCACCCGGCGACAAGGCGACCGGCAGGAGTACCGACACTTGAGCCTGTCGGCCCATTTGCCGGTTCTGGTCGTGGTCGTGCCGCTGCTGGCGGCGCCGCTGTGCGTGCTCGTCGACCGGGTGCCCGCCGCTTGGCTGATCGCGCTCGCGGCGGCCCTGCTCAGCCTGGCGAGCGCGGTCGGCCTGCTGCTGCAGGTCCCGGAGGGCGGCGCGATCAGCTATCACCTGGGCGGCTGGGAGCCGCCCTGGGGCATCGAGTACCGGATCGACATGCTCGGTGCGCTCGTGTTGTTGATCGTCACCGCGATGGCGACGCTGGTCATGCTGTTCGCCCGGCGCAGCGTCGAGCAGGAGATACCGGCGGAGCGCGCCGCGCGCTTCTATGCCGCGTTTCTGCTGGCGCTGGCGGGGCTTCTCGGCATCGTCACCACCGGGGACGCGTTCAACGTCTTCGTCTTCCTGGAGATCTCGTCCCTGGCCTCCTACGCCCTGATCAGCATGGGGCGCGACCGGCGGGCTCTGAATGCCGCGTTCCAGTACCTGGTCATGGGGACCATCGGTGCCACCTTCATCCTGATCGGCATCGGTTTCCTGTACATGATGACGGGTACGCTCAACATGCAGGACTTGGCGGCGCGCCTGCCCGAGGTGGCCGATACGCGCACCGTCCGTGCGGGTTTCGCCTTCCTCACCGTCGGCATCGGCCTCAAGCTGGCGTTGTTCCCACTGCACCTGTGGCTGCCGAACGCATACGCGTACGCGCCGTCGATCGTCAGCGCATTCCTCGCCGCGACGGCGACCAAGGTCGCGCTGTATGTCATGTTGCGCTTCATGCTCGACATCTTCGGGGCGGATTTCGCCCTACACGAGATGCCGTTCGACAAGATCCTACTCGTGCTCGGCATCCTCGGCGTCCTGTCGGCCTCCCTGGTCGCGATCTACGAGGACGACGTCAAGCGCATGCTCGCCTACTCGAGCGTCGCGCAGATCGGCTATATGGTGCTGGGTATCGGCATCGCCACGGCGGCCGGGGTCACGGCCGGCGTGCTGCATCTTTTCAACCATGCGCTGATGAAGGGGGCGCTTTTCCTCGCGCTGGGCGCGGTGGCGTACAGGCTGGGTACCGTCAGTCTGCGTGACTTCGCCGGCTTGGGCTGGCGTATGCCCTGGACCATGGGCGCGATCGTGGTCGGCGGACTGAGTCTGATCGGTGTGCCGCCGACGGTCGGCTTCATCAGCAAGTGGTACCTGGTGCTCGCGGTCATGGAGCGCGGCTGGTGGCCGGTCGCGCTCGTCGTGCTGGTCGGGTCGATCCTTGCGCTGATCTATGTCTGGCGACTGGTGGAGGTCGCCTACTTCCAGCGCCCGGCGGAGGGTGCCGCGGTGCCGCAGGAGGCGCCGCTGTCCATGCTGGCGCCGATCTGGCTGCTGGTGGGCGCCAACCTCTACTTCGGTCTGGCCACCGACCTCAGTGTGGGCAATGCGCGCAAGATCGCGAGTCTGCTGATGGGAGGTGACGGGTGAGCGCCGCGCAATTACTGCTGCTGATCCTGCTGCTGCCGTTCGTCGCGGCGGCCGGCGTGGCGGCCACCGGTCGTGCCCCGAACCTGCGCGAGACGGTGACCGTCCTGTCCGGCGTGCTGCTGTTCGTGCTGGTCGCCGGACTGGCTGCGACCGTCAGCTGGGATGACGCCCCGCGCCTGGTTCTGGCCGAACCGATCGACGGCCTGGCGCTGGCGCTGTCCCCGGAGCCCCTGGGTATGCTCTTCGCGCTGGTCGCCGGCTTCCTGTGGCCGGTGACGTCGGTCTATGCGATCGGCTACATGCGCGCCCACCACGAGGAGAACCAGACGCGCTTCTATGCGGCGTTCGCGGTGTCGATCGGTGCCGCCATGGGCATCGCGCTGGCGGCCAACATGTTCACGCTGTTCGTGTTCTACGAGCTGCTGACAGTCGCCACCTATCCGCTGGTCACGCACGCCGGAACCGATGCGGCGCGGCGCGCCGGCCGCGTCTATCTCGGACTGCTCATGGGCACCTCGATCCTGTTTCTGCTGCTGGCCATGATCTGGACCTGGGCGCTCACCGGCACGCTCGAGTTCACGCCCGGCGGCGTGTTCGGCGACGAGAACGACCTCGTGCTCGGCACGCTGCTGGTGCTGTACGTGATCGGCACCGGCAAGGCGGCGCTGATGCCGTTCCACCGCTGGCTGCCCGCCGCGATGGTCGCTCCGACGCCGGTTTCCGCATTGCTGCACGCCGTGGCGGTGGTCAAGGCCGGCGTGTTCACCATCCTCAAGGTCGCCGTCTATCTGTTCGGCATCGACACGGTAGCCGATCTCGCCGCCGCCGACTGGCTGGCCGCGCTCGCGGCGCTGACGATCCTGATCGGCTCGCTGGTCGCGATGACCAAGGACAATCTCAAGGCGCGGCTGGCCTATTCGACCATCAGCCAGCTCAGCTACATTGTGCTCGGGGCCATGCTCGGCGTTGCCGCCGGGGTGGTCGGCGGGGGCATGCACGTCGTCATGCACGCCTTCGGCAAGATCACGCTGTTTTTCTGCGCCGGGGCCATCATGGTCGCCGCGCACAAGACCCGCGTGAGCGAGCTCGACGGACTCGGCCGTTCCATGCCGCTGACCATGATGGCGTTCCTGATCGGTGCCCTGTCGATCGTCGGCCTGCCCCCGTTCGGCGGCACCTGGAGCAAGTGGTGGCTGGTGCAGGGTACCCTGGATACGGGGGCGTGGATGCTGACCGCGGTGCTGCTGATCAGCTCGCTGCTGAATATCGCCTACCTGGTGGTCATTCCGGTTCGCGGCTTCTTCGCCGCGCCGGCGGCGCCCTCCAGCGGCCTGAGCGAGGCTCCGCTGCCGAGCCTGCTGGCGATCGGCATCACGGCGGCCGGCTGTATCGTTCTGTTTCTCTGGCCCGACCCCCTGTACCGGCTGGTCAGCGAGGTATTGCGATGAACGACGGCGGCAAACGCTATTTGTTCGATGACCCGCGCAACGTTCGGCGCGTCGTGCGCGGGCTCACCTGGACCTGCGGGCTGCTGCTCGCCCTGGAGCTGGTTGTGCATCGACACCTGTCCCATCCCTGGGAGGCATTGTTCGGCTTTTACGCGCTTTACGGCTTCGTCGCCTGCGTCCTGCTGGTCCTGCTGGCCGCCGAGATGCGCAAGCTGGTGATGCGCGACGAGGACTACTACGAGCGCGACGGCACGGATACCGACGCGCGGCCGCGGGGGGACGAGGATGTTTGAGTGGTGGCCCGCGCTTTCGCTGTTCGCCGGCGCCGCCCTTGCGCCGCTGTTCGGCCGGAGACTGCGGGCCGCGATCATGCTGGGCGTGCCCCTGCTCGGAGCCTATGGGTTGTACCAGTTGGCGCCGGGAAGCACGGTCACCGTCGAGCTGTTCAGCTTCGAGCTGACCCCGGTCCGGGTCGACGATCTGTCGCTGCTGTTCGGTTATTTGTTCCACCTGGCCGCCTTTATCGGCGTCCTGTTCTCCCTGCACGTCAGGGACCGGCTGCAGGACGTGGCCGCTCTGGCCTATGCCGGCAGTGCGGTCGGCGCGGTGTTCGCGGGCGATCTGCTCACCCTGTTCGTGTACTGGGAGCTGCTGGCCCTCACGTCGGCGGCGCTGGTGTTCGCCCGCCGCAGCGAGCGCGCGCAGGCCGCGGGCATGCGCTATCTCCTCATGCAGGTGGGCTCGGGCGTGCTGCTGCTGGCCGGCGCCCTGGTCTATGCCTCCGCCACCGGCGGGCTGGGGTTCGACTACATCGGTCTCGATGCTCCCGGCGGCTGGCTCATCTTCCTCGCGTTCGGCATCAAGAGCGCCTTCCCGTTCCTGCACGGCTGGTTGATCGACGCCTATCCGGAGTCGACGCCGACAGGGACCGTTTTTCTCAGCGCCTTCACCACCAAGGTGGCCATCTACGCCCTGGCGCGCGGTTTCCCGGGGACCGAGCTGCTGGTCTATATCGGCGCCCTGATGACCTGCTTCCCGATCTTCTATGCCGTGATCGAGAACGACCTGCGGCGGGTGCTTGCCTACAGCCTGATCAACCAGCTCGGCTTCATGGTCGTAGGCATCGGCATCGGCACCGAGCTGGCCCTGAACGGCGCCGTGGCGCACGCGTTCAACGACGTGATCTTCAAGGGCCTGCTGATGATGAGCATGGGCGCGGTGCTGCACGTCACGGGCGAGATGCGCGGCTCCGAGCTGGGCGGTCTGTACAAGAAGATGCCGAAGACGACGATCCTGTGCATGGTGGGCGCCGCGTCGATCTCCGCATTCCCGCTGTTCAGCGGCTTCGTCAGCAAGTCGATGGTGGTCAGTGCCGCCATCGAAGAGGGGTATTCATTCGTCTGGCTGGCACTGCTGTTCGCATCGGCGGGCGTATTCCACCACGCCGGCATCAAGATTCCGTTCTTCGCCTTCTTCGCCCACGACTCCCGTTTCGTCGCGACCGCGCACGAGCCTCCCCCCAACATGTTGATCGCGATGACGATCGCCGCGTTGCTCTGCATCGGTATCGGCACCTTCCCCGGGATGCTCTACGCTCTGCTGCCATACGGCACGGGTTACTCGCCCTACGATGTCACCCACGTTCTGGCGCAGCTGCAGCTGCTGGCGTTCTCCGCGCTGGCCTTCACCTGGCTCAAGCTCGCCGGGATCTATCCGCCCGAGCTCAAGTCGGTGAACCTCGACAGCGACTGGCTCTACCGGCGGCTGGTGCCGGATTTTCTCCATGCGGCGCTGGCGAAGCTGGCACCGCTCGACCGCGCGCTGCGGCGGCAGAGTCAGATGCTACTCGACTCGGGTCTGCGCGGCCTGGCGCGCCATCATGGGTCGTACAGCGTTTTGGCCGGGACCTGGCCGACCGGCAGCATGGTGCTGTGGGTCGCGGCGCTGCTCGGCATCTCACTGCTGTTCTACTATCTCTAGCCAAGCGCCTTTGGAACAGGAACTGGTTGCGACCGTTGCCCGTTCCCGGGAAAAGGGCGAACTAACGAAATGATCAATTCAGCGTTGCCCGCGGCACAGGGATGTGACGCCATGTTCAAGCGCGTAAGCGTTTGAACATGAAGCCACCCAAGAATCGCGCTTCTTGGATGGCGTGCTGATTTTGGCCAGGATGGCCAATAATCATTTTCCTAAGGCGAAGTCCAGACCTGAACGCGTCATCCGGTATCCAGCCCCGATGGTCCCGATGACCGGCGATGACCAGTCATCTGACGAACCTTGGGTATGGGTCGGGCGAACTTCGGTATTGACCCTGTCGAAGCGCATGTCCGCCTTCTTCCGACACCTGACGCGGGCGCCGGCCACCGCGTTGAGCTACGCGGCCAGCATCGCGGTGCACATGATCGTCAACCAATCCATGTTCTGAGGCAAGGCTGGCGTGCGAGCGGGCCTGTTCGCACCCCGTTTAAGGCTCGTTGTTCGCGAGCCACAGGCACCCGCCACTGCTCGCCTTGTCGATGGCGGCGAGGCGCGATTGGTGGGCGGCAAGCTCATCCGCCGCTGCCCGCACCACCGGCAGCGCGACGGGGCTCTCCCGCGAGAGGCGTTTGACCGGCTCGCGTGCCCGATCGCTACCCGTTTGGCCCTGGGTGCCGAGAAACAGGCTTACCTGACCGCCCGTCATCGCCAGATAGACGTCCGCGAGGATCTCCGCGTCCAGCAAGGCGCCGTGCAGATTCCGCTGGGAGTTGTCGACGTCGTAGCGCTTGCACAGGGCATCGAGACTGTTGCGCTGGCCGGGGTGCAGCGCCCGAGCCATGGCCAAGGTATCCGTGACCGTGCACAGGTCTGTGACGCGACACCCGTCCGCTTGCCACAAACCGAGCTCGTGGTCGAGGAACCCGAGGTCGAACGGGGCGTTGTGGATGATTAGCTCGGCGCCCCGGATATAGCCCAGAAAGTCCTCCGCAACGTCCGCGAAGCGTGGCTTATCGCGCAAGAACGCATCGGTGATGCCGTGGACCTGCACCGCGCCAGGATCGATCTCCCGGTCCGGCTGCAGATACTGATGGAAGTTCTTGCGGGTCAGCCGGCGATCGACGAGCTCGACGCAGCCGATCTCGATAATGCGGTGCCCCTCGGAGGGCTCCAGGCCCGTGGTCTCCGTATCCAGCACGATCTGTCTCACGGACGGTTCCTCAACTCTGGTATTCCCCGGTTGGCCAGTTCGTCGGCGCGCTCGTTCTCCGGGTGGCCGCTATGTCCCCGTACCCAATGCCAATCCACCTGATGCGCGGCCAACGCTCGGTCGAGCCGCTCCCAGAGCTCGCGGTTCTTAACCGGTTTGCGCTCCGCGGTGCGCCAGCCGTTGCGCCGCCAGCGTGCCATCCATTCCGTGACGCCCCGCTTCACGTACTGTGAATCCGTGGTCAGCCGCACCCGGCTCGGCCGCTTGAGGGTCTCGAGGGCCGCGATGACGGCCATGAGCTCCATGCGATTGTTCGTAGTCTGCGGCTCGCCGCCGCAAAGCTCCTTCTCGTGCTCCCCGTATCGCAACAGCGCTCCCCAGCCCCCGGGACCGGGGTTGCCCTTGCAGGCGCCGTCGGTAAAGATCTCGACCGCATCAGGCACTGCTCGTCCCCCGCGTTGTGGGCTCGACCGCACTGCCGGGGAGCACCGCACGACGGGGCTTCCACTGAGGCTTTAACGGCGTCAAGGTCGACACGCGCTTGACGGCACGAATGGCATAGACACCCCCGAGCAGGGGCCAGAATCGCTTCCCGGCCGAGTCGAGCAGAGACCGCTCCTCCAACAGCGCGCGACGCCAGGGCGGGCGAAACATCATCATCTCCTGCATTTCGACATCGAAGCCGAGGAGAGACAGCCAATCGCAGACCCGGTAAGGGGTCAGGAACGACCCGCACCAGGGGACACGCCCCCGAACAGGGGGCACCAAGCGCCGAAGCCCCCACAGGCTGAGCGAGTTGAAGCCCATCACCACGACCCGCCCCTCGGGGATCAGCACCCGCTCGGCCTCCCGCAAGACCTGTCGAGCATCGGCGGCGAAATCCAGTGTATGCGGCAGGAACACGGCATCGACGCTGTCGGAGGAGACGGGCATCCGATCCGGCTCGCACACCACCTGAGAGCCCAATGTGCGCGCTCGCTCTGCGACAGGCAACAGAATGCGATACCGGATCCGACTGCTACTCAGGGCCTCACTGAAGCCGCTGCCCATGCCCACCTGGAGCAGGTAGTAGCCGAAGGTGTCGCGCAGCATGCGCTCCAGGCAGGATTCCTCCAACCCCGCCAGCTCGATCCCGAGGGGCGATCGATACCATTCCTCCAGGCGCAACAGGGGTTGGGAGTCCATCACGCAGCGGCTCATGCTAGGCGACCGGTGGCTGCAGCGTCGCGAACCCCGCCAATTGCCGGCGACATCCGAGGAGCACCACTGCTCCCCAGTCGCAAACTTTCGGGGTAGAAAGCGCCGCGGGCGTCGCTCAAGGCAGAATCTCTATTGGCGTTCCGTCGGAGGTATAGGTCCAGATCTCATCGATCGCGAAATCGGAAACGGCGATACATCCCTGCGTCCAGTCCTCCCCACTGATGATTTCCTGGAGCTCACGGTAGCGGTTGGGTCTGGGTTGACCGTGAATCATGATCATTCCGCCGGGGTCCAGGCCTTTTCCGCGCGCCCGCAGCTGATCGCTGGTGTTGGGATAGGAGATATGGAGCGACTTGCGGAACTTGCTCCTGGGGTTTCTCCAGTCGAGGTAGTAACGCCCTTCCGGCGTCCGCCCGTCCCCCTGACGCTCCTTGTGCCCCTCCGGGCTGGTTCCCAGCGAGATCTTGTAGCTGCGGAAGGGTTTCTCTCCTTGCAACAGGTAGAGCCGTCGCTCCGCTTTCTTCACGACGATCTTGTCGGCGAAGAGACGGTCGTATTCCTTCCGTTCCGCGGGGGTCACCTCCCGCGCCTCTTTCCTGGTCAGGATGTCCGGCATGAAGGACATCGCCGACAGCGATGGGCTCGCAGCCAGCGTGACAAGCACGAGAACGAGCAAGAAGAGCGGGCGCGACATGGCAGTCAGGATTCGGGCTTCGTGGAACGCCCGCCATTTTAATTGAGAGGCGGTTGGCAAAACCAGCGGTCAACCGCCGCGGGCACCACGATTCTTCACTCGTTTCGGCGCGATGCTCAAGGTGAACGCCGATGTGCTGGACGGGCGCTGCCCTTTCGCCGGCGTCGGCGATGCGGCCGCCGTTGCCCTGCTACGACAGATCGATCGCGTGGGTTTTCAGAGACGCCAGATCGACCACCTCGAGGGCGCGGGCGTGGGTCGCTCGCAAAGCCACGCGAGGTGCGCATCCGGAGTCAAGGGCCTCCTTCCAGCGCGCCGCGCACAGACACCAGCGGTCTCCAGGCTTGAGACCGGCGAAACCGAGATGCGGCGCCGGGGTAGTCAGGTCGTTGCCGCGTGACCGGCTGAACTCCAGAAACTCTGCCGTCACCACGGCACAAACGGTATGGGAACCGATGTCCTCCGGACCCGTCTCGCAAGCTCCGCTGCGGGTGAAGCCGGTCATGGGGTCCGTGGAGCACAGCTCCAGGGCCTCCCCGAGCACATTTTTCGCGTCACCCATATCGCCTTTCCCAACTCATCCGCAAAACTTCTCGATATCGGCCCGGGTATATTAGATGGTCAGCGTGGAGAACTGATCCTCCACCCAGTGCTCATCCGGCTCAGCCAGAACTACGCTTTGGGGATCGGCCGGCAGGGTGACCTCGCACCTTAGCACATCCTCCGCCGTCGACATCCGCAGGACACCGCCATGATGCCAGGCAATCAGATAGGCGGCGAGCAAGTTCGGCTGCTCGCCGTCGGCGGCGGAGTCGTCGGATGAGGCGTGCGCCCTGGAGGCGAATCCGGCCGACGAAACCGTTATCTCCGCGTCACCCTCGTCGTTGGTGGCGAGACGAGCCGCGCCTGATTCGCCTGCACGCCGGGCCAGGATTGCGAACAGGCTCGCCAACAGGTCGCGCCGACCCGCTACCTCGACGGTGTCCCCCTGCACCGCAAGCCCCGCCTCTGTCGCCAGTCCCCTCAGCTCCACCCGATCCGGGAAGCCCGGCTCGACCGCGCGATCGATGACGCGCAGGCCGCGGTGTGTCTTCATAAGCCTCAGGGTCGCTGTGACTTCCTGTCCCCATAGCTCCAGGTCCGCGGGATCCGTGTCGCTATCCGAGGCGTTGGCCAACTCATCACGCAGCCAGGCCGCGACCGCGTGCGGCGCGTACCGCAGGTGCTCGAGCCCGGCCGCTATCCCGAGCAGTCCGCGCAAGCGGTCGCTCTGATCCATGCGCTGACGCACGCTGAACTTCTCCGCCATCAGGACATCACGCTCCTGGCGAAGGAAAAAGAAGTCCATGGCGTGGCGTAGCTCCACCCGCAGTCCCTGAATGTCCCAGGGCTTGGTCACATAACGGAGGATCTCGCCCCGATTGACGGCCGTGATCGCATCGTCCAGGTCCGAATAGGCCGTGGTCAGGATACGCACGATCGCCGGCCAGTGCTCTCTGACTTGCTTGAGCAGATCGACCCCCTGCTGGCCCGGCATGCGCTGATCCGTGATCAGCACCCCGATCTCATCCCCCTCCCGCTCGAGGATCTGAAGCGCCTCCCCTACGCCGCCGGCGGTGAGCACCCGAAAGTCATTGCCGTAGGCCATGCGAAAGTATTTTCTCGCCTTGTCCTCATCGTCCACGAATAAGACGGCATAGGATGTCTCAGTTTGACCACGCGTCATGTTTGTCGTCTCCGGCCCGTCGTTACCCTTGCGTCTGGTCGAGGGTGGGAAAAATCAGCTCCAACTCGGTATATTCCCCGTCGCTGGATCGGCACTCGATGCTGCCGCCGAAGGCATTCATCACCCTGCGGCAAAAGGGCAGCCCCATTCCGGTCCCGCGTCCCGGGCCCTTGCCGCTGTAGAACTCATCGAACACGTGGGGCAATACCTGCGGCGAGATCCCGGTTCCGGTATCCCGGAGGTACAACCGGTGATTTCGCGATCCCGGGTCCAAACGCAGAAGAATCTCTCCTTTACCTGCCATATCAATGGCATAGAGAGCATTCTTAATTAAATTGTAGATGACATAGCTGAAGAGCAGCTCGGATCCCTTCACCTCGAAGTCATCGCCCTCTACCCTCACCAGGGTCTCTTCCCCCGCGCTAAAGGGATAGCTGCTCAGCGCCTCGTCGAGACATTTCCTGATCGAGAACACGACGAAGTCGCTGCGGTCTTCCGCGTCTTCGGCAGCGTTCATGAGCAGCAGACGGGTCAGCATGTTGGTGCGATCGACCAGGGATAGGACCATACGCGGTGTCGTTTCGAGCAGATCCAACAAGGACTCCGGAATGACGTCCGCCGTGCCTCGCTCACGCTCCCGGCGATAGGTCTTCAATAGCTCCGGCAGGTACTCCTTCATGCTACTGACAGCGGTGTGGATGGTGGCCAGCGGTGTGCTGAGCTCATGGGCGATGTGCGAGGCCAGCGACATGATCGTGCGCCGGCGCGCCTGCAGCAGCTCCTGCTCGTGGCAACGGCGCCGATACAGCTCCATCGCCGCGTGAAGCTCTGCACGCAAAGCCTCCACGTCCCATGGCTTGAGAATGTAGCGGTGGATCTCTCCCCGATTTACCGCTGCCACGGCGTCATTTAGATCTGCATAGGCCGTCGTCAGCACCCGCACGATCTGCGGGTAACGAGCCTTGACCCGGTCGAGCAACTGAACCCCGGTCTCCACCGGCATGCGCTGATCGCTGATCAGAAGCCCTATCCGCTCTGACTCCATCGCGAGCAGAGCCTCTGCCTCGGCGACGCTCTGGGCGGTGAGAATCTGAAAGTCGCCGCTGAATGCACGCAGGAAATACTTCAAGCTCTGCGGCTCGTCATCTACGTACAAGACCGCGGGCCGCCCAACGGCTGCACCCGCAGGGATCTGGTCCGACGGCAGAATTTTCTGTCCGATGTCCATAGTCCGCTCGCACTTCCCCCGGAAACCGGGAGGTATTTGTTAGTAAGAGGGATCTGCGAACTACCAGTACCAGATCCTTTTCTATTTCTTTTTGACCTTCTACACGGATTCTGGGTTCTTTCGCGAGAAACGTCCAGATCGCTTGACCTTGCCCCGGTACCCCCTCTCAACAGACCCCGTTCTCTACCGGAAGATCGAACACCAGCTCCGAGCCCTCCCCGGGCCTGCTGGTGGCGCGCAGCCGCCCCCCATGATTGGCGACGATCGTATGGCAGATGCTGAGCCCGAGCCCCATCCCCTGGCCCACGTCCCGTGTGGTAAAGAAGGGGTCGAAGATCCGCTCGAGCGTCTTCTCATCCATACCAATGCCGTTGTCCGCCACTCCAACCAGGAACCGCCCATCCTTCACGGCCCCAGTCACCCGGATTTCCCCCTTGCGCTCTTCCGCCACGGTCTGGATCGCCTTGGCCGAGTTGGTCAGCAGGTTCACGAGAACCTGTGTGATGTGGCTCTTGGAGCCCAACACCGAACTGTCGGTCGGCAGGTCGATCTTGACGTCGATCCCCCTGAGCTCGTGGGACGTGAAGCGCAGCGCGCTTTCCAGAATATCGCCGAACTGAAAGCGCAGTTGCGTCTCCGCTTCCGACGGATAGGCGAAGGCGCGCAGGTCGCTCACGATGGCGCGAATACGCTGCATGCCCTCGTCGATGTCACCGATCACCTCGTTCAGCAACTCGTTCTCGCGCACGTTGGCGTCCGCCCGAATGAGCTGCAAGGCGGTGAGGCTGTAGTTCAGCGGATTGTTGATCTCATGCAAGAGACCGGCAGCCAAGCTTCCGAGGGCATTGAGCTTCTCGCTGTGGATGAGCTGCGCTTGGGTCTGCTTGAGCTCGCTGAGCGTCGCCTCCAGTCTCTTGTTGTGTTCCGCCAGATCCCGCTCCAACGCCGCTGACGTCCGCAGATTGCGCAACCGCGTCTTGACCTCCACGCTGCTGAACGGCTTGGTCAGAAAGTCGTCGGCACCGTGATTCAGGGCCGTGATCTTCGCCTGTTCATCGACCCTCGCCGTGAGGAGCATGATCTTGGGTCCTGGCCCGAGTCCGGTCTCTCGGATACGGCTGCAGACCTCCAAGCCGTCCATCTCCGGCAGCATCAGGTCCAAGAGGATAAGATCCGGCGCCTGGTCCAAGGCTAGTCTCAGGCCCTCCGTGCCAGTCCGTGCCTGGAGTACTCGATACTCCCCCCCCAGGATGTCGACCAGGTAGCGACGCATGTCCGGCTCGTCCTCGACGACCAGCAGCGTTGGCCGTTTCACGTCCGTTACTTCCACATCCACGGGCAACTCCGGCCCTTCGACTTCCAGGCCGCCTCTCTGCTCGGCCAAACGATGAAGACGCTCCAACTCATCCTCCTCGCGATCTAGTGCGGTCAGCTCCGCAATCTGCTGCTCGCCACTCTGTTGTGTTGCCAGCGGCAGTCTCACGGTCATGCAGGTTCCCCTACCGGGCGCGCTGTTTACTTCTACAACCCCACCCATAAGCTCCGTCAACTCCTTGACCAGCGCCAGACCCAATCCGGTCCCCCGAAAGCGTCGCGTACTTGACCCATCAACCTGGTGGAACCGATCGAAAATATGCGCCTGCTCGTCGTGTGGAATCCCGATCCCGGTATCTGTCACCCGAATCTCGGCTTGTTGCTCCAATGCCCGGCATTCAATCGTTACCCTTCCCCCCTTGTCCGTGAATTTGATCGCATTGTTCAGGAGATTGACGAGTATCTTCTCCAACGCTCTTACATCTGCTTCGATGACAACCTGACTGGAATCGAGGCTACGCACGAGCTCGATCTCCTTCGTATGCGCCAAATGATCCATACTGTCGACTAGCCCTCTCACCAAGCCGATCAGTTCCACTGGTACGGACTCCAATCTCTCTTTTCCCTCCTCCATGCGTATAACGTCGAGGAGGTCGTTGACCAGCTTTAGCAAACGAAACGAGTTATCCCTCACCACCGCAAGACGGGATGCCACGGAATCGGGAAGACGATATCCCCCCTCGAGCATCTCCTGGACTGGCGCCAGAATCAAGGTAAGGGGAGTGCGCAGTTCATGGCTTACGTTTGCGAAGAAATGCGTCTTCTGGCGATTCAGCTCATCTAGCTCAGCATTCCGCTGCTCGAGCTCGAAACTGAGGGAAAATTCATTTCGTCGTCTCTGCTCGAAAAAAAAGCTTGACGCGGTTGCGATCACGGCCGTGCTGACGAGGAAGAAAGCGTTGACATAAAAGTCCTGCGCGAAGAATGGACTGCTCGCGAGCGTGCAGGCCAGCCCATAGAGAATGAGTGTGCCGAGGCTGAACAAAAAGGTTTCGAGCAGCACAGTCGGCAGGAAGAACCCCATCCCGATCAGGGCGATGTTCATTCCCGCATAGTAGCTGGAGCTTGAACCTTCGGTGACCGCGATCATGTAAGCCAGCATTACCTGTATTAGGGAGTAACCGGCGATCGTCAACTCCTTGACATACGCCGGAATCAGTTTCACGCTGATCATCGCGAGTACGCCGACAACCATCGTAACCGCGTTGCGCAACAAGAAAAAAAAGTAAAACTGATCGGGATAAACCAGGTAGTCGAGAACTGCGAAACCGGGAACCAGGGTGACCGCGAGCCAAGCCGAGTATACGGAAAACCGAAGCCATTGAGCCTGCCTGTGTTCGGCGTATGCCTGCAGGAACTCAGGCGAGTCGTTCGGTTCTTTTTGCAATCTTCCGAACCTCAAGGCAAAGATTCACTCCAGTGTCGTCTGTGAATGTCCGCTTATTCACGACGCCTGGAATCATTTCCTCCATTTGGTCCTCGTTCCTGTATACCAAATACCACTCTGCCTGGTGCTCTAGCAGGAATCTGTTCATGGTGCGCTCATGCATGTTTGTAACCAGCAGCACGCCATCCTCCTTCAACCAACTGTAAAAAAGACGCACCAACCTGGAACAAACCTTGTCCGACAAGTAGTCGAATAAACCCGCACAGTAGACGAAATCGTATTTGGCTTTGATTCTGTCATTATGCCCCAGTGTCGCGGACTTCAGCAGAGAATGAACGGATTCGTGTATGAATCTGACCTGGGGGGTGTTTCCCGATTCGGAGATTGCTTCCGCCACTTTCTGCCGGGCGTGGTCAAGCGTCTCGTCATTGAAGTCCAAGAGATCAAACTCGGCGTTGTTCGAAAGCGAGCTCTCCCGCGTGAAACGCTGAACTTCGACCGCGGGCCCGCAGCCGATACTGATCGCCTGAAACACCCCTCCAACCTTGTTGCTCGCGCTTGCCAACTCGAGTAGATAGTCCTGCAGCAACCTAACCCGATTTTTTACACAGGTGGCAATGGGCAAGGTGGTGTAAGCGGCGTTTACAATCTTCGCATACAGGTTCTGCCCCTCCGGAACATTCCGATGAATCATGTTCATCATCTCGTAGTCCCCAGCGTAGCCGAGGGGCTTGCTCAACGTGCGATATGGATAGGGTGCAGTCATGATCAATGGGTGCAGCTCTTGCTGAACCAGCATCTTGTGCACACCGATATCGGATTCCCCAACCTTCTGCGCCTCCGCCTCGAAATGCCGGTTGAGGTCCGTGAGCCTCGACAAGATGGGCGCGGCGAACTGAAGCAAACCATCATAGCTATTTAGGCGTACCCGCAGCCTTTCGGAGCAAGCGACCTCGACCTCCTCCAACCACCTATTCAGATCGGACAGGAATGATCGAAGCTCTCCTACCGCGACCCTGTAGCCATACCGGATCTTGACCGACGCGGCCGCGTCGACAACAAACCGCTCCGCGTCCTTGCGTATCTCGGAAACGTCCTCCCGAAGATCCGGTATGGTCGTCCAGGCGTCCAGTAGGTTCGCCGAGACGATCAGCATCAACCCGGTATTGACCAGATTTGTGACGACCGCCCGGCCCTTGTAAGCGAGGACGTCGGCCCTGCGAATGCTGAGCTCTTGGAGTACCTCACTCAATTGAACGATGGAGTACGGGTTGTAGACTTCGAAAACGACAGTCGCGTTTTCGAGTTTAAGAAGCGTTCCGCGCGACAACTCCCCCTGGCTGTTGCGGAAGCTGACGAAGCTCTGGAGTGGAGGCTGTTTGGCGTTCACAAAAAAAATGGCAGCAGGCTACGATTAACGAAGGATCAACCATGGGCAGGAACCCGATTGACTTTCCACCCGCAACGTTCTTCTAGCCGGCTAGAACTCGACCGCGCCCCTGCGAGGTGGACACTCCGTTGCGGTGCCGCCTAGCGCCCCCCTTTTTGTTCCCTTTCTTAATCTTCCCGTGCTTTTTTGCCACACAGGCGCAGCCTGACGCAAGCCCTTCAGGTCAAGTTTCGACGCTTTTTTAGCTCCTTCCCGCGGCCACGACCATTAGGTAAAACCGAATCTTGTAAAAGAACGAAGCATGTAATATTTTGGCATTTCGACAACACTAACCCGCTCCGTAGCAATAATGATACAAGCGACTGGGACTGGATCATCGCCGACGCGAATACTCACCAACATTACGCCGAGGATCATGTTGGCGGGCGGACTCTCCCTCCTTCTCAGTCAATCTCCCGCAGCTGCCTCGGGGTTCGCAATTCCCGAGTCCTCGGCCGCGGGACTTGGCATGGCGAACGCCATCGTCGCCAATCCGGGTGAACGGGGCGCGTTCTCCTATAACCCCGCTGCCATGGGCTTTCACGACGACTCCAGCATCGCGCTGGGGAGTGTCATCTACGGTCCGCAGCTCAGCGTGAGGACGCTTACGGGAAAGCACGACAGCGGGGGCGCCGACTGGCTCGGCACGCCCGCGATCCAGGCCGCGTTCCGGATCGGGGAGCGCTGGCGGCTGGGACTGGGCGTCAACGCGCCATTTGGACTGGAAACTCGATGGCGGCTGGGGACGTTTCCCATGCTCTCGGTTCCGATACCGACACCGATCCCCGGCCTTGTCCTCCCCGCCGGCCTCGACCACCCGACGCAGAGCAAGCTGGAGGTCGTCGCCGTCGTCCCCACCGTGACCTACGTCTTCAGCGACGATCTGAGCCTCTCCGCCGGTATCGATTACCTGAACGCGCGCGAGGCGACGTTGAACACTACCGTCACGGGCCTCGACGGCGATGGTGACGGTTGGGGCTGGAACCTGAGTGCCCTCTACCGAAAAGGCCCTTGGAGCCTCGGTGCCGCGTTTCACTCGGCGGCTACGATCGGGATCGAGGGCAGAGCCACATCGGCCTTCCCGGTGCCAAGCTCACTCAAGGCGAACGTGGATCTCGACCTGCCCTGGCGCTTGCAGCTGGGCGCGCGCTATGCCTTTAACGATCAGTTGGCGGTCGAGATCGATTGGAACCGAACGGGATGGAGCGAGTTCGAGGAGCTCTCGGTCAAGTCGAGCGACACCGGCATCGTGATCAAGTCTGACCGGAACGACTGGGACGACGCCAACGCATATCGCGTGGGCATGACCTACGACCTTCGGCCCGAGACACGGTTGCGGCTCGGGTACGCGTTCGACCAGACCGGACAACCGGACGCCTATTTTACCCCGCGCATTCCCGACAGCGACCGGCACCTGTTCAGCATTGGCGTGGGACAGTCGTTCCTGCGGGGATGGTCAATCGATGCGGCTTACACCTACGTGCATTTCGAGGGCCGGGACTACCAAGGCACGAAGCCTTTCATTCCGACCCAGTCGATCAATGGCACCGTCGCCGTTTCAGGGGATTACGAGCTGAGCGCACACGTCTTCGCGCTCGAGGTCTCCAAGGGCTTTTAGACGGCCGTCGAGTGTAAGGGAACGCTTCAGGATAACTGGCTTGAGCTGCGTACTCGATCCGAAACGTGTCCCTATGTTTCGGCGGCTGTGCTACCAAAAAGTCTCCGGTTTGTCGTCATTTCGCCGCGACGGCCGATCACATCATCCCGAGCTCGAGCCGCGCCTCGTCGGTCATCTTGTCCTGCGTCCAAGGCGGATCCCAAACCAGCTCGACCTTGACGCGCCCTACCCCTTCGACCTTCTTCACCGCGTCCTCGACCATCACCGGCATCATGCCGGCGACCGGGCAGGCGGGGGCCGTCAGCGTCATGTCGACATCCACGTCGCCGTTGGGCGCGATGTCGATGCGGTAGATCAGGCCGAGATCGTAGATGTTGACCGGAATCTCCGGATCGAACACCTGGCGCAACTGCTCGATGATGGGCTCCCGCATTTCTTCGGCGTTCACGCGCTCAACCGCAACCTCTTCCGTCAGGGCCGATCCGGCGACTTCTTTTTCGTCGCTCCTGCCGAATCCCGCGAAGCGCGCCAGTCTGTTCATGGTCAACCTCACCGCCATTTAGTTTTCAGCTCGAACAAGGCGCATGAAACACGCCCGACTCAATCCACCCCGCCGCGATCATCGGCTCGGTTCCGACTTCAATCCAGCGGCGCCAGCTCCAAGCGCTTGCCGACGCGATCCGCCACGTATTCCCGCAAGGGTTCTTCGCCTAAAGAATCGATGATCTCCTCGGCGAAGCCCAGACACAGCATGCGCCTTGCGAGCGCCGCGGGGATGCCGCGGGAGCGCAGATAGAACAGCATCTCGGGCTCGATCTGGCCCACCGTAGTGCCGTGGCTGCATTTGACATCGTCGGCAAGGATCTCCAGCTGCGGCTTGGTATCCACCTCCGCGTTGCGCGATAGCAGCAGATTCGTGTTCGACAGGTGCGCATCGGTCTTCTGGGCGTCCACCGCGACGTGGATGCGCCCGTCGAACACCGCTCGTCCCTTGCCGTACAGGATTCCCTTGAAGGTCTCCCGGCTCGCGCAGCCGGGCACCGCGTGGTCGACGTCGACGTGGTAATCCATGACCTGCCGATCCCCGCTCAGGTACAGGCCCTTGAGATCGCACTCCGCGTGCTCGCCGGAGAAACGCACCATAAGATCCGACCGCGCCCAAGCGGCTCCGAGGCCCAGATTCACACCCCGATAGCGGCTATCCGCCGCCTGGCTGAGGTACAGCCCGGTGATGTGAAAGGCGTTGGCGCTCTCCTCCTGGATGCGGTCATGCCGCAGCACGGCGCCGCGCCCCAGTTCGATCTCGAGCACCGAATTCGTGCAGTACAGGGACTCGCCCAGGCTTACGTAACGCTCGATGATCGTCGCCTGCGAACCGGCTTCCAGGACCACCAGATGACGCGGCTGGGCGACGCGCGGCTCTTCCATCCCGATCGACAGGTGAATCAGCTCGATCGGACGCTCGACCTCGCCGCCGGGCGGAAGCAGCAAGACGAAACCGTCGTCCATGCCCGCGGTGTTCAAAGCCGAGAAGACGTGCACGCCGTCTCCCGCGACCTGGTTGAGCCGACCCGCCAGCGCGTCCGGATCCGATTCGAGGATGGAGCGCAATCCCCCGGCGCGCACGTTCGACGGCAGCTGATCCAGCGTCGAGAGCCCGGGCATGAAGCGGCCGTTGACCAGCACCGCCCGATGCGCGTCGAGACCGGGGACGAGCAGATCTTCCAGATCGTCCTCTTCGACCGCGGTGAAGGTGTCGCGATGCTGCTTAAAGGGTTGCTCCGCCAGGGTCTTGAGGCTGGTGTAACGCCACGCCTCCTGCTTGCCGCTCGGGATGCCCTGTTCACGCACACGCGCGAGCGCGGTTGTTCGCGCGCTATCCAGCCAAGGCAACCCAAAGTCGGTGGGACGTCCGCCCTCGTGAGCGAGCCAACCCTCGAAGCTTTTTTTCGGCTCCATTTCGGCGATCATGCCGCGACCTCCTGTTCGATCCAGCCGTAGCCCTTTTGCTCGAGCTCGAGGGCGAGCTCTTTCCCGCCCGAACGGATGATGCGGCCCTTGGCCAGCACGTGAACCCGATCCGGCTCGACGTAATCCAGCAGGCGCTGATAATGGGTGACAACGATCATGGAGCGCTCGGGGCCGCGCAGGGCGTTGACCCCGTCTGCCACGATCCGTAGGGCGTCGATGTCGAGGCCCGAGTCGGTCTCGTCCAGGATAGCGAGCTTGGGCTCCAGCAAGGCCATCTGGAAGATCTCGTTGCGCTTCTTCTCGCCTCCGGAAAAACCCGCGTTGACCGCCCGCTTCAGCAGGCTGTCGTCGAGGTGCAGGACCTTGAGCTTCTCGCGCATCAGGCGCATGAAGGACACCGCATCCAGCTCGTCCTCCCCCCGCGCCTTGCGGATGGCGTTGAGCGCGGTCTTCAGGAAGTAGGTGTTATTCACCCCCGGCAGCTCGACCGGATACTGGAAGGCGAGAAACAGCCCTTTTTGCGCCCGTTCCTCAGGTTCGAGGCCCAACAGGTCCTCGCCCTCGAACATCGCCGTGCCGGCCGTGACCTCGAACCCCTCGCGGCCGGACAGCACATGAGCCAGGGTGCTCTTGCCGGAACCGTTCGGCCCCATGATGGCGTGGACCTCGCCGGGACCGACATCCAGATCGAGGCCCCGTAGGATCTCCTTGCCGTCCACGTTCGCCTTCAAGCCCTTTACTTTTAGCATTTCGTGTCTCCAGTTACATCTAGTCGCCCGATCTCGCCGCGAGCGAGATCAGGCCCGCCGTTTTCCCGGCTCTAACCCACCGCGCCTTCCAGGCTGATGCTCAAGAGCTTCTGCGCCTCGACCGCGAACTCCATCGGAAGCTGGTTGAACACCTCCTTGCAGAAGCCGTTGACGATCATGGACACGGCATCCTCTTCCGAGAGCCCGCGGGAGCGGCAGTAGAACAGCTGATCGTCGCTGATCTTGGAGGTGGTCGCCTCGTGCTCCATCTTCGCGGTGGGGTTCTTCACCTCGATATAGGGGAAGGTGTGCGCAGCGCACTTGTCACCGATCAGCAGGGAGTCGCATTGGGTGTGATTGCGCGCCCCTTCCGCCCGCTGCGCGATACGCACCAGTCCGCGGTAGGCCTGCTGGCCATGCCCCGCGGAAATGCCCTTCGAGACAATGGTCGAACGGGTGTTGGGCCCGAGGTGGATCATCTTGGTGCCGGTATCCGCCTGCTGCCGACCCTTGGTCACCGCCACCGAGTAGAACTCGCCGACCGAGCCCTCCCCGCGCAGGATGCAGCTCGGGTACTTCCAGGTGATGGCCGACCCGGTCTCCACCTGGGTCCAGGAGATCTTCGACCTTGCGCCGCGGCAGTCACCGCGCTTGGTCACGAAGTTGTAAATGCCGCCCCGACCGTTCTCGTCCCCGGGGTACCAGTTCTGGACCGTCGAATACTTGATCTCCGCACCCTCCAACGCGATCAACTCCACCACCGCGGCATGCAGCTGGTTCTCGTCGCGCATCGGCGCGGTACAGCCCTCCAGGTAGCTCACATAGCTCCCCTCGTCCGCAACGATCAGGGTTCGTTCGAATTGCCCGGTGTTGCTGGCGTTGATGCGGAAATAGGTGCTGAGCTCCATCGGGCAGCGCACGCCCTTGGGCACATACACGAACGTCCCGTCACTGAAGACGGCGCTGTTGAGGGCCGCGTAGAAGTTGTCGGTGTGGGGCACCACGGACCCCAGGTATTGCTTCACCAACTCCGGGTGGTCTTTGACGGCCTCCGATATCGCGCAGAAGATCACGCCTGCTTCGGCCAGCTTTGCGCGGAATGTGGTCGCCACGGAAACGCTGTCGAAAACCGCGTCCACGGCGACACCCGCCAGGGCCTTCTGCTCCTCGATCGGTATACCCAACTTCTCATAGGTTTCCAACAGAATCGGGTCGACCTCGTCCAGGCTCTTCGGACCCTCCTTCTTCTTGGGTGCCGAGAAATAGGATATGGCCTGGAAATCCACCGGCGGGTAGTGCACGGAAGACCATTTCGGCTCCTGCATCGTCTGCCAGTGCCGGTAGGCCTTGATCCGCCAGTCGAGCATGAACTCCGGCTCACCCTTGCGTTGGGAAATCGCACCCACGACGCCTTCGTCGAGGCCAGGGGGTAGAGTCTCTGACTCGATCTCTGTGACGAAACCGTGTCGGTACTCCGATCGAACCAGGTCTTCGATCTCAGAGGCTTCACTCATCTGGCCGCACTCCCGTAATCCTAGTATTTCACTTGGTCTTTAATATACGCATCCTTCCGCCGCTTTCAACACCCTTCTCCACCGGGATGATGGTCGCCGCGGGGAGAATCTCGCCAGCCCCCTCTCCCCGCGCCCACCACGAAGGGTTGCGGGTCTGACAGGGAATCGGCCCGCGAGCGTGTCCTACCGATCGAAATCATTTTGCGAATGCGAATCGTTCGTATTACCCTTCTTCTCCAGATTTCCTGGCATGTACTTTTGGCTAAGACAAACACTGGAGGCCCCAACGTGTCGCTGAATACCCGTCATCTCGTCATTTCGGCGTTGTCCGCCCTGCTCGCCATGCCTGCCGGCGCTCTCGCGCTAGACGAGGTCAATCTCTACTCGGCGCGTCAGGAGGACCTGATCAAGCCGCTGCTCGACCGTTTCACGGACGAGACCGGAATCAAGGTCAACCTGGTCACGGGCAAGGCCGACGCCCTGCTCAAGCGCCTCGAGAGCGAGGGCATCAACTCTCCCGCCGATCTGCTGATCACGACCGATGCCGGACGGCTGTACCGGGCCAAGGAGGCGGGCGTGACCCAACCGGTACAGTCTTCGGAGTTGGACGCGTCCATTCCGGCGAGCTATCGGGACCCCGAAGGTCACTGGTTCGGTCTCTCGCTGCGCGCCCGCCCGATTCTTTTCGTGAAAGGCAAGGTCGACCCGGCCGAGCTCTCGACCTACGAGGCCCTGGCCGATGCCGAGTGGAAGGGGCGCATCTGCATCCGCTCGTCGGACAACATCTACAACCAGTCGCTCGTCGCCTCCATGATCGCCGCGAACGGCGCGGAGGCTACCGAGCTCTGGGCACGCGGGCTGGTGGCGAACCTGGCACGCCCGCCCCAAGGCGGGGACCGCGACCAGATCAAGGCCGCTGCCGCCGGCCAATGCGACATCGCCATCGCCAACACTTACTATCTGGCCGGTATGCTGAGCTCCCAAGACGAGGCCGAGCGCGCCGCCGCTGAACGCATGGGCGTGTTCTGGCCCAACCAGGACGGCCGCGGCGTCCACGTCAACGTGAGCGGCGGCGCTGTCACCAAATCGGCGAAGCACAAGGAGGCCGCTGTCAAGCTCCTGGAGTTTCTCTCGGGAGACGCCTCCCAGCAGTGGTACGCCGATACCAACGGCGAGTATCCGATACGGACCGGTATCCCGGTCAGCCAGATCCTGTCCGCCTGGGGCACGTTCAAGGCAGACGACCTCAACCTTGCCCGGCTCGGTGAGCTCAACGCGGAGGCCGTGCGCCTGATGGACCGAGCGGGCTGGAAATAGACGAAACCCGACTCTGACGGTGATAATTACCGCTCTCCGTCGCAGGAGGGCGGTATTTTTTTACCTGCGCGGTCCTCCTTGCGCCGGACATCTCACCCGATCAACGCCCATGCCCCTCGCCACAACCATGCGCGATCACATGCCAGGAGGCCACCCCGTTCGTTCAGATGCGGTTTGCGTCTCCGCGCTCCGGCCCGACCGAAAGATCCGATCATGCCGCCGCTGCGCCTCATGACCATCCCCCGCGCCGGTGGCGCCTGGGGCTTCGGTGTCACCGCGGTGGCGCTCCTGTTGGCGCTCCCGGTACTGGTCGTGATGGCCTTCGTCCTGGTACCAGCGGGAGACGCGTGGAGGCACCTGGCAGAAACGGTGCTGGCGGACTATGTCACCAACTCCCTGCTGCTCATGCTGGGCGTGGCGCTCGGTACCCTGATCGGCGGTGTGGGCACGGCCTGGCTGACGAGCATGTGCCAGTTTCCCGGACGGGCATGGTTCGAGTGGTCGCTGCTGCTGCCCATGGCCATGCCCGCCTACATCATCGCCTACACCTACACCGGGATGCTCGACTTCGCGGGGCCGGTTCAAACCGCCCTGCGCGGTTGGACGGGCTGGGGATACGGGGACTACTGGTTTCCGCAGATACGATCGCTCCCGGGCGCGGCCGTCATGCTCTCCCTGGTGCTCTACCCTTACGTCTATCTGCTCTCCCGCGCCGCCTTCCTCGGGCAGTCCCTGTGCGTGCTCGACGTGAGCCGCACCCTCGGCAACGGGCCCTGGAAGACCTTTTTCTCCGTCGCCCTGCCCCTCGCCAGACCGGCCATCGTCGCCGGCCTGTCGCTCGCGCTGATGGAGACCCTGGCCGACTACGGGACGGTGCAGTACTTCGGCGTCGCGACCTTCACCACGGGTATCTTCCGCACCTGGTTCGGGCTGGACAACGCCGCGGCCGCGGCCCAGCTCTCGGCCCTCCTTCTCGGGTTCGTGTTCGTGCTGATCGCCGTCGAGCGGCTGTCGCGACGCAGGGCACGCTACCACGATACCAGCCAGCGCAGGCAGGACATCCGCCGTTACCGGCTTCGCGGTTGGCGGGCGGCAACGGCCATCCTCTTCTGCCTGGTCCCGCTCTGCTTCGGTTTTCTGCTGCCATCTGGACAGCTCGCGCTGTGGGCATTCACAGTCGCCAAGACACAATTCGATGCCGACTTTCTGCGGCTCGTCCTGAACAGTCTGGAGCTGGCGGCAGCCGCGTCGGTTCTCGCCCTGCTGTTCGCCCTGCTGCTGGGCTACGGGCGGCGCCTTCACCCGAGCAAGCCGGTATCCCTTTCCGTGCGTGCCGCGGGCATGGGTTACGCGGTACCGGGTACGGTCATCGCCATCGGCGTGATCATCCCCTTCGCGTGGTTCGACAATACGCTGGATGCCTGGATGCGAGCGCAATTCGGGATCTCCACCGGCCTGCTCCTGAGCGGAACCATCACCGCGCTGCTGTTCGCGTATCTGGTTCGCTTTCTCGCCGTTTCCCTGCAAACGGTGGAGAGCGGGCTGTCCAAAGTCAAGCCGACCATGGACGAGGTCGCCCGTTCTCTGGGTGCCCGGCCCGCCCTGGTGCTCGCCCGCGTGCACATGCCGATGCTGCGCGGCAGCCTGCTGACGGCGTTGCTCCTGGTATTCGTCGACGTGCTCAAAGAGCTGCCGGCGACGCTCATCCTGCGGCCGTTCAACTTCAACACTCTCGCCGTGCGGGCCTACGAGCTGGCCTCCGACGAGCGTCTCGCCGACTCTGCCCCCGCGGCACTCACCATCGTGGTCGCCGGACTGCTGCCGGTGATCCTTCTCAGCCGATCGATCACCAGGACCCGCCATGCCCAGACAGCTTGAAGTGAGAGACGTCTCGGTAGCCTACGGAGACACGACCGTGGTGCGGGACGTGAGCCTCCAACTCGAACAAGGCGCAATCGGCTGCTTCCTGGGGCCGAGCGGATGCGGCAAGACCACCCTGCTGCGTGCCATCGCCGGCTTCGAGCCGGTCGCCTCGGGCGAGATTCGTCTCCACGGCAAGCTGGTCTCCCGGCCGGGGCAGACGCTCGCACCGGAAAGCCGCCGCGTGGGCATGGTCTTTCAGGACTTCGCCTTGTTCCCCCACCTCAACGTCGAGCGCAACATCGGCTTCGGTCTGCGCTCATCCCCCAGGAGAGAGCGGAATCAGCGCGTGGACGAGCTTCTCTCTCTTGTCGGTATGGCCCACGCGCGCAAGCAGTACCCGCACCAGCTCTCAGGCGGCCAGCAGCAGCGTGTCGCATTGGGGCGCGCCATGGCCCCGCGGCCGGACATCCTGCTCCTGGACGAGCCCTTTTCGAGCATGGATGCGGAATTGCGCGAGCAGCTCGCACGGGAGGTGCGGGCGGTGCTCAAGCAGGACGAGATCACCGCCATCCTGGTCACGCACGATCAGCTCGAGGCCTTCGCCATGGCGGATCAGATCGCGGTGCTGTCGGATGGACGCATCCGTCAGTGGGGCAGCGGCTTCACGCTCTACCATGAGCCGGCCAACCGATTCGTGGCGGACTTCATCGGCCAGGGCGTCATGCTCGCGGGGCGCGTGATCGACGATTTCCAGGTCGAGACCGAGCTGGGGGTCCTGGCAGGCCGCGCACCGCATGGACTCACCGCGGGCCGCAGCGTCGAGGTCCTGCTACGCCCGGACGATGTGCTGCACGACGACGCCAGCCCGATGAAAGCACAGGTGGTCGCGCGCGCCTTTCGCGGCGCCGAGTATCTCTACACGCTGCGCTTGCCCAGCGGAACCCGCATCCTGTGCCTCGTCCAGAGCCACCACGATCACGCCCCGGGGGAGATGATCGGCATTCGACCTGCGCTCGAGCACCTGGTCGCTTTCCCGCTTGATCTTCCTCGGGAGGTGCCCGATGCGGATACGCCGTCGCTGATCGCACGCTGATGCCCCCGACAGCCCCAGGTCCGGCGAGCTGCGAGGGATCCAACTTTCCGTAGCGACCAATTCGGGCCGCGGTTCCCGATCTCGCCAAGGCTGACCATTGGCCATCCTGGCCAAAATCGGCACGCCACCCAAGAAGCGTAGTTCTTGGATGGCTTCATTTTCAGACGCTTACGCGATTGGAAACGGCGTCATATCCCCGTGCCGCGGCAAGCGCTGAATTGATCAGCGCTTGCGGTCCTGGTTCCGCGTTTCCACCCCATAACTTATGGGTTATCATGGAAAAAATAACTTTTCGCCGAATAACACAGGATCTCATCCAAGTGGATCGCCACAACTGTACGCCGCTACTCGATCTCGGCACCAGAGGCTTCAGCGCAGTGGCCGCCTTCCGGAGCGCGGTCCGACGTTCTCCTGCCTCTGCAAAAGGTTCGCAGCCGCGCATCCGGGGAACGGTGGCCTTTTCCTTGCTGGCCATGCTCAGCGCCGGTCTCTCCGAGGCGCAGACGGATCAGTGGCTGGAAACGGTTAGGGGGATCCACCCGTATGCGGCTGTCAGCGTTGCCACCGACTCCAACCTGCTGCGCAATCCCGATTTTCTAGACGACGACTCGGACCAGTACGTCACCCTCGAGGCCGGATTCGATACCGAGCTGCGCCTCAGCCGCCAGCGCTTCCTGATCGACGGTCGCATCTACCGCACCAACTACGACCGTTTCAGCGAGTTCGATCATACCGGCGGCGATGCGCGCTTGCTCTGGAACTGGGTTGCGGGAAGCCTTTGGGAAGGAACCCTGGGCTATTCCTACGACCGCACGCTGCGGGACTTCACAACCGAGCTCATTCCGACCAACGACATGCGCAATCGCAATAAGGTCTTCGGCAGCGCGAACCGTTGGCTTACGCCCCGATGGCGTATGGGCGCGCAAATCGATTGGTCCGACATCTCCTTCACGGAGAATGACTTTCTAGACAAAAAGATCTTCGGACTGGGGGCAAACCTCGACTACGTGAGCAAAGCGAGCAACTCGGTGGGATTCAAAGTGGCCGCATCATCGTCGGAGTTCACCAACCGCGACAATCGCGATTACGACGATTTCGCGTTGGGTCCCACGGCGGACTGGAAGGTCACGGGAAAGACCCGAATCAAGGCCGATCTCGGTTACGAGACCAGGAGGTACGACGACTTGACGGAAAAGGACTTCGACGGATTCGTGGGCCGGGTTCGGGCAATCTGGCAAGCCACGGGAAAAACCAGGGTAGAGGCCCAGGTATACCGTGACCTGAGCAATTTCGAGGACGAGATCGCCGACTATGCAATTGTCGACGGTGTAAGCCTCGCTCCGCAGTGGAACATCACGCCGAAGACCAGCCTTCGCGCCCTCGCAAGTTACGAGAGGAGAGATTTCCAGGACGCCGCCAGCACCATATCGGTGCTCTCGGACAGGGTTGATCGGGTCGGAACCTTGGGTCTGTCGCTCGGCTGGCAACCGCGCCGGAACATCGCGCTGTCGCTTGATTTCGAAGCCGGGTCCCGTGATTCGAACAGAGCGATCCGGGACTACGACTACCGCTCTCTGCAAGCCGGCATCAAGGTCGGTCTCTGAAGCAGAATCCGGGCTTCCGAAAGCGGCCGGGAGCTCAAGCGGCTTCAACCGGCGTCGCCAGCTGGCCCAGCCGTTCGCGCGGGCCGCGATTGCATTCGAGATGGCCGTCGACGGGTTCGTCCATCTCCCGGATCCCACCGAGGCGCATCGCCCAAGCCCTGCAGGACCGCATCCTCCACCATTGCCTCGATCAGCAGAGGCAGCCGTGTTGCGGGACCCCGGACCATTATTACCGCGGTGACGCGCCGATCCCCGATTCGTGTCCCGAGTCAAAGACTGGTCATCGCCGCAATCTGAGGTCCGAACAGATAGGTCAAGATCAGGAGCAGGGGTATCGTCACCCCGTAGAGGCGCACCATCCGGCGGATGCCGGGGTTGGCGTGACCCAGTTCCATGAAGTGATCAATCACCATACGGCCCTTTAGCACCATCATCGCCGCGACACTGATCGTGATCCAGAGACCTGGCTCGGCGGTCTCCCCGAGCGCCGCTCCCGCCAGGGTCAGGGTGATCAGCGCAAGCCACACGAGATCGAGTTTACGCGAAGCGCTCAAGAGGTCTCCGCATCAACGCAGGATATAAAAGAGCGGGAAGATCATGAGCCAGATCAAATCCGTGGCATGCCAGTAGCTGGCGAAGGCAACCAGGCCAGCATGCTCGTTTGACGAGTAGCCGCCCAGGCGGGTGCGGAAAATAATCCAGGTCAGGCCCAGCAAGCCCCAGCTCACATGCACCAGATGATTGAAGGTGAGGTAATAGTACGCCATCTGGAAGACGTCGCCCCCGCCGTTCAGCCCTTGGGTCAGGTTCCAACGCACCTCGAGAAACTTCACCACCGGATAGCCGAGCCCGACGAAGAGCGCTGCCGTCAGCCAGCGGAGACCGCCCCGGCTGTCGTCGCGGCGGATCGCCCATACCGCCCGAGCGACGAAGAAACTGCTGGTGAGCATGATGACGGTGTTGGCCGTCCCGGCCAGGGTCGATAGTCGCCGAGCGCCGGCGGCAAAGGCCTCCGGGTGATGGGCGCGGGCGACGAAGTAGACGAGAAACATGAGGGCGAACTCGGTGAGCTCGGCATAGATCCCGACCCAGATCGCCTTGTTACCCGGAATTCGCCCTCCGGCACCCCCGGCGGGGCAAGGTACGGGGACCGCTGTCATTCGGCAGCGGCGAACAAAGCCGTTACCGCCAGGTTTCGTCTGGGAGCCACTCGCCTACGTCCGGCTTGTCTGCGCCGGCTGCTCGGAACGCGAGCCTTGCGGACCTGGTTGCACACCATTATCGGGAGCGCCTTGCTCACCGAGTAGGCGCGTCTACAGCGGGCAGAAAAACAGAACGGTAGAGCGCGAAGCTAGCGTAGGCGAGAACCGGCAGCGTCACCAACAGCAAAGGCAGTAACAGGATGGAGAGCAGCGTTGTCCCCGTGAGCACGGCGCCCCATGCAATGCTGGGCGAAAAACTCCCGAATACCGCCCGCACGCTGGCGTGGATTGCCTGAACCGGGTTGGCGTGTCCCTCATACAGAAGCGGAACCGAGAAGGCGGAGATCGCGAAGATGATGAGCGCCAGCACCGAGCCCATGAGCGCGCCCCAGAGTTCGAAGCTGACGATGTGTCGCTCGAGCCGGATCAGCCAAGGAAGATCGTAGGGCAGGTGCTCGGCGCCGATCATGAACGCGTAGAGCACGGCGGCATCGGTAATCCAGATCAGAAACAGAAAGCTGCAGACCAGGGCGACCATCCACAGACCGGCGGGCGCACGCACGAAAGCGGCGAACGCATCCAGGATACTGGGTCGGTGGCCCTGGGCAGAGACCGTCGCGAGCCGGAAAAAACCGGTCAGCAGCGCTGGTCCCACCAGCATAAAGCCGCCTGCAAACGGCAAGGCCATCGGGGAGAGGCCAAGGTGGCCCACCGTGGCGAGCAGTATCAGCCCAATCAGGGCAAACAGGCTGGCATAGGCCATGCTGGCGGCCGGTACCGAGCGGAACGTGCGCCAACCCAAGCGTAAGGCATCGAGGATGTCTGATATCGCGAACTTCCGCGGCGGTATCTCATCGACAAGGGAGGGAACCTTTGCGGCCGACGGTCTGCTCATGGCGGGCAAGTGTAGCGCAGACGAGCGGTCTCGCGGATCGGATGACGAACCTCCGTTGGGCGCAATGACGTCCCGCGCTCGGCGATGATCGGGATAGGAAAGCATCGTACAGGCTGTTGGGTGCCCGTCTGGATGGGTGGCATCGCCATCAGCCGGGATGATGTCCGTGGATACCGCCTCCGCGCTCGAATCGCGCCGGAGTCGCCCGCCGGTCGTCGATTTGACGCACATATACGTCACACCTAGAATGCGGACTTTCCGGGCGCATAGCTCAGTGGGAGAGCACTGTCTTCACACGGCAGGGGTCGCTGGTTCGAACCCAGCTGCGCCCACCAATATTTTCAAGGGCTTAGGCCCTCCCTCCTCGAATCACCTTCAATCCAACGTGACCAGATCGTGACTCGCCACCCCCGTTTGGGGGAGTGTTACCCTCGGTCCTTACCTCCAACCGGGCGACCGCTGCCCGAACGTTCTCCGGCGCCAAATGTGCGTAGCGTTCCGTCATCCGGATCGTGCTGTGGCCGCAGAAGGTCTCGCACCTCGGTCAGCGGCACGCCCGCCGACACCAGCCAGGCTGCGCAGGTGTGGCGAAGATCATGGATCCTGAAATCCCTGATCCCCGCACGTCGGCATGCTGTCGCCCAACTCCGTTTGATGCTCTGAACCCGGTTGCCGTCCCCGTCGCAGAATACCCACGGTGACGTCGGACAGTGCTCCGCGCGAAAAGCCTTCCGTGCCTCGATGGCCTGGCGCGCGGGAGCATTCAAGGGGACGCTTCGCCTCTTACCGCTCTTCGTGTGGTGAGCCTCCAGATGGATCAGATCCGCTTGAAGGTCTACCCGCACCCACTCCAACCGCAGCATTTCATCCCGCCGGCATCCCGTATTGAGGGCCAAGCGAATGAAGTCCGCCAGATGCGGCGCCTGCGGTTCGCCCTCCGCGGCCCCGATCAAGGCCCCAGCCTCCTCCCGCGTAATCCAGCGCACTCGCCCCTCGGGTTCTCGGAGTCGCCGTCCCTGGGCAGGATTCGGGATATCCCAATCCCATTCCATCCGCGCATAGTTGATCGCCGCAGACAACAACCCAAGCTCGCGGTTGATGGTCCCAGGCTCCGCTCCGTCTTTCCGGCGTCCGTCAATATATGCACGGATATCCACCGCAGTGAGCGTATGCAGCTCTCGGCCAGTGAAGACCGGGTAAAGCCGCTTGGCGCTGTAGCGATCGCGTTCGCGTGAACGCTTGTCCGCGCCGGGTCCCTCCAGGTAGGAGAGCATCAACTCGTCGAACGTCCGGCTGGGCTGTTCTCCCCATTGGCGCTCCCGATGCGATTCGAGCCGCCACTTCGCGAGGAGGGCGTCGGCTTCTTGCCGATCGCTAGTCCCAGTGCTGCGGCGAGTGCGTCTGCCGCTTGCATCGGTGTAGCTCGCCCACCAGTATGACGAGTCCGTTCGCCGGTAGAGACCATCTTGGTCCCTTGATTTGCGCTTATTCGGCATGTGCTTTCCTCCTGCACATCCGGCCCCGCGCTTTTCCGATTTTGCGCCTTGGGGGCCAAACCGTCCACGTAAAACCGTACAGAGGCGGCGCTCACGAGCAGCCGCCTGCCAACGCGCCGCGGCTCGATGTCCCCGGCCTCAAGCAGACGGCGCACAGTGCGGGTGGAGACTCCACCAAGCTGTCGGGCGGCCTCTTCAAGAGACCAGAGCAAGGTATCGGTCACGGTAGGTACCCTCGTGCATCTGGCAGAGGCACAGCGATCGGCGACGCAAGTCGCGCCTGATGATCCTTTCGTCACCCACAAACACCAGCACGTACCTCATATCCGAATCACGTCTCGTCATTCGCAGTTGGCAGCTTCTCCGTCCCGCTCTCTGGGTCTTCACCTTCCGAGTCCTCCGACGACACCTCCTGCGCGACCACCGAGTCCTCCACCTCCGACAACTCCTCACCTTTGCCGCGCTTCTCCGCCGACTTCCGCGCCCGGCGCTCGATGTCGATGATCTCCCGCCCGGTGCGCAGGACCCGGGTGCGCCACTGGTAGGCGCCGTCGGCGCGCTGCTTGTTGGTGAGCACGCCGGTGAGCCAGAGGGCGTCCATGACCGTCATCAGCCGGTCGAGCTCCTCGATCAGCGCCGTGTACTGGGCGAGCTGCGGCGAGGAGATGTGGACCGTGATCCGCTTGGGGTTGGTGTAGCGCGGGGTCGCGCTGATCCCGTTGGCCTCGCGCAGCTGGGCGAGCCGGGCGTGCTCGGCGCGCAGCTCCGCGGCCAGCTCGCCGATGAGCGAGCCCACGATCTCCTCGACCTGATCCATCTCCTCGTCGTCGCCGATGATGCGCAGCACCACGTCGATGCCGTAGAGGGCGCGCACCACCAGGAGGAACCCCCGGTCCAGCAGACGCTGGGCGTGATTGCTGTGGATGGTGATGGTCTGGTCGAAGACCGGTCGGCTGAAGGTCGAGCGGGCGGCTTGCGGCATCGCGGTTCCTGGCAGGTGGCAAGGGAGTCTTCAGCGTACCCATTGCACGGATCATTAACCGCCCCGAAAGCGGCCCGCTAAACTGTCACCTTTCGAGCTGGTTTCCCGCCCTCTCCCGATCTAGCCTCTGAGGCAGATTGCCGGTTCGCATGCGCGATCGGTGAATGGCGCTAGCTGGGCGCCCGAGAAGAACAGCCCACTGAAGAAGCGGCGCTTTCGCGCCGCCGTCCACGACCCCGCCGGGCAGGCAGTCCCGGCAGCGGGGCCATGCCTCCCGGTTTTGCACCTGGAGGTATTCCCGATGTTCGACCTGATCGTGCTCGGCCTGGTCCTGGCCGGGGTGGCGCTGATTGCGCGCGCCCCTGTCTCGAACCGTCGACCCGAGATCCCAAACCGCCCGGTTCCGACCCCCTGGTCCGCCAAGACGGACTGGCACCGGTTCCACAAACCCACGTACCTGCGTCGCGGCATCGTCCTCGGCGGCAGAGAGGTTCCATCCAACCCCTCCGGCGACGCGCCCGTCCCCCTCCAGGGAAGCGGCTCAGCCCACCGTCACTGGAGAAACGTCATGAGGCGCATCGTCCTCGCGGTGCTGGTCGCCGCCCTCCTGGGCGCCTTCGGTCTGGCCGTCGGCCGGTCCGCCGCGGATGCGGTGGAGCGCGCCGTCGAACGGCACACCGACCGGCGTCGAACGCGCCGTGTCCTTATAGGACGCGGCATTTCCAACCCACCCGGGAGCCCCGATCCCCTTTGGCGGACGGCCGCTCCCAACCTTTAGGAGAAGCAACCCATGCTGAACATGGCTCAGATCATCGGCCATCTCGGGCGCGACCCCGAGGTGCGCTACACCCCGGAAGGCACCGCCGTCGCCAAACTGGCGGTCGCCACCAACGAGACCTGGAAGGACAAGGACGGCGAGAAGCAGGAACGCACCGAATGGCACCGCGTGGTGCTGTTCGACAAGAACGCGGAGATCGCCGCGGAGTACCTGAAGAAGGGCTCCCTGGTCTATCTGCAAGGCCGCCTGCAGACCCGCAAGTGGCAGGGCGACGACGGCCAGGACCGCTACACCACCGAGATCGTCGCCGAGCGCATGCGCATGCTCGGCGGCAAGGGTGAACGGGACACCGCGGACAACGGCACACCCACCGCACCGGGGAGTTCCCACCGGGGACAATCCACGCGGTCGACCGCTGAGCCCGACGTCCCCTTCGACGACGACATTCCGTTCTGAGCGAGGCAAGCACCATGCAGAACCAGCCTACTGAACCGTCGGCCGCCACGCTTTCTTTCGGCGCTGACCCCGCTGAGTTTGCCGCGGGAGAACACGCCGACCAGGCGGATCTGGTCGAGGAGGCCCGCGCCATCGTCGCGGGTGCCGACATCCGCCCGACGCGGGCACACCTGTGGGCGTGCCTGAGCTGGCTCGACGGTTACCCGCTTCCGATGGGCGAGCGCGGCCCGCGAGTCCTGACCACAGCCGGTTTCGCCGGTACCACCAACCCCCCGGGGAGCACCCACTCCCCACGGGGATGGCGTGTCTCCCCGGATCATCCATCCGACTGGGAGACACCAAGCATGTCCTTTACCTTCAAGAAAGCCACGAAATCCACCGCGAAGCTGCGCGCGGCCCTGTTCGGCCCCTCCGGGGCCGGCAAGACCTTCACGGCGCTGCGCATCGCCGCCGGGCTCGGTGGCGCCGTCGCCGTCATCGACACCGAGCGCGGCTCCGCCTCGAAGTACGCCGACCGCTTCGCCTTCGACGTGCTCGATCTGGAGCACGCCGGTATCCCGAGCTACCAGGGCGCCATCGAGGCCGCCGCCCAGGCGGGCTACCCGGTGCTCGTCATCGACAGCCTGTCCCACGGCTGGCAGGAGCTGCTGCAGGAGGTGGACCGTCTGGCCAACGCCAAGTACCGGGGCAACACCTGGTCGGCGTGGTCGGAGGGGACACCCAAGCAGCGCGCCCTGGTGGACGCCATCCTGAGCTACCCGGGTCACGTCATCGCCACCATGCGCAGCAAGACCGAGTGGAGCATCGAGTCCGACGGCAAGGGCAAGCAGAAGCCGGTGCGCGTCGGGCTCGCCCCCGAGCAGGGCAAGGGCATCGAGTACGAGTTCGACCTGCTGCTCGAGCTCTCCCCGGACCACATCGGGCGCGTCATCAAGGACCGCACCGGGAGGTTCCAGGACGAGCTGCTGGAGAAGCCGGGCGAGGACTTCGGCAAGGCGCTCGCCGCCTGGCTCGCGGGTCCGGAACAGAGCGAGTCCACGACGGACTCCGATGGCACGGGAGATCCCGATGCCAAGGCAAACACCAAGCGGTCACGGAAAGCATCCTCCCAAGGATGAGGCTGCCGAATCGCCCTCGCCGGCCATCCCCGGCGACGAGGCGACCCGCGAGGCGCCTGATCGACGAGGCGGTGCAGGAGCAGGTCGAGCGCCTGATCGCCCGCGCGGCCAAGGTCGGCGCCTGGGGCCAGGCAGAGGAGTACTGCCGGGCACGCTTCACCGGACCGCACCTCGCCTATGCGCTCGCGGAGCTGCGCGACGCCGAGGACGAGGCCCGGCGCAAGAAGGCCGAGCGGCAGGCCGCCTGATACCGAACCAAATCTCAACCCCACGCGGGGCGCATCCGCCCCGTCGGGGTCGTGGTGCGCCCCCTTTCGAGGAGACACCACGATGAAGATTGTCGATGTCATCCAGCGCACCCCCGACTGGGAGCGCTGGCGCGCCCAGGGCGTCACCGCCTCCGAGGCGGCGATCGTCCTCGGGCGCTCGCCCTACAAGACGCCCTGGCGCCTGTGGGCCGAGCGTACCGGCATGGCACGCGCAGCGGATCTGTCCGCCAACCCCCACGTGCAGCGCGGCAACGCGCTGGAGGACGAAGCCCGGCGGGCCTTCGAGGAACGTCACGGCACCATGCTCCTTCCCCTGTGCGGGGAGTCCGAGGAGCACCCGGTGCTGCGGGCCTCCTTCGACGGCATCGCCGACGACGGCTCCCCGGTGGAGCTCAAGGTCCCGGCGGAGCGCACCTTCGCCGAGGTCTCGGCGAAGAAGACCGAGTCGACCGCCTTCCGGCTCTACTGGCCGCAGGTCCAGCACCAGCTCTACGTGGCCGGTGCCGAACAGGGCTGGCTGGTGTTCTACGGCGGGCCGGATCGTCTGCTGGAGTTCCCCGTCGAGCGCGACGAGGCCTTTCTGAGCCAGGAGCTGGTGCCCGCCTGCCTGGCCTTCTGGGAGGCGATCGCCAAGCGCAAGGAGCCGCCGCGCGATCCGGCACGGGACCTCTACGTCCCGCGTCGGCGAGGAACTGGACCAGTGGTCGGTCCTCGCCGGCGAGTACCGCGACCTGCTGCGGGAGAAGGCGCGCATGGATGCGCTCCTGAAGGACAACAAGACGGAGCTGGACCGGGTCGAGACCGCGCTCATCGGCATGATGGGCGAGTTCCTCGCCGCGGAGGCGGCCGGCTTGAAAGTCACCCGCTTCCTGCAGAGCGGCGCTATCGACTACGCGAAGGCGCTGAAGGCCCTGCTCCCCGAGCTCGACCCGGCCGAGCTGGAGACCTACCGGCGCAAGGCATCGGAGCGGGTGCGCATCACCGCGCTCGACGAGGACACCGCCACCATCCCGTTCGACGGGCAGGCGGTGGACACCGCCTGGCAGCAGGCGGCGAGCGAGTCCTTCTTCTTCTGATTCCACGGCCCCGCGCGGGCCGTTTCAGACCGTCACGCCTTCGGGCTGACGGTCCTCCCGAGGGTGTCTCCTGATGTCCTGGGGAGGACCGTTCGTCCTTTGGATTGTTTGGTCTGTCCGTGTGCGACAGCCGACAGGGCGCTAGCTGGGCGCTTTGAGAAAAACAGCCTGCCGATGAACGCCGGCGAAAGCCGGACTTTGACCACCCCATGGGGAGACCCTCTCCCCGCCGGGGCAGGTGCGTCTCCCCCACGAAAGAGAGGAGACGACCTGAATGAACAAGCTTGTCGTGCGCGGCTTCCTGCAGTGGCTGGATACGGCCACCGAGGAGGAGATCGAGGCCAGGAGACGGGAGTTCCTGGCGGCGTTGGAGCACTTCCAGGGCGAGGACGCCCGTGCGGACCTGCGCCTCGGGCTTCGCCTCATCGAGGAGGAGCTGGTGGCGCGGGCGGATCTGTGGCGGGCACGGCCGTGAGCTGTGCCCGGTGCTTGAGCCGTGCGAGGAGTGCTCTTGCCTGCGGCACCCCGTCGGGGGTGAACAGGGCGGTGGCGATCTCCCGTTCGAGGGAGTCGCGTCCCCCTTCAAGCACCTCCAGGCGTGGTTGCGCTTCGCCGTTGTGATCTGTCATGGCCGGCTCCCCCTGAGTTCGGCCTTCAAGTCTACCAAAGCCGTTGATTGAAACCCCGCCCGGGGGAGACCTTCTCCCCACCGGGGTGAGGTGTCTCCCCACGGGCAACACCCCAGGAGACACCGATGACCCAGACCAACCGATTCGTCGTGGCCGAGACCTTCGGCGTGAAGGCCCCCCGGGGCCTGACCGTGGAGGGTTTCACGGACCCGATCCACCCGCAGATCCCCGTCAAGAAGCCCTATGTGTTTCGGGAGCACCTGCGCGACGTGCTGGCCTTCCTCGCCGACCCGGCGGGAGACGGCCTGCTGCTGACCGGCCCCACGGGTGCCGGCAAGACCTCCCTGGTGCTGCAGGTCGCCGCCCGGCTCAACTGGCCGGTGCAGGAGGTGACCTGCCACGGGCGCATGGAGCTCTCCGACCTGATCGGGCAGTTCATGCTGATCCAGGGCGAGACCCGCTTCGTGCACGGACCCGCTGTCCGTGGCGGCCCGTGACGGGCACCTGCTCGTCCTGAACGAGATGGACGTCATGGACGCCGCCGAGCTCGCCGGCCTCAACGACATCGTCGAGGGGGCGCCCCTGGTGATCGCCGCCAACGGCGGCGAGGTGATCCGCCCGCACCCCAAGTTCCGGGTGATCGCCACCGGCAACAGCGCCGGCGCGGGCGATACCAGCGGGCTCTACCAGGGCGTGCTGCGCCAGAACCTGGCCTTCCTCGATCGCTTCCGGGTGGTCCAGGTGTCCTACCCGGACGCCGCCACCGAGCAGGGGCTGATCAAGACCCTGGTGCCGAGCCTCCCCGAGGCCATCGGCGAGAAGATGGTCGCGGTGGCCAACGAGGTCCGCCGGCTCTTCCTGGGGCAGGCGGACACCGGTCAGGAGCTGACCGTGACCCTGTCCACCCGCACCCTGGTGCGCTGGGCACGGCTGGCGCTGACCTTCAAGGGTGCGCCCCAGCCGCTGGCCTACACCCTGGACCAGGCGTTGACCGCCCGGGCCGAGCCCGAGCAGCGCGAGGCCATCCACCGCATCGCCGCCGATGTCTTCGGCGGCCTGTGGACGGGGACCGCGCCGTGAGCGGGTTCGAGCTCTACCGCTACACCCACGCCGACGGCAGCGCCAAGGAGTGGGCCTGGTGCCAGGAGCCAGACGGAATCGAGGTGCGCTGGGGACGTGCCGGCCGGCTGGTGCAGCAGGCGCGTTATCCCCTCACCCGCCGCGCCGAGATCGAGGAACGCGCCCGGGCGAAGGAGCGCAAGGGCTACCGCTACGTCGGCCGATACGGCATCGATGCCGATGGGCGGCCGGTGGCGGTCAACTACACAGACAACCCGACCGAGTCGGTCCACACCCAAGCCAACCACGAAGCCCAACGTCCCGCCCATCGACCTCTCGAAGGTCGAGACCGGGGCCGAGGACTACTGGTTCTGAGACTTCTCACTGATCAACGCCGGCAGCGGCGCCCGTATCCGGCCGCCGGCCGGTGCGCGCGCCCTCCGGCAAGGAGGTGCCATGAAGACCATGCACGTGCTCGACCGCCTGGTGGCGGTCAACCTGGATGTCCGGATCTGGTCCGGGCGTAAGAAGCTCACCGCCGAGGACCTCTCCCTCGGTTCCGACGTGCCGCCCGAGGACCTGGTGTCCCTGGGCTCCAAGCGGGTCTGCGACCCGGATGCCATCAAGGTGTTCCATCGCCTCAAGAAGCAGGCGGAGCGGGTCTGCCTCACCGGGGGCATGCGCTTCCTGGGCGGCTACGCCATTCCGGAGGAGCGCACCGAGACGGTGGCGGCGGAGCTGGACGCCCTCGGCGAGACCTTCGCCCGGGAGCGCGTCCACCTTCGTCGCCGGCTACGGCCAGGCCATCGAGGACTGGATCGCGCCTGCACCCCCAGTGGGAGGCGGCGATCCGCAAGGCAGTCGACCCCGCCTCGCTGGTGGAGTCGCGCCTCGGCTTCGGCTACCAGCTCTACCGGATCGCGCCGGCCGACAAGTGGCGGGCAACCTGGAGGAGCAGGTCGCAGGGGCTGGGCGACACCCTGTTCGGCGAGGTGGCCCGCATCGCCCGCGAGCTCGACCAGAGCTTCGTCGGCAAGGACGCCCTGTCCCAACGGGCGCTTGTCCACCTTCCGGCGCATCCGCGAGAAGCTCGGCTGCCTCGCCTTCGTCGACTACCGGGTGCAGCCGGTCCTGGACAGTCTCTCGGACTGGCTTCGACGGGTGCCGACCAAGGGGCCGGTCACCGGCGCCCTCTTCAACGAGGGCTTCGGGCTGATGCTGCTGGTCTCCGACCCGCGGCGCATGAGCGATCACGGCGCCGGCATCCTGGCGCTCAAGGACCTGATCCCCGACCCGGCGGAAGCGCCGGACGAAGAGGAAGACGACGAGGAATGCGAATGGTCCTTCGGCGATCCCCTCGGCGACGAGGAGCCAGACGAGGCGCCTGTCCCATGGGAGCCCGGTGACGGGCAGCCCGTGGAGCAGGAGTCCTTCTACTTCTGATTGAACCAGAGGACCGCCCACG
>CAVORB010000004.1:0-133719 GCA_963698495.1 uncultured Gammaproteobacteria bacterium | reverse complement strand
CGAAAATGGCCCAGCGACTGCCGGGCCATTTCGGATGTCGATCAAACTTGCGTGTCTTCAGAGCCGGCCGAGTATCCGGACCGGACTCTTGAGGGACACGCAAGGTTCAGCCGGCGTAGTTCGCGGACACGAACTCCCAGTTGATGATCTTCCAGATTTCCTCCAGGTACTTCGGGCGGGCGTTGCGGTAGTCGACGTAGTACGCGTGCTCCCAGACGTCTACCGTCAGCAGCGCGGTCCGGCCTTCGGTCATGGGGGTTCCGGCGTTCGAGGTGTTCATGATCTCGATCGAGCCGTCGGCGTTCTTGACCAGCCAGGTCCAGCCGGAGCCGAAGTTGGTGGCGGCGGACTGCGAGAACTGCTTCTTGAACTCGTCGAATGACCCGAACTTGGCGTTGATGGCATCGGCGAGGGCGCCGGAGGGCTGGCCGCCGCCGTTGGGGCTCAGGCAGTTCCAGTAGAAGGTGTGGTTCCAGACCTGGGCGGCGTTGTTGAACACGCCGCCGGAGGCGTTCTTGATGATGTCCTCGAGGGACTTGTTCTCGAACTCGGTGCCGGGGACCAGGTTGTTGAGGTTGGTCACGTAGGTCTGGTGATGCTTGCCGTAGTGATACTCGATGGTCTCCTGGGAAATCACCGGCTCGAGGGCGTTCTTCTCGTAGGGAAGGGCGGGGAGTTCGTGTGCCATAGTGGGTCAGCCTCCGTTTAGGATTCTCTTTCGTCTAGAAAACATATGCGCTCTGTGAGCGGACCTCAACCGGGCAAACGAAATCCCGACTAAAATGGTCCGTAATCGAGGACGCGAATACTAGTCATCGCGTAGGGGTTTTGCAACGACTCCGTCGGCGCGGACGCCGTGCGGTGCCGTGTTCTGGCGCCGGGATCGGGAACGGGCTTACGATTGTTCCTTCCGGCACCCTCGCTCGACGCGGGCGACCCAGGACACCAGGCCGGTTCAGCCCTGACCACCGATTGCCTACGAATATGGATCCCATCGAGCTCAGCATCTTCTCAAGCCGGCTGGAGGCGGTGTGCGACGAGATGGGCGTGGTGCTGCGCAACGCCGCTTTCTCGACCAACATCCGCGACCGGCTCGATTTCTCCTGCGCGGTGTTCGACGCCCGGGGCGAGCTCTGCGCCCAGGCCGCCCACATCCCTGTTCACCTCGGGAGCATGGCGTTCGCCACGGCGGACGTCGTGGCGCGCATGGAGTGGGCCGAGGGTGACATGGTGATCCTCAACGACCCCTTCCTCGGCGGCACCCACCTGCCGGACGTGACCGTCATCGCCCCGGTGTTCGCCGCCGGCGAGCTGACGGCCTTCGTGGCCAACCGCGCGCACCATGCCGATATCGGCGCCGACTCCCCGGGCTCCATGCCCCTGTCGCGCTCCATCCACGAAGAGGGTCAGGTGATCGAGCCGGTGCATCTGATTCGGCGCCGCGCGCTCGATGAGATCCGGCTCGCGGCCATCGTCGGCGCCACCCGTAATCCGGCCGACGCCCGCGGCGATTTCTTTGCCCAGATCAGCGCCAACGCCGCTGGCGCGCAACGGCTCTCCGAGCTGATCGCCCGTACCGGCGTGCAGGGGTTCCGTGAGGGATTGGGGGCGCTGAACCACTACGGCGAGCGACTCGCCACGCAGGCCATCGCGCAGATCCCCGACGGGACCTACCGGTTCGAGGACTGCATGGACGACGACGGTCAGGGCAACCTCGACATCCCCATCCGGGTGCGGATCGAGGTCTCGCGGGGCATGGCTTCCGTGGACTTCGCTGGCACGGCGGGGCAGGTGAGCGGCAACATCAACTGCCCCTTGGCGGTCGCGGCCGCCGCCGTGCTCTACGTGTTCCGCTGCCTGATGCCCGCTTGGACGCCGGCCTGCGCGGGCAGCTTCCGCCCGGTTTCGATCACCGCCCCCGAGGGCTGCCTGCTCAACGCCCGTTACCCGGCAGCGGTGGCGGCGGGCAACGTGGAGACCAGCACGCGCGTGGTCGACGTCGTCATGGGGGCGCTTGCGAAGGCGGTTCCCGGGCGCATACCGGCCGCGAGTCACGGCAGCATGAACAACCTCGCCCTTGGCAGCGCCCGTTCCGGGGCGGCGTGGGACTATTACGAGACCATCGGCGGCGGCATGGGGGCGGGCGCGCTGGGAGGTGGGCTGTCCGGCATCCAGACCCACATGACCAACACGCTCAACACGCCGATCGAGGTGCTGGAGACGCGCTTCCCGCTGCGGGTGACGCGTTACGGCCTGCGCCGCGGCTCGGGCGGCGCCGGGCAGCGGCGCGGCGGCGACGGCCTGGTCCGCGAGCTCGAGTTCCTGGCGCCCGCCAGCGTGTCCCTGCTGACCGAGCGCCGGCGCCACCGGCCCTGGGGCTGCGATGGCGGCTTCCCCGGCGAGGCGGGCCTCAATCTGCTCAATGGCGAGGCGTTGCCGGCAAAGACGGCGTTCGAGGCCGCTGCGGGAGATCGCCTGTGCATCCAGACCCCGGGGGGAGGGGGCTACGGTCGGCCGGGGGAGAAACCGTCGAGCTCCTAGCCGGGGTTCGTCAGCCCTCCGTTTCCAGAATCCAGAGCGAGAGATAGTCCATGTGCGGTATCTGCGGTGAGCTGCGTTTCGACGGGGATCCGGCGGACCTCGCCGCCATCGGGTCCATGATGGGGCAGCTCGAGCGGCCGCGGTCCCGACCATGGCGGCAGCTTCAGCGACGGCGCACTCGGGTTCGGTCACCGGCGGCTGTCCATCATCGACCTGTCCGTCCGCTCCAATCAGCCGATGGTCGATCCCGGCCTCGGCCTCGCGCTGGTCTTCAACGGGACCATCTACAACTACCGCGAGCTGCGCCGGGAGCTGTCGGCCCTCGGTTACGACTTCTTCTCCGAGGGCGACAGCGAGACCATTCTCAAGGCCTGGCACGCCTGGGGCGAGGACTGCGTGGCGCGCCTGCACGGCATGTTCGCCTTCGCCGTCTGGGATGCGGTCAAGCGCGTACTGTTCCTGGCCAGGGACCGCTTCGGCATCAAGCCGCTGTACTGGACGGCGGACGGCGCCCGCTTCCGCTTCGCCTCGAGCACCCAGGCGCTGCTGGAGGCCGGAGGCGTCGACACCGGGATCGACCCGGTCGCGCTCCATCACCTGTTCACCCTGCACGCCGTGGTGCCCGCGCCGCGCACCGTGCTCGCCGGGGTGCGCAAGCTCGCCCCCGCGCACTGGATGCGAGTCGAGGCCGACGGACGGCGCACGGAACGGGCCTACTGGCGGTTGGACGCCACCCGCCCGGAGCGTCAACGCAGCGAAGGGGACTGGCTCGACGCCATCCATGACGCCCTGCGCGAGGCCGTGCGCAAGCGCAGCGAGGTGGCGGACGTGCCGGTCGGGGTGCTGCTCTCGGGTGGACTGGATTCGAGCCTGCTCGTAGCGCTGCTGGCCGAGGCGGGCATCAGCGACCTGCGTACCTTTTCGGTGGGCTTCGAGGACACGCCGGAGGAATCCGGCAGCGAGTTCGAGTACTCCGATCTGGTCGTCGAGCGCTATGCCACCCGGCACCGGAAGTTCCGGGTGCCGAACGCGGATGCCCTGTGGCGGCTGCCGGAGGCGGTGGACGCCATGGCGGAGCCCATGTTCGGCCAGGACGCGGTTGCCTTCTACCTGCTCGCCGAGCAGGTGTCGCGGGAGATCAAGGTGGTGCAGTCCGGCCAGGGGGCGGACGAGGTCTTCGGCGGCTATTTCTGGTATCCCCGCATCCAGGCCGATGCGAAGGGCACTTGGACCGAACGCTTCCGCAGGCACTATTTCGACCGTGATCACGACGAGTATCTGCGCCTGGTGGCCGCCGATTTTGCCGGCGACGACCACAGCTCACGCCTGGTGGAGGACCTCCTGGGCGAGCCCGGCGCGGACGAGATCATGGACGCGGTGCTGCGCATGGACGTGACCACCCTGATCGTTGACGACCCGGTCAAGCGGGTGGACAACATGACCATGGCCTGGGGCCTGGAGGCCAGGGTGCCCTTTCTCGATCACGAACTGGTGGAGCTCGCCGCCCGCTGCCCGCCGGAGCTCAAGCTGCGCGAGGGCGGCAAGTACCCGCTCAAGGCCATGGCGCGCGGCCTGTTGCCCGATGCCGTGATCGACCGCCCCAAGGGTTACTTTCCGATGCCGGCGCTGAAGTACGTGCGTGGCGACTTCCTGGCCCTGATGCGCGACCTGGTCAATTCACGCGCCTGCCGTGAGCGTGGACTCTACCGTCGCGAGTACCTCGACATGCTCTTGGCGGCGCCCGACATGCATCACACGCGCATCCAGGGCAACAAGCTCTGGCACCTGGCGCTCCTCGAGCTCTGGCTGCAGCGGCATGTCGACCCGGTGGCGCGTGCCTGATCGCGACGCCCTCCATCGCTACCCCCGGGGCTGTTGTGTCGGCGCCGCGGCACGCCGCGACTTGAAAAGGGGCGGGGCGTCCCGATTTCTCTCGACGTAAAGCAGCCCTGTCAGAGGAGTGTCAATGGACGTTCTTGAGAGAATCGACGAGCAGGTGAAAGGCAATCCGGTCGTCATCTACATGAAGGGAACCCCGCAGTTCCCGATGTGCGGCTTCTCCATGCGTGCCGCGGCGGCGCTGCAGGAGTGCGGCGTCCCCTTCGCGTACGTGAACGTGCTGCAGGATCCGGAGATCTTCGAGAATCTGCCGCGCTACGCCGACTGGCCGACGTTTCCGCAGGTCTACATCGACGGTGAACTGGTCGGCGGCTGCGACATCACCCTCGAGCTGCACGCCAACGGCGAGCTGAAGAGCATGATGGAGAAGGCGGCCGAGAAGTCCGGGACGGGTGGAGACACATCGTCTTCGTGAGGACGTTCCGGGAAAGTGCGCAACGCGATCCGGACCCCGCGCGATGTGGCGTCGCGCTCGGATGGCGGTGCTGCTACTCCGTAGGATATCCCGTCTCGGCTCTCTCCCAGGCTCGCACCTGATCCATCTCTCTCCAGCGGTTGACGATCCGGCAGAACAACCGCGCGGTTTGCTCCGCGTCGTAAACGGCGCTGTGCGCCTCCTCATTGTCCCAGCCGAGCCCGGCCGCGTGCGCTGACTTAGCGAGCACCGTCTGACCGAAGACCAGTCCCGCCAGGGAAACGGTGTCGAAGACGCTGAACGAGTGGAACGGACTGCGCTTGTATCCGGTGCGCTCGACCGCGGCCTTGAGAAAACCGAGATCGAAGGCCGCGTTGTGCCCCACGAGTATGGCGCGGTTGCAGCCGGTGGCCTTGACCGCTTTGCGAATCGGGTCGAGGACGCGGTTGAGGGCCTCCTTCTCGGGTACCGCGTCCCGGAACGGGTGGTCCGGGTCGATCTGATTGAAGGCAAGTGCCCTGGGGTCGATCTCCGACCCCATGAAAGGCAGCACGTGGCAGGACAGGGTCGGGCCGAGCTTCAGCCATCCCTCCTCGTCCATCCGGATCACGATGGCGGCGATTTCCAGCAGCGCATGGCGTTGCGGGTCGAAGCCCGCGGTTTCCACGTCAACCACCACTGGCAGGAAGCCGCGGAACCTGCGCGCGATCCGGTGTTTGGGTTCGTCCTCGAGCATCGCGCCAGCATAAGTTGCGCGCCGTCAAAAGCCAAATCCGCTCCGACCCGGTATCGCTTCCCGCGTGCCGTGCCCGATTAAGGCGGGACCAGGTCCTGATATAGTCTCGGCTGGAGTCCGCGGATCGGATCGCGGGGAGAATGCCATTGATGAGAGTCTACCGGCGCGCGTTCGCGTCCTTGTTGATCCTGCTCGCGCTGACCCTGTGGTTTGCGGCGTACGCGGCGTCCGATCAGGGCGTGGACCATGGCCTCCTGTTCGAGGTGCGCTCCGGCGAAGACACGCGGGGCTGGTTGTTCGGCACGATTCACAGCGAGGACCCGCGGGTGATCGAGCTGCCGCCGCCGGTCCGCGACGCGTTCGAAGCCTCGGCCGGCTTCGCGATGGAGGTGATCCCGGATACGCAGGCCATCCTCCGGTCCATGGTGACCATGGTCTACACCGACGGGCGCACGCTGGAAGCGGTCATCGGCCCGCCCCTCTTCCGGGAGGTGGTGCAGGCGATCGAGGCGCGGGGTATGACGGAAGCGGCAATCCGCGATTTCAAGCCCTGGGCGGTGGTCACGATCCTTAGCGTTCCGCACGCCGAGACCGGGGAGTTTCTCGACCTGCGGCTCTACAAGGCGGCCACCGCCGCGGGAAAAAGAGTTGTGGGCCTCGAGAGCATCGACGAGCAGCTTGCCGTGTTCGAGGGGCTGAGCGAGCGAGACCAGGTGGCCCTGCTGCGCGAGACACTAGAGGTTCGGGATCAGCTGCCGGAGGTCTTCGAGCGCTTGCTCGGCGCCTACCTGGATCGTGATCTTGCTGCATTGACGCGCTTGAGCGATGAATATCTCCGCGGCGGAGACCCGGAGCTGGAGGCGCGTTTCCGCACCAGTGCCCTGGACGTGCGCAACGAACGGATGGCCGAACGCATCCTGCCCCTGCTCGCCGAGGACGTCTTCTTCGTCGCCGTGGGAGCGCTCCATCTGCCGGGTGAGGGCGGTATCGTGCAGCGACTGCGAAGGGCCGGTTTCGCAGTTCGGGCGGTGTATTGACGGCGCAAGCCCGGGTAAAACAGTGATGCAAACCGCGTTTGCGGCCGTCTGGACTGTGATAGCATCCAGCGACGTGGCTTCCCGCTATCGGGATGAAAAACAAGGATCAAGACCATGTGGGGCAGAAGCTTTCGAGTAGTCTCGGCGATCGTCGCAACGGCGGCACTGGTCGGTTGCGCCTCGATTCCGGAAGACCAGCGGGATCCGAGGGATCCCCTTGAGCCATACAACCGCGGCGTGCACAAGTTCAACACCGTCGTGGATGACGCGTTGTTCAAGCCGATTGCCAAGGGCTACAAGGCGATAACCCCCGAACCGGTGGATCGCGGGGTGACGAACTTCTTCAACAACCTCGCGGACGTCAATTCGGCCGTCAACAATCTGTTCCAGTTCAAGCTTTCCCGCTTCGGCTCGGACCTCGGCAGGATCGCGGTAAACTCCACCGTGGGTATCCTGGGCTTCGTCGATGTGGCGACCAACATGGGTCTGCCCAGCTACAAGGAGGACTTCGGTCAGACCTTCGGTTACTGGGGCGACGTCGACAGTCCCTATCTGGTCATCCCGGTGTTCGGTCCGAGTACCGTGCGTGACTCCGTGGGCCGAGTGGGGGATGCCCTGGTGGATCCCTTGGTCAGCCTGAACAAGGATCGTATTTACTGGGGATTGGTGGGGGTGCGGGTGATCGACCAGCGAGCGGACCTCCTGACTGCGGGCAAGATTCTGGAAGAGGCGGCGGTTGATCCCTACAGCTTCGTGCGCGACGCCTTTCTGCAACGCCGTCGCAGCCAGATATTCGACGGCAATCCGCCGCCGGATCCCTACGAACGGGACATCTGGGCACAGTAGCCCGACCCCCGCAGGGGTCAGGCCGGGGGTCCCTCCAGCCGCCAGGCCACCGTCTCGCCGGCGCGCAGGGGCACCAGAAGCTGACCCCCGAAGTCGTAAGCATCGGGCACGGTCCAGACCTCCCGGCGCAACCTGATCCGTTCTCGGTTGCGCGGAAGCCGGTAGAAGTCCGGCCCGAAGAAGCTGGCGAAACCCTCGAGGCGGTCGAGGGCCCCCGCCGCGTCGAAGACCTCCGCGTATAGCTCGATCGCGGCATGGGCGCTGAAGATCCCCGCGCATCCGCAGGCTGTTTCCTTCCCTCCCACCGCGTGCGGCGCGCTGTCCGTGCCGAGAAAGAACCTTGGTTCCCCGCTGGTCGCCGCCCCGATCAGGGCCTGACGATGCTGTTCGCGCTTCAGCACCGGCAGGCAATAGTAGTGAGGCTTGATCCCGCCAGCCAGGATAGCGTTGCGGTTATAGAGCAGGTGATGGGGTGTGATGGTGGCCGCAACCGTGGGCGGAGCGGCGTGCACGAAAGCCACGGCATCGGCGGTGGTGATGTGCTCGAAGACGATGCGCAGCGCCGGAAAGTCCTTAAGCAGCCGGCTCAGTGTATCGTCAATGAACCGTCGTTCGCGATCGAAGACATCCACTTCGGGCGCGGTTGATTCGCCGTGCACCAGCAACGGCATGTCGTGCCGTTGCATGGCCTCGAGGACAGGGTAAATGCGGGCGAGTCGCGTGACGCCAAGCTCGGAATTGGTGGTTGCGCCGGCGGGATAGAGCTTCGCCGCGTATACTGACCCTGCGTCCTGGGCGGCTGCGATTTCATTCGGCGGCAGGTTGTCGGTCAGATAGAGGGTCATCAGCGGTGTGAAGCGGTGACTGGTCGGTAGGGCCGCGAGAATGCGGTCTCGATAGGCAGCGGCCTGAGCCGCAGTGGTGACGGGGGGGCGAAGATTCGGCATGACTATGGCGCGTGCGAACTGTCGCGCCGAAAAGGCAACCACCGAGGCCATCTCGGCCCCGTCGCGCAGGTGCAGGTGCCAGTCATCTGGCTTGGTCAGGGTCAAGGTCTGGGGGCCGTTGGGCATCGGGTCGCTCTCGTCCATAACGGGAAGGAATTTCAAGATATAAGTGAAACCTTATATATTCGGCGCTGAAAAGCGCGCTCCGCTCGACTGCAGCGCTTTCTGGATTACGAGCATAGGGGACCACATCCATGAAAAGACTCGCAACCTCCGCATTCGTTGCCGTGCTTGTCGCCTCATCCACCGCCGCCAACGCCTGGTGGGGCGGACCGGGCTGGGGCTCGGGATGGAACGACTGGTGGAACGATTTCTTCGGCGATGCCAGTTTTGATTTCCACATGAGCATGGGCGCCGGAGGCCGGGGTTGGGGGCGCGGCTGGAATCGCTGGAACGATTACTTTGGATATGCTCCCTACTGGGGCGCGCCTTGGGGATACGGCTACCCGTATGCCGCATATCCCCATGTGGCCCCCGTGGCTCCGCTGGCCCCGGTCCCGGCCGAGGCGAAGTGATCGGGGCAACCCGGCCCGCGCCCTGATGCGGCCAAGGTGGCGCCTCGTCCGCTGTCAGGGAGGCGGTGCGATGAAACCTGAGCGGCGTCTGAATCTCAAATAGAAGGGAGCCGGCCAGGGTTCCGCAACGCGCACCAGACTCGGGCGGCAACGACGATCAAGCCCGATTTTGGTGCGATCGGCCCAAAAAGACTTTCCCCGGATGCCCGATTTCTGCAACATGAGCGACTTTTGTGAACTGGCCCGTGGTTTGCTGAAGGCATTCGGCTTGCGTACCGCCGGGACGACGCGTCGTCTCGCGGCAAGCGACGAACAAGTCGTTCTCCCACGAAGCCCACTGAACACCAGGAGAATCCCCACATGACCGTTACCCACGATGGTGCCTCGCGCACGAACCATCGGAAACTATTGGCATGGGTCGATGAAATGGCGCTCCTATGCAATCCGGAGCGCATCTACTGGTGCGACGGGTCGCAATCCGAACACGACCGATTGTGCGATGAGATGGTCGCCAGCGGCACCTTTGTGCGCCTGAACCCGGACAAACGGCCCAACAGCTTCCTCGCCCGCTCTCATCCGAGCGACGTGGCGCGGGTGGAGGAACGCACCTTCATCTGCTCGACGCGCAAAGAGGACGTTGGCCCCACCAACAACTGGATGGACCCGGCGGAGATGCGGGGCATCCTCAGGGGCCTGTTCGATGGCTGCATGCGGGGGCGGACGATGTACGTCATCCCCTTCAGCATGGGACCGCTGGGCTCGCCGATTTCCCACATCGGGATCGAAATCACGGACTCGCCCTATGTCGTCGTCAACCAGCGCATCATGACGCGGATGGGTCAGGGCGCACTCGACGCCCTGGGGGCGGACGGCGAGTTCGTCCCTTGCATGCATTCGGTCGGGGCGCCGCTGCAGTTGGGTGAGGAGGACGTTCCCTGGCCGTGCGCGCCGAGCATCGAGGACAAGTACATCTCCCACTTCCCGGAGACCCGGGAGATCTGGTCCTACGGCAGCGGCTACGGGGGCAATGCCCTGCTCGGAAAGAAGTGCCTCGCGCTGCGGATTGCCTCGGTCATGGCGCGGGATGACGGCTGGCTTGCCGAGCACATGCTGATCCTCGGCGTCGAGTCGCCGGAGGGAAAGAAGACCTATGTGGGCGGCGCCTTCCCCAGTGCCTGCGGTAAGACCAACTTCGCCATGCTGATCCCGCCCAAGGGGTTCGAGGGTTGGAAGGTCACCACTGTTGGCGACGACATCGCCTGGATCAAACCCAATCCGCGCGACGGTAAGTTCTACGCAATCAACCCGGAATACGGCTACTTCGGCGTTGCACCAGGCACCAGCGAGGAGTCCAACCCCAACGCCCTGGCCTCGGTGCGGGCCAACAGCATCTTCACCAACTGTGCCTTGACCGATGATGGGGACGTTTGGTGGGAAGGCATGACCAAGGAGCCCCCCGAGCACCTGATCGACTGGAAGGGGAACGACTGGACGCCGGGTTGCGGCAGGCCCGCGGCTCATCCGAACGCCAGGTTTACCGCGCCGGCCTCCCAATGCCCGTCCATCGACCCGGAGTGGGAGAATCCAGAGGGCGTACCCATCAGCGCTTTCCTGTTCGGGGGTCGGGTGAGCAAGCATTTCCCGCTCGTGTTCCAGAGCTACAATTGGGAGCATGGGGTCTATATGGCCGCCACCATGGGCTCGGAGGCGACCGCGGCGGCCATCGGCCAAGCGGCAGTGAGGCGCGACCCGATGGCCATGCTGCCTTTCTGTGGCTACAACATGGCCGATTACTGGCGGCACTGGCTGCGCATCGGGCGCCAGAACGTTGCCACGCCGCCGCGCATCTTCCGCGTCAACTGGTTCCGCAAGGACGAGCACGGCAGGTTCATCTGGCCGGGGTTCGGCGAGAACATGCGCGTGCTGCATTGGATCGTTGATCGCTGTAACGGCGCGGGCGCCGCCATCGAGAGCCCCTTGGGTTGGGTGCCGCCCTTCGAGGGATTGAACTGGACCGGCCTCGATTTCCCGAAAGAGGACTTCTTCGCGATCATGAATATCGATCGGGAACAGGCGCGGCGGGAAACCAACGATCAGGAGGAGCTGCTGACGCGCTTCGGCGACCACCTGCCGCGGGAGATGGAGATCGAGCGCGAGCTGCAGCTCGCACGCCTGTATCACTCGCCCGATACCTGGGACTTGTCCGCGGCGACCGAGCCTTACTGATGTTACGCAGGCGGTCTTTCGCCGTCGCACACTGACCGCGGAGAGCGTTCGGCCGGGGGCCGCCGTGAACCGGAGCCCCCGGCCTCGTTAGGTAAGAAAACTAACTCTTCTTGTCTGTCGACGACGCTTTCTTGCCGGATGAGCTCGGTTTCGCCCGGCAGTAGGCCGCGACCTTGACACCGTCCTTACGGGTGAAGCTGTCCACCCAGGTGCAACTCGCGCTGTTCTCGCATTTACCCTTCACGAGCCCCTTGCAGGCGGATTCCGCTTGGGCGGACGCCGCCCCCAGCATCAAGGCCAGCGCCGTTGCCAGCGCCCCGAGAATGGCTGGGCCTTTTCTAGTTTTCATAGTCATTAATCTCCTTATTTTTCAGCAATGAAACGCGCGGCAAGGAATACCGTGCGACCCAAGACTAACCGGGTCGGCGGTAGGCAGACAAGGCATCGTGCCGCGCTTAATCATCGACTTGTGACGAACGTTGGACTTTGAGCAGGATTTCGAACACCGAATCCTTGCCGAGGGCCAAGCGATTGGTCAGCTCGGCCGTGGCGACCGCGAGCATCCCTGGGAGGATGATGTTGGGGTTCGCCGTGAGCTCCAGCAGCGCGGTCAAGGCCGCCAGTGGGGCTCGAAGGGTGGCCCCCATCATGGCGACCATGCCCACCGTCGCATAGAAGCCCGACGACGCGGCGTCGATGGGTTCGAGGGCCGCGAACAGGATGCCCAACGCGGATCCGGCGGCGCCGCCGATGAACAGGGTAGGGCCGATCAGTCCGCCGGGAACCCGCAGACCGATAGCCGTTCCAGTCGCCAGTAGCTTCGTGACCACGAGCGCGAGCACCAGGGCGAGGTCTTCCTTGCCTGCCAGAAATTCGTCCAGCGTGTCGTAGCTGGTGCCCATGATCTCGGGCGTCCACAGGGCGAGGGTTCCCACCACCAGGCCTGCGAGCGTGAAGCTTACGCTGCAGCGCCAGGCGCGGGTGCGCGCCGCGACGCTTTCGCACAGACTAATGAAGGCAATGGCCAGCAGGCCGATGACCAGCCCGAGAATGATCAGATTGGGAAACTCCCATCCCGTGTTCAGCTCCAGTGGGGAGACGATGAAAGTCGGGGCATCGCCGGAAAAGGTCCGTGTCACGACGGCACCCACCACCGAGGCTACGATGACCGGCAGGAAACGGCTCACCTCGTAGCGCACCTTCAGCACCTCGACGACGAAGATGATTCCCGCGAGCGGGGTGTTGAAGGCCGCGGCAATGGCAGCCGCGCAGCCGCACGCGGCTAAGGTGTAGTCCTCCTCGGCCGAGACACGCATGCGCTGGCCGATGAGGTTGGCGCTGGCGGCGCCGATGTGTACGGACGGCCCTTCCTTGTCCACCGAATGCCCGCTGACGATGGCGGCCACCGCTCCCAGGAACTGGGTGAAGAGATTCGCCGCTGGTAACCGTTCCTCGCCTGGTGTGTGCAGGCGCCGCAGCACATGAACGACCCCGACCTGGCGGCGCTGCGGAGGGATCAGGTCGAAGGCGAGCCCCAGCAACAGGCCGCCGGAAACCGGGAGCAGGATGCGCAGCCAGGGATCGAGTCCTTCGTAGTTGCCGCTGCGCCCCGGCGGCAACAGCAAGGATTGACCAAGCTCGATTACCGCGTGAAAAGCGAGCACGACGCCGCTCGCCAAGATGCCGCTCAGCATGCCGAGCAGGACGAGGCGCAGCCACTCGGCTCGGACGGTGGTCATGTCAAGATCCCCTTCCCGTGGCGGTCGCCCGCCCTGGGCTCCTTACTGGATCAGCGGTCCCGGGCGGTGGCCAATTGCAGGTAACGGCCGTGAAGCCGGTCCACCTGGGCATGCAGCGCCGCGAGATTGCCGCTGTTGTCGATGACGTCGTCCGCCCGTTCTAGTCGCGACGAGCGGTCGCTCTGGCTGGCGAGGATGCGCCGGATCTCGGCGTGGTCCATGCCGGTGCGGGCGTGCACGCGCCGCAGCTGCTCGGCCTCTGGCAGGTCCACTACAAGAATCCGGTCCACGAGATCCGTCTGACCCGCCTCGAACAGGAGCGGGATCACCAGGACTGCATAGGGCGCCTCGACGGTGGCGAGCCATTCACGCATGCGCGAGCGGATGAGCGGGTGCAGGATGGCCTCGAGGCGCTCACGTGCCCGCGGGTCACGGAAAACGATCTGCCGCAGCGCGGCGCGGTCGAGGGTGCCGTCTGGACGCCGCACCGGGTCTCCGAAGGCCTGGAAGATGGCATCCAGCGCGGCCCCACCGGGTGCGGTCAGCTCCCGCGAGATGACGTCGGCATCGATGACGGGGACACCGGTGGCGGCAAGCCGGTCCGAAACGGTGGACTTTCCGCTGCCGATGCCGCCGGTCAGCCCGACGACCAGCATCCTCGAAGGATCCGTTTGTCGCCGCTGGAACGCGCGACGGGCATCATGCGAGCCCCGAGAACTGAAGATAGGTCCGGTTGATCGCGTCGCCCCACATCAGGCTGAGCCAGCCCGCTGCCGCCAGATAAGGGCCGAAGGGGATGGGTATTTGACGGTCGTGTCCGCGAGTCACGATCAGCAGGGTGCCGACGACGGCGCCGGTGACCGCGGACAACAGGATGATCTGCGGCAGGTGCTGCCAGCCGAGCCAGGCCCCGAACAGGGCAAACAGCTTGAAGTCGCCGAAGCCCATGCCCTCCTTGCCGGTCAACAGGCGAAACAGCTGAAAGATGCCCCACAGGCTGAGGTAGCCCAGCGCGGCGCCGAGGATGGCGGAATGGCTTTCAGTGAACCATCCCTGCAGGCTCAGCAGCAGCCCTAGCCAAAGCAGGGGCAGCGTGATGGCATCGGGCAGAAGCTGGGTATCGAAGTCGATGACCGCCAGCGCCACCAGGCCCCAGGTGAGCACCAGCGCGGCCAGACTCTCCCAGGTGAAGCCGAAACGCCAGACCACGAGCACCGAGAGCACGGCGGTGGCCGCCTCGACCAGCGGATAACGCAGGCTGATCGGGGCCTGGCAGGCGGAGCAGCGCCCGCGCAGAAACAGGTAGCTCAGCAGGGGGATGTTTTCCAGCGGCCGCAGACGATGGCCGCAGCTTGGGCAGTGGGAAGCGGGTCGGGACAGCGTCACGGACTTGGGCGCAGGGGGCTTGTCCGTTGCCTCGGCGCCTTGGTCGCACTCGCGGCGCCAGTCCTCTTCGATCATGCGCGGCAGTCTGTGGATCACCACGTTGAGAAAGCTGCCCACCGCTAGCGCGAAGAGCGCGGTGACCAGGAGCAGCAACGGGGGGTGCTGCTCGAGCAGGTTGAACCACTGCATCGGATGTCAGACGACGGCGGCCAGCTTGAAGATGGGCAGGTACATGGCGATGACCAGACCACCTACGAGGGTGCCGATGACGACCATGATCAGCGGCTCGAGCAGGCTGCTCAAGCTGTCCACTGCGTTGTCGACCTCCTCCTCGTAGAAGTCCGCGACCTTGGCCAGCATGTCGTCGAGGGCGCCCGACTCCTCGCCGATGGCGGTCATCTGGATCACCATGTGTGGGAACAGGTTGCGCTGGCGCATCGAGAGCTGCAGGGCCTGACCCGTGGCCACCTCTTCGCGCATCAGCATCACGGCGTCGGAATACACCACGCTGCCGGTGGCGCCGGCCACCGATTCCAACGCCTCCACCATGGGTACGCCGGCGGCGAACATGGTGGAGAGGGTGCGAGCGAACCGGGCGAGGGCCGCCTTGTGCATGATGGGGCCGATGACCGGGAGCTTGAGGGTCATGCGGTCTACGAGCTCGCGGAATTTCCGGGATCGCTGCCAGAGCTTTGCGATCGCGAATCCGGCTGCCCCGAGGGCCGCTGCAATCGCCCACCAATAGTCGCGCACGAAATCCGACAGGGCGATGACCATCAGGGTGAAGGCGGGCAGGTCCGCGCCGAAGCTCGAGAACAGGGACTTGAACTGTGGAATGACGAACAGCAGGATGATGGTGGTCACGCCGATCGCCACCAGGATCACCGCTCCCGGATACCACAGGGCCTTCTTGATCTTGCCCTTTATGGACTCGGTCTTTTCCTTGTAGGTCGCGATCTTGTCGAGGACGGTCTCGAGCACGCCCGCCTGCTCTCCGGCGCCCACCAGGTTGCAGTAGAGGTCGTCGAAATAGCGCGGGTGCTTGCGCAGGGATTCGGTCAAGGCCGTTCCGCTCTCCACATCCGCCTTGATGGCCAGGATAAGCTCCTGCATCGCGGGATTCTCGTGACCACGGCCGACGATGTCGAATGCCTGCACCAGCGGGACACCGGCGGACATCATGGTCGCGAGCTGGCGGCTGAATACGGCAATGTCTCCGCTCGTGATCTTCTTCTTGCCGCCCCCGAAGAGCGGTTGCGCCTTCTTTCGGACCTTGGTCGCGTTGACCCCCTGGCGGCGCAGATCTGCCCGTACGAACGCGATGTTCGCGGCGCGGGACTGGCCCTTGACGCGCGTTCCCCGGCGGTCCACGCCTTCCCAGGCGAAGAGGTAGGATTTTTCGGCTTTCGGCTTCTGGACAGCGGTCAGTGCCATATCGGCTAGTCCTTCGTCACTCGGTTGATTTCTTCTAGGCTCGTGATGCCCGCCTTGACCTTGCGCAGGCCGGATTGCCGCAGGTCGGAGACCCCCTCGCGCCGGGCCTGGTCAGCGAGCTGGATGGCGTTGCCGCCTTCCATGATCATGCGCCCCATCTCCTCGGATACGGGCATTACCTGGTAGATGCCGATGCGTCCCCGGTAGCCTTGATTGCATCGGTCGCAGCCGACGGCGCCGTAGATGGTGATGCCCTCGTCGATGTCCGCGGCGGTGAAACCCTCCTCCAGCAGCGCCTCGCGGGGGATTTGCTCCGTTCTCTTGCAGTGCGGACACAAGCGACGGGTCAGGCGTTGAGCCATGATCAGGAGCACGGACGAGGCGATGTTGAACGGGGGGACGCCCATGTTGGCGAGTCGAGTCAGGGTCTGCGGCGCGTCGTTCGTATGCAGGGTGGACAATACCAGGTGTCCCGTCTGCGCCGCCTTCACCGCGATCTCCGCCGTCTCCAGGTCGCGGATCTCGCCTACCATCACGATGTCCGGGTCCTGGCGCAGGAACGACCGCAGCGCGGCGGCGAAGGTGAGTCCGGTCTTCGGGTTCATGTTGACCTGGTTGATTCCCGGGACCTGGATCTCGACGGGGTCCTCGACGGTCGAGATGTTGACCTCCGGCTTGTTGAGCATGTCCAGCCCGGTGTAGAGGGAGACGGTCTTGCCCGATCCGGTGGGGCCGGTCACCAGGATCATGCCGTAAGGCTTGGCGATTGCGTTCACGAAGGCCTTCTTCTGCTCCTCCTCGAAGCCGAGCTGCTCGACACCCATGAGCGCCGATCCGGAGTCGAGGATACGCAACACGACCTTTTCTCCGTAGAGCGTGGGGAGCGTGTTGACGCGGAAGTCGATATCACGGTTGCGGCTCAGCTTGAGCTTGATGCGCCCATCCTGGGGTATCCGCCGCTCGGCGATGTTCATGCGCGACATGACCTTGATTCGCGCGACCAGACGAGCGGCCAGGTTGACCGGCGGGTTTGCGATTTCCCGCAGCATGCCGTCCTGGCGGAAGCGAATGCGGAAATATTTCTCGTAGGGCTCGAAGTGGACGTCCGAGGCACCGCCGCTGATGGCGTCCACCAGGATCTTGTTGACGTACCGGACGATTGGCGCCTCGTCGACGTTCAGCTCGTTGTCGTTCTGCTCGTCGTCGTCGCCCGCGATGTCGAGGTTGTCCAGGTCGGTATCCGTGATGTCCGACATGCCCGTATCCTGGGACTCGATCGCGCGCTCGATGGCCGCCTTGAGCTTGGACTCCTCTACCAGAATGGCGTCCGTGGCCAGCCCGGTGTTGAAACGGATCTCGTCGAGGCCCTGGTGGTTGGTCGGGTCGGATACGGCGAGGAACAGCCGGTTTCCGCGTCGAAAGATCGGCAACGCCCGGTGCTTGAGCACCAGCTTCTCGTCCACCAGGTTCACCGGAAGCTCCCGCGGGTCGACGGCGTCGAGGTCCAGCAGCGGGACCCCGAACTCGTCGGCGGCGGCGACCGCGATGCGCAGACTGTCGAGGATCTTGTTTTCGACCAGGAACTGCACGAAGGGCTGCCGATGCTTGAGCGCTTCCTGGTAGGCAGTCTGCACCTGCGCCTCCGTGACCAGCTGATCACGGACCAGTCGCCATGCGAGCCCGGACGGCTTGACTGCGGTTTGATTCGTCGCCATGGGGGGTCGGCGTCACTCCAGATGCATTAGGCAGACACTATTCCAACTCTAAATGGTTTTCAAAGACTCTCTCAACTGTTCTCGACCTGATTGTGAGCTTTTGTGAACCCGGTACGGTTTTTTCGAAAACGGCGAACGGATTGTGTCGCGTCAGCGGTTGACCGAGAAGGCCAGCCGCACGTTGTTGGCAACCAACCCGTTGTCCTTCTGCTCGCTTTCGTTGAGGTAAAACTCGAGGATGGTCTCGCGGTTCATCAACATATCCTCGGTCACCTCGTCCGCCACCTCGTTGGCATGGCAAAAGACGCTGATGTAGGGTGATCCTTCTTCTCGCGGATCCGTGATCCAGACCGTGGGTGAGATGTGGTCCATGAAGCGCAGGAAGCCGTAACCCTTCTCGGGAAACCACTTGGTGCAGACCCCGCGAACGCATGCTCCCGGCTTTCCCCACTCGTTCCTCGGTTCGTAGGAGACCGGCAGCAAATCCGGGACCATGAACCCGGAGAAGTAGGCATCGACCTCCTGCTGGAGTTGGCGCGAGACGTTCTTGAAGCCGATCAGCTCCACGCGGCAGCCTGTGTTCTGCAGCGCGGTGACCACTTGCAGGAAATCCCCGTCGCCCGTGACCAGCAGGACCTGATCCAGCTTGCCCGCCTGCAGCATCGCGTCCACGGCCATATCCAGATCGGCGTTGGCCTTGGTCGTAACGTTGCCGTGCTCATCCGTGTAACGGCGGACGTGCTTGACGGTGATCTTCCATCCGAAGTCCCGGACCATTTGCTGATAGGCGCGGGACTTCTTGGCGTACTCCTGATCCTCCCGGGCGCGCTCGACATCGAATGCCAGGTAGGTATTGAGTCGCTGCAGAATTCCGCCTTCCCGGGCGGCGAACCGGCGCAGGATGTCGTATCGCATCTGGTATCCGCCGTTGTAGCGCACGTTTTCGGCATCGACGAACACTCCGACTCGCATGTTGGCGTTCAACTGCAACCTCACTTCATGGACCACAAGGCCGACATCCGCGGCCACCAAGGACGGGAGCCGGCCCCGAGCAGACGCCCTGGTCGTCTGCAGGGCTCCGTCACCACAGCCCGGAACCAAGCCCACTCTGGAGCTGCCGGGGCAGCGAAGACAGACGCGCCCGTGCCGATCGCGCCAAGGGGGGCCCTGAGCGCCGGACCCGACAAGACGATCGGCCGCCAGTGGCAGGGACGTGCCCTCATGCAACTCCCGCGGTGATTCGGCTCCCCCCTTGAGAGTCGTCGATATCCAACCGCGATGCCGTGATCGGAACGGGTGGGACCGTGCGCGCGGCCGGTCCGGTCCCCCGGACTCCGGCCGCGGCCTCGAGTGTTTACTTGTTGGCTCGGTTGTCGATCAGGTCGTTGACCACGGTCGGATCGGCCAGGGTAGAGATGTCGCCCAAGGTATCGACCTCGTTGGCCGCGATCTTGCGCAGGATTCGACGCATGATCTTGCCAGAACGGGTCTTTGGCAGGCCGGGTGCCCACTGGATGACGTCCACCGTCGCGATCGGTCCGATCTCGCCGCGCACCAAGGCCACCAGCTCCTTCTTGAGCTCATCGGTCGGCTCCACGCCGGCCATCGGGGTGACGTAGGCATAGATGCCTTGTCCCTTGATGTCATGGGGATAGCCGACGACCGCCGCCTCGGCAACGTGGGGGTGCAGCACCAGCGCGGACTCGATTTCGGCGGTACCCAGACGGTGCCCCGAGACGTTGAGCACATCGTCTATGCGTCCGGTGATCCAGTAGTAGCCGTCCTCGTCTCTTCGCGCCCCGTCGCCGGTGAAATAGTAGCCGGGGTACTGCTTGAAGTAGGTGTCGACGAAGCGCTGATGGTCGCCATAGACGGAGCGCATCATCGCCGGCCACGGCTGGGTGATGACCAGTGCGCCCTCGCACGCACCCTCAAGCACGTGACCGTCGGTCGCATCCACGATGGCGGGCATCACGCCGAAGAAGGGGCGGCTGGCGGAGCCGGGCTTGAGCGCCGTGGCGCCGGGCAGCGGTGTGATCAGATGGCCGCCGGTCTCGGTCTGCCACCAGGTATCCACGATCGGGCAGCGCTCGTCGCCGACCACGCGGTGATACCACTCCCATGCCTCCGGGTTGATCGGCTCGCCTACCGATCCGAGGATGCGCAGGCTCTTGCGCGAGGTCTTCTTGACCGGCTCCTCGCCGGCGCGCATCAGGGCGCGGATGGCCGTGGGGGCGGTGTAGAAGATGTTGACCTGGTGCTTGTCGACAACCTGCCAGAAGCGCGAGACGTCCGGGTAATTCGGGATACCCTCGAACATCAGCGAGATGGCGCCGTTGGCCAGCGGCCCGTAGACGATATAGGTGTGCCCGGTGACCCAGCCCACATCGGCGGTGCACCAGTAGATCTCGCCCTCCTGATAGTCGAAGGCGTACTTGTGGGTCATGGCCGCGAAGACCAGGTAGCCGCCGGTGGTATGCAGCACGCCCTTGGGCTTGCCGGTCGAGCCGGAGGTATAGAGGATGAACAGCGGGTCCTCCGCGTCCATCTCCTCGGGCGCGCACTCCGTGGAGGCGCCAGCCATGGCCTCGTCGTACCAGATGTCGCGACCCTCGGTCCAGGCGACGTTTCCGCCGGTGCGCCGGACCACCAGAACGGTGCTCACATTCGGGCACTCGGTCAGAGCGGTGTCCGCGTTCTTCTTCAGCGGCACCTGACGGCCGCCGCGCACGCTCTCGTCGGAGGTGATCAGGGTCTGGCAGTCCGAATCGAGGATGCGGTCGCGCAGCGAATCCGGCGAGAAGCCGCCGAAGACGATCGAGTGCACGGCCCCGATGCGGGTGCAGGCGAGCATCGCCACCGCCGCCTCCGGGATCATGGGCAGGTAGATGCAGACCCGGTCGCCCTTCTTGACCCCGCGCGACTTGAGCACGTTCGCGAGCTTACAGACCTCCGTGTGCAGCTCGCGGTAGGTGATCTTGCGGTCTTCCTCCGGATTGTCCCCTTCCCAGATGATGGCGACCTGATCGCCACGGGTCTCCAACTGGCGGTCGAGGCAGTTGTAGGAGACGTTGAGCTTCCCGCCGTCGAACCATCTGATGTGGAGGTCGTCGGCGCCGAAGCTGTAGTCCCTCACCTTGTCCCATTTCTTGGTCCAGGTGACGAACTTTTCGGCTTGCTCAGCCCAGAAGCCCTCGGGGTCATCCACCGAGCGCTTGTACATGGCGTCGTACTGCTCGGCGGTGATGTGTGCCTTGGCCGCGATCTCGGCCGGAACCTCATAGGTCTTGATCTCCGACATGGAGTCTTCTCCTCAGTCAGGTGGTTGACGATCCCCAGCGCTGCAACGGGGGTTATTTTTCGAAGTGATGACGCGTGGCGGTTCCTGATCGTCTCGATCCGATCGGGAAACCTATTCGGGGCGAACCCTTCTTATCCTGCTGTACCGACATCGTGCCCTTCGCGGCGAGGTTGTTGCGGCGTTCAAGGCTGGTGCTGGCTCGTTCCGCGCCCTATGGCCCGTGTCGCGGGCGGGAGCGGTCCCTGCGCCTTGGTCATGTGCGCCCGGTCTTTGCGTGCAGTAGACGTGTCGCCCGTCGAGCGCCTCAACAGAATAAACCTCAAGTCTAAACGCTGTATCCCAGGTTCGCTACCTGCCGCTTGTTGGCAAGGTCCCCAATTGCGCCGTCCGCTTCACGGCGCGGTGCTCAGGCGCACAGGAACTCGCGCAGCCGGGCCCCGCGCCGGCCCTCCATGTACACGGCTTGGGCGAGAAAGAGCTCGGCGGCCGCCAGCGCGTCGCTCAACGCGTTATGCGCCCCGTAACGCGGGAGGTTGTATCGCTCCCCCAGGGAGTGCAGGCGCAGGTCCGAACCCTTGAAGGCCATGTGGCGCCGCTCGAAGGTTCGCCGCGCCAGGGCCTGGGTGTCCACGATTGGCGCGACCAGTCCGCCGCCGAACTCGCGCCGGCAGGCCGCGTTGATGAAGCCTCGCTCGACCGCGGCGTGATGGGCGATCATGACCTTGCCGGCGAGATGCTCCAACAGGTCCGCGAGCACTGTCGTCAGCGATTCGCCGCCCGCTGCCTGGTCGTCGGTGATTTGATGGATGACCGCGCTTTGCTCGGGGATCGCGAAGGCGGCATGCACCAGCCGGTGACTTGCGGTGGAGAGGTCGATGCGGTTTCCCCGCAGGAGCACGTAGCCCACGCTCAAGATCTGATCCCGCTTAGGATCGAGCCCCGTGGTCTCGAGATCGATGGCGAGATAGTCCACCTGCCGATAGTCGCTGGATGGATTCGGGAATGCGACGGCGAGATAGTCCCGCAGCGGCCCCGGATCGGCGCGGCGCAGCTGCCAGCGCCGGCGCAGGTCCGTGGTAAACGGCCCGATGTGCATCTCAGGCGAAGCGTCCCGCCTGGTAGCGCTGTCCCAGCGACTCCTGCATGGTGTTGATCAAGGAAAACGCGTCTTTGAGATGGCCCTGCTCCAGGCGCGAGAGCTCATCCGGGGACAGGTAATTGTCCGCCCTCTCGCCACGGCGGAGCTGATTCGCCTGGTGGCGCATGCGCAGCGTGCCGATGAACTCGAGGGCGTCAATCAGGTTGGCGGCGCCGTCGCGGCTAACGGCCTGGACCCTGGGGCCGGCCTCCAGGCGCTCGATGGTATTGATCGCGGGGATTCCCGCCGACAGCGCGTAGACCCGTGCAAGGTCGACGATGGGCACCGTGCCGCGGCGCTTGAGATCGAGGGTGTGGTCGTGGTCGCCGCCGCTGATGAGCACGAAGTTACGGAAGAAACCGAGCGGTGGCCGGTGCTTGAGGGCATTGGACGCCATGTAGGCGATGAAGATCCGGTTGGAGCGGCTGTGCTCGAGGATGTGCTCGTGCAGCTCCTCGAACATGCCCTCCGGATCGTACAGCGGGCGCAGATCGAAGAACACGCTGGCGAGCATCAGGGCCATCGGCTCGGGCCGCTCAATCCAGGTGGTGAAGTACTTGCGCCAAAGGCGCAGCGGCTGGCGCCATTTCGGATTGGAGGCCATGACCTCGCCCGGGCAGTAGTAATAGCCGCAGGCATTGAGGCCGTCGTTGACGATCTTGGCCAGGGCAGCGAAGTACTCGTCGTCGCCTGGCTTCATGTGATCGGCGATCATCAGGGCATTGTCCTGATCCGAGTGCGACGACTGTTCGCGCCGCGCCTGCGAGCCGCCCGCCATCCAGGTGTAGGGGACCGGCGGGGGACCGAGCTCCGATTCCGCCAGCTGGAGCAGGCGCACCGTGATGGCGTCCGTTACCGCGCTCACCGCCTGCCCTACCTGGTCCGCGGTTGCCCCGCTGGTGACCAGGTGGACCTGCAGCTCCGGGACCTTGCTGCTGATCTGGACCAGGGTGTCGATGTCCCGAGCCTTGTCGATGTCGCCGACCAGGTAGACCGAGCTGGCGCTCTGGAAGCGAACCAGGTCGGAGGTGGAGATCACGCCGACCACGCGCTCCTCGTCCAGCACGGGCAGGTGATGCACATTGAGTCGGGACATCTTGATCAGGGCCTCGAAGCCGAGCGCGTCGACGTTGGTCGTGTGCAGGTTCTCGCTCATGATGTTGCGCACCGGCTCGTCGTAGGAGCGGCCGGCGACGAGGCAACGGCTACGCAGGTCGCGGTCCGTGACCATGCCCACGAGGCGATCACCATCGGTGATGACCAGGGAGGAGACGCGCGCCTCGGTCATCACCCGCGCCGCCTCCCGGATGCTGGTGTCGGGGCTCGCGTTCACCAGCGAGCGACCGAGCAAGTCGGCGACCTGCACCGTCATCAGGTTGGCGCCGGCGGGAGGCTCCGCCTTGATCACGTCCAATGCCTTGCGCAGGCGCTCCGCGATCGAGTGATCGAAGTGGTCCGCGAAGTCGGTGTGCTCGCTGCGCAGCCGGTCCAGCTCCGAGCAGGGCATCAGGTAGGCGAGGGTGTCCTCGGCGGTCGAGCCGATGAACTGGGCGGAGGGGTCGTCGGGCCGGCAGTGCATGACGCACAGGTCGCCCTCCGCGAGCTTGCTCACCAGCTCGCCGCGATCGTCACGCAGCTCGATCGCGCCGCGCCGCACGAGATAGAGGTAGGGCTGGTCTGCATCCTTGGGAGGTACGGGGGTGCCGCGCCGGAAGTAGCGCACGGACAGGCGCTTGGGCAGGTGCTCCAGGACGTCCTCCGGCAGCAGGTCGAAGGGGTGGTGGGTAGCGAGAAAATCGCGGATTTCGACAAGCTCCACGTCCATCTGTATGGTTCCCGAGTATCGGCACAGCCGATTACGATACACCAAGGGCGGGTCGGGCGCAGCGCAGGGTCTTGCGCGCGATGCGGGAGGTTGGCCCGCCCGCCGTTTGCTCCCGAGCGGCAGCTCCGGGACTCGGCAGACATGAGGTCTCCCAGAAAGACGCAAGGTGTCCGAGCGGGCCGAAGATGGCCCCGCCTAGGTTTTTCAGATACGGTGGGAATGCGCCCGGCCCCTTGCGGGGCGGGGCGACTTGGTCTTAGCAGGCGTGGCAGTAGTAGTCGGGGAGACCCGCGATGCGGCAGGCCTGTTTGCACCCGCCGCCGGGGAACAGGGCCTCGAGGGTCTTGCGGGTGCAGGGCGCGTTCATCGTCAGGCGCTCGCCGATGCGCTTGACCACGATGCGCGGCGACGGCGGGTGCTCGAGCTCGCCGTAGTACTCTCGCAGGAAACCGATCACCGCCCAGTGGCATTCGCTGAGGGTGAGCCCTTCCTCCGCCGCGATCGCCTGAGCAATGTCCTTGTCCCACGCGTCGAAGTCAACGAGGTAACCCTTGCGGTTGACTTCCAGCTCGCGGCCGGCAATCTGCATTGCTGACATGATGTCTTAACTCCTCCATCCCGCGAGGGACGGTGATTGAGGTTGCGTTTTGGTGGTTCGTCGTCTGCTCTTCCATGAACACTTCTTCTGTCCTCGCCTCCCGGTTTGTCGCAGACGCCCGCACCGGGAAAAGCTGTTTGTCAATGCAATATATCGCAGGCGAGCCCGTAGAGGGCCGCTTTTTCGCGATTCAGATCAATAAAGTCGCGATTCAATAACTTCATCACGGCTGCTCAAGCTAGCGTCCGGCAACAGCCTTGAGCTCCAGGCGCTTCGCGTGGAGCGTGGGCTCGGTGTAGCCGTTCGGCACCTCCCGGCCCTTGAAAATCAGGTCGCAGGCCGCCTCGAAGGCGATGCCGTCGAACCCCGGAGCCATTGGCCGATACAGCGGATCGCTGGCGTTCTGGCCATCGACCACCTCCGCCATGCGCTTGAGCGTGGCGATGACCTGGTCGCTGGTCACGATGCCGTGATGCAGCCAGTTGGCGACGTGCTGGCTCGAGATCCGGAGCGTCGCGCGGTCCTCCATCAGACCGGTGTTCTTGATGTCCGGCACCTTCGAGCAGCCCACGCCCTGGTCGATCCAGCGCACGACATATCCGAGGATGCCCTGGCAGTTGTTGTCGAGTTCCTGCTGGACCTCTTCTGCCGTCCAGTTCGGGGTTTCCGCGACCGGGACGGTGAGAATCGTGTCCAGCTTGGCGCGCGGCCCGCCCGCTGCAATCTCCGCCTGACGGTCCGCCACGCTGATTTCATGATAGTGCATGGCGTGCAAGGTGGCGGCAGTGGGGGAGGGGACCCAGGCGCAATTGGCGCCGGCCTGGGGGTGCCCGCGTTTGGTCTGAACCATGGCGCGCATCTCCTCCGGCATGGTCCACATGCCCTTGCCGATCTGCGCGTGGCCGCGCAGTCCGCAGGCCAGACCGACGTCGACGTTCCAGTCCTCGTAGGCGAGCAGCCAAGGTGCGGTCTTCATGTCCCCCTTGCGCAGCATGGGGCCCGCTTCCATCGCGGTGTGCATCTCGTCGCCGGTGCGGTCGAGAAAGCCGGTGTTGATGAAGATGACCCGCTCCCTCGCAGCGCGGATGCACTCCTTGAGATTCACCGTGGTGCGCCGCTCCTCGTCCATGATGCCGATCTTCAGGGTGTTGCGGGCCAGGCCCAATGCGTCCTCGATCTGGCCGAACAGCTCTACGGCGAAGGCGACCTCATCCGGCCCGTGCATCTTGGGCTTGACGATGTAGACGCTGCCAGCACGCGAGTTGCGGTAGCGCCCCGAGCCCTTGAGGTCCTGCATCGCCGCCAGCGCCGTCATCATGCCGTCGAGCATGCCCTCGAAGATCTCTTCTCCATCCGCGGTGAGCACGGCGTCCGTGGTCATCAGGTGCCCCACGTTTCGCACCAGCATCAGGCTGCGGCCGGGCAGGACCAGCTCGGAGCCGTCCGGCGCGGTATAGACGCGGTCCGGCTCCAGAGCGCGGTCGGTCATGTGCCCGCCCTTGGAGAAGCTGGCAGTGAGATCGCCGCGCATGAGGCCTAGCCAGTTGCGGTAGACCACGACCTTGTCCTCGGCGTCCACCGCGGCCACCGAATCCTCGCAGTCCTGGATGGTCGTGACGGCGGACTCCAGCACGACGTCCTTCACGCCCGCGGCGCTCGCCTTTCCGATCGGGTGCTCGGGGTCGATCTGTAGCTCGATGTGCAGCCCGTTGTGTGCCAGGAGCAGGGTGCTGAGGCGCCCGTTCTCCGTCCGATATCCAGTCAAGGCGCTCGGGTCTCGCAGGCCCGTCTCGGCGGCGCCGGCGATGGTTGCGACGAGCTGGCCGTTTTCGACCCGGTAGGAGGTCGCCTCCCCGTGCTTGCCTTGCGCCAAGGGAACGGCCTGGTCGAGGAAGTTGCTCGCGTACGCGATCACCTTGGCCCCGCGCGTGGGGTTGTACTTGCTGCCCCGCTCCGCGCCGCCTTCCTCCGGGATGACGTCGGTGCCGTAGAGCGCGTCGTAGAGGCTGCCCCAGCGGGCGTTGGCGGCGTTCAGCGCATAACGGGCGTTGTTCACCGGCACCACCAGCTGCGGGCCCGCGATGTGGGCGATCTCCGGGTCGACGTTTTCGGTGGTCACCGAGAAGTCGCCGCCCTCGGGCGCCAGATAGCCGATTTCCGCGAGGAACGCCTTGTAGGCGGGCAGATCGCGAATCGGGCCGGGGTTGCGGCGGTGCCAGTCGTCCATGCGGGCCTGCAGCGCGTCGCGTGTGGCGAGGAGCTCCCGGTTGCGCGGCGTAAGGTCGGAGACGATGCCGGCGAGTTTCGACCAGAATTCCTGGGGCTCGACGCCGGTTCCCGGCGCGATCTCGTTGTTCACAAGCTCGAAAAGAGGTGTGGCCACCAGGAGGCCGCCTGCTTGGGTGCGTTCTGTCATCTCGCCGTCCGTTTTGCTCGAGTGGTGGTGCCGGCGCAAACCGGCGGCGTTTCGTGCGCCGCGTCCTCAATCCCCGCGCTTGGAATCAGGAATAGGTCCGATGCGCCACTCCTATACAGGTAGGCTAGACAGGTTCCGATAGCAATATTAAAAATATAAATTCGTTAAACTTATTCGATTGTTATTTCAAATAAACAGGCGTTCCGCCGGGTTCGGCGAAGGCGGGGCCCCGAACGGGCTGGGGGTGCGCGCGGACGGCTATCCCTTTGGCGATCCCGGATCGCGCCGGGTGCTCCCCCCGCCCGCCGCCCGTTCGGCCGCTTCCACTGCCCTCGTCGCCCAGGCGCGAAGCTCCTCGGGGTCCTCCAGCACCTCCGCGGGAAGCGGGTAGTAGCCCATGGTCATGGTCTTCCCCTGCTTGGAGAGGTAGCGGAAGGGCGACAAGCCCCGTGCCTCGTAATCTGCACGCGTGACGTCATCCACCTTCAGGTAGAGGGTGTCGTCGACCAGGATGGCGAAGAACAACTCCCCGGAATAGACCCCTGCGCCGCCGAACATGCGCTTGATCCTCAGGGGCTCGAAGTGGGCGAGCAAGTCCCGGACGAAGTCGATGTAGCCTGCACTCACCGGCATGGTTCCCTCCCGCGCTAAACAGGGCTTGACGACGGAGAATTTTCCCCTAAATTACTGGCACTCGCTCTTGGTGAGTGCTAACAAAGATTCAACGTCCTGGCTCGCACTAGCCAGTTCTAGGAGACAGCAACGCATGAATATCCGTCCTTTGCATGACCGAGTTGTGGTTCGCCGCATGGAGGAGGAGCGCACCTCCCCGGGCGGTATCGTCATTCCGGATTCGGCCGCCGAAAAGCCGATCCAGGGTGAGGTGATCGCCGTCGGCAACGGCAAGATTCTGGAGAACGGCGAGATTCGGCCCCTGGATGTCAAAGTGGGCGATCGGGTGCTGTTTGGCAAGTATTCGGGCACCGAGGTGAAGGTATCCGGCAAGGAGGTCCTGGTGCTGCGCGAGGACGACATCATGGGCGTCATCGAGTAGCAGGCGCCGCGAGTCTGCCGCAAGGCTTCCCGATCTGATCGAAATCTATTGAGGTGACACGACAATGACTGCGAAACAGATTCAATTCGGCGACGACGCCCGCGTCCGCATCCTGCACGGCGTCAATATCCTGGCCAATGCCGTGAAGGTGACCCTCGGTCCCAAGGGCCGTAACGTGGTGCTGGAGAAGAGCTTCGGCGCTCCCACCGTGACCAAGGACGGCGTGTCCGTCGCCAAGGAGATCGAGCTCAAGGACAAGTTCGAGAACATGGGCGCCCAGATGGTCAAGGAGGTCGCCTCCAAGACCTCGGACGTGGCCGGCGACGGCACCACCACCGCGACCGTGCTGGCCCAGGCCATGGTGCGCGAAGGCCTCAAGGCGGTGGCCGCGGGCATGAACCCGATGGACCTCAAGCGCGGCATCGACAAGGCGGTCGAGGTGGCGGTCGACGGACTGAAGTCCATCTCCAAGCCCTGCTCCGACAACAAGGAGATCGCCCAGGTCGGCACCATCTCCGCCAACTCCGACGAGTCCATCGGCGAGATCATCGCCGAGGCCATGGGCAAGGTCGGCAAGGAAGGGGTGATCACGGTCGAGGAGGGCAAGTCCCTGGAGAACGAGCTGGAAGTGGTCGAGGGCATGCAGTTCGACCGCGGCTATCTCTCTCCGTACTTCATCAATAACCAGGAGACCCAGAAATGTGAGCTCGAGGACCCCTACATCCTCCTGCATGACAAGAAGATCTCCAACATCCGCGATCTGCTGCCGGTGCTCGAGGCCGTCGCCAAGGCCGGTAAGCCCCTGCTGCTGGTCGCCGAGGACGTCGAGGGCGAGGCCCTGGCCACCCTGGTGGTCAACAGCCTGCGCGGCATCATCAAGGTCTGTGCCGTCAAGGCCCCGGGCTTCGGCGACCGGCGCAAGGCCATGCTGCAGGACATCGCCATCCTGACCGGCGCCACCGTCATCTCCGAGGAGGTCGGGCTGAGCCTGGAGAAGGCGACCCTCAACGAGCTGGGCACCGCCAAGAAGATCCAGATCACCAAGGAAGAGACCACCATCATCGACGGCGCCGGCTCCGAGTCCGACATCAAGGGTCGCTGCGAGCAGATCCGTGGCCAGATCGAGGAGACCACCTCCGACTACGACCGCGAGAAGCTCCAGGAGCGCCTGGCCAAGCTCGCGGGTGGCGTTGCGGTGATCAAGGTCGGTGCCGCCACCGAGGTGGAGATGAAGGAGAAGAAGGCCCGCGTCGAGGACGCCCTGCACGCCACCCGCGCGGCGGTCGAGGAGGGCATCGTCCCCGGCGGCGGCGTTGCCCTGGTGCGCGCGGTCGCCAAGCTCTCCGGCTGCAACGGCGCCAACCATGACCAGGACGTCGGCATCGGCATCGCCCGCCGTTCCATGGAGGAGCCCCTGCGTCAGATCGTGGCCAACGCCGGCGCCGAGGCCTCCGTGGTGCTGCGCAAGGTCGCCGACGGCGAGGGTAACTTCGGGTACAACGCCGCCACCGGCGAGTACGGCGACATGATGGCGATGGGCATCCTGGACCCCACCAAGGTGGCGCGCTCGGCCCTGCAGAATGCCGCATCCATTGCCGGGTTGATGATCACCACCGAGGCCATGGTCGCCGAGGAGCCCAAAGAGGAGAAGCACAGCCACGGCGGCGGCATGGGCGGTATGGGCGGGATGGGAGACATGGACTACTGACGGTCCTGAGATCGACCGAGCCCTCGAACAGCCCCGCGGACGCGGGGCTGTTCTCTTGTGCGCGGGCCATGCACTCCTTGGGTATCGGCCCGAGTTCGGCTAGCCTCGCCTTTCCCTGCGGAGCCGACAAACAGCCCAAGCCATGATCGGGAATGCGCTGAATCCTTACCAACAGATCGGTGGAGACGAAGGTGTCCGCCGCCTGGTGGATCGTTTCTACGATGTCATGGACAGCCTGTCGGAGGCAGCGCCCGTGCGCGCGCTGCATGCGAAAAGCCTGCGCGGGTCGCGCGAGAAGCTCTACCTGTTCCTGTCCGGCTGGCTGGGTGGGCCGGATCTCTATCAGCAGAAGTACGGTCATCCCATGCTGCGCCGGCGCCATCTTCCGTTCTCGATCGGTCGGGCAGAGCGCGACCAGTGGCTGCTGTGCATGGAGCGGGCGCTGGAGGAGACGGTTCCGGACGAACGCCTGCGGGCTCATCTGAAGCAGGCGTTCTTTCAGGTCGCCGATCACATGCGCAATCGACCGGAACCCGGGGAAAAGGGTGGACTGAAAGTCGTCGGCCGGCCTCCGCGCTGATCCGGGTGCGGGACCCGATTCGGCCGATGACCGCGAGCGATGGCGCTAAGCCTTCAGCTTCTCCCGCAGTAGCCCGTTGACCTGCTGCGGGTTGGCCTTGCCCTTGGTCGCCTTCATCACCTGGCCGACGAAGAAGCCGAAGACCTTCTCCTTTCCCGCGCGGTACTGGTCGACCTGATCCGGATTTGCCGCCATGATCTCGTCAACGATCCGCTCCAGTGCGCCGCTGTCCGTGATCTGTTTCAGCCCCTTGGCCGCGATCACGGTGTCCGCGTCCCCCTCGCCGTTCCACATGGCCTCGAAGACCTGCTTGGCGAGCTTTCCCGAGATGGTGTCATCTTTGATCCGGGCGATCAGACCCGACAGCATGTGCGCCGTAACCGGTGAGTTGCCGATCTCCATGCCCGCCCTGTTGAGCGCGGCGGCCAGCTCGCCGTTGATCCAGTTGGCGGCGAGCTTGGGGTCCGGGCATGCGTCGGCGACCTGCTCGAAGTAATCCGCCAGTTCGCGGCTCGCCGTCAGCAGGTTGGCGTCGTACGCGGACAGCCCGTAGCGCCCGCGGAAGCGCTCGCGCTTGGCGTCGGGGAGTTCCGGGAGATCCGCGGTCGCCGTTGCGATAAAGGCCGCATCGACCTCGAGCGGCAGCAGGTCGGGGTCCGGGAAGTAGCGGTAGTCGTTCGCCTCCTCCTTGGTGCGCATGGAGCGGGTCTCGTCCCGCTCGGAATCGTAGAGCCGGGTCTCCTGAACCACCGCGCCGCCGGAGTCGATGACGTCGATCTGGCGCTCGATCTCGAAGTCGAGGGCTCGCTCCAGGAAGCGGAAGGAGTTGATGTTCTTGATCTCGGTGCGGGTGCCGAGCTTGTCCTCGCCTTTGGGCCGGACCGACACGTTTGCGTCCATGCGGAAAGAGCCCTCCTGCATGTTGCCGTCGCTGATCCCGATCCAGCGTACGATCTGGTGGATCTTGCGGGCGTAGGCGACGGCCTCCGCGGGCGAGCGCATGTCGGGCTCGGAAACGATCTCCAGCAGCGGGGTGCCGGCGCGGTTGAGATCGATGCCGGTGAGGCCGTGGAAGTCCTCGTGCAGGGACTTGCCGGCGTCCTCCTCCAGGTGGGCGCGGGTCACGCCGATCTCCTTGAGCGATCCGTCGTCGAGCAGGATCTCGACCCGCCCCCTGCCCACGACCGGCAGCTCGTACTGGCTGATCTGATAGCCCTTCGGCAGGTCGGGGTAGAAGTAATTCTTGCGCGCGAAGACCGAGCGCTCGGCGATCTCGGCGTCGATGGCCTTGCCGAACCGCACCGCCAGCGCCACCGCTTGCTTGTTGAGCACCGGCAGCACGCCGGGAAGGCCGAGGTCGATCGCGCAGGCCTGGGTGTTCGGCTCAGCCCCGAATGCGGTTGGCGCCCCCGAGAAGATCTTGGATCTGGTCGCGAGCTGGGTATGGATCTCCAGCCCGATGACGGTTTCCCATTGCATTGCCCTTGTACCTTTCGTAGCGAAGCTGTTGTGGTCTGGGTGTCCGCGCGGCGCGACCGGAAACGCTGTCAGGGCGCCGCCCCGGACCGCTTTACGGGGGCACGGCCTGGGCTCACTCGAACCCCGGGGGTGCCGCCCGATGCCAGTCGGTCGCCTCCTGGAGTCGGTGGGCGACGTTGAGCAGGCGGTGTTCCTGGAAGTAGTTGCCGATGATCTGCAGACCCACCGGCATGCCGCCGGCGGGACCGACGGGGATGGACATCCCGGGCAGCCCCGCCAGGTTGGTGGCGATGGTGTAGATGTCGTTGAGGTACATCGCCACCGGGTCATCGACCTTGTCGTTCAGTGGGAATGCCGTCGTCGGGCTGGTAGGACCGAGAATGACGTCAACCTGCTCGAAGGCGCGGGCGAAGTCGTCGCTGATCAGTTGTCTGAGCCTCTGGGCCTTGATGTAGTAGGCGTCGTAGTAGCCGGCGGACAGCACATAGGTGCCGATCATGATCCGGCGCTTGACCTCGGGACCGAAACCCCCGGCGCGGCTGCGCTTGTAAAGGTCTTCGAGGTCCGCGGGATCCTTGCAGCGGTGCCCGTAGCGCACACCGTCGAAACGGGCCAGGTTCGATGAGCACTCCGCCGGCGCCACCACGTAATAGGTCGGGACCGAGAGCGGGCTGTTGGGCAGGCTGATCTCCCTAACCTTGCACCCGAGCTTCTCGTATTCCCGCACCGCTGCCGCGACCGAGTCGGCGACGCCCGCATCCAGGCCTTCGCCGAAGTATTCCCGGGGTAGCCCGATGCGCATGCCCGTGAGGTCCACCCTGAGCCCTGCCTCATAGTCCGGCACCGGTTCTTCGGCGCTGGTGGAGTCCCGCGGGTCGAAGCCCGCCATGGCCTTCAGCAGCAGGGCGGCGTCCTCGGCACTGCGGGTCATGGGGCCGGCCTGGTCCAGGCTGGAGGCGAAGGCGATCATGCCCCAGCGGGATACGCGCCCGTAGGTGGGTTTGAGCCCGGTGATGCCGCACAGCGCGGCGGGCTGACGGATGGAGCCGCCGGTGTCGGTGCCGGTCGCCGCCGCGCACAGGCCCGCGGCCACCGCCGCCGCGGAGCCGCCGGACGATCCCCCGGGCACCTTGCTCGTATCCCAGGGGTTCTTGACCGGGCCGTAATAGCTGGTCTCGTTGGAGGAGCCCATGGCGAACTCGTCCATGTTGGTCTTGCCGAGCACCACGGCGCCCGCGCGCTCCAGGCGCTCCACCACGGTCGCGCTGTAGGGCGCGACGAAGTTGTCGAGCATGCGCGAGCCGCAGCTCGTCTTCAGCCCGTAGGTGCAGAAGATGTCCTTGTGCGCGATGGGGATGCCGGTGAGTGGCGGCGCCTCTCCCGCGCGCAGCCGCGAGTCGGCCCGCTCCGCGGCCTCCAGGGCGGTGTCGGCGGCGACGGTGACGAAGCTGTTGAGCCTCGGGTCGAGGCGCTCGATGCGGTCCAGGTAGTGCCGGGTTAGCTCCTGGCTGGTGAATTCGCCCCCGCGCAGACCGGTGGCGAGCTCGGCGATCGTCTTCTGGTGCATGGGTTACAGGGTCCTGAGGACAGGCGGGTTCGGGAGCGGTTGGCGGCGCGCAGCGGCCTACTCGATCACCTTGGGTACCAGATAGAGCCCGTCCTCGGTGGCGGGGGCAATGCGCTGGAACCGTTCCCGCTGGTTGGGCTCGGTCGGCTCGTCGCTGCGCAGGCGCTGGGTCATATGCAGCGGGTGTGCCATGGGCATCACCCCTCCGGTCTCGACGGCGTTCATCTGCTCGACCAGGGAAAGGATGTTGGACAGGTCGGTGACATAGCCGTCCTTTTCCTCGTCCGCCAGCGCGAGACGGGCCAGGTGGGCGATCTTTTCGACGTCGGAGCGATCCAGAGACATGGCGACTACCGTAATGAGTCTGCGCCGGAGGCGCGAGATTACCCCCGCGCGAGGGAGCCGAAACGCGGAAGACCAGGGTAAGGCCCTGAAACGAGCGGACGCAAGTTCATGGCGGAGCCGCATGCCGCCTAGCCAGAGCTTCGCCCGCGGCAGCAGAAAATAGCACAATGCCTCGGGACGACATAAGCGCCTGTCGCCTCCCCGAGGGACGGGCGGCGGCGAATCTGCCTTGCCGATCGGCAGTCGCGTTGCTAGATTACCGCCTTTGACTGCCCGCGGGCGGGTACGTCCGATGGCATCGGGTTCCGGGGGCTTCTTCGGGACCAGGCGACCATCCGGCCTTGGCCCCATCGCCTAGCTGGATTTCTGAATAAGGAATTGTATTGGAAGCCGGCGCGGGGCCGTTGGCGTTCCTTGTCTGTAACCATGCCGCGAACGGGTTGTTTGACTTCCAGTCGAGACCCGGTCGCGGCGCAGAGTATGTTTTTCCCAGGGTGGCTGCTTGATGTTTCTCCGACGCATTCGAGGGATGTTTTCCAACGATCTTTCGATCGATCTTGGAACCGCCAACACGCTCATCTATGCCCGCGGCCAGGGCATCGTGCTCAACGAGCCATCCGTGGTGGCCATCCGCCAGGATCGGGCGGGGGGGCCCAAGTCGGTGGCGGCGGTCGGCGAGGAGGCCAAGCAGATGCTGGGCCGCACGCCCCAGAACATCACCGCCATCCGGCCCCTGAAGGACGGTGTCATCGCCGACTTCACGGTCACCGAGAAGATGCTCCAGTACTTCATCCACAAGGTGCACGAGAGCCGAATCATCCGGCCCAGCCCGCGGGTACTGATCTGCGTGCCCTGCGGCTCGACCCAGGTGGAGCGGCGCGCCATCAAGGAGTCCGCCGCCGGAGCCGGCGCGCGCGAGGTCTACCTGATCGAGGAGCCCATGGCGGCGGCCATCGGCGCCGGCCTGCCGGTCGACGAGGCGCGGGGCTCCATGGTGCTCGACATCGGGGGCGGCACCTCGGAGGTGGCGGTCATCTCCCTGAACGGCATCGTCTACTCCAACTCGGTGCGTATCGGCGGCGACCGTTTCGATGACGCCATCATCAATTACGTGCGCCGCAACTACGGCACCCTGATCGGTGAGGCGACCGCCGAGCGCATCAAGCACAGCATCGGTTCGGCCTATCCGGGCACCGAGGTGCTCGAGATCGAGGTCAAGGGCCGCAATCTCGCCGAGGGCATTCCGCGCAGCTTCACCCTCAACAGCAACGAGATCCTGGAGGCCCTGCAGGAGCCCCTGTCCGGCATCACCGGGGCGGTGAAGATCGCCTTGGAGCAGACGCCACCGGAACTGGGTGCGGACGTGGCGGAGCGGGGCATCGTGCTCACCGGCGGCGGTGCCCTGCTGCGGGACATCGATCGGCTGCTCGAGGAGGAGACCGGTCTGCCTGTCTTGGTCGCGGAAGATCCCTTGACCTGCGTCGCACGCGGCGGCGGCCGGGCCCTGGAGATGATCGACGAGCGCGGGTTGGACCTGTTTGCGACGGAGTGATGAATCTGGGTTGTCCCGGGTTGGCCCAGGTCGGTCCTCGGCCCTCCTGCAGAGGTAGAAGACCATCAAACCCCTGTTCGTCCAAGGCTCCTCACCGGTTTTCCGCGCGCTGCTCGCCGTGGTGTTGTCCATCGGTCTGATCGTCGCGGATCACCGTCACGGCCACTTGGACACGCTGCGCTCCGCCCTCTCCGTCGTCGTCTACCCCCTGCACTATGTCGCCAGTCTGCCTGATGCCCTGGGGCGCCTGGTCACGGGGCGCTTGGCGAAGGAGGAGGAGTTGCGTCAGGCCAACGGAGCCCTGCGGCACGAGAACCTGCTGCTGAAGGGTAGGCTGCAGCAGTTCGAGGCCCTCGAGGCCGAGAACATGCGGCTGCGCGACCTCCTGGGCTCGTCTTTCAAGATCGGCGACCGGGTGCTGATTGCGGAGCTGCTGTCGGTGGACCTGGATCCGTATCGACAGCAAGTGTTGGTCAACAAGGGCACCACATCCGGCGTCTTCGTCGGTCAGCCGGTGCTGGACGCAAACGCGGTGATGGGGCAGGTGGTCCGGGCCGACCCGCTCTCGTCGACCGTGCTCTTAATCACCGATGCCGCCCATTCCCTGCCGGTACAGATCAATCGCAACGGTCTGCGCACGGTAGCTTCGGGCACCGGCCTGGTCGACCGGCTCGAGCTTCCCCATCTGCCGAAGAACGCGGACGTCCGGGAGGGAGATCTGTTGGTCACCTCCGGTCTGGGTGGGCACTTTCCCCCGGGCTATCCGGTGGCAAGGGTCGCCGAGGTGCGGCGCGAGCCGGGCAAGCCCTTCGCCACCGTGGTCGCGTCGCCCGCGGCCCGGCTCGACCGCAGCCGCGAGGTTCTGTTGGTCTGGACCTTGCCGACCTCGCTGCTCCAAGGGGCCTTGACCGGTGGCGAGGGCGGTGCCCCGGAGGCCGGGCCATGACCGACGCACCAGCGCAGCGTACCTGGGTGATCGTGGCCAGCCTCGCGGTTGCGCTGTTTCTCACCATTCTGCCCATGCCCGACTGGGGGCAGGACTTTCGCCCCCAGTGGGTGGCCATGACCGTCATCTACTGGTCGCTCGCCCTGCCATCGCGCGTGGGCGTCCTCTGGGCCTGGATGACGGGGCTGGTGATGGACGTCACCGTGGGCACCGTGCTCGGACAGCACGCTTTGAGCCTGTCGGTGGTGGCCTGGCTTGCGGTGGAGCTGCACCAGCGCATTCGTGTCTATCCCCTGTGGCAGCAATCGGTTTCCGTCTGGGTGCTGCTGCTGGTGGAGCGGTTGCTCGCCCTCTGGGTGATCGGTGCCACCGAGCAGCCCACACCGACGCTCTGGTACTGGGCACCCACCTTCGTCGGCATGCTGCTCTGGCCCTGGATGTTCGTCGTGCTGCGCGACGTCCGTCGGCGTTTCGCCGTTACCTAGGGGGGCAATGCTCGAGTCGACGTTCAAGGACCATCGGGGCGAGCATCGTCTGTTCTCCGGACGGGCGGCGATCGCGGGTGTATTGGTGATCGCCGCCCTGCTCGCGGTGGTCGCCAAGCTGGCGCATCTGCAGATCGAGAGCCACGAGCACTTCTCGACCTTGTCCCAGGACAACCGGGTCAAGATCGAGCCGCTACCCCCCACGCGCGGGCTCATCTACGACGCCAACGGCATTCTGCTCGCCGAGAACTATCCCTCCTACTCCCTGGACATCACGCTGGAGAAGGTGGAGGACCTGGATGCGACCATCGCCGAGCTCGCGAAGATCGTCCGCATCGAGGAGGCGGACCGCCAGCGCTTCGAGCGCCTGCGCAAGCAACGACGGCGTTTCGAGGGTGTGCCCATCCGCACCAACCTCAACCAGGAGGAGGTGGCCCGGGTCGCGGTGAACAGTCACCGCTTTCCGGGCGTGGACATCGGTGCCGCCTTGTTACGTTCCTACCCGCTGGGTGAGCACACCGCGCACGTGCTGGGCTACGTCGGGCGGATCAACGAGGAGGAGATCAAGCGCATCGACGCCTCCGACTATGCCGGCACGAACTACATCGGCAAGGGCGGGGTAGAGAAGGCCCACGAGGAGCTCCTGCACGGCCACGTCGGTCACCAGCAAGTCGAGGTCAATGCCAAGGGGCGCGTGTCGCGGGTGCTCGAGAGCCAGCCCCCCGTCCCGGGCCGTGACCTCAGGCTGTTTCTGGACATCAAGCTGCAGCAGCAGGCCGCCTTGGCGCTGGGTGACAATCGCGGCGCGGTGGTGGCCATCGATCCGCGCAGCGGCGGCGTGCTCGCCATGGTGAGCCGGCCGAGCTTCGACCCCAACCCTTTCGTCGAGGGCATCGGCTCGGAGGAGTATGGCGCGCTCCGGGACTCACCCGACACGCCGCTGTTCAACCGCGCCGTGCGCGGCCAGTATCCGCCGGGCTCCACGGTGAAGCCCTTCGTGGGGCTGGGGGGTCTAGAGACCGGCGTCGTCGGCTCGGGCTCGGGGAAGTACTGTCCCGGCTTCTACCAGCTGCCCGGGCACAGCCACAAGTACCGCGATTGGAAGCGCTGGGGACACGGCAGCGTGGCCCTGCGCAAGGCCATCGTCGAGTCCTGCGACGTCTACTTCTACGACCTCGCCCACGATATCGGGATCGACCGCTTGAACGGCTTCCTCGGGGGATTCGGCTTCGGCGAGCGCACGGGCATCGATGTCTCGGGCGAGCTCGGCGGCTTGTTGCCCTCGCGCGAGTGGAAGAGGCGCGCGCGCAATCAGCCCTGGTTCCCCGGCGAGACCCTCATCGTGGGTATCGGTCAGGGCTCGTTCCTGACCACGCCACTGCAGTTGGCGAGTGCGACCGCCACGCTTGCGGCGCGTGGACGCTACATGCAGCCGCGGGTGGCCCGGGCTTCCCAGATACCTGGCTCGCCGACCATGGAGCTGATTCCGGCGGTTACGCGACAACTGCAGCTGTCGCCGGCGCACATCGACAGCGTGATCGATGCCATGACCGAGGTGGTGGAGGGCGAGCGGGGCACCGCCAAGCGCATTCGCACGGACGCGTACAGGATCGCGGGCAAGACCGGCACCGCCCAGGTCTTCACCGTCGGGCAGAAGGAGCGCTACAAGGAGTCCGAGGTCGACGAGCGCATGCGCGACCACGCCCTGTTCGTCGCCTTCGCACCCGTGGACGAGCCCCGGATCGCAGTGGCTGTGATCGTGGAGAACGGCGGCCACGGCGGCGCGGTGGCGGCACCCATCGCGCGCGAGGTGATGGACGCCTACCTGGTCGGCCCGACCCTCATGGTCAACAAGGAGGCCGAAGATGGCGGATAGGTCCTATACCTCCGGGCTCGATACCCCGCCGGCGGCAATCCAGGTCGGACTGCTTGCACGGCTGCATCTGGATCTGCCGTTGCTGGTTGGGCTTTTGTCCCTGTGCGGCTACGGACTGATGGTTCTCTACAGTGCCAGCGATCAGGACCCGTCCAAGATGGAGGCGCAGATGATCCGTCTCGGCATCGCCTTCGTGGTCATGGTCGCGGTCGCCCAGATCCCGCCGCCGGAGCTGCGCCGTTGGTCGCCTCTGCTCTATCTGCTGGGCGTCGTCATGCTCGTGGGGGTGCTGGCGATTGGCGAGATCGGCAAGGGGGCGCAGCGCTGGCTGGACCTCGGTGTGGTTCGGTTCCAGCCATCCGAGATCCTCAAGGTCGCGGTGCCGATGATGCTGGCCTGGCACCTGGCGGAACGACCGCTTCCTCCGAGCATGCTGCGGGTGTCGGCCGCGGCGGTCTTCACCTGCATCCCGGTGGTGCTGATCGCGCGGCAGCCGGATCTTGGTACCGCGCTGTTGGTCGCGAGCGCCGGCGCGATGGTGCTCTTTCTCGCGGGCCTGTCCTGGCGTCTCATCGCCTTCCTGGGCCTCAGCGCCGGGGCGCTGATGCCCGCGCTCTGGTACCTCATGCTCCCCTACCAGCGCCAGCGGGTGCTTACCTTCCTCAATCCGGAAAACGATCCGCTCGGTGCCGGCTACCACATCATTCAGTCGCGCATCGCCATCGGCTCCGGCGGGCTGTACGGCAAGGGATGGCTCAACGGAACCCAGTCTCATCTGGAGTTTCTGCCGGAACGCTCCACGGATTTCATCTTCGCGGTCATCGGCGAGGAGCTGGGACTGTTCGGCATCCTTCTGCTGCTCGGGATCTATCTCTTCATCATCCTGCGTGGCCTATACATTGCCACCCAGGCCCAGGATACCTATGGCAGGCTGCTCGCGGGCGGTCTGACGCTGGTCTTCTTCGTTTACCTCTTCGTCAACACGGGCATGGTCACGGGGTTGTTGCCCGTGGTGGGGGTGCCCCTGCCGATGGTGAGCTACGGAGGTACCTCCTTGGTGACCATCATGGCCGGCTTCGGGGTTATCATGTCCATTCGCACCCACAGAAAATTGCTTCGTGCATAGAAAGTTTCGTAGCATTCCGCAAGTAACTACTAAGATGCGTGATAAAGCCGGAGAACGGCTGATGCGAAGGTTGCCGGTTTTGCTTGGCGCGTTTCTGGTTTCCTGGCTCGGCGCCGCGCTGGCGGCCGAGCCGGCGAGCTATCGCGCCGGCGCACAGCGCTTCACGGCGGAAATGGCCCGCAAGCACGGTCTTGATGAGTCGGACATCGCCGCCCTGATGGAAAAGGCCCGCTATCGCCAGGAGATCATCGACGCCATGCGCCGACCCTGGGAGGCCAAGCCCTGGCATCAGTACCGGGCCATCTTCGTGACGGACCAGCGGATTGCCGGCGGTGTCCGATTCTGGCGGGAAAACGCGCAGACCCTGGCGCGCGCCAGTGCAGCATACGGCGTGCCGCCGGACATCATCACGGCGATCATCGGCGTCGAGACCAACTATGGCGGCAACTTGGGCCGACACCGGGTCATCGACGCCCTCACCACCCTTGGCTTCTCCTACCCGGAGCGGGCGGATTTCTTCCGCAAGGAGCTCGAGCACTTCTTGCTCCTGAGCCAGGAGGAAGCCGTCGACGCCACCGGTGTGACCGGCTCTTATGCCGGGGCGGTGGGCATGCCCCAGTTCATCCCTTCGAGCTACCGCGCCTACGCGGTCGACTTCGACGGCGACGGTCGGCGTGATCTCTGGGAAAGCCGCGCCGATGTCGTTGGCAGCGTCGCCAGCTACTTCAAGCGTCATGGGTGGAAAGCGGGCGAGCCGGTCGCGACGCGTGCCGAGCTTCCCAACGGGGTCCCGCCGGGCGTGTCAGTCGCCGAGAAGAAGCCGGTGAAGCCCGAATCGCGCGTCGGCGACCTTGCCGCCAAGGGCGTGCTCCCCGCGGATGCGCCCGACCCGTCGGCCAAGGCGACCTTGATCCGCCTGGACGGGCGGCAGGACGAGTATTGGCTGGGGCTCGAGAACTTCTACGTGATTACCCGTTACAACCACAGCAACCTGTATGCCATGGCGGTCTACCAGCTGAGCCAGGAGATCAAGGCTCGCTACGAGACTGAAGCCGGAAAAACGGCCGCCGCCAATTGATCTGAGAATGGCCGGGGGGAAACGATGACAGACGGCAACCAGCAGTTCGGCTCGCGGATGGATTTTTCAGGCCTGTGCCACATGCTCTTGCTCGGCGGGCTGATCGCCCTGCTGTCAGGCTGTGCCGGGTCGGGTGGCAAGGACGGGCCCGGGGATTGGTCGGAGTTCACCGACGCCCCGGATGCCGTGCCCAAGGCCGAGCCCAAGAGCAAGTATGGCAACCCCGCCTCCTATGTCGTCTTCGGCAAGCGGTACAAAACCAAGACCAGCAGCGCCGGCCACGTGGAACGCGGCGTCGCCTCCTGGTACGGGAAGAAGTTCCACGGCCGCAAGACCAGCAGCGGCGAGCGCTACGACATGTACGCCATGACCGCCGCGCATAAAAGCCTACCCTTGCCTACCTACGCCAAGGTGACCAACCTGGAGAACGGCCGCACGGCCGTGGTGAGGATCAACGACCGCGGGCCGTTTCACGGCGACCGGGTGATCGACCTGTCCTACACCGCCGCGCGCAAGCTCGGTGTGGTCAGCAAGGGTACGGCCGTGGTCGAGGTGCGCGCGATCGATCCCCGCAAGCCGGGCTCCGGCAGCGGTGACGAGAACCTGTTTGCGGTCGCCGAGCGCGCCGGGCGGGACGAGACTCGGCCCGGTCGCGGGGAGACGATCGCAGCGAGCGGCGCGCCGAAGAAGAAGGCCGAGTCGGCTCCCCCGGCACTGGCTACCGTGGCGACCGAGACCGCGAGACCCGAGCCCAGTCCCGCATCCGTCAAGCCGATACTGGTGGCGCAGAGCAAGGAACCCGCGCGTGCGACGCCGCCGCCCGCCCGGTCCGCCACCCTGGCTCCGGCGGCTGGCAGCGCGTCTGCGCCCAAGATCGCCGCGGTCGACAGCCCGGCGCCCGCGTCCAAATCCCCGAGCGCCCAAGGCTCCTCGCTCTATCTCCAGGTCGGCGCGTTCGGAAACCGCACCAATGCCGAGCAGTTGCGGCGTCAGCTCGTTACCCAACTCGCCGAACAGGTTCAGGTGCGCGCGGGCGGCGATGCGGCACTCTACAAGGTCCGGGTCGGACCGTTCGATTCGCGCCAGAAGGTGAACAAGGTCTCGCAGATCGTCGCCTCACTCGGACTCAAGGACTCCCACGTCGTGTTGGAATGACATCGGCCTGACGCCCGTGTCCGCCTCCGCGCGGGCTCCCGCGGACAGGCGCCAACGGTAGCGGGGTGCCGCGCGAGTTAATGTCAAAGCAGGGGCTTGGGGTTAGAATGGCGCGCCGAATCGGTGCGTCCAGTGGTCCTTGGCCCCACCCCCAATCTGTTCAAGTGGCACCCATGAAGCTCCCAATCAAAATACTGATTCTGCTGTTTTTCTTCTTGCCGTTGGTCGGCGCGCACGGGGAAGAGACGCCAGCCCCGGCCCCCGCATCGGATCAGGTCCCGATTCCCGACCCGCCGCAGATCCAGGCCAAGAGCTACCTGCTGATGGACAACAACAGCGGGACGATTCTCGCGGAATCCAACGCCGATGAGCGTCTGGAGCCCGCCAGCCTGACCAAGATCATGGCGGCCTACGTGATCTTCCGCGAGCTGGAGCGGGGCAATCTGAAGCTGGAGGACGAGGTCCTGATCAGCGAGAAGGCGTGGCGCACCGGCGGCTCCAAGATGTTTGTCGAGGTGGGCACGCGGGTATCGGTGAAAGATCTGCTCAAGGGGATGATCATTCAGTCTGGCAATGACGCCAGCGTGGCGCTCGCCGAGCACATCGCGGGCAGCGAGGCCACCTTCGCTGAGCTGATGAACACCCACGCGCAGCGTCTCGGGATGACGAACAGCCACTTCATGAACGCCGATGGCCTACCGCATCCCGAGCACTACACCACCGCGCGCGACATGGCGCTGGTGACGGCGGCGACCATCCGGGAGTTTCCGGAGCTCTATGCCTGGTACTCGGAGCGGGAGTTCGTTTTCAACGGCATCAAGCAGGGCAACCGAAATATGCTCCTGTATCAGGACGACTCGGTGGACGGGGTGAAGACCGGCCACACGGAGGCCGCCGGCTACTGCCTGGTGGCCTCGTCCAAGCGCGACGACATGCGCCTCACCTCGGTGGTCCTCGGCTCGACCGGGCCCAAGGCGCGAGCCGAGGCGAGCCTGGCCCTGCTCAACTACGGCTTCCGCTTCTACGAGAGCCACAAGCTCTACCCGGGCGGCGAGGCGGTGGAGACCCTGCGCGTCTGGAAGGGAGAAATCACGGATCTGCCAGTCGGCCCGGCGGAGGACGTCTACGTCACCATTCCGCGCCGGCAGTACAGCAAGCTGTCCGCGCGCATCGAGAAGAACGCCGACATCTCCGCACCGGTCGCGCGCGGCACCGCCGTGGGGAGCATCATCGTCAACCTGGACGACAAGGAGGTGCTGCGTGCCCCCCTGGTGGCCCTGCAGGACGTCGCGGAGGGCGGCTTGTGGGAGCTCGCCCGCGACAGCGTGCTGCAATGGTTCTGACCATGGCGGAGGTCTACCTCAACGGCGAGTACATGCCCCTGGCGCAGGCCAAGGTGCCCGTCATGGACCGCGGCTTCCTGTTCGGAGACGGGGTTTACGAGGTGATCCCGGTCTATGGCGGGCGCGCCTTCCGGCTTGCCGAGCATCTCGACCGGCTGGACAACAGCCTGGCTGCCATCCGCATGGAGAACCCCTTGCCGCGCGACGAATGGGGGTCGATATTCGAGCATCTGACCGGCGGCGCGGAGCGTCCGGATCAGCTCGTCTACCTCCAGGTGACCCGGGGGGCGGACCCCACGCGCAACCACCTGTTTCCCGCGAGCCCGAGGCCCACGGTGTTCGTCATGGCCTGGGACGCCAAGCCGCGCCACCCGGACATCGCGGCCAGGGGCATTGCGGCCATCACGCTGGACGACTTTCGCTGGCTGCGCTGCGACATCAAGGCCATCGCCCTGCTCAGCAACGTGCTGCTGCGTCAGGCCGCGGATGATGCGGGCGTCGAGGAGTCGATCCTGATTCGCGACGGCTACGCGATCGAGGGCTCCATTTCCAACCTGTTCGCTGTGCTGGACAGCGAGCTGGTCACGCCGCCGAAGGGAAACCTGCTGCTGCCGGGCATTACCCGCGACCTGGTCGTGGATCTGGCGCGGGAAGCGGCCATTCCCTGCAGCGAGCGCGAGATTTCGCGCGACGAGCTCGCCGGCGCGGAGGAGGTGTGGATCACGAGCTCGAGCCGTGAGGTGGCGCCGGTGACGCGCCTCGACGGAGAGCCAGTCGGCGCAGGCCGGCCCGGGCCGCTGTGGCGGCGGATGGACGGCCTGTTCCAGGACTACAAGGCGCGTTTGCGCGCGGGCCATGCCTGACGCGCCCGAGAGCCCAATCGAGTTCCCCTGCCGGTTTCCCATCAAGGCCATGGGCAGGGCGGACGATACCTTCCAGGCCCTGGTGGTGGAGATCGTGCGCCGCCACGCCCCGGATCTCGACGAGGACCTGGTCCGGGTGCGCGAGAGCCGCGGCGGCAAGTGGCTATCGGTCACCGTGACCATCCAGGCCGCCGGCAAGGACCAGCTCGATGCCATCTATCGTGAGCTGAGCGCGCACCAGCGCGTGGTCTGGGCCATGTGAGCCGCCGCCAAGAAATCCTGGTCGTGCGCCACCTCGGCATGCGCGACTACGCCGGCGTCTGGCGTGCCATGCAGGACTTCACCGACCGGCGTGTTGCGGACACCCCCGACGAGCTTTGGCTGCTGGAGCATCCCGCCGTCTTTACCCTGGGGCAGGCCGGTCGGGCGGAGCACGTGCTGGACCCGGGTGAGATTCCGGTGATCAAGGTGGATCGTGGCGGTCAGGTCACCTTTCACGGGCCCGGACAGCTCGTCGCCTACCTGTTGCTGGACCTGCGCGCGGCCGGCCTCGGAATCAAGCGCCTGGTGCACCTGCTGGAGCAGGCCGTGGTGACCCTGCTCGCCGGCTACGGCATCGTGTCCAATCCCCGTCCCGATGCCCCGGGCGTGTACGTCGAGGGCGCCAAGATCGCCTCCCTTGGATTGCGGGTACGAAGGGGCTGCAGCTTCCATGGCCTGGCGCTGAACGTCGACATGGATCTGGGGCCCTTCTCCCGCATCAACCCCTGCGGTTACCCGGGACTTGCGGTGACCCAGATCGCGGACCGCAACGGGCCGGTGAACCTGACTCGGGTTGCTGCGGATCTTGCGGCGGAGATCGCTCGGCTGCTCGGACGCGGCGTCGTTGCAGCGGAGGCCGGCTGCGAGCAGGATGGCGACCTGCAGGTCCGCGCCTGGTGAACGCCTGGAGATCAGGAGACGGCACTGCGATGTTCGCCATTCCGCGAGGTGGTTCTGAGGTCCGTGATCGAAAGCCCCGTTCTCGGCGGGTTCGCGGCCCGATCGGCAGTCGCCGCTGATCGCGCCGCGAGCAGTCCCCGCCCCCTGTATCCCAAGTCGACCAGCATCTCGCGTCCGCCCATGACCCTCCCCCCCATCGACCACGCCCGCTTCGTTCGTACCCGCTGGACCGTATTCTGGCTGCTGGTGGGCTCCTACATCATGGTCTACTTCCACCGTATGGCCCCGGGTGTCGTCTCGGCCGACCTGATGGAGGCTTTTGGCACCACGGGAGCTGCCCTCGGGTCCCTGGCCGCGACTTATTACTACATCTACACGGCCATGCAGATCCCTTCGGGCGTCCTCGCCGATACCCTCGGTCCCCGGGTGAGCGTCGCGGTGGGCGGAGTGGTGGCGGGCGTGGGATCGATTCTGTTCGGCCTGGCCGATGATTTCGCGTCCGCGAGCTGGGGGCGGTTCCTGGTCGGGCTCGGCGTCTCGGTGGTGTTCGTCGGCCTCATGAAGAGCAATGCCTTGTGGTTCCCGGAGCGCCAGTACGGGCGCATCAGCGGGTTCACCCTGCTGATCGGAAACCTGGGCTCGATTCTCGCGGCCGGTCCGCTGGCCCTGCTGCTCACGGGGGTGTCCTGGCGGCAGGTGTTCGTCGGCGCCGGCATCGCCTCCCTCGCGCTGGCCGGACTTACCCTGCTGCTGGTCCGCAACCGGCCGGAGGATGCGGGTTTTCCCTCAGTGCGCGAGCAGGAGGGGCTCAGCGCCCACCCGCGGCGTGAGCAGCATTGGGTCCGCAACTTGCGGGACGTGCTGCGCCGACGCGACGTGTGGCCCGGGTTCTGGGTCAATTTCGGCGTTACGGGAAGCCTGTTCGCGTTCGCGGGGTTATGGGGCGTGCCGCTGATGCGGGATCTCTACGGTCTCGATCGCACCGGGGCCTCCCTCTACACCACCGCCGCCCTCGCGGGTTTCGCCATCGGCTCCTTCAAGGCCGGCTGGATCTCGGACCGCATCGGTCGACGGCGGCCGGTCATCGCCGGTGGCGCAGCCCTATCCTGCCTGGCTTGGCTGGGGTTGATCCTGCTGCCGTGGGGGGATGGGTGGAGCGGCTTCCTGCTCTATACGACCCTTGGACTCGCGGCCGGCGGCTTCGTCGTTACCTATGCCGCGGCCAAGGAGTGCCTGCCCGCCAGCGTCTCGGGCATGGCCATCGCGCTGGTCAATACCGGACTTTTTCTCGGCGCCGCCGTCATGCAGCCCGCTTTCGGCTGGGTGTTGGATCTCTCCTGGGACGGCAGCCTGCGGGACGGCGTGCGCATCTACTCGGAGGGCGACTATCGCAATGGGCTATGGCTGTCCTTCGGATTCGCCCTGCTCGCCCTCGTAGCGGCCCTGAGGGTACGGGAGACCTACTGCCGGCACCTGTGAGGGGGCGTTTCGAACTCGGGCGGTCGGGCCTCGCCGTTTCAGACCCTGGGTATCGGGTTGAGCGATTTTTCGCGGAAGCCTCGGGGACGCTATCCGTGCCCCGGGGTGGCGCCGAGTTCCAAGGCGCAACGAGCACAATGCGCATAGACGTCGATATCTGACCGTCGGTCCGGAGACCTTCGAATGAAAACTGCTTGGTTTTTCCCGGCTTTGATTATCTTGGCCGGGTGCGCCACACCCGACAAACCCGAATCCGAGGAACCGCCTGCGCAGGTCACCGTCTACCGGGAACCGGCGTCTCGCGACAGCCTGTTTCCGATGCTGTTCGCGGTCGATGGGCGCCCGGTCACGCAACTGCATCCGGGTGACAGTCGCGGCTTCGAGATTCCGGCCGGTGACTACGAATTCGAGTACGTTCTCGGCGTCTACAATTGCTCGGAGCCGGTGCGAATCGAATCCGGCAAGACCTATGTCTACCGTCTGGCCCATGGCTGCGTCATCGAGAGAGAAGGCGATTCCCCGTTGCGCTAACCTGTCTTGGGGCGAGGTGACGCGCCTTACGGGCGCGTCGCTGGCGGCAAGCACCGGACGCCTTGTGCCGTTGGAAGCGGCTTCTGTTTCCCTAACCCGGATCCTGTCCAATCGCGGGGCCAGGTGCAGACTCACTCGACGCGAACTCTTGCAGGTAAGGAAGTAAGGTTATGCGCGAATTGGTCACGTCCGCACTGCTTTCCGCAGCGGCCGTTTCGGTGTCCCCTCAAGAAGCCGCCGCGGATGCGTTCCTGCTCGATTTGCAGGCGGCCCTCGATCAGCGGGTTGCCGCAAACGGCGGCTATGGCGGCGGCGTCATGCGCGTACAGCTGGGCGAGTCCGGCGTGGTCTCGCAGGATGAGTCCGGCGTCGTGGTGCAGGATGGCTCGGGGATCTTATGGCAGGGCGCATCGGGTTGGGCGGAGAACATCGGACCGAGTCCGATCACAACGCTCGATACATTCGAGATCGCCAGCATCACAAAGACCTTCACGGCCACCGTGATCCTGCAGATGCATGAGGACAGCGCCAGTCCAGTGAAGTTGTCGACACCAATCGGGACGCTGCTTCCCGCGTCAGTCGTCGAGAATCTGCTCGTCGTCGGTGGGATTGACTATGGCCCCGAGATCCAGGTCGGTGAGCTGCTGCAGCGGGTTTCCGGGTTGCCGGACTACTGGTCCTCGCCGGACTTCATTCAGGCATTCGACGCCGATCCCAGCCGTGTCTGGTACCCCGACGAGCTCGTAGCGTACGCGAAGGCCATGACGCCCATCGGCATTCCCTCGGCGGCCTGGCACTACGCGGACACCAACTATGTGCTGCTGGGAATGATCGTGGAGGCAGTGACGGGCCAACCGCTGGAGGAGGTGTTCCGACAGCGAATCCTGGGGCCACTCGGCATGTCCGAGACCTATCTCGCCTACCAAGAGCCAGCGGCCTCTCTGCGCCAGGAATCACATCGTTTCGAGTATACGGAAGACCTGTACGCGCAACCGCGCCAGAGCGCCGACTGGGCCGGAGGCGGGCTGGTCAGCAGCAATGCGGATCTGCAGAAGTTCCTGCGTGGACTGTTCCAGGGACGCCTGTTCGAACGATCGAAGACACTGGGTTTGATGAAGACCTGGACCGATACCGGCGCTCCTGGGGTCACGTACGGGCTGGGCCTGTTCCGCGTGAATCTGGGCGCCGACCGGGGACAGCTATGGGGTCACGACGGGTGGGGCAATGCGTTCATGTACTTCTGGCCCGAGCAGGACATCGGGTTCACCGGCACCTTGAACCAGGTGGACAATGATTGGTATCCGCTGGTCGAGGAGGCGATCGCTCAATGGCTGCTGATCAGCGGACCCGGAAACGACCCCAGGGTTCCGGGGGCCGTGGACGCGACATTCCGCTCAGGGCCCGCTTATCGGATGGTGTGGCGTCGACTTCCGTACCGCCGTCGATGGCGTTGCCCCTCGAAGTGACCGACAGGCAGTCGGCTCCAATACGACGGGGCACACCCCACGATGGTCAAGAGCCCAGCGCCGATGCCCATCCCCGGGGAGACGTTCGATTGGCCAACAAAGCATTCGATGGCCGCAGCGGTGGCCAAGCGTCTGATGTCGAAGCGGATCCACGTGTCGAGAGCCAACGTCCCGCCGCGGGACCAGGCTACGGTAGCGGTGGTGTCTGGTCCGTTGAGCCGGTTGCCGCGCTCCGGCGATCAAGGCCGAATCCCGGCTCTGCCCGATCCCGACGGATCGAAGCGGATGGGTCTCTGCTATGCGAGGCCGAGCGGTATTCGCTTCTGCATCTTCTCTCCGCCACCGAGCTCCCATCCTTCGCGGCCGAGTACCGGAGCATCCCGGGGTGCGGTGAGCTCGCCGATGAGTCAGCCGAGGTTGCGTTCCGCCTCTGTTGCGCCGGGCCGCCGTCAGACAGCTTCCGCTGATGACAAGCGGTCGCAATGGGATTGGTCGAAAGCGGACTCGGCGAGGATTTGGACGCGATTTGCGGCTCGCGCGGCCCGCGGCGTCAAGGCCCTCGATCGGCGATTCGCGGGCGAAACAGCCTGCAAGTCTTCGCCTGCTCTGGTCAGCCGAACCTGCTGCGGTCGATGTCACCAAAAAGCCCGCCGAGGCGGGCTTTTTGGTGAAGTGGAGCGGTCAGCGGCTTCTTCGCGCTCTATCCGCCGCGAAAGGTCAGCGGATTCTTCACCGAGGACGACCTGCTGCGGCTTGCCCACCTCGAGCAATTCGGACAAGCCGCTTACTGGCGCGATGCCGCTCGCGCGCATCATCGACCGCGCCTACCAGATCGAGGCGGACAAGACCATTGCCGAGCGCATCGAGGCCGGCCGAGCGCCAATTCCTACTCGTTCTCGCCACCGGCACCGGCAAGACCCGCGTTGCCGTCGCCCTGGTCGAGCTGCTCCAGCGGCAGGAGTGCATCCAGCGGGTGCTGTTTCTCGCCGACCGCCGCGAGTTGGTGAAGCAGGCCCTCGGCGCGTTCAAGGAGCACCTGCCCGGAGTGCCCCGCGCCTGGATCGAGGGCGGCATCATCGACCAGGACGCCCAGATCCATCTCGCCACCTATCCCGGCATGATGTCGATCTATCAGACAGCTCTCCCCGGCTACTACGATCTCATCATCGCCGACGAAAGCCACCGCTCGATCTACAGCCGCTACAAGGCCATCCTCGACCACTTCGACGCCATCCATCTCGGCCTCACCGCCACGCCCACCGACTTCATCGATCACAACACCTTCGAGCTGTTCGGCTGCCACGACGACATGCCCGACCTTCTACTACGGCTACGACGAGGCGGTGCGCGACAAGCACCTGGTCCCCTATCGTCCGGTCCATGTCGCCCGCACCGGCTTCCAGATCGAAGGGCTGAAGCCCGGCGAGCTGCCCGACGAGGTCAAGCGAGCAGGTGCGCAGAGCAGGGCGTCGACCCCGATCGATTCAGCTTCGAGGGCACCGACCTGGAGCGCAAGGTCACCAACACCGGCACCAACGACGCCATCGTCCGCGAGTTCATGGACCACTGCGATCAAGGACGCCGTCGGCACCCTGCCCGCCAAGACCATCATCTTCGCCGTCTGCCACCGCCACGCCCTGGAGCTCTACAAGAGCTTCAACCGCCTCTACCCGGACCTCCAGCGCCGCGGCCTCGCCAAGGTCATCGACAGCCAGATGGAGCGCGCCGAGAAGACCCTCGACGATTTCAAGAACAAGGACTTCCCCCGCGTCGCCATCTCCGTGGACATGCTCGACACCGGCATCGACGTTCCCGCCATCCGCAACCTCGTCTTCGCCAAGCCGGTCTTCAGCAAGGTCAAGTTCTGGCAGATGCTCGGCCGCGGCACCCGCACCTGGACCGATCCGCTCAGACCGGCGCAGGAGAAGGCCGACTTCCTGGTCATCGACCACTGGGACAACTTCGACTACTTCCAGGTCAACAAGGACGGCCGCGCCGGCTCCGTCTCCGAGCCGCTGCCCATCCGCCTGTTCCGTCTGCGCCTGGAAAAGCTCCAGATTCTCGCCGGGCGCGCCGACGCCGGATGCCGTCGCCCATACCATCGGCCAGCTCCGCGCCATGCTCGGCACCCTGCCGCTGGACAACATCAACGTCGCGCCACACGCCGACGAGATCCGCGCGCTTGCAGAGTCGACGAGCCCTGGCGCAGCCTCTGGCGACGAGCGCGATCGACGCACCTGTCCCAGACCATCGCCCCGTTGCTGCGCTTCTCCGTCGCCGGCGGCTATCCGGAGCTTGCAGTTCGAGAACCAGACCGAGCAGCTCGCCCTGGCCCACCTGCAAGGCGGATGCGACGGAGGTCGACCAAGCTGCGCGCAGCGCATCGTGCGAGAACCTGGCGCTGCTGCCCACGGACCTTCCCGAGATCAAGCCGCACCTCGAGGCCCTCGCCTGCGCCCGGACCGATGCCTTCTGGGCGCATCTCGAGCTGCCCGCGCATCATGGCACTTGCAGGAGACCTTCGCGCCGCTGATGCGATTCCGAAACCGCCGCCCGCCCGACACCTTCGTGCGGCTCTCCGTGCCCGACAAGATCGCAGCGGCGCCACTGGATCGTCTTCGGCCCCGCCGGCGAGGGCGCCTTCGCCGACACCTACCGCGCCCAGGTGGAGGCCGCTCGTGCGCGACCTGCCGGCGACAATCCGGCCCTCCAGACGCCTGCGCCAGGTCGGAGAGGTCAGCGCCGAGGACATCGAGGCCATCGCCGCCGCCCTGCACGGCCCGGACCTGTTCGTCACCGAGGCAGCGTCTGCGCGAGGCCTACCAGCAGCCCGATGCCAGCCTCGCCGACTTCCTGCGCCACATCCTCGACGTGGCCAAGCTGCCGTCCCGCGAAGCCGTCGATCTCCGATGCCTTCGACGACTGGGTGCGCCGCCATCCCCAGCTCACCGCCACCCAGCTCATGTTCGTCCGCACCCTGCGCAAGGCCGTGATGCAGAGGCCGAGGTCGGCGTCGCTTGATGCCCTGCGCAAGCCGCCGTTCTCCGCCATCGGCGATCCCGAAACCCTGTTCGAAAGACCCGAGCTCACCGAGCTCTTCGACCTGATTGAAGCCGTCGCCGCCTAAAGGAACCCCATGCTCTCGCCCCAACTCCGCCGCAAGGTCCACGACCTCTGGTCCCTCGTTCTGGTCCTCCGGGCTGTCCAATCCCCTGGTCGCCATCGAGCAGATCACCTACCTGCTGTTCATTCGTCAGTTGGAGGCGCTGGATCGCGACGCGTGAAGCGGGAAGCAAGCATCTACGCTGGACCGCCGAGGAACGCGAAGCCTTCGATCAGACGCGACCGCGAGCGAACGAGGCAACCTGAGGCTACCGACACCTTGATCAGACGGTCGAACGGCGCAGGTCATCAACGCTGCCGCTGGTCCTACATCCGCCAGAACGCCTCCTTTGAGCTGCTCAACGACACCGTCTTCCCCTGGCTGCGCGAGCTGGAGACCCGCATCGGCCCGGCGCAGAACGGCGACACCACCCTCGGGCAGCATCTCCGGGCGCCTGAAGCGACGCCTACTTCATCCTCGACCCCAACAAGACCGACACCCTCAAGCGCGCCGTCAGCCTCATCGACGAGCTGTTCCGCCAGCTCGACACCCGCTCGGTCAACTCCGACATCATGGGCGACATCTTCGAGTACCTGCTCGAAGAGGTGAAGGAATCCGGCAAGAACGGCCAGTTCCGCACCCCGCGCCACGTCATCCGTTTCATGGTCCAGCTGCTCGAGCCGGAGCTGGGCCAGGACCATCCTCGACCCCGCCTGCGGCTCCGGCGGCTTCCTGATCAACGCCCTGCTGCACTGGAAGGCCGAGCACACCGACAACGAGAGTCGCTGCGCCTGGAATGGGACGGCACGCCCCACGATGTGCTGCCGGTCTGGCCCGACGGCGCCCAGTACGACTTCAGCCGCCTGTTCCGCGGCTACGACAACGACCGCACCATGGTCCGCATCGCCTGGATGAACCTGGTCCTGCACGACCTGGAATCTCCCGAGGTCCACCAGCTCGACACCCTCAGCAAGCGGCTCGAGAGACGACGAAAGCGGCACCTACGACTACATCCTCGCCAACCCGCCCTTTACCGGCAGCGTCGACGAGGGCGACCTCAGCGAGAACCGCGAGCGCTTTCCCCGCACGGGCAGGGGCAACGTGCCCATCGACCACCAAGAGCGAGCTGCTGTTCGTCTGGCTGATGCTCGATCTGCTGAAGATCGGCGGCCGCGCCGCCGTCATCGTGCCCGACGGCGTGCTCTTCGGCAGCACCAAGGCCCACCGTGCGCTGCGCCGCCAGCTCCTGTTCGAGAACACCCTGGAGGCCGTCGTCTCGCTGCCGCCAACATCTTCCAGCCCTACTCCGGGCGTCAAGACCTCCATCCTGCTGTTCCAGAAGGCCGGCGACCGGTCGTAGCCAAGGGCGACGAGCCCGCGCACCCGCGAGGTCTGGTTCTACGAGGTCGCCGACGAGGCCTATCTCCCTGGACCAGAAGCGCAAGGCCCTGCCTCGGCCGGGACAACGACCTCTGGGACGCCCTGGTCAAGTTCCACGCCTGGCGCGACTACCGCGAGGGCGAGGGGGAGACCGACGCGAGGGAGGCCGCGATCGCCAAGGGCTACCACCAGCCGGACTACTGGGAGGAACGCTGGCGCGCGGTGGACGACGGCTTGCTGCGGATCTTCCCCGACAAGGACCGGCGAGAAGGGCCACACCTGGGCGCTGCACGAGCTATGGCCCGACGACGTTCTCATTCGATCCCGCCGACCCTCGCGGTGCCCGCCAATACGACGACGCGGTGCTCGCGAAGGTCCGTCCCCGAGTTCGAGCACGTCATTCGGGCCTCTGGTCGAGGACAGTGTCCGCTGGTCCTACGCAACCGCCGGAAGAAGGGTCCCGACCCCGCCGAGGCGGTTGCCGACGCCGAGAAGCTCGTCAAGGGTGTCGCGACTGCGCTCACCCGCCGGCCCCGAGGCGGCAAGTCGGCGGATGAGACCGATCCGGGCGAGGTCCGCACCGGCGACCTGCTGGACCGGGAGTTCGACCAGTTCGGACTCAACGCCCTCAAGACCCTGCTCAAGGAGGTCAGCGCCAAGGTCGCGGACTGGGCCGAGGCGGTGCCGGTCCCCGGCCCTGAGGAGAAACAGCCCTCGAAGCCGACGCCGGTCCCACCAAGCCGGATGCCGACAAGGTCCTCTCGCAGCTCACCCCGCTGCTCATCGAATTCGCCAAGCTCGACGGCTACAACGTCTGGCGGCGCGGCGGTGAAATCCCTGCCCCGCAGACGGCAAGCTGACCCAAGGTGACGATGGAGAGCCGAAGCGGGTCCCGACCCAGCTCAGCTGGATCGTCCCGGTCCGGGAATGGGCCGAACGCGAGAGCTGGGGAGAGGACCCGGAGACCCAGGACGACCATCCAAAGGCCCACCCACAATGACGGCATCGTCGACCCCGAATACCTCGACTGGCTCCGCGACACCCTGGACGTCTTCGACGACGACGCCACGGTGAAGAAGGCGTTCCTCGACCGCCTGGACCCGGATTGCCTCGAAGCGCTGGACTTCAATCTGTCCGCCGGGCGGCACAAGCCATTCGTCTTCGATCCCGGCGAGCACCGGCCGCCGGCGGAGCTGATCGGCGAGCTGCAAGGCATTTACCAGCGAGATACAGAAGCGGCTCGGGAAGCTGCTGCAGATGGTTGGAGACGCGACGAGTGATCGCAGACTGGCTGAAGCTGCGGCCTGGCCTGTCGTGCGAATACGAGATATCAGTTGGCTTCACGTTGAGCCGGAACCCCGAGTCGCAATAGACCTGAGTATTTCCAAGGCGCTATCCTCTGGATTACGGATCAGACATCTCGGCGAATTTCGATCGGCTGAGACTCGCTGATGCTCGGGACCATGTGACTGACGATGCTGTCAAGGAGAGCGCGACGAAATGTCGTTCCCAGGGGCGACAGCTTCTACGGTTAACTGAACACGCGTCAGCGTTGGCACAGACCTGACCCTGTTGCATGCGCGTGAATCGGAGCACTGCGTCAGGACCGGCGATCTGTTCATCACCCGAGCGAACACAGCAGGAGCTGGTCGGCGCCACCGCGCTTGTCGGCGACGACTGCGCGGTAATTTGGTGCTGCCGGACAAGATGTCGCGCTTTGTGTGGAAAGAGGACTTTCAGGGAACGTCCGAGTTCGTTTGGGCACTCTTTCAGGAGCCGGCCACGCGGCAGCGCTGTCGAGCGGCATCGCGACTGGGACCGGCGGGTCGATGAAGAACATCGGCATGTCAAAGCTGCATGCAGATGCAGGGTGATCTGGCCCCCACGACGAAGCGCAGCACGCGTTCAGCGAGGCTTGGCGTGATGTCGCTTCGGCTTGCGACGCAGGCGACGCCGAGTGGGTGCGACGCTCGCAAGTCTCTCCATGCGTCGCCTGTCCGCCTCATGCCTTCTCCGGCCAACTCACCGCCGGTTGGCGCGAGGCCCACGCGGAGAACGCTCGCGGCGGAGGCCCGTCAGCGCGATCCGATGCTTCGGACAAGACTCGCGCGTCGCTCGCCGGCGCGCGTCGCTGTCTCATCTCAGCCGCACGCGGTAACTAGACCGTCGGTCCATGTCGCTGACCAGCACCGATCTCAACTCGAGAGCAAATCAGACCGCTACCAGCGGCATCCGTCTTGCACGAGCTCGCGACGGCATGACCAGTGCGTACTTCACGCGCGGAGTCGCTCAGCCGCTCGCCTCGGACGGACCGCTGCGCCGCAACCCCCAGGCCATCGAGGGCCACCTCGCGGTGCTCGCCGCCCGCGGGCTGGTCGATCCCGCTGAGCCTGGAGGAGCAGACCGAGGACGCCGGCGCCTTCGTCTTCGGCAATGCCTACCGGCTGCCGCGGCGCGACGACGATCCTACCGAAGGCGAGGCCGGGCCAGCTAGAGTCGGCGATCAGGCGCGACGGCGCGAGTTGGAGCGACTCGCGGCCCTGGTGGAGCAGGATCGCGACGGGCCATGAGACTGCGCTACCTGCACCTGCCCGCGCTGCGGTCCGCTGACCGACACGCTGCGGTGGTGTTCGGCCGCGAGGAGCTCGATCTCCAGAGACCCTGAAGCCGATGCCGATCTGGCCCGCAAGGGCTCGTCTGAACTTCGTCGTCGGCGTCAATGGCAGCGGCAAGTCCTCGATCCTGCGGACCCTGTATCGCTGCTTTCCGCTCCCTCGCCCGCCGCGAGCGGCCGGCGCTGCCGCTGACCCTGGCCTGGGACCGCCGGGATGGACCGCGAGACCCGTGACCGCGCTCCTGCACATCACGCAACCTGAAGGATCGGCGCTCCTTCTTCGCGACCCTCGCCCGGGTCGCCCGTCGAATGCGAAGCGCGCGGATTGGGAGGCGCTGACCCGTGCGCTGCGCCGAGGAGCAGCCCCATCCGCTGGCCCGGGAGCCCCGAGATCGAGCTCGGCAGAGTCCGTCGGTCAAGGCTCCCTGCTGTCTCGCCAGGCTGCCCAAGCGGCTGATCGCCTACAGCTCCGGCGCCGAGGATGCGTGGATCCAGCTCGACCGCCCGAGTTTCACCCGCGGGCGACGACGGATGAGGGACTGCCCGGTCGAGAACGAGCGGCCGCCGGGCTGGACGCATGGAGCGCGAATGGGAGAGAGCAGCTTGCGCCGAGACGCCCCGAGCCCGCTCAAGCCATCCCGCGAGCAAGCTCGTCGACCAATCGGATGCTGGGAGGCGGACCCGCTGGACACGTTCCATCTGCGGATCCATATCCGCCGGATCTGCGCCTGGCCGGGCATCACCCTGGCCCTGTGGCAGACGGCGAAGGAGCTTCCGGGGCAGACCGGTGACCGGCAGGCTGGAGGCGTTGCGTGAGGGCTTTCTGCGCGAGCGAGCGGGGCAGGAGAGCCGCGAAGGATGCGCGTCGGGTGCTGAACGAGATCGACTGGTTCAGGCCCACCCACCTGAGCCTGACCTATCGCGACTCGGGCGACCGTGCGACCAACGAACAGCGCCGGGAGTTGCTTGTTTCTGGTTGCCCTCGCCGACGAGGTGATTGCCCAGCCGGACGGGCGCATGCGCGCGGTCCTCTCACTCGGATCGTCGGTTGACATCAGCCTGACGGAACGGCTGAGGGATGTCGTCCCCTTCTGGACGCCGGATTCGACCCTTGCACGCGTCACCGAGCGTGTGGACGGCAGCAAGACCGGGGCCGAGGCGGTGCTGCGTATCTTCAGCGCGGACCAATCGATCGATTCGACGCCGATGGACTGCTTCACCCGCCTACGGGATTGGCAGCGCACCGGCCTGCTGGACGAGGCGACCCTGACGATCCAGCGCCTGCATCGCCCGGAGGCGGCGGACGGCGAGCCTGACGATGCCCTGGTCACCTATGACCAGCTCAGCGACGGCGAGCAGATGCTGCTCGGGCGGATGGGCATCATCTTCCTGCTGCGCGGGCAGGACGGCTCCCTGCTCCTGCTGGACGAACCCGAGACCCACTTCAACGACGTCTGGAAGCGCGAGATCGTCGAGATGCTGGACATGGGCCTGCTGCGAAGCACCGAGGCCAATGTCGTCGTCGCCGCCCACACCAGCATCGCCCTGACCGATGCCTTCGCCGCCGAGGTGACGGTGCTGGACAAGCACCAAGGCGAGATCAACGCCCGCGGGGTCAGTGGCGGCCTGTTCGGCACCGATCCGGGCGAGGTCAACATGAACCTCTTCCGCGCCGACAGCAGCACCGGCCGCCGCTCCGAGCTGATCCTAGACCGGCTCCTGAAGACCGATTGGGAGGGCAAGGAAACCGAGCTGGAGGAGATTCTGAAGGTCCTCGGCAGCAGCTTCCACCGTGCGGAGCTGCGGGCGATCCTCAAGCGTCTGCGGGCGGGAGGCGATGGCCCTACATCCGCTTAAGCTGCCCAGACAGTCGGCGCTGCTGTTCAGGGTTGTGGTGCTGTTCAAGCGCCTGCTCAAAGCGCTGGCCGATCCCGCCCTGAATGCCAACGCGGTCAATAGCGCCTGGGTTAATCAGGTCTGGAGCGATCTGGACGCCGAATGGGTGAGGAAATTCTGTCTGGGTGGTCAAGAGGCTCGCATTCGAGCCATCGCTGCCGCAACCCTCACGGCTCGTCAGGCACTGTACGACGAGTTTCTCCGGCAGAACAAGGTCGCAGCCCTATTGAAGGAGGGAGGGGATTTTCGTGACCTTACCGCGCTGCCCGGTGTTGATGCTCAACTGGCCAAGCAAGTGGGCGACTTCTTCAAGCGCTGCTACAAGCTGCTCAGCCACAACGACAGAGATCAATGGCCGGGCTACTCCTTCCCGGGCAACCGCAGTGTCTGCAACCGCGGTTACAAGGACGCGTTCTGCTCGACGTATCCAACATCTACTGTTTGCCCTTACTGCGACGGAGAAATCGGTACCCCGGAGCTGGATCACTACCTGTTCAAGAACGGATTTCCGCTCCTGGCCTGCTCGCCGTGGAATCTCGTTCCCGTATGCAGCTCGTGCAACGACGTGATCACCGCAAAAGGCGATCGCCCCGCCATCACCCAGGGCAGCCCCCGTTCCACGGACGACTGGTTACATCCGTTCTTCCGCCCCGCTTCGCCCGAAGCGGTCATCGAGCTGAGCGGCACACCCAAGGATTCGATTCCGAGACTTCACTCTGCGGACGCGGCGGAACAGGTACGTCTGGCCAACCACACAGACCTCATTCGGTCCCTGTCGAAGCGATGGACGAATCTGGTTGCCAGCTATCACGACGCGCTCGTCGGGCAGGTGAGGCGCAGGAGACAGCCCAATCCGGCGCGCTCGATCGATGACGTCGTCCGCGAGCAACTCGAGGACCATGTCGCGGAGCGCGGACGCTCGCCTTCGGCGATGGTCAAGGCGGCCGTCTGTCAGGCGGTACTTAATCGCCGTCCGGAGTATCTCGAAGAGTTCGATGATTCAAACGAACTCGCGCTCGCGGTTGACCCGTCTTAGTCCGGGAGGCAGGGAATTGCGGCCTCGGTTCCCCAAACTCATCGCGAGTTACTCTTCATCGGGCGTTGAGTGCGGGCATACAAATATGCGGGATGTGGCGCTCTCTCTTATTCCCGATTTTTCGATCTCTTTGCCCGGGTGGGAGATGTCCAGCAGGTCCAAGCGGTCCTTGCGGAGGAGGCTGGTTTGCTATCCAGCCCAGGCGACCACGTCGTCTTCGCACCTTGTGGCGTGGGATATGATGGTTATCCGTAGATCGGATGTCGTGTTCTGGCGAGTCACTACTTCAGCGCTCGGCCGGACCAACAAGAGTAAGAGCCCGCTTGCGCGGGCTTTTCAGGGCTGAGGGAGCAGGGAGGCTTTACTTCGCCGCCAGCTCGTCGAGCTGCTTGGCGGGGATGATCTGTCCGTCCAGGGCCGCTTGCCATCGTCGAGGCCAAGCGGGCGAGTCGCGATCCCCCGGAAGGTGAGCGGCAGGCCGCCGACTACGCGGACGCGATCCGCGAGCAGTACGCCGTAGATCCGTTCATCTTCCTGGCCAACGGCGACGAGATCTGGTTCTGGCACGGTCGGCTCTATCCACCGCGCAAGGTGAGCGGTGAATCGATGCGCTGATTCAGGACAGTCACTCGTCGCGCTGCTTGGCGGGGATGATCTGTCCCTCCAGGGCCGCTTGCCATCGTCGAGGCCAAGCGGGCGAGTCGCGATCCCCTGGAAGGTGAGCGGCAGGCCGCCGACTACGCGGACGCGATCCGCGAGCAGTACGCCGTAGATCCGTTCATCTTCCTGGCCAACGGCGACGAGATCTGGTTCTGGCACGGTCGGCTCTATCCACCGCGCAAGGTGAGCGGTGAATCGATGCGCTGATTCAGGACAGTCATTGGAGGCGCAGCATCACCCTGCGGCGCTCCCGGTCTGCACCAGCGCTCTCCGCTACACACCTGTCAACGCGCTGAAATTCGTCGATGTGCCGAGACTGATCTTTCTCGGTGCGGTCCCGGTGCTCAACCCTCGTCGGGGCGGGGCCGCGTCAAGGGAACGAATGCGACGCCAAGAAGGTCGCGGGTGCGGATCGACCCGTCGGCGTTTTTCTCGATCACCAAGAGCTCCTGATGCCCGTACGGCGGGCCGACGGGGATCACAAGGCGCGCGCCCGCCCCGAGCTGCTCCACGAGCGGCGGAGGCACGGAAGGTGCGGCCGCGGTGACCAGGATGCCGTCGTACGGCGCGTGCTCCGGCCATCCCAGGTAGCCGTCGCCCTGACGTGTCAGGACGTTCGCGTAGCCGAGCCGCGCGAGACGCTCGCCCGCCTGTGCCGCCAGATCGCCGATGACCTCCACCGAGTAGACCTGCTTCACCACCCGGGAGAGAACCGCGGACTGGTAGCCCGAGCCGGTGCCGATCTCCAGCACCCTGGCGTCGGGGCCGCAGCCCAGAAGATCCGTCATCAGGGCGACAATATAGGGTTGCGAGATGGTCTGACCGTGGCCGATGGGGAGGGGGCCGTTCGCGTACGCGTACAGCCGCTCGTGCCCGGGTACGAACTCATGGCGCGGGACCTCGGCCATGGCCGCCATGACCCGGGGATCGAGGGTGTCGCGCCCGATGAGCTCCCGCGTGTAGCGGACCTCGTCCTCGATTTCCCGCAGCATCTTGTCGGTGGGGGATTTCATCGCGGTCCGCTGCGTCGAGGATCAGGCGGCGCTGGAGGACAGCTCGGTCTCGGAAGTGGCCAGATCCACCGGCGGCGGAAAGCGTTTCGCCACGCCGTCCGGCACCTCACCCCGGCCGGCCTGGTAGAGGGAGCCGGACTCCAGCATGATCAGGACCATGAGCGCGATCAGAACCGGCGCGATGGCCACCCGTTGCAGCGCAATGAACATCAGCGCTTGCATGCGCGGGTCCGCCTGCCCCTGAGACAGCAGCCAGCCGATTCCGATCAACGCGGCGCCGACCAGGTACGCGATCAGCAGGATCTTGTAGCGGCCGGTAGCGATCCGCCAGTGCACCGTCACGAACCAGGGTTCGCCCGCGGCGGCCCTGGCGGCGCGCACGAAGCTGTAGGCGACGATCGAGAGCGAGATCGCAAGCGGTATCAGCACGCCCACGAGCTTGTAATCCGCCAGAGGAGAGTCCTGCTGCAGGAAGCTCCCGGCGAGCAGCGCGATCAGCATCAGCAGGTTGATCAGCAGCAGATTGACCATCGCCAGCTCATGCGGCGTCTTGGCCTGGGCTCGGGTCGCTTCGTCGATGGGAAAATACATGAGTTTCGCCGCAATTATTCGCTAACATCCCGCTCGTGTACGCGGAATTCTCCGTGTTGTCACTGACGGATTTCAACCTGGGCAGGTCGCGAAGCATCACTCTGGCCCCCTATGAGCGATTCAGGAAGTTCCCGCGAGGAGCTGTCGCGCGAGTTGTCCGCGCTGCGCGCCCGCGTCGCCGAGTTGGAGCGCGATGCGGCCCAGGATGCCCGGGTGGGCGCAGGCGGATGGACGTTGCGCTGCGCGAGAGCGAGGAGCGTTTGCGGACCCTGATCGACGCGACGGGCGACGATGTGGTGGTGCTGCTGGACGCCGAGCACCGGGCGGTGGTGGTCAATCAGCGGGCGGCCGCAAGCTTCGGGCTGCCGGTCTCCGAGGTGCTTGGCAGGACCATCCTCGAGCTGGCGCCCGGGGAGGTCGCCCGCCGGCGGCACCAGCAGGCGCAAGAGGTCCTGGAGCAGGGCACGCCGCAGCGCTTCGAGGACCAGCGGGCGGGGCGCTGGTACGACAACAACATGTACCCGGTGCTGGGGCCGGATGGCAGGCCTCAGGGGGTCGCGATCTTCGCCCGTGACATCACCCGGCGCAAGGCCATAGAGCAGGCGCTGGCGCAGGCGAAGGAGGAGGCCGACAAGGCCAGCGTCGCCAAGTCGCGCTTTCTCGCCGCGGCCAATCACGATCTGCGCCAGCCCCTGCAGGCGATGTCGCTGCTGCTCGGTGCGCTGACCTGTGCCCCGCTCGAGGGTCAGGCGCGAGAGATCGCGCGGGACATGCAATCGACGCTGGCGGTGATGGATGGCCTGCTGAAGGCGCTTCTGGACATCACCAAGCTCGAGGCGGGCATCGTCATCCCGCGTGAGCGGGAGTTCTCGGCGCTGGTCTTCCTGCACCGATTGCAGGGCCAGTTTCGGCCGCTGGCGGCGGACCGCGGGGTCCGGGTGCGGGTGTTCCCGAACAAGGCCAGCCTGCGTACCGACCCCGATCTGTTGGAACGAATCCTTCACAACCTGATGTCCAACGCCATCCGCCACACGCGCAAGGGCAGGGTGCTGCTCGGGTCGCGGCGGCGGGGCGACCGGCTGCGCATCGAGGTTTGGGACACGGGCGAGGGCATCGCCGAGGATCAGCTCGAAAGCATCTTCGACGAGTTCTACCAGCTCGGCAATCCGGCGCGCAACCGTCACCAGGGGCTGGGGCTCGGGTTGGCGATCGCCAAGCGCATCGCCGATCTCCTGGATCTGCGTCTGGGCGCCCTCTCCCGGGTCGGGAAGGGATCGGTCTTCTTCGTCGAGGTGCCGTTGGCCTCGTCCCCGGTTGCTCAGACCGGCGTCGATGTCGTCTCGGAGTCGCCGAAGGACGCGTTGAATCTTCGCGTGCTCGTGGTCGAGGACGACGATCCGGTTCTGCTGGCAACGGCGCGCCTGCTGCGCTCCTGGGGTTTCCACGCCTTTTGCGCCGCGAGCGCCGCGGAGGCGCTCAACCTGATCCGCGAGCGCGGGTTGCGCCCGGACGTGGCCGTGGTCGACTACCGGCTTCCGGACGGTGAAAACGGGATCGAGCTGCTGGCCGTGATCAACGCGAACGCCGGCCGCAGGCTGCCCGCCGTCCTGGTCACGGGCGATACCGCCGGCGAGCGCCAGCGGGAGGCCCAGGCCCGCGGTTATCCGCTGCTGCACAAACCGGTCGCGCCGGGCGAGCTGCGCCGCGTCCTGGTCAATGAATATCTTTCCGGTTTCGGATCCGGCGCTCCGGAGCCAAACCCTGTTTCCAGCTGATCTCAAGGAGCCACCCCGATGTCCAAATCCCTTCTCGTTGGCAAAGGCGAGGTCCCGGTCTCCATCCTGTCGCGCATGGCCAATCGTCACGGGCTCGTCGCGGGCGCCACGGGCACCGGCAAGACGGTCACCCTGCAACGTCTGGCGGAGGGCTTCAGCCGTGTCGGGGTACCGGTGTTCCTGGCGGACATCAAGGGCGACCTGGCCGGCATCAGCCAGGCGGGAGGCGGCAATGCGAGGGTTGCCGAGCGGGTCGCGGAAATGGATCTGGAGGCGGAGGAAGGTTTCGCCTATGCCGGTTCGCCGGTGATCTTCTGGGACATCACGGGGGAGCAGGGGCACCCGGTGCGGACGACCATCTCGGACATGGGACCCCTGTTGCTCGCCCGGCTGCTCAACCTCAACGACACCCAGGAGGGAGTGCTCAACATCGTCTTCCGGGTGGCCGACGAGAACGGCTGGCTGCTCCTGGATCTCAAGGACCTGCGGTCCCTGCTCGCCTATGTCGCCGACAACGCCAGCGCCCTGCAGTCGACCTACGGCAATGTCTCGAAAGCCAGCGTCGGCGCCATCCAGCGCCGCCTGCTGACACTCGAGGAGCAGGGCGCCGAGCAGCTGTTCGGCGAGCCGGCCCTGGATCTCGCCGACCTGATGCAGACCGACGAGCAGGGTCGCGGATTCGTGAACGTGCTCGCCGCGGACAAGCTCATCCACACCCCCGCCCTGTACGCGACCTTCCTGCTGTGGCTGCTCTCCGAGTTGTTCGAGCAGCTGCCGGAGGTCGGCGATCCGGACAAGCCCAAGCTGGTCTTCTTCTTCGACGAGGCGCATCTGCTGTTCGACGATGCCCCGAAGATACTGCTCGACAAGGTGGAGCAGGTGGTGCGCCTGATCCGCTCCAAGGGCGTCGGCGTCTACTTCGTGACCCAGAACCCCACCGACGTGCCCGAGGACGTGCTCGGCCAGCTCGGCAATCGGGTTCAGCACGCGCTGCGGGCCTTCACGCCCAAGGATCAGAAGGCGGTGCGGGTGGCGGCCCAGACCTTCCGTCCCAACCCGGACCTCGACACCGAGCAGGTGATCACCGAGCTCGGCGTCGGCGAGGCGCTCGCCTCGACCCTGGACGAGAAGGGCACCCCGTCGGTGGTGCAGCGCATTCGCGTCGCCCCGCCTGGAAGCCGTCTGGGTCCGATCACCCCCGCCGAGCGCGCGGCCGTGATGGCGGGCTCCCTGGTCAAGGGCATCTATGACCAAGCGGTGGACCGCGTCTCCGCTTACGAGATCCTGCAGCAGCGAGCCGAGCAGGCCGCGGCCGAGGTGGCGCCGTCCGCCCCTGTCGCCGAGCCGCGGGCCAGGACTTCCTCCGGCGGTGGACGGCAGAGCCCGCTGGAGGCCTTCGTATCGAGCGCGGCACGCTCCATCGGCACCCAGATCGGGCGCTCGTTGATGCGGGGCATTCTCGGCTCCCTGACCGGCGGGCGAAGGCGCTAGACCGGCCGGCACCGGCCGCCAGGGGCGCACGCGGCGCGGTAGCCCTTGCCTGGCCGGCGAGACCATCTGGGTCGACGGTCCTCTCGCCCGGGCCGTGCGCGCCGGAGGCATCTGCTACCTGCACGAAACGCGAAAACGCGGTTTCCGCGTTTCTCCATTCTCCGCGGATCGCTCCGCCGAGATTGGCATCACGTCTCCGTGCCGTGGAGGGTTCCGGATCATCCCGTCTAGGGAATGCCCGGCGCTCCGGGCTATCCGCCTGGGCGGGAGCGCTGCAACCTTTCGCCCCCCGGCCGCTATCATGGCTTGATTTTCCCCCACCGCGTTGGCACCCTGCCGGGACGCCGCGTGAGCGGTTTCGCGCGGCCAGATAACAATTACCGGAGGAACTTGATGAAATCCCATTTCTGGATGCCCCTCGTGCTCGGATTGACCCTGGCCGGCACCGCCCAGGCGCAGCCCGCCTACGGCTATGGTCCCGGTCCTTACGGGCCAGCGCCCTACGGTTCCGCCGCGCGCGTCGATCCCGCGGCGGATGCCGCCGCCGTACTGCGCGAAGGGCTGGACAAGCTGCTCGCGTTCCTGGATCAGGAAGAGAAGCCGAACAAGTTGCAGGTGGCCGCCTACCTCGACAAGGAAATGGCCCCCTACTTCGACTTCGCCCGCATGGCCAAATGGATCGCCGGGCCGCGCTACGCCGCCATGACCCAGGATCAGCGAGAGGCCATGGTGGCCTCGCTCGAGGCGCGTTTCCTCAGCGGCTTGGCGCTGAAGGTCGCCAACTATCAGGGCCAGCAGATCCGTTTCCTGCGCCCGGGCATGTCGCGCCGCGGCACGGTAAACGTCTCGGTCGGTATCCTGCGGCCGGGCAGCTACCCGTCGAAGCTCGACTTCCGTATGTACAAGTCGGAGGACGGCTGGAAGGTCTACGACGTGGTTGCCAACGGGCGCAGCGCGGTAGCCTATTACCGCGCCGAGTTCAACCGCCAGTCGGCGCCGGGTCAACCCAACCCCTACGCGCGCTAACCCTGATGCATCCATGCACGGGCCCGGCCGGGCCCGTGCACCTTGCCGCAGGCCGCGGCACCCCCCATTTCCCCCGACATGAGTGAACATCTTTCTGGCGCAGGTGGCGTCCCATCTCGGATCGGGAAGGGCATGCTGTTTGGCGCATGGGTCCTGGCATTGGCCATCCTGGCCCTATTCTTCAACCGACTGATCAGCCATCAGGAGAATCCGAACCGCGATCCAGTGGCGGCGGCGGACGCCAGCGGCCGGATGCAGGTCGTGCTCGCCCGCAACCGGAGCGGCCACTATGTCGCCGACGGCCTTATCAATGGGGAGCCCGTGCGCTTCCTGGTCGACACCGGGGCGACCGACGTCGCGCTCCCGCTGGAGTTGGCGCGAAGGCTGGAGCTGCCGCTGGGGGCCGCCCGGATCAGCCGAACCGCGAACGGAAACGTCAGGGTATGGAGCACACGGCTCGGCAGCGTGGATCTCGGCGGGCTGCGGCTCAGCGACGTACGGGCCTCGGTGCTGCCTAACATGCCGGGCAACGAGGTCTTGCTCGGCATGAGCTACCTGAAGCATTTCGAGCTCGTCCAACGCGACGGCACCCTGACCGTGCGGGCGCCAGGCTAGCCGGGTCAGACCTGCAGCGCGACGCCGCCGCGGCGCGGATCGGCTGCTCCCCCGAGCTCTCCCCCGGCGTCTCGTCGGACGCTGTGGGCACCGCCGAAGAAGACGCTGGTGTGACTCCAGCGCCGGATGTTCGGCCAGCGCCCCCGAAGCTCCGCCAGGGTGTCGTCAGCCACCGGCGGCTCGAGATTGAGCAGGTCGCCCTCGTAGTGGATGCGGGGTGCGACAACCGCATCCTCGAGCGGCAGGCCGTAGTCCACGAGGTTGACCAGGACCTGCAGGATCGCGCTGCGGATGCGGTTGGAGCCGCTCGATCCGGTCACCACCCAGTCCCCTCGCGGGCGCGCGAGCAGGGTGGGCGACATCATGGAGCTGATGCGCCGGTTTCTCGGCCAGCGGTGGAAACCGTGCGGATTGATGTCTTCCTCCCCGAGCATGTTGTTGAGCACGATTCCGGTGCCCGGGAGCACGTAGCCCGCACCCTCGCCGTTCGACAAGGTCAGGCTTGCCAGGTTGCCGTCGCCGTCCGCGATGCTGATCTGGGTGGTGCCCCGTCTGAACACCGCGTGCCTGCGCATCACGCCGAGCAGCTCAGTTGCCAGGGGGTCCGAGTCCGGGGCGGGGTCGCTGGTTCCCTCGCGGCGCAGACGCTGGGTGAGCTGCATGGCCATGGCCAGGGCGTGCAGATGACGCGCCCCGCCTCTCGGATGGATGTTTAGCTCCGTCTCGGTCAGCAGTCGCAGGGCGAACAGGATGAGGGGGCCGCCCAAGGCGGGAGACGGATTGGTGTAGATCCGCTCGCCGCGGTAGGTCGCGCTCAGGGGCCGGCGCTTGATGACGCGGTAAGCGCGGAGATCCTCGACTTCCAGGTGTCCGCCGCCGGCCGCGCAGTCCGCGATTAACCGCTGGCCGAGGTCCCCACCGTAGAAGATCCCCTCGCCCTCGCGGGCGATGGCCTCCAGGCTGTCCGCGAGGTCCGGCTGCCGGACGATCGTCCCCGGCTCGGCCAGGCGGTCGGGACGGTCGAACGCCGCGTGGGGAGCGAAGGCAGCCGCGCTGGCGCGCAGGATGGGCTCGACGATGGTGGCGAGATGGTGTTGAAAGTGATTGAGCGCGACGCCGTCGCGGGCGTAGTCTCGCGCGGGCGCGACCAGGTCGCGCATCGGCATGCGGCACAGGTCGCGCTGGGCGGCGAACAGGCCGGCGATGGTTCCGGGCGTGGCGATCGCGCCCATCCCGATGTGGAACTCCTGGGTGGCGTCGCCGAAATCCACGGAGACCGGGTAGAAGTCGATGTCCTGGGGCGCCCGTTTGCGGTGCGGGGTCTGCGCGAAGAAGTCGTAGATCACGGGCGCCCCGGACACCGGCTTGGCCAGCAGAAAGCCGCCGCCGCCGAGCGACGCGAGAACCGGCTCCACCACGCAGGCCGCGCAGCAGGCGGCGACCGCGGCATCGAAGGCGTTGCCGCCGGATGCGAGAACGACAGCCGCGGCCTCGGCGGTCTTTTCGTGGCCCGCGGCGATGGCCCCTTTCGCGGCCTTCATGTGCTAATTTCTATCGACTTCATCGTGGCAACCGGGTTTCGATGCGGCTGGCGGCCAAGTCGCCGAACCGTCGCATTTCCCCGGTTTGACCGTGCATAATGCATGTGCGCGATTGTAACCGCGGAGCACCGCTGGGAAGAATGAGCCGATTAGGAAAGATCCGATGAGCGTTGGCGAGGGTTCAGAACGAAGGGGTGGCAATCTCGGCACACTCAAGGCGCAGGCCGCCCAGAACGTCGAGCGCCTGCGCGCCGAGCTGGCTGCCCTGCGGGATATGCAGCCGGAGCGAGACGTCCATTCCGCCACGGAGCACCTCGCCCTGCAGCAGGAGGTCGAAACCCTGCGTCTCACCTTGCACGAGAAGGACCGGGTGGTGGATCTCACGGAGGCCCAGTGCCGGCGCCTCGAGGACGAGCTCGAGGACCAGCACCTCACCAGCGACGGCTTGAAGCAGGACCTGGAGCGCCAGAAGCTCGCCCTGGCCGCCGCTCGCGAGGAAGTGGCGCGATTGACTGAAGAGCGCCAGCTGATGCAGGAGCGCTTTCAGGTGCTCATCGAGCAGCGCGGCGCGTCGGCCGATTCCGAGGGCGAGCCGGGTCTTGGGCTTCGCCCGTCGCGACGCAAGTCCTGGCCCGCGTCGCTGGCCGATATCCGCTTCCTGGGAGGCCTGGTCTTGGGCGCCCTGCTGGCCGTGGGCGGTGTTCTCCTGCTCGGCCAGCAGGTTTGGACCCTTCCCGGCGACTCCGGACCGCCGACCGCGGACGCCGCGGCGGCTGGATCGGAGGGCGGCACGTCGCCGCACACTTTGCCCCCGCCCGAGGTGGACGAGACGGAGTCGGCCGCGCGTCCCTCGTCCGCCGAGGAGGTCGTGCCGGCGGTCGCGGGGACCCTCACGGACCGCCTCTCGGGCGGCGGCTTCGGGCCGCCGATGGTGGTGCTCGAGGGCGGGAACTTCACCATGGGACAGGTCCGCACCCTGCCGAGCGATGACTGGGGTCCGGTCCACGAGGTGAATGTCGCCGGCTTTCTGATCGGCGCCAACGAGGTCACGTTCGCCGAGTACGATCGCTTCGCGCGCGCCACCGGACGGCGGCTTCCCAACGACTACGGCTGGGGCCGTGGGCGCCGGCCCGTGGTCGACGTCAGCTGGGAGGATGCCACGGCCTACGCCGAATGGCTGTCGGGCCAGACCCGCGCGCGCTACCGCCTGCCCAGCGAGGCGGAGTGGGAGTATGCCGCCTCCGCCGGCCGACGCTCCGCCTACTGGTGGGGATTCGAGCCAGGCCAGGGAAGGGCGGTCTGTTTCGACTGCGGCAGCGAGTGGGACAATATCTCTACCGCGCCGGTCGGCAGCTTCGAGTCCAATCCCATCGGTCTCTACGACACCCACGGCAACGCCATGGAATGGGTGCAGGACTGCTACCAGCCCGACTACGAGGGTGCTCCGTCCGACGGCCGTCCGCGGCAAGTGAGTGGCTGCCGGTACCGCGTCGCCCGCGGCGGGGCCTTCAACAAGCCCGCGCACTCCATGCGGAGCACCGCGCGTAATCACTTCACGGCCGACACCCGTCTCAACACCCTGGGGTTCCGCCTGGCCCGTGACCGATGACGCGAGACCCATCTCGTCCGCCCGCGTGCTGAGTGTCGGCGTTGCGGCGCTGGATGTGATCAACAGGGTCGAGGTCTATCCCCAGGAAGACGACGAGGTGCGCGCCCTCGATCAGGACGTGCGACGCGGCGGCAATGCGACCAATACGCTGGTGACGCTCGCCCAGCTCGGCCATCGCTGCGCCTGGGCGGGCACGCTGGGGGACGATGCCGCGAGCGAGCAGATCCTGGCCGACCTCGGTCGGCATGGAGTAGATGCCTCGCGCTGCGTACGCCACGCCGGTGGCCATACGCCGACCTCCTACGTCACCCTCAGCCGGGAATCCGGCAGCCGAACCATTGTCCATTATCGCGATCTGCCCGAGCTCAGCGCCTTGGCGTTCTCGCCGTTCGAGTTGGACCGCTTCGACTGGGTTCACTTCGAGGGACGCGATCCGGACCAGACGGCGACCATGCTCCGGGACCTCGCCGCGCGGCATCCCGAGCTGCCCGTATCGCTGGAGGTGGAGAAGCCCCGGCCCGGCGTGGAGCGGCTCTTCGATGGGCCGCGGGTCCTGATCTTCTCCCGCGTCTACGCGGTAAGCCGCGGATACGCCGACCCGGTGCGCTTCCTCGCCGATCAGTGGAGCGGCGTAAGCGCCGAGCGGCTGTTTCTGGCCTGGGGGGAGGGCGGGGCCTACGGACAGGCGCGGGGAGGACCCGTCCGGCACGCCCGGTCTTACGCGCCGTCCCGGGTCGTGGATACCCTGGGGGCGGGGGATGTCTTTAACGCGGCGCTGATCGACGGCCTGCTCGCGGGGATCGCGCTCGACGCGCTCCTCGAGCGGGCAAATCGGCTGGCCGGCCACAAATGCGGCCGTCGGGGGCTGGATGGCCTGGTCGCCTGCGCCAGGTCGGAGGGTTGGGCGTGAGGGGGCTGATCCCCCTGTGTCCGCTGGACGCGCTGGCGGACCCGGGCAGCCGCGGCTTCACCCTGGAGCTCGACGGCGGTCCGGTCGACCTCTTCGTGGTGCGCTTCGCGGGTCGGCTCCACGCCTACCGCAACAGCTGTCCCCATACCGGCGCGACCCTGGAGTGGGTGCCGCACCGCTTCCTCGATGCCGAGGAGGCGTTCATCCAATGCGGGCTGCACGGGGCCTTGTTCCTCATCGACAGCGGCGAGTGCGTGCGCGGGCCCTGCGTCGGCGCGTTCCTGGAGCCGCTCGCGGTGAAGGTGCGCGACGGCGACGTCTGTCTGTTGGATGTTGATCGCGAGCCTGTGAGCTGACTGACGCGGCGTGGATCTGACCAAGCCCCTGGAGCTGTTCGGTTCTCTGTTCGACTCGCGGGTCTGGCCGGCGCTGAGGGTGAGCCTGCACATCGCCTTCTTCGTCTCCGGCATCTACGTCATCAAGCTGATCCTCGGTTATCGGGACCTTACCGAGCTGCGCCATCTCGGCAAGGCGCGAAGGTCGTACCGCTTGCCGTTCGCCGCACTGGTGCTGCTGTTCTCCGGCGTGCTGCTCTACCAGGCCACCTGGCAGCTGACCGGCCTGTTCCGGCCGCAGTTCGTCGCCTTCATGCAGTCCTACGACCGGCGTCAGTTCAACCCCGCCCACCGGATCCAGCGCGGCAAGATCCTCGATCACCGGGGCGAGGTGCTGGCGTACAGCCGAGAGTACGGTGGGCAGGTGTATCGGATGTATCCGTACGGTCCCGCGTTCGCGCATGTGGTCGGCTACAGCGACCCGAAGTTCGGCGCATCGGGTATCGAGGCGGCGGCGAACGCGGAGCTCAACGGCGGCACCGCGTCCAGCCTGCCGGCGTGGGGCGAGCTGGGGCGGCAGCTGCTGTCGCGCGGCAGGCGTCTCCAAGGCCAGGACCTCAGGCTGACGCTGGACGCGCGGCTTCAGCTGCTGGCGATGCAGCTGCTAAAGAGCAGGCCCGGCGCCGTGGTGCTCCTGGAACCGGATAACGGCGCCGTGCGCGTGCTCGCCAGCGCACCCGCGTTCGACCCGAACCGGATCTCGCCAGCCCTGTTCCACGGCGACGACCAGGCGGCCCCCTTGCTCAACCGGGCGACCCAGGGGCTCTATCCCCCCGGCTCGACCTTCAAGATCGTTACCGCGGCCCTGGCGCTCAACGCCGGGTTCAAGGGCACGCTCTACTGCCCCGCCGACGGCTACAGCACCTCATCCTATTACCGGAAGATCCGGGATCACGAGTATTACGAGGCCCGCCGGGCGGGAAGGGTCTGGAAGGGATTCGGCGATCTGGATTTGGCGACGGCGCTGGCCGAGTCGTCCAACGTGTTCTTCGCCCAGCTGGGGGTCAGCTACGGCAGCGAGGCCTTCCTGCGCAATGCCGATCGTTTCTACTTCGATCGGCAGGTCGCGCTGCACAAGAGCCCGTTCGGGGCCTGGGAGATGAGCACGGGACGCGTACCCCGCATCGCGGCCTCCGACAAGTACGGTCTGGCGCAGGCCTCGGTGGGCCAGGGGGCGTTGCTGGCGACGCCGGCCCACATGGCGCTGATCGCTGCGGCGGTGGCCAACGGCGGGGTCGCCATGAGGCCCCGGCTCGTCGCGGGTGATCCGCCCGCCAAGCTCGCGCGCTTCATGCCGGAGGACACTGCCCGGCGGCTGGCGCGGATGCTCCGCGGCGTCGTTGCCGACGGGACGGGACGCGGCATCGACGTCGAGGGCCTGACGATCGCGGGCAAGACGGGGACGGCGCAGAACCCGCTGGGCGCCGCGCACAGCTGGTTCGTCGGCTTCGCCCCGGCGGAGCGGCCGCGGCTGGCGGTCGCGGTGCTGGTCGAGCACGGCGGCTTCGGGTCCGCCACCGCCGCGCCGATCGCCCGCGACCTGCTGCTGAAGGCCCGGGAGCTGGGGCTCCTGCCGTGAATGCGGCACGCGCGCCGGCGGACGTTCGCGCCGTCTGGGAACATCGCCGGCCGGAGCGGACCCTGCTGCTCGGGTGCTTCCTGTGCATCCTGCTGGGCTTCCTGATGGTGCTGGGGTCCAGCCACGGTGCTGGGCACGCGCTAACGCCTCTCGATCTGCTGCCGCTCGTGGTCTATGCGGGTTGCCTGGTCGCGGTGCATCTGGTGCTGGTTGCGGCCAGGTTTCAGGGCGATCAGGTCCTTCCGCCCGTGGTGGCCCTTCTCGCTGGTCTGGGGCTGCTCGCCCAGGTGCGCATGGGCGCGTTCGCTGGCATGGACGCGTGGGCGGCGAGCCGCTACATCTTCCCGGCAGGAGTGCTGACCATGCTCGCGGTCTGCCTGCTCGGCATGCGGGGCCGCTATCAGCGGCTGTGCGCCGCGCCCTGGGTCTGGGCGGGGCTCTCGCTGGCGCTGGTGGCGGTCGTCCTGGTCACCGGTCAGCGCTTTCGCGGCGGCGTCTACGCGGCGGGATTCGTGACTCCGACGGAGCTCCTCAAGCTGAGCGTGATCCTTTTTCTGGCGGGCTTCATCCACCAGCAGGCCAAGACGCTGGGGAAATGGGGCGGACTGTGGTCGGTGCCGGTTCCGCCGTTCAAGGAGCTGCTGCCCCTGATCGGGTTCTGGGCGCTGCTGACCGGGCTGCTGTTCCTGCAACGCGACCTCGGGATGTTCGTCGTGCTGAGCTGCGCCCTGCTGGCCATGCTGTTCGTCGGCACCGGGCGCATCGGATACCTGGTCTACGGCCTGGTCGGCGCGGCGGGCTTTGGATACCTGATCCTTTCGCTGTTCTTCCACGGCCAGCGCCGCATCCAGGCCTGGCTTTCCCCCTTCGACGATCCGACCGGCGGCGGCTGGCAGGTCCTGCAGGGATTGTCCGGCATGTACTCCGGCGGGCTCTGGGGGGAGGGTTTCGGCCGCGGAAACCCGGAGTACACACCCATCGCCGAGTCCGATTTCATCTACTCGGTGATTGGCGAGGAGCTCGGTTTCGTCGGCTGCGCCCTGGTGCTGGTGTTCTTCCTGCTGTTCTTCGAGCGTTGCCTGCGCATCGCCAGCCTGAGCGCCTCTCCCTTCGGCAGATTGCTGTGCGCGGGGCTGACCACGGTGATCGCGACCCAGACCTTCCTGAACGTCGGGGGCGTGACCAAGCTCATTCCCCTGACCGGCATCACCCTGCCCTTCATCAGCCAGGGCGGGAGCAGCCTGGTCACCGCCTTCGCCAGCCTGGGCCTGATCCTGGCGATCTCCGACGGCGGGACCGTCCAGGCCCGCGGACCTGGGAAGACCGCCGCGAGCCGGCGCGTAAGGGCCGGCGCTCGACCCAAAACGGCGCGGGGGTCGAGATCGCGCAAGGGAGCCTCGCCGCGACCTTCCCCCTCGGGCTAGGGAAACGCCGGTCCATTCGTCGCTTCCCGCGGCACGGGGATGTGCCGATCTTGGCCGGGATGGCCAATAATCGGCGCCTCGGGAAGCATGTCGCGGCTGGCCGCGCGAACCTACCAGCCGCGCTTCAGCAGGGCGCGAAGGAAGCGCCCGGTGTGGGATCGCTCGTTCCCCGCGATCTGCTCGGGGGTGCCGGTCGCGATCACCTCGCCCCCGCGGTCGCCGCCCTCCGGTCCCAGGTCGATGATCCAGTCGGCGGTCTTGATCACATCCAGGTTGTGCTCGATGACGACCACCGTGTTGCCGTGGTCGCAGAAGCGGTGGAGCACGTCCAGCAACTGCTTGACGTCATGGAAGTGCAGGCCGGTCGTGGGCTCGTCCAGGATGTAGAGGGTGCGCCCGGTGTCGCGCTTGGAGAGCTCGCGGCTGAGCTTGACCCGCTGCGCCTCGCCGCCCGAGAGGGTGGTCGCGCTCTGGCCCAGCTTGACGTAGGAGAGGCCGACGTCCATCAGGGTCTGCAGCTTGCGGTTGATCACGGGCACCGGGGCGAAGAAGGCCAGGGCGTCCTCGATGGTCAGATCGAGCACCTGGGCGATGGTCTTGCCCTTGTAGCGGATTTCCAGGGTCTCGCGGTTGTAGCGCTGGCCCTTGCAGATGTCGCACTGGACGTAGACGTCCGGCAGGAAGTGCATCTCCACCCGGATGAGTCCGTCCCCTTTGCATGCCTCGCAGCGTCCGCCCTTGACGTTGAAGCTGAAGCGGCCGGCCGTGTAGCCGCGGGAGCGCGCCTCCGGCACCGCGGCGAACAGCTCGCGCACCATGTTGAACAGACCCGTATAGGTCGCCGGGTTGGAGCGCGGGGTGCGGCCGATGGGACTCTGGTCGATGTCGACGACCTTGTCGAAGTGCTCCAGGCCCGCGACCTCGTCGAACGGCGCGGGCCGCAGGCTCGCCCCGTTGAGTCTGCGCGCCGCCAGTGGGTACAGGGTGTCGTTGATCAGGGTGGACTTGCCAGAGCCCGATACCCCGGTAATGCAGCAGAAGGTGCCCACCGGAATGGAGACGTCCACCGCGCGCAGGTTGTGTCCGCTGGCGCCCACCAGGCGCAGCTCCCGTTGCGGGTCGGCCGGCCTGCGGCGCGCGGGGATCTCGATGCGCAGGTCGCCGGACAGGTAACGCCCGGTCAGCGAAGCGGCACTGGCGGCGATCTCATCCGCCGAGCCCTGCGCCACCACCTCGCCACCGTGGATGCCGGCCCCCGGCCCGAGATCCACCACCAGGTCCGCGCTGCGGATCGCCTCCTCGTCGTGCTCGACCACGATGACGGTGTTGCCCAGGTCCCGCAGATGGGTGAGGGTCTGCAGCAGGCGCGCGTTATCCCGCTGGTGCAGGCCGATGGACGGCTCGTCGAGGATGTACATCACGCCCACCAGCCCGGCGCCGATCTGGCTGGCGAGACGGATGCGCTGGGCCTCGCCCCCGGACAGGGTCTCGGCGCTGCGCTCCAGGGTCAGGTAGTCGAGTCCCACGTCGGCCAGGAACTTGAGCCGCTGCGCGATCTCCTTGACGACCTTGGCGGCGATCTCGCCGCGTTTCCCCGCGAGCTCGAGCCGGTCGAAGAAGCCGAGTGCCTCGCCCACCGGCAGGGCAGAGATCTCCGGCAGCGTGCGCTGGCCCACGAACACATGGCGCGCCGCCTCGTTGAGCCGCGAGCCCTTGCAGGCGGGACAGGGCTGTTGGGAGATGTAGCGGGCGAGCTCCTCGCGCACCGTGTTGGAGTCGGTCTCCCGGTAGCGGCGCTCCATGTTGCGGATGATGCCCTCGAAGGGCCGGACCTTGCCCGCGCCGCGCTCGTGTGGCAGCTTGAGCTTGATCCTCTCCTTGCCGCTGCCGTAGAGGACGATCCCCCGCACCGCCTCGGGCAGCTCCTGCCACGGGGTCTCGACGTCGAAGCCGTAGTGCCCGCCGAGGGACCGGATGATCTGGAAATAATAGGCGTTGCGTCGGTCCCAGCCGCGTACCGCCCCGCCCGCCAGGCTGAGCTCCGGGTGCAGCACCACCTTTGCGGGGTCGAAGAACTGCTCCACCCCGAGTCCGTCGCAGGTCGGGCAGGCCCCGGCCGGGTTGTTGAAGGAGAACAGCCGCGGCTCGAGGTCCGGGATGCTGTACCCGCATACGGGACAGGCGAAGGCGGCGGAGAACAGGAGCTCCTCGCGCTCCGGGTCGTCCAGCCAGGCGACGCGCGCCACCCCGCCGGAGAGCCCGAGCGCGGTCTCGAAGGACTCGGCCAGGCGCAGCGAGAGGTCCGGGCGCACGCGGAAGCGGTCCAGCACCACCTCGATGTTGTGCTTGCGCTTGAGATCGAGCGCCGGGGGGGCGTCGAGCTCGCAGAGCTCGCCGTCGATGCGGGCGCGGATGAAGCCCTGTGCGTGCAGCTCGCCGAGGAGGCGGTGGTACTCGCCCTTGCGCTCCGAGACCACGGGCGCGAGCAGCATCAGCTTCTCGCCCTCGGGCAGGGCCAGCACCTGATCCACCATCTGGCTGACGGTCTGAGCCTCCAGGGGCTCGCCGTGCGCCGGGCAGCGGGGGATGCCGACACGGGCAAAGAGCAGGCGCAGGTAGTCGTAGATCTCGGTGATGGTGCCGACCGTGGAGCGGGGATTGTGCGAGGTCGTCTTCTGCTCGATGGAGATCGCCGGCGAGAGCCCCTCGATATGGTCCACGTCCGGCTTGTCCATGACCGACAGAAACTGTCTCGCGTAGGCGGACAGGGACTCCACGTAGCGGCGCTGGCCCTCGGCATAGACGGTGTCGAAGGCGAGCGATGACTTGCCCGAGCCGGACAGACCGGTGAGCACGATCAGCCGGTCTCGCGGTAGGTCGAGGTCGACGTTCTTGAGGTTGTGGGTGCGTGCGCCGCGGATGCGGATGGTGTCCAAGTCAGTATCCGGTGCGGAGCCAAACTGCTACTATAGCGAGCCTTTCAGGGCAGAGGCAAAGAGCAGTTCGATGAGCAGAGCGAGCGGGCCGGTGGTGCCCATGACGGGCTCCGAGCGGCGGGCCGCTGCCGGCTTGGCCGGGATCTTCGCGCTGCGCATGCTCGGGCTGTTCCTGGTCCTGCCGGTGTTCGCCCTTTACGCGGGAGACCTCGCCGGCGCCACGCCCCTGACCATCGGTCTGGCCATCGGCGCCTACGGTCTCACGCAGGCCTTGCTGCAGATCCCCTTCGGCATGCTCTCCGATCGCGTGGGCCGCAAGCCCGTGATCTTCGCCGGGCTGCTGCTGTTCGCCATCGGCAGCATCGTGGCCGCGATGGCCGACAGCATCCAGGGCGTGATCCTCGGACGCGTGCTCCAGGGAAGCGGGGCGATCGCCGCGGCGGTGATGGCCCTGACGGCGGACCTCACCCGCGAGCAGGTGCGCACCCGCGCCATGGCGACCATCGGCGTGAGCATCGGCATGTCCTTCGCCCTGGCGCTGGTGCTGGCTCCGTCGCTCGCCCATTGGGCGGGTCTCTCCGGCATCTTCTGGTTTACCGCCCTGCTCGCCGCCGGCGGGATCCTGATCCTGCTGCTGGTGGTTCCCACCCCGGAGCGGTCCAGTATTCACCGGGACGCGGAGCCGGTGGCCAGCCAGTTTCGGGCCGTGCTCGGGGATCGGGAGCTGCTGCGCCTCGACTTTGGCGTGCTGACCCTGCATACCCTGATGACCTCGCTGTTCCTCGTGGTTCCCCTCCACCTGCGGGCGGCGGGGCTGGATGCCGAGCACCACTGGTGGCTCTATCTGCCCGTCCTCGCGCTGTCGGTGCTCGCCATGATCCCTTTCATCATCCAGGCCGAGGGCAAAGGGCGGGCCAAGCCGGTGTTCCTGGGCGCCATCCTGGCCCTGTCGGTCGCGCTGGTTGGCATCTATGGCCTGGGCGGCAGCCTTGCCGGCCTGGCGCTGTCCCTGTTCGTGTTCTTCACCGCATTCAACCTGCTGGAGGCATCGCTGCCTTCCATGATCTCCAAGATCGCGCCCGCCGCCGCCAAGGGCACCGCGATGGGCGTGTTCTCGACCTCGCAGTTCTCGGGCGCCTTTCTCGGCGGCCTGCTCGGCGGGTGGGTGCATCAGGCATACGGCGAGGGCTCGGTGTTGCTGTTCTGCGCGGGGGCGGCCCTGGTGTGGCTCGCGGTGGCGGTCCCCATGGGCGCCCCGCGGCAGGTGAGCAGCCGGGTGATCCGCGTCGGCGGCATGGCCCAGCCGGAAGCGGCGAGCCTGCAGCGACGGCTGCTGGAGATCCCCGGTGTCGAGGAGGCGGTAGTGGTGGTGGAGGAGGAGCTTGCCTATCTCAAAGTGGACAACGCCCGGCTCGATTGGGCAAGATTGCAGGCGCTTACCGACGGGAGGGTGACTCGCTGACTGTCAGGGTCGGCGGTGAGCCTGTTCCGAAACTCTCCCGTTTACCTCCGAGCTTCGCTCAAGCGGGCGATTCCCGCGATCGATTCGCGCGATCTCCACGCGAGACGGCGCCGATCGCATTTTTTGGAGTAAGGGGAGGCATATGGCCAGAGGAGTCAACAAAGTCATCCTGATCGGCAACCTGGGCGCCGACCCGGAGGTGCGCTATATGCCGAGTGGTGACGCCGTGTCCAACGTGAGCCTCGCCACCAGCGAATCCTGGAGGGACAACGCAACACCGGTGAGACCCAGGAGCGCACCGAATGGCACCGGTCGTGTTTTTTCGGGAAGATCGCAGAGATGGTCAAGCAGTACCTGCACAAGGGCTCTAAGATCTACGTCGAGGGCAAGCTGCGGACCCGCAAGTGGCAGGGGCAGGACGGGCAGGACCGTTACATCGACCGAAGTGGTCGTCGACATCAACGGCACCATGAGATGCTCGACAGCCGTGGGGGTGGAGACGGCACCTCGTAGCGATCAGGCGGACGGCGCCCGAGAGGGGCGGTCCAGGAGGAGGTCGTCGATGCGCGCGGGGGCGGCGGCGGTTCTCAGCGGCGGCAGCCGGACTTCGACGACGACATCCCCTTCTGAGTCAGCACATGAAAACCATCCTCGTTACCGGCGGCGCCGGCTTCATCGGCGCGAACTTCGTCCATTTCCTGATCGACGAGACCGACGCCCAGGTCATCAACCTGGACAAGCTCACCTACGCCGGCAACCTGGACACCCTTGCGCCGCTCGCGGACAACGCGCGTCACGTCTTCGTCCAGGGCGACATCGGCGACCGCGACCTGGTGCGCCGCCTGCTCGCGGACTACCGGGTGGACGCGGTGGTGAACTTCGCCGCCGAGAGCCACGTGGACCGCTCCATCGACGGACCTGCCGCCTTCGTCGAGACCAACATCGTGGGCACCTTCAACCTGCTCGACTGCGCCCGCGAGTATTGGTCGAGCCTCGGCGGCGCGAAGGGAAACTTCCGCTTCCTGCACGTCTCCACGGACGAGGTCTACGGCTCCCTCGGCGAGACCGGCAAGTTCACCGAGACCACCCCCTATGCGCCGAATTCGCCGTACTCCGCCTCCAAGGCCGCGTCCGATCACCTCGTGCGCGCCTGGTACCACACCTACGGCATGCCGGTGCTCACCACCAACTGCTCGAACAACTACGGGCCCTACCAGTTTCCGGAAAAGCTGATTCCGCTGGTGATTCTGAAGGCCATGCGCGGGGAGGAACTGCCGATCTACGGCGACGGATCCAATATCCGCGACTGGCTCTACGTCGAGGATCACTGCCGGGCCATCTGGCGGGTGTTGGAAGCGGGTTGGCCTGGCGAGGTCTATAACGTCGGCGGGGACAGTGAGCGCACCAACCTGCAGGTGGTCGACACCGTCTGCGGCCTGCTCGACGAGCTGCTGCCCGACTCGCCCCACAGGCCCCACGCCGACCTCAAGACCTTCGTCGCCGATCGGCCCGGACACGATCTGCGCTATGCCATCGACGCGACCAAGCTGAAGACCGACCTCGGCTGGGAGCCGCGCGAGAGCTTCGAAAGCGGCCTCCGGCGCACCGTTCAATGGTATCTGGATCATCAGGACTGGTGCGGCCGTGTCACCGACGGCAGTTATCGCGGGGAGCGCCTCGGGTCCGGAACCGAGTAGGAGACAACGCGCGTGAACAGAAAGGGCATCATCCTCGCCGGCGGCTCCGGGACCCGGCTCTATCCGTTGACCCATACCATCAGCAAACAGCTGCTGCCGGTCTACGACAAGCCCATGATCTACTACCCCCTGTCCACGCTCATGCTGGCGGGGATTCGGGACATCCTGGTCATCACCACGCCCCGCGACGAGGGCTCCTTCCGCGATCTGCTCGGCGACGGCAGCCAGTGGGGAATCAAGCTGTCCTATGCGGTGCAGCCGCACCCCGGGGGGCTCGCCCAGGCATTCATCATCGGGCGCGACTTCGTCGCCGGGGACCCGAGCTGCCTGGTTCTGGGGGACAACATCTTCTACGGCCATGGCCTGGTGCAACAGCTGCGTGCCGCCGCCGCGCGGGAGCGCGGGGCCACCGTCTTCGGCTACTGGGTGCGGGACCCGGAGCGCTACGGCGTGGCGGAGTTCGGGCCCGACGGGACCGTCGTGAGCCTGGAGGAGAAACCCGCCCGCCCCAAGTCCAACTATGCGGTGACCGGCATCTATTTCTACGATTCTCTGGCTTGCGAATTGGCGGCTGATCTCGCGCCGTCCGCCCGCGGCGAGTTGGAGATCACGGACCTCAATAACCGCTACCTCGAAGCGGGCGGGCTGTACCTGGAGAAGCTCGGACGCGGCACCGCCTGGCTCGATACCGGGACCCACGAATCCCTGATGCAGGCGGGGAACTTCATCGAGACCATCGAGCAGCGGCAGGGACTCAAGATCTGTTGTCCGGAGGAGGTTGCCTTCCAGCGCGGCTGGATCGACGGGGCGCAGCTGCGCAAGGTCGCCGCTGCGCTCGAGAAGAGCGGTTACGGCGAATACCTGCTGGGACTCCTGGCGCGGGAGGGCGAGCCGTGAAGGTGATCGAGACGGCAATCCCCGGCGTGCTGATCATCGAGCCCAAGACCTTCGGGGACGCGCGCGGCTTCTTCATGGAGACCTACCAGCGGGAGCGTTACGCGGATCATGGCATCCCGCCCGACCTGGTCCAGGACAACCTGTCCTATTCCCGCCACGGCGTGCTGCGCGGACTGCATGTGCAGCACCCCCACGCGCAAGGCAAGCTGGTGCAGGTGTTCCGCGGCGAGGTCTTCGACGTCGCGGTGGACATCCGGCGCGGCTCGCCCACCTTCGGCCGCTGGGCGGGTGCGCATCTCTCCGGTGAAAATCGCCGCCAGTTCTGGGTTCCGGCGGGTTTCGCCCACGGTTTTTGCGTCACCGGCGAGGACGCTTTGTTCGCCTACAAGTGCACCGATTACTATCATCCGGAGACGGAGCTCTCAATCCGTTGGGATGATCCCGATATCGGCATCGAATGGCCCCTTGACGGCCCGCCCGAGCTATCCCAGAAAGACCTGGGCGCCTCGCTTCTGAAGCAGGTCCCTGCCGATCGATTGCCGCCCTACGAGTCCACCTGACATGCCCGAGCAAGCGCGAAAAAGCCCGAAGATCCTGCTGGTCGGCTCCAGCGGCCAGGTCGGTTGGGAACTGCAACGGACCCTCGCCCCGCTGGGGAGCGTCGTCGCGGCGTCTCTGGAGGGCGATCACGGACCGCGGGTCGATCTCTCCGACCCCAGGTCACTCAGCCGGCTCCTGCAGGAAACCGAGCCCGACGCGGTCGTCAACGCCGCCGCCTACACCGCGGTGGACAAGGCGGAGTCCGATTGCGAGCTGGCCCATCGCCTCAACGCCGAGGCGCCGGGACAGCTCGGCGCACTGCTGCGGGACCGGGGGATTCCCATCATCCATTACTCGACCGACTTCGTGTTCTCGGGGGACGCCAAAAAGCCCTACCGGGAGGACGACCAGCCGGGCCCCATCAACGTTTACGGGGAGACCAAGCTGGGCGGGGAGCGCGCGCTGGCTGCGAGCGGGGCCAATGCCATCATCCTGCGCACCAGCTGGGTCTACGGCGTGCACGGGCACAATTTCCTGCTCAGCATGCTGCGGTTGTTTCGGGAAAAGGACGAGCTCAAGGTCGTCGACGATCAGGTGGGCGCGCCCACCTGGAGCCGCATGCTCGCCGAGGTCACCTCCCAGGTGCTGTACCGGGTGCTGCGGGGTGAGCTGGACGTGGAGCGGGTCAAGGGGGTCTACCACGTCACGGGCGCGGGCCAGACGAGCTGGTACGGCTTTGCCGGCGCGATCCTCGAGGCCAGCGGCATCGAGTGCAACCTGCTCCCCATCCCGTCCTCCAAGTACCGCTCCCCGGCCAAGCGCCCGGCCTGGTCGGTGCTCGACAACACCAAGCTCAACGAGACCTTCGGCCTCGCGCTGCCGGCGTGGGAGCTGTCCCTGCGTCAATGCCTGGAAGACCTGCGCTAGCGGCACGCGCAACCCGTTCCCCATGTGCCGCGCACGGAGTCCCTTGTTGATCCCGGTTCGCGGTTCGCTTATAAGCCGGAACCTATAGCCAACAGGGGGGCAGAGGTGCGAACCATCAAACCCGTCGATGCCTACGTCATCGTGGTGGCGAACGAGAAGGGCGGCACCGGCAAGTCGACCACCGCGATGCATCTGGCCGTCAGCATCCAGAAGCAGGGCCGCAACGTCGGGGTGATCGATCTCGACGTCAGGCAGAAGTCGGTCACCCGGTACCTGCAGAATCGGGCCGCGTTCGCAGAACGCCGCGGGCTTGGCTGGAGGATTCCGGAGCATACCGTCGCCTCGCCTTCCACGCTCCAGGACATGCGGGAGCGGCAGGAGGAGGACGAAGAACGCCTGCTGTTGCTGGTCGACAACCTGGCGCGGGACAACGACTTCATCGTCATCGACTGTCCGGGCGGCAACACGCCCCTGTCCAACATCGCCCACGCCATCGCCAATACCCTGGTCACCCCGCTGAACGACAGCTTCGTCGACCTGGATCTGCTGGCGCAGGTCAATCCCGACACCTATGCCATCGAGAAGCTGAGCTTCTACGCCGAGGCGGTATGGGAGAGCCGTAAGCTGCGGGCGGCCTCTGGGCTGCCCGGGCTGGACTGGGTGGTCATCCGCAACCGGATCTCCACCACCTTCTCCAAGAACCGGCAGCGCATGGACATGGCCCTGACCCAGCTGCAGAAACGCCTGGCGTTCCGCTATGTCAGCGGGCTCTCCGAGCGGGTGATCTACCGTGAGCTGTTTCCGCAGGGCCTGACCCTGGTGGACCTCAAGGACCTCGACGAGGGGCCGAAGCTCACCATGTCCCACGTGGCGGCGCGCCACGAGCTGCGCTCCCTGCTCAACGAGCTCGCCCTGCCAGGCTTGGCCTGAGCTGCGGGTCGCCCAGCAGACTCCGGGCGAGGCTAACCTGGCCGATGCCGAGCCTTCGCGAGGAAGCAAGCGCGTCTTTGCACGTTTTCGTCACGGATGGGAGAGCGCTTATCTCAGGCACCGGGGGCGCGCCGCCGCAGCAGATTCTGATAGGGGCGGCGCCTTCTCTGTCGGCGGCGCGGCGGCACGGCGGCGGTGTGCCTTGCGTCAGGTAGCGGCACCTGTAGGGTAACGATTGCCGGCGAAGGGGGAGACATGCCCGTAAAGGACGCGTGGCGCATTAAGGCGCCGGGCACCAGAGCGTCGGCGAGGAAGAAAGGGTAATCGGGGTCCGCGCGCCACGCCCGAGCGTGCAAGGCTTACATTGACCTTGCAGGCTCCCCGGTTCCAGCATATCGTCTCATCTTCCCTGTCGTGACTAGCGGTTACGTTCTTCGCCGCTGAAAGATAGGAAGCTCGTCATGGAACTGCGTGCTTGCGAAAAGCGTCGGGCGTGTCCTCGCCGGACCAGCAAGGCTCGTTTCTTTCTCACCACATCGGTTGCGTTCGCGCTGCCCGTCGCGGGCCTCAGCGCGCAGGAATGGGCTCCCAATCTGGAGGCGTTTGGCAGCTACTCCGACCAGCAGACGATCGGCGGCTTCGAGTTGCTGGCCCCGATGCTGCAGGACGAGCGCAGTCTCACTTTCGCGGAGCTCAAGGCGCGCGTCAGCGACCGCCAGACGCAGGGCTTCAACGTCGGGGTCGGACATCGCTGGATCAATCCTGACAACACCTGGATCGTGGGCGGGTTCGCCCACTACGATCGCCGCTCGACGCGCAACCACAACGACTTCGACCAGCTCACCATTGGCCTGGAAGGCTTGGGCTCGCGCTTCGATGCGCGGCTTAACTATTCTCAACCATTGAGCGACAAGCAGCGGGTGGCCGGGTTTGCAGGTGGGATTCAGTATTCCGGGCACCGGACCCTGACACAGGACAGCTACGAGGAGCCGCTCACGGCTTGGGACGGCGAGATCGGCGCCCGGCTACCCTTTCTTGATTCGGTCGAGGCGCGCCTCTACGCCGGAGCCTACCACCTCGAAGGCGACATCACGGGCAGCGAGACCGGTTGGAAAACCCGCCTGGAGGTGCGCCCGCGAAAGAGTCTCATCTTCGAGGTCGGTTACCGGGACGATGACGTTTTCGGTAGTGAGACGACTTTTCAGGTCCGCTATGCGTTCGGTTACCCCTTCGAGTCCGGTACTCGGACCCAGCGCGAGCGGATGATTCAGCCGACGAAGCGAGACCTGGATGTCGTTGTCACCCCGCCGGACGATACCCTCGTCGACGTCACGCTCAATAGCAACACCGTCCATATCGACAACGTTCGTGGCGCCGCCGCAGGCGATGGGTCCTTCGAGCGCCCATACGCAAGTGTGGACGCATGCCTCGCCGACAAGTGCTCGTCCCGCCAGGGCTCTGCCGGTGGCGAGGATGCGCTGATCCGCTTGTGGCGCGGCGGCAGTACCCAGGCCGCACCCTACACCAGTGACAGGTTCCTGGCGTCTGCTGGACGGTCAGACGCTGTGGGGTGAAGGCTGGGTGGTTGGCCAGCACCCTTCGAGTTCGCCGGATTATCGTAACTGGTTCTCGCAGGGCGTCTTCGACGCTAACCGTTTGCCCTGGTTGAGTCCGGACGGCGAAGGACCGGCAATCGTGCTCGCGGATGGGAATGAGATCGCCGGTACGGCGATCCATATGATCGGAGTCGAGAGGTCGCCTTCCGATATATTCTTTGACGGGCGGAATTACCGTGGCTTTGGGATTTACGGCGAGAACGTCAGCGGATTCAATATCCATCACAACGTCATTCGGTCTGATTTCGGTGGCAACGATTACCTGACTTCGTCTGGTGGTATAGCCCTATTGAATTTCCGTGGGACAAGCGAAGGACGCATTGGGTTCAATAGAATCGATCTTTTGCCTTCTGGGGAAGACGCATCGTATCGGGACGCGGCCATCCTGCTCGCAAACGAGGCCTACAGGAATGGATCGGGACAGTCTGTCGATATTGTAGGTAACGAAATCAGCATTCCAGCTGATCCAAATGCTAACCCCTGGTCTCATGCCGCATCCGGTGTCCTTGCGCGGAATACAGCAGTTGGGGGGTATGCGGTGCAAGAGCTTCGTCTCGAGGCGAACCAAATTGCCACTGACGGAATCGGCATCGACATATCGAGTGGCGCCTATCGGGGGTTATCCGAACAGAGAGTCACAATCGACGGAACTGCGGTCGCGAGTGGAAGGGGGGTTGGAGTTGGTGTCAGGAGCGGGGCATTCGATGATGGGAGATCCCTTCAGCACATATCGATCAAGAACTCCGCGAGTAGAGGGCGTATTTCCGTTACAAATGGAGCCGAATATCAGAGCTATTCTAGACAGAATGTCGATTTCGATTCGGTCCATGCCATGAATATCGAGGGGCCTGGAATCGTGTTTCGCAATACCGCCGACACTGCCGGCCGGCCTAGTTATTTTGGAATACCCGAGAGTTATAACAGCGCCGCGATTCAGAACGTAACGATTCGGAATTCATCGGCTAAAGGAACAGAAGGGATTAGAGTCGAAAATATCGGTTGGTCGAGTGGAAGCACCGCGAAACAAATAGTCAATGTCGACGATTTGGTCGTAACGGGCAGAAACGGTTCCGGAATATCGATTTCTAACCGTGCAGCATACGCGAGGTCGTACGCAAATCAGCAGGTTTCCCTCTTCAATATCCGGAGTAGGGGAGGCGTGATTATGAAGAATATGTCCTATGGCGGCTATTACGATATATTTGAGGGAAACCAGCCCCATGGATCAGACGCCAGTCAGCAGGTACTGATCGAGGATTCCATCTTGTACGGTGAAACAGGTATCTTCGGTCTTGCAGACTGGGGAGGGAGAGTCGACCAAAAAGTCACTTTCCGTGAAAACGTGATGGCGGCGTGGCGCTTCGGCGTGGGAGCCCGCGCCTACGCGGATTCTTTCAGCAGCGTCGTGCAGTTGGTCGACCTGTCGTCGGGTAATACTATCAATGCTCCCGTTCCCGTCGTGGTGGACCCAAGGACAGGCTCGGGCGATGTGAGGCAAGAGATTATCATGGCGTATCCGGCCGGTCAGTGAACTGACGTTCCTGCCGCATTCTTCCCGGTGGCAATTGCCCGTGTCGAGAAGTTGGAACCGATGAGTTCCCAACCGACCGCAAACAAGACAACCACCGAGGAAGCGGATAGCGGTGAAGATCCCGGGCAAGGTCGGCCGGATCGAGGAACTCGCCCTGCCCGGCCTGACCTGACCAGACACCGTCGCCGGCGTGATCCCGGGGGAGCCGCCGAATGGATCACCGCTAGACGCACCGATGGTCCGAGCGAAGTCGGCCGGTGGCGTACAGGCCAGACGTTCCTCAGCGCACCTCATGGACCGGGACGGCGCGCGCACCCTTCTCGATGGCGACAATCGAATCGTAGAACGAGATCCGGCGTATCCACGCCTGGACGTAGGGTACCTGCAGCGTGCGCACCGCGCGTTCGCCCTGGAACCGGAAGAGCTCGGTGGACTGGAGGTCGACGTAGTGGGCGTGCATCAGTTCCACGAGCCCATTGCAGAACTCGAGAAAGGTGATCTCGGAATCGACGAATCTGGGCCAGAAGTTCGTGTGAGTGTCCTCGACGAGGTAGATGCCCCCCGCGGCGAGGGCATTGTGAAAGAGCCCATTGAACGAGGCCATCATCTGGCTGGTCGTGTGCCCCCCATCGTCGAGGATCAGGTCGAAGGGGCCGAACTGGGCGGAAAGCTCCTGCAGGAAGACCGGATCGCTCTGGTCTCCGATCCTGACGAAGATGTTCCGGGTCGTGTCTTCATATTGTCGGCAGGACTGCTCGATGTCGATGCCGACGATCACCGAGTCCGGGATGGAACCACTGCCTCCACATCTGGAGCGAGCCGCCGCGGCAGACCCCGATCTCCAGCATACGGATGGGGCGATGCCGCAGTGGCTCGAACTCCTCGGAGTAGATATCGAAATAGTGGTGCCATTTGTGGAGGTTGCCGAATTCCCGGAATAGCTCGAACAACGCATTGTCAGGCTCGCGCCGCTCCAGGGTGACTGGCTCGAGGAGATCGGCGGACAGCATTCGCCGCGCTGCCTTGGCTCGGCGGCTCAAGGGCGTCCAGCGACGAATCCGAAACGGATTCTGCTGGATGCGCAGACCTACCCGGGCCAGGCGCTTGCTGATCGACTTCTTGATGTTGCTCATGGGCTAGTGTTCTCGGCTGGCAGGTGGCGTGGGTTACGGACCGCCGATCGTTGTCGTCCTGAATCGCGGTGGCTTCCGCCGCCGGAGCGAGGCATCCGGATACGGGGGCGGATACTGGCATCCAGCATCCACGGCTGGCAAGTTTGGCACCAATAATCGCTTGTTCCCCGCGCCGCGCGCGGTGACAATCCAGCTGGCCGCATCGCGATCCTTCACGGGCGTTTTGCGCCGGAAGCGGGGTCAAGCTCGCGTCTGCACCACCAACCACATGCACCACCGAGGAAGATCAATGAAGACAATCACCGTTGCCGCAGGCCTGTTCATCGCCAGTGCGGGTTTCGCGCTGCCCACCATCGCAGGCGACTGCGTCGTGCACTACGAGCGCATCGCGTGCAAGGGCCAGGAGGCCGAGTCCTTCAAGAAATGCGACGGCCAGGCGGCTTGCGACAAGACCAAGCCGGCCGACAGCGCGGAGGAGTGCGCCGCCGCAGCCCTGAAGTCGTGCGACAACGATCGCCTCGACATCACCAAGTACAAGGCGATCACCGCCAGTTACGATGGGAACGCCCTGGTCGGGGGCTTCGATGCGGCCGGCATGCCCGACCCGTCCGGTCCGAACTTCTGCGCGGCGGACCGCCCGGACATGAACAAGTGCGAGTAATCGCCGCGTACGCAGACTGAGCAACACCTCTCTGCACTTCCGGAGGCCCCCCGGGGCCTCCGCCTAGGGTTCCGGAAGATCTCTCCAGGCGGGAGACCGCCTTTCGGATCGATCCCCTCAGGTAATCTGCCAGCCCCCCACCGCGCCATCCTCATCGCCGAGAAACACCGCCTGCGGCGCCGCGTAGATGCAGGAGGCGTCGTCCGGGCGCCCGGAGCGGCAGTTCAGCAGCGTCGCGTCGATCGCCGCGACCTGATAGAGGTGGCCATCGTCGAACCCCACCTCCGTCTGCGCCTGGTAGGCGATCGTGGTCGCCTTGCGCCAGCTGCCGGTACTCATGTCGAACAGCCAGATGTCCACCGCCCGGCCCCGGTTCGACTGGTTGTTGATCTGCAGCTTGCTGGTGCCGGGTTGCGGGTTCGCAAGCTCGGTGGTCAAGGTGATGGAATTCGTCAGTTTGATGACCGTGCGGGCCGCGGGGACCTGCGCGACCACATTGAGCTCGCTCGATACCGCGGTTGGCCCGAGGATCACCGCGCGCTTGAGGCCAAGCGCCCACAGGGCGTTGAGTGCCTGGTCAAGCCGCTGGCCAACCACAGCCGGCATCACTGTCGTGGCCGGCTGCTGCACCGCCGGGGTGGTCGGCTTTCTCACCCGGAAGCTGATGCCGTTGCCATGGTTGCGGCAGTACGGGTTGGCGCTGTAGGCGTCGATCGACAGCACGAAGTTGCGCGAGGCCCAAGCGCTCGGGCCTGGATTGATGACCAGTTTCACCTCGGTCAGCCGCGAAGGCTTGTCCGGATCGATACTGCCATCCGGGCGGGTTAGCACGAATTCGAGTGTCCACCAGCCCTTGCCCTCCGCCTCCAGCGCACGCCGTCGTGCCAGGGTGTCGCCGGAGACCTGCTCCATGCTGAGAGAGTTGAGAAACACGCCGTAACGGGCGGGAAACGGGAGCACCGCTTCCACATAGAACCAGCGGGGAGTCGGCCGCCAGAATGTCCCGCTTTTCGCAAAGTCCTGTATGGCGCCATCGGGTTCGACAATGCCCGTGACGAGCGGCGTCAGGGTGTTGCTGCCCGAATAGGCAATCGATGTCACCCGCATCAGCGACATGGTCAGTGGCCCGGGGATATTGAGCGGGTAGGGCGGCGCAACGCCCGAAAGCGGGTTTGGCAGGTCCGGCAGGGAGTCCAGGTTGTTGGCGCTGATCCCGTCCGGGGAGGTGGTGAGGAATTTGTTCCCCGTCGACGAGGTCTTCACCCACACGCTGACGCGCTTGCCGCTGGGGACCTCGACGAACCATTCGAACAGCCGCGCCTCCTGCAGGGCGGCCGCCTCGGCGACGGTCAGCCCCCAGGGCACGCCGCCGAGCGTCGAGCCGCCGATGTGGGTGATGACCCCCGAGGTATTGCGGTGGACACGCTGAACCGGGACGCACATTGCCTTAGGTCTCCTCGCTAGAAAGACTGACACGCGCCATGGCCCGAACGGTGCCGGCACCGCGTATTGCGGCAACCGACGCTGGTGGGTCCTGGAAGTGAATATCGAGCTATCGGAAACGAAGGGACGCGCAACGGGTCAAGGACGCACCCTGGTTCGCCAGAACGGCAGCGCGGCACCTTCGCGGGCAACAAGCTACACCGAACCAGCCCGGGCGACAATAGGTTGATGCCCGCGCGCAACGCGCCGTCACGGCCAATCTTCCGGCCTGGTCTCCGCGCTGATCGCGCGGGGAGCCGCGAGGCAGGGGTCTGCCTGCGTTCTGCCTCCGGGGCGAGGCGCTCGCAACCCTGAACGCTGCGGCCTCGTGCGCATGGATTCGGTCTTCATGTCTCCCACGGATTCCGGGTCGGGCGACTCGCCGGCCCTCGGCGAGTGATGTAAGCTTTGCCGCGACCCAGCCCCTCAACCCCCCGGCCGGCGAAAGATCATGCGCATCAGTCAGTATTTCGACATCAAGCGCGACCCCCAGGGCCGCGAGTACATGGAGGTCTACCTGGACGGGATCGCCCTGCTCAGGCTGGTGATGACCAACAAGGGGACGGCCTTCACCCACGACGAGCGAATCGCCCTCGGGCTCGATGGCCTGCTGCCTCCGCAGGTGAACACCCTGGAGCAGCAGGTCGACCGCGTCTACCACGGCTTCCAGCGCGAGCCCAACCCACTGGCCAAATACCAGTTCGTGCGCGCGCTGCAGGAGCGCTCGGAGATCCTCTTCTACGCCCTGCTCGAACGGCATCTGGAAGAGATGCTGCCCATCATCTACACGCCTACCGTGGGTCAGGCGGTGCAGGAGTTCAGCGCCCGATTCCAGAGCCCGCGCGGGCTGTCTTTCTCGCCGATCAACATCGACCGCGCCGACCGCGTCGTGCATAGCTACCCCTGGAACGACGTGCGCATCATCGTCGCGACCGATTCCTCGGCCATTCTCGGTCTCGGCGACCAGGGCTACGGCGGTCTGGCCATCACCGTCGGCAAGCTGTCCATCTACACCGCCGGAGGCGGCGTCAGCCCCTTCCATACGCTGCCGGTCAAGCTCGACGTCGGCACCGACCGGCTCGACCTGATCAACGACCCCTTCTACCTTGGCGTGCGCCAGCGGCGCATCCGCGGCGAGGCCTATCTGGAGTTCCTCGACCGGTTCGTCGACGCGGTGCTCGCGCGCTGGCCGAAGACGGTCATCCAGTGGGAAGACCTGTCGAAGGACGTCGCCTTCAAGGTCCTGGACCGCTACCGCGACCGCGTGCCCTCGTTCAACGACGACATCCAGGGCACCGGGGCGGTCGCCCTGGCCGGCCTGATCTCCGCCTGCCGGGTCAAGAACGAGCCGCTCAAGGACCAGCGGATCGTCGTCCTCGGGGCCGGGGCTGGCGGCATCGGCGTCGCCTGGGCCGTGACCCAGGGCCTGGTCAACTGCGGGCTGAGCGAGGAGGAGGCGCGGGCGCAGGTGTTCGTGCTCGACTCGCGTGGCCTGCTGGTGGAGGGCCGCGCGATGGACGCCTACAAGGCCCCGTTCGCCCAGTCCGCCGAGCGCATCGCCGACTGGCGCTTCGCCGGCCCGGTGCCGAACCTGCTGGAGGTCATCGAGAACGGTCAGGTCACGGTGCTCCTCGGCCTCAGCGGACAGGCCGGCGCCTTCAACCAGCCCATCGTCGAGGCCGTCAGCCGCAACAACTCGCGGCCGGTGGTCTTTCCCCTGTCGAACCCGACCTCGATCGCCGAGGCGCTGCCGGAGGACATCTTCGCCTGGACCGACGGCCGGGCGATCGTCGCCACCGGCAGCCCGTTCGAGGATGTCGTGCACGCCGGAAAGACCTACCCGATCGGCCAGGGCAACAACGCCTTCGTCTTTCCCGGACTCGGGTTCGCGTCCATCCTCTCCGAGGCGAGCCGGATCACCGACGGCATGGTGCTCGAATCGGCCTACGCGCTCGCCGACTACACGGCCGCGGGCCACGTGGAGGCCGGGCGCGTCTACCCGCCGATCAGGGAGCTGCCCGAGGTCAGCATCCGGGTCACCACGCGGGTCATGGCGCGGGCCATCGAGGAAGGCGTCGCCCGCAAGGAGGGCCTGGAGGGCCGCGACCTCGACACCTACGTCCGGCAGCACTTCTGGCGGCCGCGACACCTCCCCTTCGTTCGGGGCGTCGAGCCGAGCTGACGAGAGCGCAGCGCAAACGGGGCAGGGTATGCCCGCTGGCGGGCAACAAGGCATTGCCAGCGTCAAAGCCGCGGTGGCGCTGAGAGATGGTGTCGCCTGGAGCGGCTCGCCTAAGGGCGAGATCGCTTTCCCAACCCCGCCGCCGCTCACGCTTCGGCCTACGCTGCCGCGCGTCAGCAGGATCGTCCGAGCGGAAAGTCAATGCAGAGATCCAAGGGCAGGACGAAAGACCCCTTCCACGTGGATCTGCCCCTCACCGTGCGGCGCGGCGGCAATTGCAGTAGATGAACTTCTGAACTGTACCGAACGGCGTGCGGTGCTCCTCTTGTTCGTGCCCGATAAGGGTGAACAGCTCCCCGAATTCAGCGTGAAGACCCTCTGGCGAGTACCGCATGACCGGTAGGCCGCTGCATTGCTGCGGGCCGTCTTTGCCGAATGTGGCCACGATTACGTGACCGCCGGGTTTCACGGCGCGAAGGACGGTGGCAACGTATGCGTGACGCTCACTCTCGCTGGTCAGGAAATGGAACACGGCGCGGTCGTGCCAGATATCGTAGGAACTTGCGGGGAGCTCAACCTGCGTGACGTCCGCTACCATCCAGGTCACCGCGCTCGCCCTGTCTCCCAGACGAGTCTTGGCGGCAGTGAGCGCGGCAGCCGACAGGTCGAGAACCGTAATGGAAGAGTACCCGTCACGGAGCAGATCATCGACCAGGGTGGCCGCACCGCCGCCAACGTCGATGATTGATGCGCTTTGAGGAAGACCGGTTTGGCGAATGAGGCGGAGCGACTGTTCGGCATGCTCCTGGTACCAGCTCACAGCGTCGGCGGGCTTCGTCGAGTAGACGCGCTCCCAATGCTCTTTCGATTGCATGCTGGCTCCATGGGACGGTATCGGGCAGGTTCAGGCGTTCAAGTGAGGGGCCGGCAACTGCGCCAGAAATTGGAGGTCCCACTCAACTTGATCGTCATGTCCCGTCACGAAGAACTTGATATCGTAGTCGAAGCGCATCGTCATTAAGTGGTTTCGAGCTCAATAGCTTCAGCCGAGGAATGTCTATGGCATCCCCGAACATAGGGGTGCCGACACCGAACGCTACCGGTTGAAGGTCGATAACGATGTAATCGACAAGGTGCTCGCGCATGAAGGAATGTGCGACAGCGCGGCCGCCTCCGATTATCGCCTCTTCAACCCCTTCGTTTTCGAGTATCTCTAACGCCTCTGCGGGGGATCTGGCATGCCGCCATGAGGAATCACCCAGCTCGATATCTCGCGAAGACAATACGATCTTGTGTGTCGGATGCAGTAGCGAAGCCATGTCGTCATTTTTCAGCTGCTCGTAGGAGCTTCGTCCCGCGATGACATTGTCAGCGTCGTTCACCAAGGAACACCAGTCTTCCCAAGCGCCGTCCGGAAAACGAGGTATGCCCTCCTTGTCCGCAATCAATCCATCAATTGAAACTGAGAGAAAAAGAGTTGTTTTCACGAGGTCCTCCTGGGGACATGATGTTTGAGATAACCGGCCGCCAGGCTCAGCCGAGCCGGTTGAGCGAGAGCGAAACTGGCTTCGGCTGAAGCATTTCGTTAGGCGATCAATGTGGTACGTCCCCGATTTTTCCGTCTCGATTAACTGATGATGCTCCCGTGAGCCTACTGCGCTTCGGCCGGTCCGATCAGCGGTGTGCGCACCGGTTTGGCCACGCCGAAGAAGACCACCATGGTGTGGGCGGGGAACTGGGTGGACTGGGCTTCGGGCGGGATTTCGCTGAATCCTGCTTTCGTGTCGTTGAAGCCGTTGCCAACCCAGACATTGCCGGCGGGATCGAGAGCGATGGGCGCAATGATCTTCAGACCGCCGATGTACCCCTCGGACGGGGTAATCGGATCGCCGGTTTTCAGCCCTGGGGGACAGGTCTCGGTGCGCACGCCGCAGAGCTGGGTCACGGAATGGCTGGTGGAGCTCGCAACCCAGACGTTGTCATTGCCGTCGATGGCAATCCCCCATGGGCCGGTGATGGCGCCGCCTGCGTTGAAGGGGCCGTGCACCGTGCCGTCGGGAGTGATCATCGAGACATCGCCGCCGGGGTATTCGTTGATGATATCCCACAAATTGACCCACATGTTGGCTGCCCGCTCGTCAGCCGACATCGACCCTTCCCACGCCTCGGCCTTGCCTTCGAGCTTCTGCTTGACCAGAGCCAGCTTCTCCATCGTGCCCGGATGCCCGATGAGGTTGCCGACCCAGGCGTTGCCCTGGCTGTCGATTGCGACGGCATGCGGGCTGAAGCCGACCTCGATCTCCTCGGCGTTGCCCGGGTCGCTGGCGGGAAAGCGGGTCACGGTATTGGAGCCGCTGTTAGTGATCCAGATCCGGTCCTGCTGGTCGATGGCGATGCCGAAGGGGCCCTTGACCTGGAGCGTACCATCGACGGGCTTGCCGTCCACGGTGCGGCCGAGAATGCGGCCCTGGGACACGTCGCCTCCCGGCAGGTGAACGATCTGGTTGTTTTCGTTGTCGACGGTCCAGACATCGCCGTTCGGAGCGACGAGAATTCCCTGCATCTGCCCGAGTTTCCCGTCGAAGTTATATCCGCCCTCGGGCGAGAGCGGCTTGCCGGTCTTGCGATCCAACACGGAAATCGTGCGGCCGATCAGGTTGGTGACCCAGACCTTGTCATCGGCTGAAAAGGCGATGCCCCAGCCGGGGCTGTCGATCCCGCCGGCGCGATAGCCGGTGATCATTGGCGACAGCGGCTGCCCGTTCGGTGCGATCTTCCCGACGCCGCCGCCGAACTGCCGGTAGATCGTGGTCTGCGAGCCGACCAGCCAGTTGTTGTTGGACCAGAAATTGCCCTCGCCGTCGATGGCCGCGCCGCCCACCCCGTAGAAGCCGCCTCCGGAATAGACCAGCGACAGGGTCCATGCGCTGGGCGCATAGTAGAGGTAGGGGATCAGTGCGACGTCGCGGTACCGCTTGCCTTTCGGGACGGGATAGAACTCATCCAGCAGCCCGAAGAGCTCGTCCGCATTGTGCCAGGGGTGGCGGGCGATGTTCTGCGCCGCCGACAGCGTGTCGGTCGGCGCTTCCCACCCGGCGGCGTGGCCGCTGTCAAACAGCTTGTCGCACGCGTCCGGAATCGCCGTGACGCAGGCCGACAGCAGAAGGCCCAGCGTGTTCAGCTTGGCCAATGTGGTGGTTTGGGGCGCATTCAGGGGGTCCACGATGACCGGCCCCAGGCCGCCGGTTTCGAGATCCACGAGGTTCGGCACGTTGCCGGCGGCGATCCGTAGCCCCAGCGCGTTGCCACTCAAGGCGCTGCCGTTCAGAAACTGCGCGCCGGTCCACGCGGAGGCCACCGTGGTGAGCTCGTTGATCGTTACGCGCTCCGGGGGCTCAGTTCCCAACGTGGCCATCAATGTGATCGCCGGATTCGGCTTCGTGCCGGCTCCCACCTTCGCTACGCCGCCCTCGGAGATGAGGTAAAACACGCCTGAGTTGTCTTTCTCGCCTGCAGTCGTCAACTCGAAGCCACCGTCGTCCGCCGTCTGCGTCTCTGCTAGCTTCCGGGGAGCAATTGACGTGGTCACCCAAAGTGTTACATCGGCCTTGGCGATGGGGCCGCCACTGCCCTCCACCCGCCCTTCAATGCGGTCCCCGGCCGAGGCCGAAACGGCCATGAAGGTGGTGGTAAACAATAGGGCGGTACAGATCGGAGTTCGACGCGTCGCATATTTCATGGCAATTTCGATTCCCTTGGTTATACCTGCCAACTTGTAATTCTTGTTGACAATGGTTTCTGGTTCGTAAGGTTAAACGCATAACGCCGCAATAACCGGAGGCAAACTCGGAGCACTGCGGAGAGTTTGGCGTCCTTGTTTATTGCTTTGTTAGACATCTGGGAGTTTTCTGTGCGGAATGACTTCTTTTACAGCACCTTCCGTTGTCAACATATCTTCTCGATTCCACCACACGATCAGAGTTGCAACAACGATCAGCAGGTAGGTGTCGTAGGGCTGCGCGTCAGGAAAGATTGGGTTCATGAGCGAGAAGTGGAAAAACGCCGAGAGCAGAATGCTCCCGCGCGACCTGTTGAAGAGCGCCGTTGCGATGACACTTATCGCCAGACACCCAGTAAAAAACGCCATGAATGACCACTCGCTCTGCTGCGTTCCGCTCAGAAGAAAAGCCGGCACGTGCCATAGGCCCCAGATGACTCCAAGTATCAGCCCGGACCAAACCGGAGCAAACTTCCTTTGCAGAAGAGGAAGTGCGAGGCCCCGCCAGCCGAACTCCTCGATCGGGCCTTTGATGGCAGCGAGGAACAACGCCACGAAAAGAGCCTGAGAGGACACAAACGGATACGGTTCCACGAATAAGTTTCCTTTAAGTGCTGAACCGCCAATGAAGATCAATGGAATGCCAATGATCAGAAAGGCATACCAAGCCAAGCTGCAGCGCCAGAGCAACACTCTTCCGAGATAGCGCCGCAGGCCTGTGATACCACCGTAGCGGGCAACAAGGATGAACGCCGCGATTGCGGGCGCATAAACGGCCAGAAAGAAGAGCGGATGGTTGCCAGTGATCTGGCCGAACACCGCTTCCATGCTTTCCGGAAGGAAGACGTACAGTCCAACGATACCCCAAGCCAATCCAAACGAGATCAGTACAAATGGTACAATTGTACGGAATGGCACTCGGTATGCTTCACGCCCTGAGCTGATTGGAGGCATGTTCCTGTCTATTCGCGGCTAATGTTAAAGCTGTGCGGCGCAAACCAAGCGCGGCGTAGTTTGCGTCCAAACGAGTGCCTTGTCAGGCGATGACTTTTGCATTGGCACGCTCCGCCTGGACAGCTATAACCGCACCGGACATAAAATCGATTGCTGTCAGCCACTGAGGCTCAGATTCCTGATTTGGCCCTAAGATTATGACTCCGTCAGCCCATTCTTCGTCTGCCCAATACCCAATGGAGTTTACACAATCATCTTCACTAAAAGGCACCTCTGAATCACGTGGCATAAATCGAAACTCACTTACTTCGCAGAATTCGATACATAATGCATATGGAGTGCCTGAAATAACCCAGTCTCCTTTCGAGCGCTCCCAGTTCAAGACAAGTTTCCGCGCCTCGATTGAGTAATTTAGATTTTTAAAGTCGTAGTTGTTGTGCAAATCAAGTTCGTGACCTTCTTTCACGAGATAAATTCCATTAACTATTTCGAAGTCTCGATTCATGGTGTTCTAACGCACTCAACAGCAACGTTTGACCCGGCCGCTTCCTTTGCTAACGCAAAGCATCGTTTGGGTCAAACGTCCGTTGCTTGCGCTGTTTAAGTGGCTAAATACTACGTCGCTCGGATCTGAACAGTGTTCTGGCCGCCTGACGATAGGCGGAACGTTCGAAACCAGTGTTTTCAGGGGCTTTCTGGAGTGCCCCACAGTGCCGCCTATCTCTTAGGAAGCAGTCTGGCAGCCGGAACGTGGAAGGGTGTTTTGTCATTGATTCTGCTGAGCCATTCGCCCGCATTTACCCCTTTGTATTTTCGGTCAAGGAACAACGCGTCGGATTGCGTCATCGTGTGTTGTAGTCCGCCTGGCAGGAAAGTGGCCCAATCGTGTCCAATATGTTTGTCGCGAAGTGCGTATAGGCTAAAACGATAGTTGAAGATGTTCACTCTGGCGCCCCCGCAGGCTTGAGATTCATCATCGTAAAGAATAACGCCTGCAAGATCGGCATCCGCGGAAGCGAAAGCAAAACGACCGTGCGGATAAGTATCACTGAGGAAGCTGTACAAATTGAGCAGGCCGCCTTTGGACGGATCGGTACACTCGGGACAACTGTCTGGAAGTTGTAGACGAAAAGTCTCGGTCACTTTACGCTGAAAACAGGATGTCTTAATCGCTGACTCGGGAATTATCGGTGCAGAATCGACTAACGCTGCAACGGATCTGCCACCAAAAGCCTCTACAACCTGCGGGTAGTTAATCAGTACACCGAATCCGCCAGCGCTCGCGCCAATCAAGGCTACGTCATCAGCGTCATGGAAGTACGGCGCCACGAATCTCAGGATATTGCGGAGGTTTCTATGTCCTACAAACTGCTGTTTCTCCGGCACACCGGGAACCAAGGCGTCCTCCCGTTCGCCACCATGCAGATCGCCCGTACAGTAAGGGACATAAACGTGATTCCATCTAGCAACCGGGTTTGAGGGGTTCTCTGTATTGAAGACGCCCTGATTACCAAAAGTCTTGACCCAGGCATAAAATTTTGAGCGAGAATAGCTTTCGCCTGCGATAGGCGCATTGGCATTTTGCTCGCATGATTTCGCGTCGTAGCAAGCGCCTCCCCCCTGCAGATAGATCATTACTGCGCTGGCGTCCGGCAATACCCTTACGCCAACACCGGTTCTCGATCCGTCCCGGCAGAGAGTGTCTTCTAGAGGAATCCAGGTCCAGCTGCCGTTGCCAGCGCTCGCGCGCGACAAACCGTCCGCTGGACGCTCATTGTTTTGGGCGGACTGCGGAATCGTCGAAAACAGAAAAAAAGCGATTGCAGCGGAAAGTAGTTTTGGTATCAGTGTAAGCTCCGTTGTTGACCGAAAAAACTAATCTAGAAGTCGGGACATTATCACCCAGATGATGGTTCCTCGATGAACGAGTTAACTTTCCGACTAGCTAGCCGTTGCCAAAACGACAGTCTGCAGTCGTAAGCGACCTCTGGCTGACGTTTTCGGGTTGTAGGCCAATATCGTCGGATTTAGCGCGCCCAGGTCCAGTATCTATGCGGGTTTCGGGTGGGTTCTCCCTGTCCGAGGCTGATTTCTTGTAGGCACACGCGAATGAGCAAGTAGCTTTATTCTGCGGGTAGTAAACGGTATATTCGTAGGTATGTACCTACGCACCACACGCAGGAAGAACAAAGACGGCAGCGTGACCGAGTATTACCAACTCGCGCACAACGAGCGCCATCCAGAGACGCGCAAGCCAGTAGCTCAGATCGTTCACAATTTTGGTCGCGCCGATCAGCTGGATCGCGATGAGCTGGTTCGTCTGTGCAAGTCCATCGCTCGGGTTTGTGATCTGGAGGTCATTGATCGGCTCGTGCAGGGAGAAGGTGGGTGTGCGAACAACGCCTTGCCAGGGGATATCAAGCTGGTCCGCACGGTCGGGTTGGGCCCGGTGGTGGTCATCGAAGCCCTCTGGAACCGTCTGGGCATTGGGGAAATTCTGCGCGAGAAGCTGCGCAAGAAAAGGCGCGCGCCAGAGTACGAGCGAGCCCTCTTGGCGATGACGGCGAATCGGTTGTGTGAACCGGAGTCTAAGCTGGGCGTTTGGGATCGCTGGCTATCGAAAGTCTACTTACCCTCGTGTCAAGGACTGTTGCTGCGACAGATGTACGAGGCGATGGATTTTCTCTACGCCGAGGCGCGTGAAGTTGAGGAAGCGGTGTTTTTTCGCACCGCCGATCTGTTGAATCTGGATGTGGATCTGGTGTTCTACGACACCACGACGGCTTCGTTCTCGGTCGATGAGGAAGACGAGGAGAGCGAGGAGTTGGGGAGCGGATTACGGCAATGGGGAAACCCAAGGAAGGCGGTTGGGCGGTTCAAGTGGTGGTGGCCTTGGCGGTGACCCGCGAGGGGCTTCCGGTTCGTTGCTGGGTCTTTCCGGGCAAGACAACGGACGTCACGACGGTCGAACAGATCAAGGCGGATCTTCGTGGTTGGAAATTGAGTCGTGCCCTGTTTGTTGCCGATGCGGGGATGAACTCCAAGGAGAATCGCGCGGAGTTGGGTCGCGCTTGCGGGAAATATTTGCTGGCGACGCGCCTGGCCAGCGTGGCGGTGAGAGCGAGCAGGTTTTCTGGGGGGATCTGCTGGGATTCCGATCAGAGTCGGTGAGGGAAAACGAAAAACCCCCTCAAACAACTTGACGAAAGTCGTCCGAGGGGGCTGTCTCCGGGTTACGCAAATAACGATGGAGACAGGTCCAGTGTGTCACGCTTTTCTCACCGACACCAACTTCTACCAACTGCTCTTTCAGATCGACGAATCGATCGCCGAGGAGGTCAGCGCGCGTGGCTGTGACTGTGGCGGGGTGTTGCATAGCGCCCGCTATCCACGTAAGCCCCGCGGTATCCGTTCAGCCCTGGATTCCAACTACGAGAGCCGTCTGAGCTTCTGCTGTGCGCAGGACGGTTGCCGGCGGCGCAGCACACCCGCCTCCGTGCGGTTCCTGGGCCGCAAGGTCTATCTGGGGGTGATCGTGGTCCTGATCACGGCCCTGCATCATGGGCTCACCGACCAACGTCGAAGCCGATTGATCGAGCAACTCGATGTCCCCGCCCAAACGCTGTGGCGGTTGCGCCGCTGGTGGCGCGAACGGTTTGTACAAACGCGTTGCTGGCGGGCGTTGGCGGGGCAGTTCATCCCATCGATTGCCACCAATGACCTACCCGCTTACCCGATCCCTGCTTGGGCGACTCACTGCAGGAGAGCTTTCCGAGCGGCTCGTGCAGCTGCTGATTTTGGTCTCCCCGGTGACGACAGCGACAAGCTCTTTGAGGGTGAGCCGCGACCCGCAGAAGATGTGATCGCCCCCGCCTGGGCCGCTCCCTAGACTCCTGGTTGCGTTCTTCAGAACCAGGAGCAGGAACCGATGCCCAGCGAAAAACGTGTTTCCGACCCCGATGGTTGGGCGCGGCTGCGCTTTGCCATCATCGGCCCGTTGTTGGCGGATCCACCGCCATCGGGAGAACTGGGAGCGCGGTTGCAGGAACTGGCTGCCAAGGACTGGCGGCATCCGGTGACGGGGCTGCCGCTGCGCTTCGGCTTTGGCACCTTGGAGCGCTGGTACTACCTCGCCCGCGACGCGCAGGATCCGGTGGCGGCCTTGCGCCGGCGCCGACGGCGTGATGCCGGGCAGCAACGCGGCCTCACCCCCCGCCTGATCGAGGTAGTACGCGCCCAGTACCGCGAACACCCCGGTTGGACGGTGCAGCTGCACTACGACAACCTCGCCGTGGTGGTGGAAGAGGACAAGAGCCTGGGACCGTTGCCCTCCTATGCCACCGTGCGCCGCTTCATGAAGCGCGCCGGGTTGCACCGGCGCCGCCCCAATCTCCGCCGCACCCCCGGTGCCGAGCAGGCTGCGCGGCGTTTGCAGGCCTGCGAGGTGCGCAGCTACGAGGCCGAGCATGTCCACGCCTTATGGCATCTGGATTTCCATCACGGCTCGCGCAAGGTGCTCACCCGCGCCGGGACCTGGGCCACGCCGCTGCTGCTGGCGGTCATCGATGATCACTCCCGCCTGATCTGCCACCTGCAGTGGTATCTGGATGAGACCGCCGAGACCCTGGTGCACGGCCTCACTCAGGCGTTGCAGAAGCGCGGCCTGCCCCGGGCCTTGATGAGCGATAACGGTTCGGCGATGCAGGCCGAGGAGCTCGCCGCTGGACTCCATGCCTTGGGCATCCTGCACGAGCCGACCCTGCCCTACAGTCCCTATCAGAACGCCAAGCAGGAGCGCTTCTGGGGCACGCTCGAAGGACGGCTGATGGCGATGCTCGAAGGGGTGGCGGAGCTGACCCTGGAGCGACTCAACACCATCACCCAGGCGTGGGTCGAGCAGGACTACCACCGCAACGTCCACGCCGAGATCGCCACCACGCCGCTCAAGCGCTACCTGGATGCGCCCAACGTGGGCCGTCGCTGTCCGCACAGCGAGCACTTACGCCGCGCCTTCCGGTGCCGCGTCCAGCGCCGTCAGCGTCGCAGCGACGGCACCCTCAGCCTGGAGGGCAAGCGCTTCGAGGTCCCGGCACGGTTCCGCCACCTCGAGCACCTGCATGTCGCCTACGCCCGCTGGGATCTGCGTGCCGTGGAGCTGGTCGATCCCCACACCGGCACACCGCTGTGTCCCCTCTACCCCCTGGACAAGGCCGCCAATGCTTCTGGCAGAGCGCCGCCGCCTCGCGCCCATGACCGACCCGGAACCGACACCGGCCACGGGCACGGCGCTGCCACCGCTGCTGCGCAAGCTCCTGGCCGAGTATGCCGCCACCGGCCTCCCGCCGGCCTATCTGCCCAAACACGATGACCCGGAGTCCAACGCATGAACAAGACCCTGCTCGCCCTCTATGGGCTCAAATTCAATCCCTTCTCCCCGGAGCTGCCGACCGCGGCCCTGCATGTCACCGCTGCGGTCGAGCAGTTCTGCTGGCGCATCGAGCATGCCCTGATCCGCGAAGGGGGCTTTGCCCTGATCCAGGGTGATCCCGGTACCGGCAAGAGTGCGGTGCTGCGCCTGCTCGATGAGCGCCTCGGGAAGCTCCCCGAGGTCCACGTCGGGGCCATCAGCCACCCCAGCTCCAATCTGGCCGACTTCTATCGCGAGATGGGGGACCTGTTCGCCGTCGAACTCAAGCCCCATAACCGCTGGGGTGGCTTCAAGGCCCTGCGCGAGCGTTGGCTGGCCCATCTGGAGGCCACTCTGCTGCGCCCGGTGGTGCTGATCGACGAGGCCCAGGAGATGCACCCGGCGGTCCTCAACGAGCTGCGCCTGCTGACCTCCCTGCATTTCGACTCGCGCACCCTCTTGAGCGTGATCCTCGCCGGGGATGCGCGCCTGACAACCAAACTGCGCCGCGAGGAGCTCCTGCCGCTCGGCAGCCGCATCCGTTCCCGCCTCAACATGGAGTACGCCAGCCGCGAGGCACTCATCGCCTGCCTCAAGCACCTGCAAAAGAGTGCCGGCAACGCCAGCCTCATGACCGCCGGGCTGATGAACACCCTCGCCGAGCACGCCCTCGGCAACTACCGCGTGCTCACCACCATGGCCGCCGAGCTGCTGACCACCGCTGCCCAGCAGGAACGCCCACAGCTCGACGAACAGCTCTACCTCGACGTGTTCGGGACACCTGCGCCCACTGCCCGCAAACGGGCCTGATCAACCCAGCAACGGAGATCCTCCCATGAGCTACACACCCCTGAGCTTCAACAACCCGCCTGAGCTCTCCGACCAGACCGCCAGCCAACTCCTGGACATGCTCTACGAACTGGCCGCCGCGGTGGAGAATCACTACGCGGTCCAACTCCGTCGCCATCACAAAGACCTCTTCGCGGACTTCGACGACGATCTGCCCGAGCTCTGACTCTATCCCCCTACACCCGCTTACGCCGGCACGGACGCTGGCGAACAGAACATCCGCTTGCTTCCCACTCCCTCAAATTCCTTGAAAACGGCCCCCTCGATTATCGAGATCACGCTCAGCGGAGATCAAACAGAAGGTCCTCTCGGCACCAGGTCGATTCAAAGTGATTCAAGAGAATCTTCACGCCAAGGAAGTGCTCGTCGGCGATGGGGAGAGACGGCGCCGCTACGTGCTGTGTTACAACCCGAAAGAAGCCGAACGCCAACAGCACCTTCGGGCGCAACGCATTGAGGAGCTCGAGGCGGAGCTGGCGCGTCATCCGGATCAAGACGCCAACGCCCAATGGGCGATCGAGCTCTTGGCCTCGGGTCGCTACAAGCGTTATCTGACTACTACTGCAAAGGGTCGGATTCGCATTGACCGCGCCGCCATCCGCGAAGCGCAGCGCTACGATGGAAAATGGGTGCTGGAAACCAATGACGATACGATCAGTCTGGAGGATGCCGCCAGCGGCTATAAAGGCCTTCTGGTCATTGAGCGCTGTTTTCGTTCTTTGAAGCGGACACAGATCAAGATGACCCCAATGTTTCATTGGCTTCCGCATCGCATTGAGGCGCATGTGCGGATTTGCGTCCTCGCCTTGCTCATCGAGCGTGTGGCGGAGTTGGCTTGCTCGCAATCCTGGTTCCGTATCCGAGGCACGTTGGATGCCCTCCAGGCGACGGAGTTTCACACACCGACGCAGCGTTTTTTTCGAATAAACGAGGTCCCGCAACCCGTCCGGCAGGTCTATAAATCCCTCGCAATCCCGCTACCCAAGCGGGTTCTGGCCATTTCCGGGCACCCCAGCCAACCCTCCGGCGCGTAGGCACACGCCAAATTTCTTGATATCGCTGCAGCCCACGTCTGACGCGGCTTTGCGCCAAGTCGTGTGCTCACCACCCGAAAACCCCAGTCTGGGCTCTCCACTTAACCGGAGTAACCCGAGCTTATGGGTTATTTCGATGCGATCTACCGCTACGGGTGGGTTCGATGGAGCCTGTTAGGCCCGTTTCCTGCCCAATCTGGGCTACTTGGGTCGCCTGGAATCTACTCGTAGGAGAGCACTCCGCTTAGATGGAGACCCCAGAGCGACCTTTCGCTGCGGCGCTCAGGTTGCCCCATAACGCCTTGCATCAACGGCCCAGTTTTGCTGGGTCCGATTGCGTGCGCCTGTGGTGCAAACTTTGCGTATCTTTGGCGTATAGAACCCATAAGTCTCCAACCACCCCAGATAGAACCGCTGACTCAGGTGCGATGGCACGTTGGGAAGAACTATTCTCGGGCGTCTTGGCCTGAGTGCTTTTCATCACGTTGACTCACCCGAAAGATTAGCACGAGAAAACCCTTGTCTGTCCCCTATTATTTGCACTGCAACCGGTTGTTGGACAGCCGGCACCCCCGTTCTTCTCTACTCGATGACATCGTTGAGCACTCTTCTTGGCGCAGGCGAAATCTCTTCGAGGGGGTAACCCAGTCGGAGAAGAATTTGTGGAAAGCCGGCACCCACCAAGTCTTGTAGCTTAGGCCGTAGCGACGCAACTTGGATGGGCTGATTGAGATAAGATGCCTGCAGCCCAAATTTGCAGCCCAGGAGCAGAATACGTTGGAGCGCCTGACCAGCCAGCAACCAGTCACGCGGATGGTCGCTGTCAGTGCTCAAGACAGCTAGCAGTGGGGAGGCTTCCGCGAGCTGACGATCCTTCGCGCCGACGCCATCGCCCATGTCGAACGTACGAACAACGAGTTGGGCCACCGGCACCGCTAGGGCGGGAATGGTCAATCCATCACCCCGGCGTCGCGGATGCATCCAAGCGGCGAGCTCGCGCCGCCAGCTTGTGTTGGCCCACTGCGCGGCATCGCCTTCGGCGACGAGGGCCGCGGCCTGTTGCCTCGCTTCTTCGCTCAAGAGTGGTACCAAACGTGCACCTTCTCGTTTCGCCGCGTCAATCAACTGCTCAAGCGCAGATGCACTCACCTCGCGTGGCGCAAAGCGTTTCCGATACGTGCGCCGAGTTTCGATGAACTCCGCAAGCTGAGCGTCTTCGGCGAACGCGTTCGACTGCTCGGAGAGAGACACACGGGCGAGGAGGTCCGGGTCTTCTGGCTCAGGGAGAAGCCGAACCTGCACGCCGAAGCCCTCACTGGAGGCGGCGATGCGCAAGTTCATTAACGCGCAACCGCAGCTAATGGCAAGCTCCCGGTCATCGGGGTCGTTCGCCGGCAACGCACGTGTACGGTCAGCACATATATCGATGGCCGACCCTGATAATCGGAAGAACCATGGCTGTGTGTTATGGCTCGATGGTGCCAGCACCGCCCGACCGATCATCCATCGGGCACGCTCATCCGACTCGTTCATGCTGATCGTAACGTACGCGCGCAGGCGCCCACGCTAGTAGGTCGGGATAGTAGGGTCAGGTCTTGCAATCCAACATTCTCCTGCTGGAGAGTAAGCGGGCTGCCGGACCATTCCCGGCTTCCAGTCGCCGCACGGCGCGACTCACGGTGGAGTAGTGTACGCCGAAATAGTCGGCAATCTCCTGCATGGAGTAGACGCCGGAGTGGAATGCCCGGGCCATTGCCTCGCGCCGCTCGGGGTAGCGCCGGGCGAAGTCCGCGAGGGGCTTGGCGAGGGGGCGGCGCTGGGCGCGCGGGACTTCGCGCAGGCTTTCCGGGGGCCTGGACGCGACGCAGTGGCGCTGCGCAAACGCCTCGCTGCCGAGGAAGACCTGGTGGCGCAGCCCTTGCCAGACGCTCGGCTGTCCGACCCCCTGGCGAATGAAGGCGGCGTAGCCGTCGCGAGCGCGGGAACGCTCCCGGCCGAACTGCCCAAGCAGCCAGTCGGTCTCGAGCCAAGTGGGGGCGGGTGCCTGTCCGACCATCGCCCGGTAGCTGCTCCAGGGCCAGGCCGTCGCCTCCGCGACCATCGCCGCGCGCACGGGATTGAGCACCACGTAGCGCGCCAGCTCCAGCAGGTAGGCGTCGCGCTCGACGAGGATGGCCTTGAACCGACCCTGGAAGAGGTGGCCCACGAGCCCGTGGCGGCGATTGACCCGCTGCGTGTAGACGCCGTTGAGCTGACGCATCCCTTTGGAGAGGTTGGCATCGGGCGTCTCGACGACGAAGTGGTAGTGGTTCGTCATCTCGCAATAGGCATGGCAGCGCCAGTTGAACCGGCTGCACACATCGCCGAGCACCGCGAGCCACTCCATGCGATCCTGATCGTCCCGATAGATCGCCTCGCGCCGATCACCGCGTGAGGTGACGTGATAGAGACCGCCGGCAAGCTCGATACGGAGGGGTCTGGACATGGTCCGGAGTGTAGCTCAACAATGCTGGAATGCAAGACCTGACCCCGGTGCTCACATGACCCCGGTGCTCACAAGACCTGACCCCGGTGCCTGACCCCATTGCCTGACCCCATTGCCTGACCCCATTGCCTGACCCCATTGCCTGACCCCATTGCCTGACCCCATTGCCTGACCCCATTGCCTGACCCCATTGCCTCTTGTGACCCCATTGCCTCTTGACCCCATTGCCTCTTGCGACTGCTTTTGGTGGAAGCACCGTGCTGCGATCACCAATGGCAGGTGACGACGGATGTTCGCCGAATCTGCCCGGCGCCTCCATGAAGGCGACGCTCCCAGATGATGCTACCCCGAGCTTTTCCAATGCCGGGTGGCGTTCGGTTGTTGTGGGATATCCGTGAAGTTGCATTGGAACCGCCGCGACCGGCGACGAATTGGTTTTCCAGCTAACGTGTAGGGTAACCCGAGCCAGCCGCTGTTTGGCTGGCGTCGGAGTTGACCCGCGTGTTGGGCGCAGCCCTTAGAAACGCCCCCAATAAGAAGTACGACAGCTTTCTAAAGTGTGCGCGAAATCGCGCAATTGGCATAAGCATCTGTTACATAGAGAGAATATAACAAGCCTCTTCCAATGGCGGCGAGTTCCGGGGCGGAAAGGTCGGGCTTGGCGATAGCGAAATCTGAGAGTTCCTGAAAGAACTTTTCCGATTCCGTTTGGGCGCACTCTATCGTAGACTCCTGTAGTAAATGACTTTGGGTAATAAGCACTTGATGCACGTTCATGAAAAGGAAAGATGTGGTAAGGAAACCCTCGATGTTCCAGTTAGTCAGATTATCTAAAACAACGTTCTGCCAATTATCGGGCAAGGCAATGCCGAGTGGTCCTGCCAGTGCGTAGCTCCACAGCGTGAGTTGCCTATTCTGCTTGCTGGTCTCCGATGGAATCACTCCTCCGTGGCGGAAAAGTACTCGCCGGAGGAAACTTTGGAATATTTGTGAGAATCGAAACTGCAGATTTCCTTGCCGCCTTCTTCTCTCCGTCTAAATGCAACAGGACATCTGCTACGTGCAAAGCGTGAAAATAGACCCCAAATCTATGATTTTTTCGCCAAATGGTCTCTCTATCTTCTTTGTCGCCTTGGGCGAACAGAAAGCTGCCAGCCATTTCGCGGTGACTGTCTTTGGAGAACTGTGCTTCGGCAAGTACATTAAGGAATGCAACGGTTTCAGGTTCATTGCATCTATTTGTTATGAGGTAAAAAAACCATTTTGCTCTGGTCTCTATAGAAATCTCTGTTACAGAGTCCAGAAATTCGAAAGCTGGACTTGCGATTTCATCTTCCTCAGTCAGCCCCAATTGAAGCAGGAGGTAGAGAACGGAGGTCGTCGCATAAATTTGGTCAAAGCGAGAGGGGCCGATCTGCCATATCCCCTGAGGAGTCTTCATCTGATCAAGGCGTTCAAGAATCACGGGGAAAGCTCCGTAGCTGACATCTTGCCTCGCTAGAAGATTAGTAGGGATACTTTGGATTCTCTTCACAAGGCGACGGCTGCTAGAGGGGTAGATCCTGTTGCGGGAACGGGCGGAGTCTTCCCAGAAGAGAATTTGTGGAGCTACGGCCGAAGAAACTCCAGCTTCGTCCTCTCGCCAATACAGCTTAGGAGCATCCCCGTCGGAAACTGAACGTGGATCGCCGGTTAGATACCTGAGAATGTCGGTCGATGCTTTTATCGCGAAGAGTTTTCTCGGCGTTGTTACGTAAGGGTGGTTGATCATACGCAGGAGATGATGAAGGCGCGCGTACAAAAAGTGCTTCTTGCAGACTGCGATGTCTTCAATCCCGAACGACTCGCAGTATTCGACGGAAAAATCGCGGAACACGGAAAGCAACTCGTATAGGACGAGCAACCTCGCTTCTTCAGGGGTCGCGCACGGGTTTGCGTTCCAATTTAAATCCTGAATCCACAGATTATGTGTGTCGCACCAGTTATGGATTGTCGCGAGGCAATCGTGGTCGAACACGGACTCGGGGAGGATGAATCGCTCGAACTCGACAGATAGTTTGCCGATGTCGAACAGAGCGTGATGATCGGGATTTTCGGACATTTGACCCAAATCAATGAACACAACGTCATCGGTTTGGGCTCGGCTAACCAGGACGTTGCCTCCGTTCAGATCGCCATGCACCTGAGCAATGGGAACATCGACGATACTCGGATCGATGCCTTCGCCGAGGTACACGCCAGTATCAATGAACTCGAGCAGATGGTGGATATCGCTTCGCTTGATCTCGAGGGAAGCCGCCAAGTCGTGGCGGTGGGTAAATACGTACCAGAGGTTATTCCGGTAGGTGGCGAGATATTGCCGCTGTGCAAGCGGCTTTACCGTCTCGAGCGCCGTGGACCAAGGGCGAGTGTGCTCGATAGTAGTTAGGAAGGGCAGTTTTCTGTAGGATTCCAGAACATTCCGAACCTTTTGAGCCTCCCGTGAAATATCGATCTCGTTATCAAGGAAACGGTCCGCGAAGTATTGCTTGAAGGTGTATCTTGCCGCGCCAGTTGAGGTAGTTGAAACGGTAGTTGCGTCGCGGAAGAGCATACAAAGCCAGTATTCCTCTGGCGCGCTCTTTGGCCAGGTGACTATTTCGGAGTGAGCCATTGGCACTGCCAGGTGGGACGCCTCTGGCTGGAGTAGGAGGTCGCGGCGTACTCTTTCTTCGCCCTTCGTTGCCGCTTTCGCGTCGATTTCGTTGTGATAGCGGCGCAATTTCAATATTGCGGATTGTCCGGAACCGCTCTTTTGGAAGTGAATATGAAGAACCTGAAACCCAGATAGGCCCGGCTCTAAAATCCGTACTTTGAAATTGCTCGCGCCGGGCACAGCTTCGCGAAGAAGTTGCTTCATTCGTTCTTGGTCGAGGCCTAGTTCGCGCATCTGCTCGATGCGCCAGTCGTTGATATCGGTCCATTCGTAGGTCATCTCAGCGTAATCTCTATCAATACATTCGTTTCGCAAGCCGAGTTTGTCTTTTCCGGTTCCTATTCACTATCTCTGCTTTTTCAGGGCGACGTTTGTCCATGATTGTTAGTGGAAATAAGGAGGAGGCGTTTATACGTTGCCGCCCAACAGTGAAATAGGCTGCAGTCGGGCAATCGGGTGCTAGACTGTGCACAGTCTAGCACCATACTCACGCACTCCTGACATGCCGCCTCCCTCACGCCCCGGACGCCCTCGAACATCTCCTGATTCGCCGCGACGCGAGGCACAGCATCCGTCGGGTTGGGACAGGTACCTCTCCGTACTGGAAAGGAATCGCGTCTCGCTGAAGCAGCGCCGTTGGTACGTGCTGCGCGCCGAGGCCTTCATCGATGCGGTTCGGCCCACGCGCATGGGAGAGGTCTCGGTGGAGCAGATCACGACCTTCTTGCCTCGCTACGCCCGCGAGCAGCGGTTGAACGAGTGGCAATATCGCCAAACGGTCGAAGCGCTGCAACTCCTGCTGGTGGATTTGTCGCAATGCCGCGCGGCGACCGAGGTCGACTGGGATTTTTGGAAGGAGGCGGGCAGGGGACTGGACGGCGGGCATCCGACGGTTGCCGCCGGATTGTCGCCGGATTGTCGCCGGATGACGCGGTGGAGGCGCAGCCGAGGTATGCCCGATCCAGCGAGCAGTATCCGGTGCTGAAGTCGCTGGCGCGGACGCTTCGTGCCCGCCGCTATGCGCTCCGCACCGAGCAGAGCTACGTGGATTGGGCGCATCGTTTTCTGCTGTTCACTGCCGGCAAGGAGGAGTCGCAGCTCGTCCAGGCGGACGTCGAGCGGTTTCTTGCGCATCTGGCAACCGAGCGCTCGGTGTCTGCGAGTACCCAGAATCAGGCCCTGAATGCGCTGGTCTTTCTCTTCCGCGAGGTCCTGGAGCGTCCGCTCGGGGAGATGCGCTTCGGGCGTGCCCGGCGTCCGCCGCGGGTACCGGTGGTGCTGACCCGGGAGGAGGTGCGCGCGCTGTTAGGGCAGCTCTCGGGCACCAGCGCCCTGATGGCACGGCTGATGTACGGTACCGGAATACGGTTGATGGAATGCATCCGGCTGCGAGTCGGCGACGTCGATTTCGGCAATCGGCTGGTTGTGGTGCGCGACGGCAAAGGCGGGAAGGATCGGGTCGTTCCCTTGCCCGAGCGGCTGAAGGCCCCGTTGAAGGCGCACCTGGAGGACGTGCGCCGACTTCACGACGGTGACGTCCAGGCCGGGGTAGGAGATGCTCAGCTGTCGGACGCCCTGGCGCGCAAGGCACCGAACGCCCCACGGGAATGGGTCTGGCAGTTCGTCTTTCCGAGCGCGACCTTGTCGAAGGACCCGAAGAGCGGACTGGTTCGCCGCCATCACGTGCACGAGTCAACATTGCAGCGGGCGATCAAGGCTGCGGGGCAGAAAGCCGAGATCCCCAAGCGGGTCAACAGCCACGCCCTGCGCCACTCCTTCGCGACGCATCTGCTGGAGGCGGGCTACGACATCCGCACGGTGCAGGAACTGCTGGGGCATGCCGACGTCTCCACGACCATGATCTACACCCACGTCATGAACCGGCCCGGCGTGGTGCCGGTGCGCAGTCCGATCGATTCCATGTGAGCATGGATCGGTTCAGCCCGGCCGCGCGGCACTGGTTCGAGCAGAACTTCTCAACGCCCACAGAGGCGCAGCGTCTCGGCTGGCCGGTGATCGCGTCGGGCAGACACGCGCTGATCACGGCCCCCACCGGCAGCGGCAAGACGCTCGCCGCCTTCCTCTGGAGCATCGACCGCCTTTGCCGCGAGGGGGAGGACGAGGGCGCGGGCGTGCGCGTGCTCTACGTCTCCCCCCTCAAGGCCCTGGTCTACGACATCGAGCGCAACCTGCGCGCGCCCCTTGCCGGCATCGCCCGCGCGGCGCAGGCGCTGGGGCAGCCGCTGCGGCTGCCCGGGGTCGCGGTGCGCACCGGTGATACCCCGCAGCGGGAGCGTCAGCGCCAGCTCAGGGAGCCCGCGGAGATCCTGGTCACCACGCCCGAGTCCCTGTACCTGATCCTTGGGTCCAGGGCCGCCGAGAACCTGGCCGGGGTCCACACCCTGATCGTGGACGAGGTCCACTCGCTGGCCCCGACCAAGCGCGGCGCCCATCTGGCCCTGTCCCTGGAACGGCTGGCGGCGCGGTGCCCGGCGGATCCCCAGCGCATCGGCCTGTCCGCCACCGTGCGTCCGCTCGACGAGGCCGCGCGCTTCCTCGGCGGCGACCGGCAGGTGGAGATCGTCGATGCCGCCGCGCCGCCGCTGCTGGACCTCAGGGTGGCCGTGCCGGTGCCCGACATGGAGCATCCCCCGCAGACGCCCGAGCAGCCCCGGGGCGGTTCCCTTCTGGCCGAGCTCTACAGCCGTGAGGTGAGCCGCCCGCCGCAGGAGAAGGGGATGTGGTCGGCCATCTACCCCGCGCTGCTGGAGGAGATTCGCGGCAGCCGGTCGACCATCGTCTTCGTCAACAGCCGCGGCCTGTGCGAGCGCCTGTGCCAGCGCCTCAACGACCTGGCGGGGGAGGAGCTGGTGCGCGCCCATCATGGCAGCGTCTCCCACGAGCAGCGCGCCGAGATCGAGGACGGCCTCAAGCGCGGCAGCATCCGCGCCATCGTCGCCACCAGCTCCCTGGAGATGGGGATCGACATGGGGGCCGTGGACCGGGTGCTGCTGGTCGAGTCCCCGGGCTCGGTGGCCCGCGGGCTGCAGCGGGTGGGCCGCGCCGGGCACGGGGTGGGGGAGGTGAGCAGCGGGCGCATCTACCCCAAGTTCCGGGGCGACCTGCTGGAGTGCGCGGTCATCGCCGGGCGCATGCTGCGCGGCGAGCTGGAGCCCTTCCGCATGCCCCGCAACGCGCTGGACGTGCTGGCGCAGCAGGTCACGGCCCTGTGCTGCGAGGGGGAGCGGACGGCAGCGGAGATCCACGCCCTGGTGACCCGCTCCGGCCCCTACCGCGAGCTGACCCGCGGCGCCCTGGAGGCGGTGCTGGACATGCTCTCCGGGCGCTACCTGTCGAGCGAGCTCGCGGAGCTGCGGCCGCTGCTCAGCTGGGACCGCGCCGCCGATCGCCTGAGCCCGCGCCGCGGCGCGCCCATGGTCGCGCGCCTCAACGCGGGCACCATCCCGGACCGGGGCAGCTACGGCGTGCACCTGGGGGCCGACGGCCCCCGGATCGGGGAGCTGGACGAGGAGATGGTGTTCGAGACCAAGGCCGGCGACTGCGTCCTGCTCGGGGCCAGCACCTGGCGGGTGGAGGAGATCACCCGCGACCGGGTCCTGGTCAGCCCGGCCCCCGGCGAGCCGGGCCGGCTGCCCTTCTGGCGAGGGGACGGCCCCGGGCGGCCGCTGGAGCTGGGATTCGCCCTCGGCGCCTTCTGCCGCGAGGTCGCGGCGCTCGGGGCCGCCGAGGCGGAGTCCTGGATCGCCGCCAACACCCCGCTGGACCCCACGGCCGCGCGCAATCTCGCTGCCTACGTCCAGGAGCAGCGGGAGGCCACCGGGCAGGTGCCGAGCGACCGGGTCGTCGTCGTCGAGCGCTTCCGCGACGAGCTGGGCGATTGGCGGGTGTGCATCCTCACGCCCTTCGGCGCCCGCGTCCACGCCCCCTGGGCCATGGCCCTGCAGCGTCACCTGGGGGCGCGCGAGGGCTTCGAGATCCAGGTCATGTACACCGACGACGGCATCGTGCTGCGCTTCGCCGACGGGGAGGACCTCCCGGCGCTGCCGGACCTGCTGCCGGACCCGGAGACCGTCGAGGATCAGGTCACCGAACAGCTGGCCGACACCTCCCTGTTCGCCGGCCTGTTCCGCGAGAACGCCGCGCGCTCCCTGCTGATGCCTCGGCGCAGCGCCAAGGGCCGCCAGCCGCTGTGGGCGCAGCGCCTGAGGGCGCAGAACCTGCTCGCCGCCGTGCGCCGCTATCCATCGTTCCCCATCGTCCTGGAGACCTATCGCCAGGCCCTGAGCGACGTGTTTGATCTTCCCGGCCTGAAGGACATTCTGGGTCGTATCCGCAGCCGCGCCATCCGGGTGCACGAGGCGGAGACCCGCAGCGCCTCGCCCTTCGCCCGCTCGCTGGTGTTCGCCTACGTCGCCGCCTACATCTACGAGCAGGACGCCCCGCTGGCCGAGCGGCGCGCCCAGGCGCTGACCCTGGATCGCGGGCTGCTCTCCGAGCTGCTGGGTCAGGCGGAGCTGCGGGAGCTGATCGACCCCGAGGTGCTCGATGATCTGGAGCAGGAGCTGCAGCACCGGGTGGCGGAGCGCCGGGCGCGGGACCCGGATGAGCTGCACGACCTGCTGCGTCGCCTCGGGGATCTGGACGAGCCCGAGATCCGTGCCCGCTGCAGCGCCGATCCGCTGCCCTGGCTCGCCGCCCTGGACGCCCAGCGCCGGGCGGTGCAGCTGCGGATCGCCGGCTCGGTGCGCTGGGTCGCCGCCGAGGATGCAGGCCTTTACCGCGATGCCCTCGGCTGTGTCCCGCCGCCGGGGCTGCCGGACGGCTATGTCGCCCTCACCGATGCCCCGCTGGAGCACCTGCTGCATCGCTATGCCCGCACGCGGGGGCCTTTCCCGCTGCGGGAACCCGCCGCCCGCTACGCGCTGCGTCCGCCGCAGGTCGAGCCCGTGCTGCGCCTGCTCGAGGCCCGAGGCGATTTGGTGCACGGTGAGATACGCCCCGGCGGGGCGGAGCCCGAGTGGTGCGACGCGGAGGTGCTGCGACGGCTGCGCAGGCGCACGCTGGCCCGGCTGCGCAGTGCGGTGGCACCGGTGGATGCGGCTACCCTGGGCCGCTTCCTGCCCGCATGGCACGGCATCGGCCAGGACCTCAGAGGGCGGGACCGGCTGATGGAGGCGATCCTCCAGCTCGAAGGGTTGACGGTATCCTGGACCCAACTGGACCGTGTGCTGCTACCCGCGCGTGTGCCCGGCTACCGCGGCGAGGACCTGGACATGCTCGCCGCCACCGGCCGGCTGGTCTGGATCGGACAGGGCGCGGCGGGACCGAAGGACGGGCGGATCGCCCTTTACCGCCGCGAGCGCGTGAGCGGTCTGTTCCAGCCCGCGCCCGACACCGAGCCCCTGGATGGACTGCACGCGGTGCTCCTCGGGCACCTGCGGGAGCGGGGGGCCTGTTTTCTGATGGAGCTCGCGCAGGCCGCCGAGCGTGCGGGCCTGGCGGTCCGCAGGGACGATTTCGAGGCCGCGCTCTGGGACCTGGTCTGGTCCGGACACATCACCAACGATACCTTCGCCCCCCTGCGCGGCCTGGCCGGTGGCGCCCGTTGGCGGCGGCGGGGCCGGGAGCCGGCGGTGGCCGGCGGGCGCTGGTCCTGTGTCCGCGATCTTCTGCGCGAGACCTCCGACACCGAACGTCTGCTCGCCCGCGCCGAGATGCTGCTCGAGCGTTACGGGGTGCTCAGCCGGGAGGCGGCCCAGGCCGAGGGACTGGCGGGCGGATTCGGGTCGATCTATCGCTTGCTGCGGGACATGGAGGAGGGCGGGAAGGTGCGCCGGGGATACTTCGTGGAGGGGCTGTCCGGGGCCCAGTTCGCACTCGCCGGAGCGGTGGACCGGCTGCGCGGGGCGCGGCTCGACGAGGTGCCGGTGGGCGGCTGGAGTTCCGACGAGGTGCGCATCCTCGCCGCGGTCGATCCCGCCAACCCCTTCGGCGCGCTGCTCCCCTGGCCGGAGACCGGCGGCGGCAGCGCGCCCAAGCGCAACAGCGGGGCCTGGGTGGTCCTGGTGGCGGGTCGGCCGGTGCTCTTTCTCGGCGCGGGGGGCGGCCACCTCGCCACCTTTCCCGCGTGCATCACCGAGGAGGGGGGAGAGCTGGACCTCGCGCTTTCCGCGCTGCCTGCTATCCCCCGCACCGGCCGCAAACAGATGCTGATTCGCAAGATCGACGGGCTGCCCGCCCTGGAGTCACCCCTGCGCGAGCGCCTGCTTGGCGCTGGATTCGAGACCGATTACGACGCGCTGCGGTGCGGGATTCCGCGCTGACGCGCGGTGGTCGTTTCTCTGGAGAGACGGCCCTGGCGATCAGGGCGCGCCGCTTGCCTGGATTCCGCTCCTACCGCCCGTTGGCCTGGGTGACCCGGTGTTCCCCCGACGGGGCATGCCGGACCGATGGGAGGCGGGACACCGTCTGCAAGGCGCGAGCGGCGGACTCCGCGTCGACGTTGAACTGGGGCTCGGCGTCCGGTGCCGCGACGAGGTGGCACGGGCGGTCCGAGAAGGTGGTCTGACCGTCGACCTCGCACTTGTAGAGGTTGATCGCCTGGGCCGATGTGGCGGCCAGGAACAGGGCCGTGAAGGGCAGTAGTCTCATTGTCTGACGTCCGTTTTGGATGAAAATTTGCGCGTGACCTTCATCCCGCAAGAGCGATGCCATTCCGGCGGCGCCGGTCCGCGAAGTGAGCGCCGGGTCACACTACGCTGGTCATTGAGCGCGCGCGGAATCGGGCGGACGCGCGAAAAGCTCAAGTAAAACGAGTGATTGACCCCAGCCGGGAAGATGTTGCCGGGGGCGGAAGACGGTCAGGAACGGGCTGGTATCGACGGTGTCGCGCGCGCCGCCCGGCGCTGGAAAGCCGCGGCGGATCAACACTCGTCGCCGCCGCCCGACATTCGCACGCGAAGTGCATCGGGGGCCGTCCTCATGCTGCCGCTCAGCCGGTCAAGGCGGCAAACACCGCGGGCAGCCGCTCGACGTTATCCACGATGGAGTATGTTCTCGCCGTCGGTGATCACCAGAACCAGGCGCTTCTGTGCTCGGCTGGCGCGCCGGGGCCGCCCGGATCGGACCCGGCGCTCAGTCCAGCGTGTGCTGAAAGTCGATGCTGATGCGGTTCGCCGCCACGGGGCGGAAGCGGGCATCCGCGAATCTCTTGTGATCCGGGTGTTCGCGGTAGGAATCGATCACCGCCGGGTGGGCGAACCGCACCAGCCAGCAGTACCGATAGGCCGAGCCCTCCGTGACGCTGACGCCCGTGATCACATGACGCACGCCGGGGATGGCGCCGAGCACCCGGCGTCCCTCGGCCATCATGTCGGCGGTCCCGGCGGCATCCGCGCTGCTGGTGTTGTAGACGATCAGATGCTCGACCTCGCGCCAGGGACGGCAGGCGGCGGCGACCTCGTCCGCCCGTCCGGCGCCGCCCCAGAGTGCGATGCAGCGCTCGACCTCGGCGCGGATGGCGTCCTGAACACCCTTGGTGAGATCGGTGTAGGAGCGGCTGTCGCTGATCCGGGCGCTGGCGCGAATGGCCGCCCCTGCCGCGTCCGCGAGCGCCGTGTAGTAATTGATCTTGGCTACCCCGTTCTCGATCAGGCGCCGGAACTGCTGGTCGCTGAGGCCCGTGCCGCCGTGGATCACCAGAGGGATGCGGAGCTGTTCGTTGATTGCCGCCAGCCGATCGAAGTCGAGCCGGGGTTCGCCCCGCATGCGCCCGTGGACGGTGCCTATGGATACCGCGAGGAAGTCGACCCCCGTCTCGCGGACGTAGCGCTCGGCCTCCTCGGGTGCCGTGTAGATGACCTCTCCCGGGTGGCGCTCCGCGTCCTCGCCTTCCACCCCGGCCACGTAGCCCAGCTCCCCTTCCACCGGGATTCCGCAGGCGCGGGCCATCTCGACCACCGCGCGGGTGCGGGCGATGTTCTCCTGCAGAGGCTGGGTGGAGGCATCCACCATGACCCCGTTGAATCCCTGATTGATGCCCCGAACCGCGGCCTCCAGGGAGCTGCCGTGGTCCAGGTGGATGGCGACCGGAACGCTCGCCCGCTCGGCCGCGGTCCGCACCGCGGGCATGATCAGCTCTGGATCGAAGTAGGCGTAGTGGGACTCCGCCAGGCTGAGGATCACCGGCGCGCGCTGCTGTTCGGCGCCGGCGACGATGGCTTGGAGGAAGTCCAGGCTGACCAGATCGAAGGCCCCCACCGCGTACCCGTTGGCATGGGCGTGGCGGAGCATGTCCCCCATGTGTACCAGCATCTCTTCGTTCCTCGTTCAGTCTCCGAAGGCTGGATGCGCGGGCGGCTCGGAAGTGGGTGTTGACCGCCGCGTCCAGGGTGTACCGCAAACAAGGTGTCCGCAACGGAACCTGGCCGGAGAGTACAGGGAGCAACCCCATACTTACTATTCGATATTTCAAATAGAAGATATAACAATAACTTTATGGCTCTGACCTAACCCTTGATCCAGACTCGTGCTCAGCGGTTCGGCGGCGGCTCAGGACTCCCGCGGCCGCGGTGACGGGATGCGGCCCAGTCAACAAACCGGCAACAGGTTTAGCGCGCTCTTGAACGTCTCCTTGCGTCAACTCCGGATCTTCGAGGCGGTGGCTCGCCAGTTGAGCTACACGCGCGCCGCCGAGGAGCTGCACCTGAGTCAGCCCGCGGTGTCCATGCAGGTGCGCCAGCTCGAGGACGAGGTGGGCCTGCCCCTGTTCGAGAAGCTCGGCAAGCAGATCAGCCTCACCGAGGCGGGGCGGGAGCTCTACCACTACAGCCGCAGCATCAATCGCGCCCTGCAGGAGATGGAGGAGGTGGTCGAGGCCCTGAAGGGCGTGAGCCGAGGTCGCCTCTCGGTGGCGGTGGCGAGCACGGTGAACTATTTCGCGCCGCGCCTGCTCGCCGCGTTCCACCAACGCTACCCCGGCATCAGTCTCAAGCTCGACGTGACCAACCGGGAGCAGCTGGTTCGCCTGCTGGAGGCGAATGCCGTGGACATGGTCCTCATGGGCCAGCCCCCGGAGGCGGTGGACGTGGAGTCGGAGGCCTTCATGGAGAACCCGCTGGTGGTGGTCGCGCCGCCGGACCACCCCCTGGCCGGTGGGCCTCCTGTCCCGCTCGCGCGTCTCGCGGAAGAGGTGTTCGTGATGCGTGAGCCCGGATCCGGGACCCGCCAGGCGATGGAGCGCTTCTTTGCCGAGCATGGCATCGCTATCCGTCACGGCATGCAGATGACCCGCAACGAGGCCATCAAGCAGGCGGTGCGCGCCGGCCTCGGCTTGAGCGTCGTCTCCCTGCACACCATCGAGCTTGAGCTGGCGACCGGCAAGCTGGTGATCCTGGACGCGGAGGGCTTCCCGCTCGAGCGCCAGTGGTTCCTGGTCTATCGCCGGGGCAGACGGCTATCCCCCGCCGCCCGCGCGTTCCGGGAGTTCGTGCTCGAAGAGGCGCCGCGGTTGGCCGGCCCGGTGTCGGGTCGGGGGCACGCGGGCGCGGACCGATAGGCGCGCCGCCGCGGCTTTTTACCGCAATGCAAAACTTCCTGCCGCTTCGAGTAGACTAACAGGCTATCCCCAGCTTTGATCGGTCCAGCGAATGCCCAAGCGTCCCGACCGCGAGCCGCATTCTGACGGCGGCGGCTTTCCCCTGTTGGCCTCGGTCGACGTGCCCGCCGACTTGCGCCGTCTTTCCGAGAACCAGCTCGGCGAGCTGGCGAACGAGCTGCGGGCCTTCCTGATCGACAGCGTATCGCGCACCGGCGGTCACCTCGCCGCCGGACTCGGTGTGGTCGAGCTCACCATCGCCCTGCACTATGTCTTCGACACGCCGCAAGACCGGCTGGTGTGGGACGTCGGCCACCAGGCCTATCCGCACAAGATCCTTACCGGCCGGCGCGGGCGGATGCACACCCTGCGCCAGAAGGACGGCCTCTCGGGCTTTCCCAAGCGCTCGGAGAGCCCCTACGACACCTTCGGGGTCGGCCACTCCAGCACCTCGATCAGCGCGGCAATGGGCATGTCCCTCGCCGCGCGCGCGAAGGGGGAGCAGCGGCACGTGGTCGCCGTCATCGGCGACGGCGCCCTGGGCGCCGGCATGGCCTTCGAGGCCCTGAATCACGCCGGGCACCTCGACCTCGATCTGATGATCATCCTCAACGACAACGAGATGTCCATCTCACCCCCGGTGGGCGCCATCAGCAGCCACCTGGCGCGCCTGCTCTCCGGCAAGCTCTATACCAGCGTGCGCGAGGGCAGCAAGTCCGCGCTGCGGGGCCTGCCCCAGCTGCGGGAGCTGGTGGGGCGCTGGGAGGAGCACATGAAGGGGATGGTGATGCCGAGCACCCTGTTCGAGGAGCTGGGCGTCAACTACATCGGCCCCATCGACGGTCACGACATAAACGCCCTGCTCGCCACCCTGCGCAACATGAAGACCATGCCGGGCCCGCGCCTGCTGCACGTGGTGACCAGGAAGGGGCGAGGCTACGAGCCGGCGGAGGGGCAGCCGGTCACCTACCACGGGGTCACGCCCTTCGATCGCAAGACCGGCCGCATGCGCAAGCAGGCCGGCGCCGTCACCTACACCAAGGTCTTCGGCGACTGGCTGTGCGATGCGGCGGAAAGCGATCCACGCCTGGTGGGCATCACCCCCGCCATGTGCGAGGGGTCCGGCCTGACCGGTTTCGCCGAGCGCTTTCCAGATCGCTATTTCGACGTCGGCATCGCCGAGCAGCACGCCCTGACCCTCGCCGCCGGCATGGCTTGTGACGGGCTCAAGCCGGTGGTGGCCATTTACTCGACCTTCCTGCAACGGGCCTACGATCAGCTCGTCCACGACATCTGCCTGCAGGGGCTGGACGTGACGCTGGCGGTCGATCGCGCGGGCCTGGTGGGCGCGGACGGTGCCACGCACGCCGGCAGCCTCGATCTGAGCTACGGCCGCCCGGTGCCCAACCTGGTGATCATGGCCCCCGCGGACGAGGACGAGTGCCGGCGCATGCTGCAGACCGCCTACGAGCATCCCGGTCCGGCGATGGTGCGTTATCCGCGTGGTGCCGGGCCTGGGGTCGCCGTGGGGTCCGGGCTCGAGACCCTGGAGATGGGCAAGGGGGAGATCCGCCGTACCGGAAACGAGGTGGCGATCCTGGCCTTCGGGACCATGCTGGCGTCCGCGCTTGCTGCCGCCGAGGCGCTGGGCGCCACCGTGGCGAACATGCGCTTCGTCAAGCCGCTCGACGAGTCCCTGATTCTCGAGCTGGCGAGACGCCACCATCTGCTGGTGACGGTCGAGGAGAACGCCATCGCCGGCGGCGCCGGCTCGGGTGTCGCGGAGCTGCTGGCCGCGCACGGCATCTCGGTGCGCTGCCTGCATCTCGGGTTGCCGGACCGCTTCCTCGACCACGCCAGCCAGGCGGAGCAGCTCGCCGACTGCGGGCTCGATGCCGCCGGAATCGAGGCGTCCGTGCGTGCGGCATTGGGAAACCTGGCGGCGAAACCGCCGGTTCCCGGCCGGGGCGCTGCCTGATGAGGAAGTGGCCGCTCGGCGCCGCCGCGCTGGCTGCCGCGGGACTCGGCCTGCCCTGGGTGCTGGGGGCCCAGGCCGAGCGGTTCTACGCCGATGCCCTGGCCCGCTTGCCTGAACAGGGGCTGCGGGTGGTCGACAGCCGCTACGAGCGCGGCTGGTTCGGCTCCCGAGCCAGCACCGGGCTCGCGGTGATGACGGACCTGGCTGAGGTCCCCGACGAACCTTCGGAGAGGATGCGCGTCGCAAGCGAGATCGGCCACGGGCCCCTGCGTCTGGACGCCCCGCGGCTGCTGTCCGCGGCGGTGATCCGCAGCCGGGTCGAGCTCGCCGATGTGGACACGGAAGCGCCGCCCCTGTTGCTCGAGACCGTCCTGGACCTGGACGGCGGCGGGGAGATCCAGCTGCGCCTCCCGGCCATCGGGCCTGCCGCGAGCGAACAGCCCGGACTGGAGACCGTCGAGGGCACCGGGTCGGTGCGCTTCGGCAGCGGCTTTTCGAGCTTCGAGGGCCGGTTCGAGCTTCCCTCCCTGTCGCTGTCCGATCAGGAAGGCTCGCTGCGCCTGCGCGGCCTAAGCGGCGAGAGCTCGGCCTCGCGCCTGGTCGGGAGCGTGTTCGCCGGGACCGCCAGCCTCCGGCTGGATGAGCTGGCGCTGCGGTTGCCGGACGCTGTGCTCGACGCCGGCGGGATCTCGGTGAAGGTCGACAGCGAGCCGCAGGGGCGGCTGCTCAACGCGCGCGCCGCCTATCGCGTCGAACGATTGACACTGCAGGGCGCGGACTATGGTCCGTCGCTCGCGGAATTTTCCCTGAGCCGCGTCTCCGGCGACGACCTGGCCGCGTTGCAGCAGGCCCTGAGACAGGTCTCCGCCCAGCCGCTGGCCCGCTCCCTGGCAGGGCTGGCGATGGCGGCCGTGCTCGCCGAGCATCTGCCGCGGCTGCTCGCGACGGACCCCGCCGTCGGGCTCGATCGCCTCGAGGTCACCACACCCGAGGGCCGGGTGGAGGGCCGTCTGCTCCTGTCCGCGCGGGGCCTGAGCGCGGACGTCATGCGCCGCCCGGGCGCGTGGCTGGCGCAGGTCGTCGGCGAGGGCGACGTCAGTCTGCCCGAGTCACTTCTCCTGCGGCTCCTGGAGGAGCGGCATCGTAGCCAGGCGTTGGAGACCAATCGCAGGGGCGGCTCCGGATCGCAAGCCTTGACCGAGGAGGCCGAGCGTGAGGTCGGGCGGTCCGCCCGCGACCAGCTTGCGGCGCTGGTGCGCGACGGCTGGCTCGTGGCGCGGGAGGGGCGGGTTTCCACGGAGGTCAAGCTGGCGGACGCCCTGTTGACGATAAACGGAAAGACCCTGCCCATCGCATTCAACGGTCTGCCCGAGGGGGCCTCGCCTTGATGCCCCGGCGCTCGGGACCGGTCGTGCGGGGCCGACTCGCCACGCGAGCGGGGCGACGACTTCCATAGCTGCCATGCTGACCATAAGCCCCATCGCCGCTTTCGACGACAACTACATCTGGCTGCTGCGCGACGGCGCCAGCCCGGTCGCGACCGTGGTGGACCCGGGTGACGAGGAGCCGGTCCTAGCCGCCCTCGAACGGGACGGTCTCGCGCTGGGCGCGATCCTCATCACCCACCATCACTACGATCATGTCGGCGGGGTGCGTGCGCTGGTGGACGCCTGGCCTGACGTGCAGGTGTTCGGCCCCCGGGACAAGCGGATACCCGCGGTCACCCGGACGCTCGGTGAGGGAGACGCGGTCGACCTGCCCGGCGCCGGTCAGCGTTTCGGCGTATTCGAGGTTCCCGGTCACACCTCCAGCCACATCGCCTACCTCGGCGCGGGGGCACTGTTCTGCGGGGATACCCTGTTCGCCGCCGGGTGCGGCCGGGTGTTCGACGGCACCTTCGACCAGCTCGCGGCCTCGTTGCAGCGCATCGCGGGTCTGCCGCCGGAGACCCTCGTCTACTGTGCGCATGAATACACCCTGGCGAACCTCGGCTTTGCCGCCTGGGTGGAGCCCGACAGCGCCCCGATCGCCGAGCGGACCGCGGAGGCGCGCCGCCTGCGCGAGCTTGGTCAGCCGACGGTGCCGTCGCGCTTGGCCGACGAGCTCGCCACCAACCCATTCCTGCGTACCGGCGAGGCGGCGGTCAAGGCCGCGGCCGAGAGCTTCGCGGGACGGCGGCTGTCGACGGGGGCGGAGATCTTCACCGCCCTGCGACGGTGGAAGGACGAGCGCTACGATTAGGGACCGAGACGCGCCCTCCGTGCTCCGGCGAGCGATGGTCCATACAAGCAGGGTTCCCTAACCTGCGTCTCTCGGCACCCCGGACCTCCCCGTCAGGCGTTCCTCGGCTTCCCGGTACTTGGCCGCGGTCTTGTCGATGATCTCCTGCGGCAGCTCCGGCCCCGGGGGCGTCTTGTCCCAGTCGAGCGTTTCCAGGTAGTCGCGCACGAACTGCTTGTCGAAGCTGGGCGGGCTGATGCCGGGTCGATACTGGTCCGCGGGCCAGAAGCGGGATGAATCGGGGGTGAGGACCTCGTCGATGAGGTGCAGCCGCCCGTCGCTGTCGAGGCCGAACTCGAACTTGGTGTCCGCGATGATGATGCCCCGCCCCAGGGCGTAGGCCGCGCACTCGCTGTAGACGCGAATCGCCGCATCCCGCACCGCCTCGGCGATGTCCCGGCCGAGGAGATCGACCGCGCGTGCGAAGTCGATGTTCTCGTCGTGGCGGCCCAGTTGCGCCTTGGTGGAGGGGGTGAAGATCGGCTCGGGCAGCTTGTCCGCCTGGCGCAGTCCGGATGGCAGCGGGATGCCGCAAACCGCGCCCGAATGCTGGTAGTCCTTCCAGCCGGAGCCGATGATGTAGCCGCGCACGATGGCCTCGACCGGCAGGGGTGTCATGCGCTGGACGACTACCGCCCGGTCGCCGAGGCGCGCGCGCTCCGCCGGATCCGGTACCACGCGCTCCAGGGGGATGTCCGTGAGGTGATTGGGGATGATGTCGCGGGTACGCGCGAACCAGAAGTTGGAGACCCGGGTCAGGACTTCTCCCTTGCCGGGGATCGGCTGGGGCAGCACGACGTCGAAGGCCGACAACCGGTCGCTGGCGACGATCAGCATGTGCTCGGAGTCGACGCGGTAGATGTCGCGAACCTTGCCGCGGTTGACCAGATCCAAGCCTGGGATGCTTGACTCGAAGAGCGCCGTCATGGGTGTTGATTCCGCCTCGGAGAAATTGAAACTATAGCAACAAGGCTGGGGGAACGCCGATCTATTCAGCGCGTCCCCCGCCACAGGGATGCGGCTGATTTTGGCCCGGATGGCCGATAATCAGCGTCTCCTCTCAGGACGCGCGGGTTCGGGGCGGAACGTCGACTTGGCGTCGCGCGGTCCGCCTCCCGTGGCGCCGAGCGCTGGCTTTAAGAGGTCGCCATGCACAGCAATGATGTACAGAACGAGCCGTTTCTGCAGGCGTTTCGGGGCAGCTTCACCTCGGCGCTGCGCTGGCATCAGCTCGACGCCCTGTGGGAACGGGTACGAGCGCGAGCGGACGAGGGCTGGTATCTCTACGCCATTGGGGAGCCCCCGCCGACCCAGCCCTCGGACCGGGAGCGCGTTCTCACCTTTGTCGATGAGATCGACAAGCTTCTGCGCCGCGAGCACCGCGAGGACTACTGCGGCATCGTGTACGCCGACGACCTGCAGGAACCGGGCTTGCTCAAGATCTACGACCCGCACAACCTTGGCGTGTCGTGCGGTTACAGCGACAATCCGCCCCTGCCGGGATGGGTGATGACCCTGATTCCACCGGTTGACCTGCCCGCGACGAGGGTGATCCCCAATGCCCGCCGTCACTGGTGGCAGCGGATCTTCGACTGATCGCGCCGAGGCGCGATCGGCGCGCGATCTGTTTGCTGTTGCTTCTGGGCCGACGCGCCATCGCAATCCCGAAACAGGAGGCACAACGCATGAGCAGAGAAATCATTCGTACCGACCGCGCGCCCGCGGCGATCGGCACCTATTCCCAGGCGGTGAGGGCCGGCGCGACCATCTACCTGTCCGGCCAGATTCCGCTGGATCCGAAAACCATGGAGCTCGTGGCGGGCGACAGGGACGCCCAGATTCGCCGCGTGCTCGACAACCTTTCAGCCGTCGCGGAGGCAGCCGGCGGCACCCTGGCCGACGTGGTCAAGCTCAACGTCTTCCTGACCGATCTCAACGACTTCGCGTTGGTCAACCAGATCATGACGGAGTATTTCGCCGAGCCTTTCCCGGCGCGCGCCGCAGTTGGCGTGGCCGCGTTGCCGAAGGGCGCGGCGGTGGAGATGGACGCCGTCATGGTGATCCACGACTGAGTCGCCCGTATCGGGAATCGACTCAGCCCTCGCTCGCAGCGGTGCCCAGGGCCGTTGCGTTTGCAGGCGCTTCCACTAAGATGCGAGCTTTGTGCCGATTACCGGGGTGTCCTCATGCGAACCCAAGCCCTCCTGCTCTCGCTGATTCCGACCGTCTGCTGTACCGCCTGCAGTTCCAGCCCCGATCAAGATGCCGCTCCGGCGGCGCGGGCCAGCGCTACCCGGGTCGAGGTCGGCGTGGGCGACAGGTCCGGATTCCAGCCCGCTGTTAGCCGCGGCGGCTCCTGGGGCTCCGGTACGCTTCATGCCGCTGCCACGGGCGGAGACTACGCGGGTTATCCGGCGCTTGCCCGAATGATCGCCAAGCTGGAGCGCGACGAGGGCTTCGATCCCGGATACCTGAGCGCCGTCTTCTCCCGGGTCGAGCGCCAGCAATGGATCCTTGACTTCGTCAACCGTCCGCAGGCGAAGAGGTCGACGACACCGACGGGCGCCTGGACCCGCTACCGCGCCAAGTTCCTCACCGAGGGCAACATCGCCAACGGCGCCCGGTTCTGGCAGCGCTACGCGCCCGTGCTCGAACGCGCGCAGGCCCGCTACGGCGTGCCGCCGGAGTACGTGGTCGCGATCCTTGGCGTGGAGACCCGTTACGGCGGCTATATGGGCAAGCACCGGGTGCTGGATGCCTTGGCGACCCTCGCGTTCGATTTCCCGCGCCGTTCGGAGTTCTTCACCGGCGAGCTCGAGAGCTTTCTGGTCATGGCCCGCGACGAGGGCTTCGACCCCTTCCAGCCCAAGGGCTCGTATGCCGGGGCGATGGGGCTCGGGCAGTTCATGCCGTCGAGCTTCCAACGCTGGGCCGTGGACTTCGACGGCGATGGTCGGCGCGACCTGTGGAACACGGAGGACGCCATCGGCAGCGTGGCCAACTACTTCGCCGCCCATGGCTGGCGCAAGGGTGAGCCCGTGGTAGTCCGGGCGCGGGCGGGTGGATCCGCTAGCGCCATGGAGACCGGTTTCGACACCAGCTACAGCGTCGACGGCCTACGTCAGCGGGGCGTGGTGCCCAGTGCCGCCCTGGGCGGACAGACGCAGGTCAGCCTGCTGCGGCTCGACGCTCGCGGTGGCTACGAGTATTGGCTCGGGCTGCCCAACTTCTACGTCATCACCCGCTACAACCACAGCACTTACTACGCCATGGCGGTTTATCAGCTTGCTCAGGCGATCAAGGCGCGCCATGGCCCCTCTGCCGGTACGATCGTCTCGCGGCGTGACTCCGCGTCCGAGGGTGCTGCTCTGTAAGACGCTGATTATTGGCCTTCCTGGCCAAAATCAGCGTCACATCCTGTGTGCCGCGAGCAGCGCCGAATTGATCAGGGTTTCCCCAAGACGCCGATTTTTCGCCAGCCTCGCCGAATCAGCCCCACATTCATGTGCCGGGGAGAGCGCTGACTTGGTCAGCCTTCGTATGGGCTTTCGCCGACCTGACGGTCGGAATCGGAACCCCAACGTCTCATTCGCCGTTGCAGGTGACAGTGACTTGCCGCTGGTGTCCGTGGGTGCGGTGCTCGTAGAGGTAAACGCCTTGCCAGGTACCCAGCGCGCAACGGCCGTCGCGAATCGGCAGGGTGAGGTCGGTCTTGGTCAGCACCGAGCGGACGTGGGCGGGCATGTCGTCCGGCCCCTCGTCGGTGTGCTCGAATCGGCGGTCCCCGTCCGGGATCAGGCGGGACAGGAATGCCTCCAGATCACGGCGAACCGTGGGGTCGGCATTCTCGCACAGGATCAGTGATGCGCTGGTGTGGTGCAAGAACAGGTGGCAGAGGCCGGTGCGGACGCCTGACTCACGGACCGCCTCGGTCACTTGCCGGGTAATGTCGTAGGTGCCCCGCCCGCGGGTGGCTACCTCCAGTCGTTTCTGTCCGATCATCGCGTTCTCCCGTTTTTCGGGCGCCCGATATGCTCATCGGCGCCCATCCTGGCAAGGCGCGCCGGGTCCGGGTATTTTGGTTCCCGGCGGCTCGGCGCCGTCATTTAATCAGACCGACGGAGCCCGCGGAAGCCGATGAGCCAGGCGTTGGACAAGGTGCCGGTGGAGGGGCTGCGCGGGGTGGGACCCCGGGTCGCCGAGCGCCTGGGTCGGCTCGGCGTCGCCACCGTGCAGGACCTGCTGTTCCACCTGCCGCTGCGTTATCAGGATCGAACACGCCTGATTCCGCTGCGCGATCTGCGTCCGGGAGACGAGGCGCTGGTGGAAGGGGAGGTCGCCGACGCCGGGATCGCGTTCGGGCGGCGCCGCTCGCTCAAGGTCTGGCTGAGGGATCGGGAAGGCGACGGTCTGCTGCTTCGCTTCTTTCACTTCTCGCAGTCCCAGGCGGTCGGATTCAAGCCAGGGACCCGACTTCGCTGTTTCGGCGAGGTGCGCCGCGGGCCGCAGTCGATGGAGATGATCCATCCCGAGTACCGGCTGGGTGCCACGGACGATGCCCAACCGCTGGAGAGCGCGCTGACCCCGATCTACCCGACCACGGAGGGGCTTCAGCAGTCCTCCCTGCGCTCTCTCACCGATCAGGCCCTGGCGCTGCTGGATGTCCAGGGCACCACGGTGCGCGAGCTCCTGCCTGCCGAGGTCGTCGGCCGCTATGGGCTGCCTCCGCTGGCAGAGGCGCTGCGCGTCCTCCACCGGCCGCCGGTCGCCGTGAGCGCGTCGGAGCTGCGCGAGCGCCGGCACCCGGCGTTCCGGCGCCTAGCGTTCGAGGAATTGGTCGCCCACCAAGTGAGTCTGCGGCGGCTGCGCCGGCGCCAGCAGCGGGTCGCGGCGCCGGTGCTCGACGGCGGCGGCGAGCTGCGGGCGCGTTTTCTCGGCGGTCTGCCGTTCGCGCTCACGGGAGCGCAGCGACGGGTGGCAGATGAGATCTCGGCCGATCTCGACCGGCCCTACCCCATGCTCCGCTTGCTGCAGGGAGACGTGGGCTCCGGCAAGACCGTGATCGCCGCCCTGGCTGCCCTGCAGGCGGTGGAAGCGGGATTCCAGGTGGCGCTGATGGCGCCCACGGAGCTGCTCTCGGAGCAGCATCTGCGAAACCTCTCCATGTGGCTTGAGCCCCTCGGGCTGACCCCGCTCTGGCTCGCCGGCCGTCACAAGGGTGGGGAACGCACCGATCTCCTCGCTCGCATTGCCCGAGGGGATGCGATGGTCATCGTGGGTACCCATGCCTTGTTCCAGGAGGAGGTGGCGTTCCACGACCTCGGGCTCGCCATCGTCGACGAGCAGCACAGATTCGGTGTTCACCAGCGCATGCGCCTGCGGGAGAAGGGCGCGCGCGACGGCCGGGCTCCCCATCAGCTCATCATGACCGCAACCCCCATCCCCCGCTCCCTGGCCATGACCCTCTACGGGGATCTCGACCTGTCGGTGATCGACGAGATGCCCCCGGGCCGGACCCCGGTGACGACGGTCGCGGTCCCCGACGCGCGTCGTGACGAGGTGATCGCCCGGGTGCGCGATGCCTGCGCCGACGGCCGGCAGGCCTACTGGGTGTGCACCCTGATCGAGGAGTCCGAGGCGCTGCAGTGTCAGGCGGCGGAGGACACGGCGCGCGCGCTCGCCGCGGCGCTTCCGGGCTTGCGGGTCGGGCTTGTGCATGGTCGGCTGAAGCCAGCGGAGCGCGAGGAGGTGATGGCCGCATTCGCCGGCGCTACCCTCGACCTGCTGGTGGCGACCACGGTGATCGAGGTCGGCGTGGACGTGCCCAACGCCAGCCTGATGATCGTCGAGAACCCGGAGCGGTTGGGTCTCGCCCAGCTCCATCAACTGCGGGGCCGGGTGGGGCGAGGCTCTGTCGAGAGTCATTGCGTCCTGCTGTTCCATGCGCCCTTGTCGCACCAGGCCCGAGAGCGGATCGAGATGCTGCGCCGCAGTACCGACGGCTTCGAGATCGCGCGCCGGGACCTGGACATGCGCGGACCCGGCGAGGTCCTGGGCACGCGCCAGACGGGAGACGTCCAGTTTCGCATCGCGGATCCCTTGGCGGACGAGCACCTGCTCGCCGCCGCCCAGCAGGCCGCGGACCTCGTCCTCGACCGGTGTCCCGACCTGGTGCTGCCCCTGATCGAGCGCTGGTTCAGGGCCAAGGTGGACTACGTCGGCGTCTAGATCCGATCTCGGCGGCATGAAACCGGCGTTCCCGGGCGCCAGGCCATGCCGAGGCGATCGCGGCGCCTGCAGGCGCCGCGCGCCCTGTGTCATAATCCCCGCCCGTCGCCGAGGTGTGCACCTCAGTCGCCAGTGCCGTGAGCCAACGAAATCGGAACATGAACCTCCCAGAGTCGAGTCAGGACATCCGCGTGCGCCGAGGTGGCCCGAGCGGCTTATGCTCTATGTCAGGCTCGTGCGCCTCGATCGACCGATCGGCATCTTTCTGCTCATGTGGCCGGCGCTCTGGGCGCTGTGGATCGCCGGGGACGGCAACCCTCCCTGGGCGGTCGTGCTGATCTTCGTGACCGGGGTGGTCCTGATGCGGTCGGCCGGGTGCGCAATCAACGACTACGCGGACCGCGACTTCGACGGAAGCGTGGCGCGCACCCAAGGGCGTCCCCTGGCGAGGGGGCTTCTGCGCCCGGGGGAGGCGGTCGGGGTGTTCCTCGCGCTCAGCCTCGCCGCTTTTTCCCTGGTGCTGCTGCTTAACTGGCTGACCATCGCCCTGTCGGTGGTCGCGCTCGGCTTGGTCGTGATTTATCCGTTCATGAAGCGCTACACGCACCTGCCTCAGCTGTTCCTCGGCGCCGCGTTCGGATGGGCGGTGCCCATGGCATTCACCGCGATCACCGGAACCGTGCCTGCGTCGGCATGGCTTTTGTTTTCGGCCACGGTGGTGTGGGCACTGGTCTACGATACCCAATACGCCATGGTTGACCGGGAGGACGACCTGAAGGTTGGGATCAAGTCATCCGCGATCCTCTTCGGGCGTCACGATCGGTTGATCATCGCTGCGCTGCAGGTAGTGCTGCTGGTCATTCTCACCTATGTTGGCGTGTTAGCAGAGCGGGGCGCCTGGTACTTCGGGGGGGTCGCGGTGGCCGGCGCACTCGCGCTCTATCATCAGTTTCTGATCCGCGACCGCGATCCGGCCGCCTGTTTCGAGGCCTTTCTCGGCAACAACTATCTCGGGATGGCCGTGTTCGTTGGGCTGGTCCTGGACTATGCGCTCCAGTGACGCGTCCGCGGCGGACGAACCGGCGGGCGTCGTGCGGATCAAACTTTGAACCTTGCCCGTGACCCGGCGCGGAAGAATATCAATTCGACGGTGCTCCTCCGGGGTGCACCACTTTTTGGAGGATAGTCAGAAATGTTCCTGAGAGCCTTGTTGCAGACGGTCCTGGGTATGTTGATCGCGGGCCAGGCGCTGGCCTTCGATGAGGGCATCGACTTCACGCAATTGGCCGAGCCGCAAGCCACGGAGACAGGGGACAAGATCGAGGTGCTGGAGGTCTTCATGTACAGCTGCCCTCACTGCTACCACCTCGAGCCCGATATCGACGCCTGGTTGAAGACCAAGCCGGAGAACGTGGAATTCCGGCGTATGCCGGCGATCTTCGGACCCGAAGGTCGAAGCCTCACGCCCGGGCCTTCTACGCGGCGGAGCTCATGGGTGTGGAGGAGAAGTTCCACATGCCCCTGTTCAGCGCCCTGCATGACAAGAAGCTGCAGATCTGGGACGAGGACGCCCTGGTGGCCTTCGCAGAGGAGCAGGGCATCGACGGAGAGGAGTTCCGCGCGGCCTACAACTCCTTCTACACCAACATGAAGGTGCGGCGGGCCACCGAGATGGGTCGCCGCTACGGCATCGACGGGGTTCCGGCCGTGGTCGTCAACGGCAAGTACCGCACCAGCCCGTCGCAGACCGGCAGCCGGGAAGGCTTGGTCAAGGTGATCGATTACCTCATCGGCGTGGAGTCGGGGCAGGTGGCGGCCGACCAGGGCGCGCCTAAACCGGCGGGTGGCTCGTGAGCGCGGCGCGGAGGGGTTGATTTCTGACGCCCTGGAATCCCCGGGCGGTATCCCGCTCTGCGTGAACCCGACGCCTAATCGTAGTAGGCGGGTTTGACCTCCTCGATGACCTTGGCGTCCGGGTTCGGGAATCGCTCTACCACCCAATCGGGCAGCTTTGCCTGATTGGCGTGGTAGAGGGCCTCTGACTCGATGATGATGAGCACCAGCACGGTCACCATCACGGGCAGGATCCCCAGCCCGCCGATCAGGGCCATCACCGCCTCCTTCATCATCCCCAGGTAGGTATATCCGACCCAGCCCAGCGCCATGATCGTCAACAGCATCGTCAACATGACGATGAAGATCTTGCTGCGACGCGCACAGACCTGCCAGTGACACATAGGGTACCAGGGATCCTGCCGCAGGGACCTGCGCGCGCGCCATAGCGTATAGCCCAGAATGCTGAAGGAAATGGCCGGGATCATGGCCATGACCCAGGGGAAGCTACCCGCCACGCCGCCGGCGGCAACCGCCATCAGGATGTGGTTTCCGATGAGGTTGGTCAGGAAGAGCTCGTGGGGAACGTTGGCCTTCTTGATCTCTTCTGTGCTGACTTCAAAGCGCATGGAGGCTTTCCGTCCGGCTTAACGATAAGCGGATCAGAATACACTAACGATCCTCGCGCTTCACCCTGACATGGCGCGACAACACCGGTTCTCGGTCGCGGCCAGGCGGCGGCGGATAAGCGGGTCAGGGAGGTGCTGATCAATTCACCGCGTCCCGCGGCACAGGGATATGACGCCAACTTCAAGCGCGTAAGCGATTGAATAATGGAGCCATCCAAGAACCGCGCTGCTGGGTGGCGTGCTGTTCTTGGCCAGGATGACTAATCATCAGCGTCTTAGGCCGCGCCGCACACCGGGCAGTGCGGGTCGGCGGGAAGCCGGACGGTGCGGAACTCCATGGTCATGGCGTCCATCAGCAGCAGGCGTCCGTAGAGGGGCTCTCCGGTACCGGTGAGGATTTTCAGGACCTCCGTCGCCTGGATGCTGCCGATGATGCCCACCACCGGCGCGAGTACGCCATTCGCCGAGCAGGTCTCGTCCACGCTTCCATCGCGCGGATACAGACACTGATAGCAGGGTCCTCCAGCCTTGCCCGTGAAGGTCGAGACCTGCCCCTCGGTGCGGATGGCGGCCCCGGAAACCAGCGGCACGCCCGCCCGAAAGCAGGCCTCGTTCACAGCGAAGCGGGTGGCGAAGTTGTCGCAGGCGTCCACGACCACGTCCACACCCGAGACCAGAGCCGGCAGGGTTGACTCGCTGATGGCGACCTTCCGGCCCTCGACCCGCACTTCTGGATTGAGGGAGCGGAGGGTTTCGGTCGCCGACTCGACCTTGGTCTTGCCGATGCGCGCCGTGCCGTGCAGGATCTGGCGCTGAAGATTCGAGAGGTCCACCGCGTCGAAATCCGCCACCACCAGCCTTCCCACGCCCGCGGCCGCCAGGTACATGGCCACCGGTGAGCCGAGTCCGCCGAGACCTAACACCAGCGCGGTGGATTCGAGCAGCCGCTGCTGTCCCTCGACGCCGATGGTGGGCAGCATGATCTGGCGGCTGTAGCGCAGCAGTTGGTCGTCGTTCACGGTGCGGCAGCGACTCGGGATTAGCGACCGGCGGACGAGTGGGCGCTCTCGGCAGCTCGCGGGCTGCCTTGTCCATTCATGCGCGACACCTGGCCGCGCATGCCCTCCGTGGCGCCCGCTACAGGTATCGTCGCCAATGCTCGGGCCGATGGTCGCGGCAGCCGTGCTCCAGGGTCTGATAGCGGCTGGCAAAGACCTTCTGTATGCAGTTGCGCTCGCCGCGGGCGCACCCGCAATTGGCGCGGAAGGTTTCTTCCGAGTAATGGTAGAGTGCCCGCCTGATGCGGTGCAGGAGCTTGTTGTCGAGATGCAGGCCGAGCTCGCCGATGGACTCCTCGATCTCCTCGAGCGTGATCTGCAGCAGGTCGTAGCTCACCGAGAGCAGCCGCGCCGAGAGCGGCTCGGCACGCAGAATTCCCGGGACGTCGGCCAGGAACACGGATGCCCGATGCGCCTGATCAGGCACCGGGTGCAGCTCGCTGAACGGGATCTGGCGATGCTTGACGCGGTCGGCTTCGGAGATGTCCATAGAATTTGTATGCTAGTCGAGGGCTCGAATTTATCAAGAACCAAATCGTCGGTCCGGCCTCGAGTCTTCCTCACCGGGTGTGCGCGGTGTTCCCGCCCGTCCGCCCCAGGTAGCCGAGGGTCGCGCGCTCCAGTCCGGCGAGGTCGCGGCGGGTCTCGAGGCACCGGAAGCCGAGCCGCGCCAGGATCTCTCGCACGTCGGCGCCCTGGTCGAGTCCGTGCTCCAGGATCAGCAGGCCCCCGGGCGAGAGGCAGACAGCGGCCTCGGCGGCGATGCGGTGGATGGCGCTCAGCCCGTCAGCTCCCGCGGCCAATGCGCCGAGGGGCTCGAAGCGCAGGTCGCCCTGACGCAGGTGCGGGTCGCCGGCGCGGATGTAGGGCGGGTTGCTGACGACCGCGTCGAGGGTGGCTGGCCGGATGGCCGCAAGCCAGTCGCCCCGCAGGAGACAGGTGTTTCCGGGCACGAGGTGACGGAGGTTTCCGGCGGCCACGTCGGCAGCTCGAGGGTCTTGCTCGATGGCGATCAGGCGCCAGACGGGCCGCTCCCGGGCCAGCGCGGCGGCGATCGCGCCGCTGCCGGTGCCGGGATCGGCGACGGACAGCCCTCGGTCGGCGGGCAGCAGCTCGAGCGCGATCTCGACCAGCAGCTCGGTCTCCGGACGTGGGATCAGGGTGGCGGGACTCACCCGAAGCTCCAGGGTCCAGAACGCCCTGCGACCGAGGATGTAGGCGATGGGCTCGCCCGCCGACCGACGCCCCAAGAGCTCGCGGTAGCGGGCCCAGGTCTCTGCCGTCAATGCATGCTCCGGCCAGGCGATGAGCAGCTCGCGCGAGCGGCCCGTGGCCGCGACGAGCAGCAGCTCGGCCTCCAGGCGAGGCTCCGCGTGCTGCAGTGCCCGCAGGCATTCGGCGCCTTGGCGCAGCGCGTCGCCGACGCTGGTACCAGCGTTCTTGAGGTGGCGGTCGAGGGGCTTCAAGCGACCGCCGTCAGGCATCCATCATGGCCGCCAGCTGCTCGGCCTTGTACTCCTGGATCAGCGGGTCGATCACCTGGTCGAGCTGCCCCATCAGGATGTCATCGAGCTTGTACAGGGTGAGGTTGATGCGATGGTCGGTCACCCGGTTCTGGGGGAAGTTGTAGGTGCGGATGCGCTCGGAGCGATCGCCGCTGCCCACCTGGAGCTTGCGCGAGTGCGCCTGCTCGGACACCTGGGCCTCCTGCGCCTGGGACAGCAGCTTGGCGCGCAGCAGTGACAGGGCGCGCGCCTTGTTCTTGTGCTGTGATCGTTCGTCCTGGCATTCCACCACGATGCCGGAAGGCAGATGGGTGATGCGCACGGCGGAATCCGTCTTGTTGACATGCTGCCCGCCGGCGCCGGAGGCGCGATAGGTGTCGATGCGCAGG
>CAVORB010000003.1:0-30395 GCA_963698495.1 uncultured Gammaproteobacteria bacterium | reverse complement strand
ACAACAGGCGCGCGCGGAGAGGACAGTAACTGCCCTGCCCCGCCTGTATCAGCGAAACGGACGGGATGCGCTTCGGCGGCGACGCTCGGTCGGCGGCAACCTTTCGGACGAATTGCTGAGCAGCAAACGATCGGTCGGCTGATGCGCTGTTGGCCGATCAGGTCCCGCGCCAACTCAGCTTCAAGCACAGGGTTCAACTCTGGCTCTCCTGGCAACAGCGCAGCGGCAACACCTGTGATGCCGTCGCGATTCACGCCCTGTTGGTCCTGATTGCCGAGGAACGCTGTGGCGGCAGCGGTCTCTCCGCGGTTGTCTCAGCTTGAGACGTGCTGAGACGACGCGAGACACCTTGAGACAGCTTCGCCGGCTCAGCAAATCCCGACGATCCTGATCCTCGCCCCGCGCCAAGACATTGGCGCCGCTTTCGTTTTTCGCTTTCTTCCAGCTGTCGCCGCGGGGTTGGTGCGGATCGTGCTCATGCTCTGTTACCCGAGACTCCATTCGCCCTCGGACCTTTGGGCGGTACCCATCCTTGGAATGCAAGCAGACGCAACGATGACGAGCAAGGATTCCATTACGGGCGACCACCGGACGAGCGGCTCCACGGAGCCCGCCCGTCGCGACGAGCCGCCGCGCGAGCGACCGGTGGTGCTGATCACGGGGCATTCACTCGATCTTCCGCTGGAGCTTGGCACCTTGCTGAGAGAATGCGGTTGCAGTGCGTTTGCCACGCCCAATCCCAGAGTACAAAACCAGGCGCAACCCGTTCCCGACGTCGTTGTCGTCAACATCGCCGATCTCGATGCCGCGGATCTCGACGGGGTGTCGACGCTGCGCAGAAAGTTCCGCAAGCCCATGGTCTGCTTGCTGCCGTACCCCACCGAGGAACAGGTCGAGCGCGTCGCGGCGCTCGGGGCGGACTTCCTCGTCTTCAAGCCGCTGTGCGCGGAAGACTTCAAGAGCCGAATCAGGCTGCTCTTGAGCAGTCGAGGTGAGCGGGAGTAACGGCCGCGTTCTGGGAAAAGGGGTCACCATTTCGCTGACCCCAATCAACGGTTCCACTTATCCTCTCGCGCCCACGCACGCTTCGATCGGTCGGGAAGTGCCGTTGTGTTGCCGTAGATGGTGAGCGACACCACCACCTTTGCGCCGACCCGGCAGGTCGGGTTGAAGCATTGCTGCTGACCGGCGCAGCCGGGAGTTAGAGGTCTGAAATAGGCGCAACGGCGGCGAAACCACCTGCCAGCGTCGCAGCACTTGGGTTGCTGCACGGCGGTAAGCCTGTGCCGTCGATTGCCATGGGACTTGAGAGTACTGGCCAGGTACCCGCCGATCTGCACTCAGCGGCCCCCTGGCCACCCAGCATCGAGCATCTCGCCGATTTCGACCGGGGCGCTGAATGCGTGATCGAGCCCCCAGCCCAGGTGATCATCTGCGTCGAGGTCAGGGCCGATGCTGACGAAGTCCTCTACAGCTGCGAGCCATGAGCAAACTTCACCCAAATGTCGATAGCACCCCCCCCAAGTGTACCGCGGTGTGTTTAGAGGTTCCTTGGCGGTAGGACCTGCAAAACGGAAAGTGGGAAGATACGCTTTGGAAGCGGGTGGTCACAGAGTAGACTCAGGTCGTAGGGACCACGATGGACGTAGATATGGGAGCGACCAATGCAGAGATCCGTGGGTCGGTGGAGCCTTGAGCGGGCCTTGACATGCGCCTTTGTTCTCCTGCTTGCCTGGGTGCCGGCGCAATCTGTGGGCCAGACGGCATATCCCGCCGCAGGGGAACCGGAGTCGACGCTCGTCGAAAAGGCATCTCACGCAGGGTCGGTGCGCGTCATTGTCGAGCTCGCCGCGCCGCAAGCACTGATCGACGCCGCGGGGCCGGCCGCGGCACTCGCCAGCGTCCAGGAAGGCGTCATGGAGAGACTGAGCCGCTCGGCCAACGTGGCCCAGGATTCAATCAAGCGTTTCCAGCTCGTGCCGGCCATGGCGCTGGCCGTGGATGCCGATGGCCTGCAGGCCTTGCTCGATGATCCCTCGGTCGTCGCGATCCATGAGGACAAGCTGCATGCGCCGGCGCTTTACGAGAGCATTCCCCTCATCGACGCGGATATCGCTCATAGCACAGGATTTTCGGGCAGCGGTCAGACCGTCGCCATCCTGGACACGGGCATCAACAAGGCCCACCCGTTCCTGCTCGGCAAGGTCGTTTCTGAGGCGTGCTACTCGACCAGTGGTGCTTGTGGCACCAATTGCACGGCGACCTCGCTTTGTCCCGGAGGCGTGACCGCATCCACCGCGCCGGGTTCCGGACTCGACTGCCCGCTTACGATCGCCGGATGCGGACACGGCACCCACGTGGCCGGCATCGCGGCGGGTAGGAACGGCGCCTCCTCGTTCGGGACCATGCAGGGCGTGGCGCGGGATGCATCCGTCATCGCCGTCAAGGTCTTTACCCGGTTCAACGCGGAGTTCTGTCAGTCGCTGAACATCTCCACGACCGATTGCGTGCTCACCTACACCTCTGACGTGATCAGGGGATTGGAGCGCGTGTACGCGTTGCGCGGCAGCCTCACGATCGCCGCCGCAAATCTGAGTATCGGCGGGGACAGGTACACCAGCACCTGCGATGGCGATCCGCGCAAACCCATCATCGATGCACTGAGGAGCGCCGGCATTGCCACCGTCGTCGCCTCCGGCAACAGCGGCTGGCCCGACGCGACGAGCGCGCCGGGTTGCGTCTCCACGGCCATCACCGTCGGCAGCACGACCAAGGGTGATCTGGAGTCGAGTTTCTCCAATGCCGCCTCGTGGCTGGACCTGCTGGCGCCCGGGGATTTCATCTGCTCGTCGGTGAACGGGTCGCCCAATTGCGGAGGCGCAGGAGCCACGGGCTATGGATTCAAGAACGGCACCTCCATGGCGACGCCGCACGTGACGGGAGCCTGGGCGGTCATGAAGTCGAAGAACGCAACGGCCTCCGTCTCGGCGGTCGAGACCGCGCTCGAGAGCACCGGGGTTCCCGTATCGGTTGGGATCGTTGGGAACAAGCCGCGAATCGATCTCGACGACGCTCTCGCCGCGTTGTCTCCCGGTTTGAGCATCGGCCTTAACTGGGATCATTGCCAACAGACGTTTCGCCTGATTGGCGCACAGCACACCTGGTGCTACTTGGAAGCGAACAAGCGCTGGATCCCAATCGACGACACCGAGGCTGAGGAGTTGCTGATCGAGTCGACGGCAGAAAATCACTGGATCGCGATTTACGTCAGCGCCATCTCGGGCAACGCTGTCACGGTGAGCAATATCCGAGTCTGGAAGGACTGAGCCCTCCGCTACCCCCTACTATCTTTTCCAGTTGACTGACGCAGGACCAGATAATGAACATGCACAATGCCACCGTTTTGAAGCTCGCCTTACCGCTTGCACTCGCGATTCCGGCGGGCGGTCACGGCCAGGACGCCGCCCCGGCGGCCGTGCCGTCAGTCGCCGGTTCGGCCGCCCAGGTGACGCCCGGTTTCTACTGGTGCAAGGGTCAACAGGCGTTGCGCGTCATTGGAGACAACAAGACATGGCTCTATCTCGAGAGCTGCCTGAGCCCCGGGGCTGCACCAACCTGGATATGGTGCAACGACAATGAATGCGAAAAGACCTTGATTGCTGCGGCCGCTTCCGGGCACTGGATCGGGATCAATTTCAACACTGCCACGACCTTCAGCCAGGTACGACTATTAAATAGACTGACGGCAGGCCCGGGAAAGGTTCGCCGTAGGGGCCCGAGCTCGGATCCCAGAACGGTGGTAAGGGACCCGTTATTTTGATGCTCGGGCTCGCGGTGTCTCCGCCAGACTGCCCGCCGGCGGCGAGGTTGCTGGCTGCTCCGCCCTCGACACATCAGGAGAGGAATGCCCGGTGCGCAAACTGTTTCTGTCCCATCCGGGTTGGATATTGCTCGTAACCTGCTACGGACTGACAATTGAAGCAATCCCGGCGACCGCCGACAACGGGTTGGCCGATCATCCCCCGACCCAGGGCGAATTCGCCCTCGCGCTAGCCAAAGCGCTCGGACACGACATGGATGACAACGGCGATTCCGCGATCGAGCTTCTCTCCAGCCTCTCGATCATTCCGGGCGTTGGTCCGAATGCCCGTTGGGAAGCCGGTGCGACGGCTTCCACCAAGTTCGTGGCCGACCTGCAGGCATCGGTTCAGCTGATGCTGAAGCGGGTCGCCGAGAAAGCAGGGATCGCGCCGCCCCCGACGCTGGACCTGTTTGTGTTCGAGCTACCGCCCGCACCTCAGAAGATCTACTTCCCCGCCAACGGGCCTGGGGGGGCAGGCCGACCGTCTGGCGCGCCGAAGGCGTCGGTCGGGGTCGACACGCCTGCTTTGGAGGCACCCCCAGATGTGCCGGCGCCCCCTGTCCTCGAACCGCTTCCCGCCATCCCCCAATCGCCCCCCGCGCAATCTCCCGCGACGGAACCGCCCGTTTTCGTTCCACCGCCGCAATAAGGCTGTCGCCACCCGTGGGCCAGAACCTCAACCCCTCTATCCGAGGACTCGACATGACGATCCCGAGGCAGCTTCGAGTCGGTCGTCGCGGTCCGGCCTCGGCGGTGCGCGGATGGGCTGCGCGAGCCGTGCGGGAATCAGGGATGGTGCTCATGCTGGCAACGGCCGTCGCCGGAGCCCATGCGAACGATGAGATCGCGATATTTGCGGACTCTCGGCAGGTCAAAGTGAACGTGTGCGAGGAGCCGCTGGGAAGGCTGCTCGAGCAGGTGGAAGCGCAAAGCGGGATTGTCCTGCGCGCCGAGGCCCAAGTGCAGTCCGAGCGCGTCTGCGTGGACATCCAGGGGGCGAGTTGGCGCGAGGTTCTGGAGCAACTGTTCCAGGGCTACAACAAAGCGATTGTTTACGGCGACGATGGATCTATGCAGCGGATGATTCTACTGAACCACGCCACTCGCGCCCCGGAGGCGGCGGAGCTGCGGTCGCGGGGGGCGGCGACGACTCCGCTGGATGTTACCCAACCGAAGTCCGACGATGCTGCGGCGGAGGATCGGCTGTCCGACTATCGACCCCTAGCCCCGCCGCAAGTGGCGCTTCCGGATGGTCCCGCCAGGGGGGATGTGGACGAGCTGGCGCCACCGACCGCATTCCTGCGCGGCCTGATCGCCCCGCCTGACCCGCCCGAGCTTGCAAGTCCGCCGGACGGCGCCGGCGCGCGGCCCGACCTTGTGGCCGAATCGCGTCCGCAATCGATCATCCTGGAGATGGACGACGCGATTCCACCGCAGGTGCCGCTGCCAGTCGACTCATCTGACGATACGGCGCACACTCCACCTGGCGAGCCGTGACCCTGATGCATCGCCGTCAATCGGGAGTAACGGGCATGTGGCAGTCGATCTTTCTGATGGCCGGCGCGCTGTTGCTCGCGAACTGCTCCGCCGGCGAGCCGACCCCGCCTTCCTCAACCGGGCCGCGCCAAGCCCCCCCACAGCCGAATGTCGACCCATCGAGGACCGACGCTCACAGCGACATGAAACACGAAGCAGACTATCGAACCCTGCGTCAGAGGCTACGGGAGCACGGTCCTCTCCCGGTGATCGTTTTCGTCGACATTCACTCTTCCGAGGCGCCGTCGACGGTCCGGCCTACCGATTCCCAGGAAACCCTGCTGGCCGAGACCCAGCGACGGGTCATCGAGCGGCTGATCAAGACCACCGGGACATCCCGCTCAACGCTCGCCATCAAGACCTTCAGCGTGACCCCGGCGCTGGCGCTGCGCATTGGCGTGAAGGAGCTGGACGCCCTCCTCCGCGACCCGGAGGTCAGCCGCATCGTCGAGGATACCGTGGCACCGGCCGCTGTTGGCGGCAGGTGATCAGGAGTTGATCCGTACGTGCTCAATATACCGCCCGTGGGCGGTCAAGGATGCTGGATGTCCGCCGGGGAAACGTTGAAGTGCAACAGAGCAGCGAGGTGTTCTGGAGAGGACACCTTGGGCAGCTCGGTGAAGAGGTGGCGCAGGTATCGATAGGGCTCGTGGCCTTTGGCCTTGGCCGTCTCGATAATGCTGTAGAGGTTAACCGAGGCATGGGCGCCGTTGGGGGTATCGGAGAATAGCCAGTTGCGGCGTCCGAGCACAATTGACGGGTCATTCTGCCCATATCGGACCGGCACTCTCCGGGATAGCTGGTACGAATCTTCGCTCGTGCAGGCCGAGACCTAAGTTGCTGCTGTGCCGGCGATACATCGAGCTCAACCCGGCACGAGCCGGCAGGATGTTCGATCGCGAAGACTACCCTTGGTCCAAATCACCTGCCATCCTTCTGGGGGTGGCCGGTGAGTGAATAACAGCATGGCTCGGGGTCGGCGCTGGACGAAACCCGCCCGGTGAGTTTTCATCCGCGGGCTCCTGCTGCAATATGGGCGTAAGATTCCCGGCGCCAAGCTCGTATGGAGGCCTTATGCCCAGTTCCCTGTTCCGCTCCGAAAGCGAATCGGCCTACCTCAGGGCCCCGCCCGCCGAGCGCCGCGATGCCGGAAGGTCGCGGCGGGAAACCGTTCCCCTGGAGGCCCATGTCGAGGCCGCCCCGGAAACCGGTCGTGCCGATCCACTGACCATTCTGGCCGAGCAGGACAAGACCCGGCTCGCTGAGCTCGTCCCTCTTCGGTATGGCCGGATGAGTCGCACCCCGTTCACCTTTCTGCGTGGGGCCGCAGCCATCATGGCGAGTGATCTCGCTGCCGGCGCCAGGACCGACCTGCGGGTGGAGCTCTGTGGCGACGCCCATCTCGGCAACTTCAGATGGTACTGCGCACCCAGTCGGGAACTGGTGTTCGACCTCAACGATTTCGACGAGACCCTGCCCGGGCCCTTCGAGTGGGACGTCAAGCGTCTCGCCGCGAGCGTCACGGTCGCTGCCCGAGCGAACGGCTTTTCCAATAAGAAGGCCCGCGCCGCCACGCGATCTGCGATGCGCGACTACCGCAGGTTCATCGTCCAGGCGTCGGAGCTCAGTCCGCTCGATCTGCACTATTACCGCTTTGAATCGCAGTCGGCGCTGGAGCGTATCGAGAAACACGGCAAGAAACATCGGAAATGGAAAGAGGGGGTCCTGGCAAAGGCCACCCGGAAGAACAGCCTGAGCGCCTTTAACAAACTGACCGAAGTCGTCGATGGCCGACGCATCATCGTCCCCGACCCACCCTTGATCGTCCGCGTCGATGACGAGATCGCTGCGGCCGAGTCGGGCGCGGTGGGAGAGTTCCTGGACCGCTACCGCGACAGCCTGCCGCTCGGACGGCGCTTGCTTCTCGACCGGTTCTCCCTGGTGGATGTCGCCAAAAAGGTCGTCGGGGTGGGCAGCGTGGGCACCCGTTGTCTGATCGTGCTGCTCGAGGCCGGAGACGGCACGCCCCTGTTCCTTCAGTTCAAGCAGGCGACGTCATCCGTTCTCGAAGCCCATCTCGGGCCCAGCGCCTTCGAGGAGGCAGGTCAACGTGTTGTCGAGGGCCAGCGCCTGATCCAGGCAACCAGCGACGCACTGCTTGGCTGGGCGCGCTGGCAGCAGCCGGGCGAGCAGGAGATCGACTTCTACTTCCGCCAGCTCTGGGACGGCAAGGGCAAGATCGATGTCGAGGATCTCGGACCCGAACGGCTGGCGGCCTACGCCGGCCTCTGCGGCAAGACGCTGGCCTTCGCGCATGCGCGTTCGGGGGATGCCATGATGATCCGTGGGTACATCGGTGATGACAGGACATTCGAGGACGTTATGGTCGAGTACGCCGACCGGTATGCGGACATCACCGAACGCGATCAGGCGCGGCTCTGCGAGGCGATCAACGACGGCGCGATAGAAGTCGTGCGCGATATCTGAGCCGGATTGCGCAATACACGGACCCATGCCGGACCGGATCGGCACCGGGTCACTGACGCCTGTTTCGTCGGAAGCGAACCTTTCGAACGCAGCTCCCTGATGAGTATGGGGAGCGAAGAGAGGTGGGAAAGGCACGCCGCCGCCGGTTACGGTGGTGGGGATGCCAGCCGTCTACAACCAAGGGCATGGTGTCGGAACGGCTGCGATCTCGGGACCGGGGCTCAACGCAGAACGTCGGCAATGACCCGGTTGCGGCCTTCCGCCTTGGCGCGATAGACCCCGCGGTCGGCGGCTTCGACTAGCCGATTCCCAATCCCGGCGGGTTCGGGAACCGGGACGCTGGGGTCGAGCGTCGCCATGCCGATCGACACGGTCACGGATACTGCGGGTCCGTCCCCCGCGACAAGGCGCGCGCCCTCGACTCCCCCACGCACCCGTTCGGCGATTTCGGCGGCCTCCTCCTGGCAAGCTTCGGGCAGGATGGCGGCAAACTCCTCGCCGCCGTAGCGCGCCAGTACGTCGCTGCGGCGCAGCAACGACCGCACCAACTGCGCCACGGTACGCAGGGCCTGGTCGCCGGCCTGATGGCCATAACTGTCGTTGAAGCGCTTGAAGTGGTCGACGTCGATGAAGAGGCAGCTCAGGGGGGTGCCTGCACGTTGCGCACGGGCGATTTCCTCAGGCAGGCGCTGGTTGAAGAACCGTCGGTTGTTGACCCCCGTGACGGCATCGGCCAGTCCCTGGTACTGGAGCCGTTCCCGTGTGATGGTCATCTCCAGGCATACGGCGATCACGGCGGCGAGATGATGCAGGAAGTCGCTGCCCGCGTTGCGCGGAAACCGGTCGGGGCTGGAGCTCCCCAGGTTGTAGCTGCCGAATAGGCGGCCGTGCCGAACAATCGGCAGGAGGGCGACGCTCGCCACCGGCGCTCCCGTCACCTCGAAGAGATCACCGTGACGGCCGGGCTGAAAGGGGCCCAGCCGTGGGGCACGGGATCGCCCGTGCAGGGCGTCGAGGCGCTGCGGCCCGTCGGCGAGCACCAGGTCGGGAAAGGCGGCTGTTTCCCAACTGACCTGTTCCAGCAGCCGGCGGATCTCGTGCTCGGGATCGTGCAGGAACAGGGAAACCCGATCCCAATCGCAGCGCGAGCGGGCGTCGCGCATCAGGAGCGTGAGCAGGGCCGGGAGCGACTCGCAGCCGAGGAGGTCGATCTCGAGGGACTGAAAGCGCCTGAGCGAGGACTCGTTGTGCTGCGCCTCGCTGACCATCTGCCGCAGCTGGCGACGCAGGGTCTGGTTCTCGGCCAAGGTGTCTTGATGGGCGCACTTGACCGAATCGGGCGCAGCAGGCCTTGCGGGAGGTTCGCGTAAGGGGCGCTTCATGATGTCGTCTTTACAACCTTCCGCACGGTGGTTCCCGCCAATCAAGCGGGCGCCTGAGCCGTCTTGGTCGAATAACGGGAGGCCGATGTACGGTGGCGACCGCGCCGCCGTGCAATCATCCGGCGCATGATCCGGGCGGCGAGACCGAGAATGTTCCGAGGAGGCCGGGAGCAGACATGCGCCGGTATTTCGCTGTCCAGGCTCTCGTGATTCCGCTCGCTCAAAAACTTGGGCCGGAGGATGTTAGGGCGTTCCATGGGTGTGCGCAACGGCGTGGCGCCCACACTGGAAACCGACGCACGGCGCTGCGGCGAGCAGCGCGATGGCAGCTTCCGCGGGGAGGTTGATGGTCGGTTTCTCACCCAAACTGTCCTGCGCGCGGCGCACTGCGACGGCGTCGGTCAACAGATCCGAAAATGCCGAGCGGGCTTTGGCGGCGGCCTGCAGGCGGAACGACTCAGAGCATCTCCGCGCCGCCCATGTAGGGCCACAGGGCGTCGGGTATGCGGATGCTGCCGTCGGCCTGCTGGTAGTTCTCCATCACCGCGACCAGGGTGCGGCCCACGGCCAGTCCCGAGCCGTTGAGGGTGTGCAGCAGCTCGGGCTTGCCGGTCTCCGGGTTGCGCCAGCGCGCCTGGAGCCGCCGCGCCTGGAAGTCCTGGAAGTTGCTGCAGGAGGAGATCTCCCGGTACTTCTGCTGCCCCGGCAGCCAGACCTCCAGGTCGTAGGTCTTGGCGGCGGAGAAACCCAGGTCGCCGGTGCACAGGCTCACCACCCGGTAGGGCAGATCCAGAAGCTGGAGGATCGCCTCGGCGTGACCGGTCAGCTCCTCTAAGGCGGCGAAGGATTCCTCCGGCCGCACCGCCTGGACCAGCTCGACCTTCTCGAACTGGTGCTGGCGGATCATGCCGCGCGTGTCCTTGCCGTAGGAGCCCGCCTCGCTGCGGAAGCAGGGGGTGTGGGCCACCCACTTGCGCGGCATGTAGTCGGGCTCGACGATGACGTCCCGGACCAGGTTGGTGACCGGGACCTCCGCGGTGGGGATCAGGTAGAAGTCCTTCTCGCCCGGGACCTTGAACAGGTCCGCCTCGAACTTGGGCAGCTGACCCGTGCCGAACAGGCTGTCGGCATTCACCAGATAGGGAACATAGGCCTCGGTGTAGCCGTGCTCGCTGGTGTGGATGTCGAGCATGAACTGGATCAGTGCCCGGTGCAGCCGCGCCAGGGGCCCGCTCAGGACCACGAAGCGCGAGCCCGTGAGCTTGGCCGCCACGTCGAAGTCCATCCAGCCGCTCGGCACGCCGAGGTCCACGTGGTCCTTCGGCTCGAAATCGAACGCCCGCGGCTCGCCCCAGCGGCGCTCCTCGCGGTTGTGCGACTCGTCGCGGCCATCCGGTACGCTCTCGTGCGGGATGTTCGGCAGCCCCAGGCTGATCTCACTCACCGCCTCCTGCAAGGCCGCGAGCTCGGCCTCGGCGGCCTTGAGCCTATCCCCCAGGTCCGCGACCTCGGCCAGCAAGGGCTGGATGTCCTCCCCCGCCGCCTTCGCCTTGCCGATCGACTTGGAGCGGGTGTTGCGCTGGTTCTGCAGCTCCTGGGTCTGGATCTGCAGCGCCTTGCGCCTCGCCTCCAGGGATTCGAAACGGCCGGTATCGAGCTCGATTCCGCGGCGCGCCAGCTGCTCGGCCACGTAGTCGAGCTCGGTCCGCAACAGGCGTGGGTCTAGCATTCGATTTCGCCCCCTTCGACGATGACCGGCCAGGACACCACGTGTCCCGGCTCGACGAAATCCGTGATGCGCTCGATGGCCTTCCGCGCCCGCTCCGGCCGGTCGAAGAATTCCAGAATGAGCGGCAGGTCGGCGGACAGGTCCACCAGCGAGGCGCTGTGGACCACGCCGGACTTGCCGTACCCCTCCACGCCGCGCACGACCGTCACCCCGCAGACGCCGAGCTCGTCATGCAGGCATTTCAGGAGGTGCTCGATCTCGCGGTCCGACTCCGAGAGGTAGACGCGCACCATGCGAGCCTCTGACTCCATCACAAGGACCTCCCCAGCAGGACGCCGAGCCAACAGACGAAGACGCACAGCAGCACGCTCGCCCCCATGTTCACCAGGGCCTTTCCGACATAACCCGTCTCGATCAAGGTCAGCGTCTCCATCGAAAAGGTCGAGAAGGTCGTGAAGGCACCCAGGAATCCCACCAGAACCGCCGAGCGTAGTTCGGGACCAGTGGCAAGGCGCTCGATGAAAAGCACGTACAGCAGACCCATGAGGAAGGACCCGAGGGCGTTGACCGCCAGCGTACCCCAGGGGAAGTCCCGCCCCAGGAGCCGGTAGACACCGATCGACATCCAGAACCGCCCCAAGGCACCGAGCGCCCCGCCCCCCGCGATGGCCAGAATCTGCAACAAGGCCCCACCCTTCGCTGAAAGCGCGCATCTTACACCTGCGGCCCGTGTGCGCCGAAGCCGGATTGCCTCGCGGATTCATCGAATCAAACAAGATAGCCTGTAATAATCTATTTATTTACAAAACATTACAGGTCATTTCTTATGCTTTTTACAAGAACACGCGATCCCCCCGTCTTGATCGAGCCGGCTGTGCTCCGCGGAACAGCGCAGTCCCCCGCCGCCGATATCAAACCAGAGGGGCGACGGGCGACGGCTCGCCCTGGGCGAAGTAGTTGGCGAGGAACTCGTCGAAGCTGAGGTGATCCGCCGCCTCGATCGCCCGCTGTCGATCAACCGATTCCGACGCAACGCGATCCAGCATCGCCGCGCGTTCCGGGGACAGGGCCTGTCGGCGGAAATACTCCCGGTGCTGCAGCGAGAGGCGCCGGGCATGGGCGTAGAAGCTCTCGCGGTTGGCCCGCATCTCGGCCAGCATCCGCGCGGAGGGCGTGCGCTCCGGATCCCGCACCTTCTCGAGCTGCAGCGCCAGCGCCGCGGTGCTCGGCCCCCCGCTGCCGCCGTCGATCAGCTCCGCCGCCGCTACCATGACATCCAGCAGCTCCCCTGCCCAGCGCCGCAATGGAATCGCCCCGTCCTCCCGCTCCAGCAGGAGCGCGGGGTCGCGGCCCCGGTGCGCGGTCAGCACCTGATTGTCGTCGATCGCGCGGCGCTCGCGGGGGTTGATGCGCGGGCTGTCCGCGAGCAGGCAGAAGAGCATGAGGACATCCATGAACCGGAGCTGCTCCTCGGCCACGCCCAGGGGGTGGAAGGCATCGACGTCCAGCGAGCGCACCTCGACGTAGCGCACGCCCCGCCGGCGCAGCCCCAGGGTCGGCTTCTCCATCCATTCCAGAATCTGCTTCGGCCGCACCGTGCTGTAGTACTCGTTCTCGATCTGCAGCACATTGGCGTTGAGCTGCTCGTAGCGGTCCCCGACCTTGACGCCGACGCTCTCGTAGTTGGGACAGGGGGTCTCGATGGCCCAGGTGAGGCTGCGGATGTAGGCGTCGAGGCTGTCGTAGCTCGCCTTCATGCCGGTACCCTCGGTCTGGCGATTCTGATATCCGATGTCTCCCATCCGCAGGGACGTGGCGTAGGGATAGTACAGGGTGTGGGTATCGAGCTCTTCGAGGTCCGTCTGGCCCCCTTGAACGAAGGACTTGCACACGGCCGGCGAGGAACCGAACAGGTAGGGGATCAGCCAGCCGTAGCGTTGGAGATTGCGGATCAGGCCCATGTAGGCCTCGGAGCGAAACCCCACCGCGTCGCCCGCCTCGCCTTCCAGCGCCTGATATCCGGGCCAGAACGCCTCCGCGAAGGAGAAGTTGTAGTGCACGCCGGCGATGACCTGCATGACGCGCCCGTACCGGTTGCCGAGGCCGCGCCGATAGGCCGTCTTCATCTGCGCGGCGTTGGAGGTGCCGTATTGCGCCAGGGGGATACCCCGGGCGCCCTCCAAGACACAGGGCATGCTGGTGGCCCACAGGAGCTCATCGCCGAGATGGCCATAGACGTGTGTGTGCAGGTCCCGCAGGAATTCCAGGGCCTCGCCCCGGGAACGCAGCGCCGGCGTGATCAGCTCCAGCAGCGCCTCGGAGAAATCCGTCGTGATATAGGGGTGGGTCAGTGCTGAACCGAGCGCCGGAGGATGGGGAGTGGCCGCGACCGTCCCTTCCGCGGAGACACGCAGGCTCTCCTTCTCCAGGCCGACGAGGTTGCCGCCCAAGGTCGGCCCGAGACCGGCACGGGCGATAGCGGACAGCCGCTCGTCATACTTCGCCAATCGGCTCTGCACTGGTACTACCTGCCTGCTGCCGCCGAAGCCCACCGCGCGCCCGGCGTGGCGGCGGCATCACCGGGCACGCGCCGAAGCCGGGCCGACGTGCCGACCGGAGGCGTGTGAAGTGACTCGGTATCTACTCGGAGCTCCCCGGCAAGCCGCACGGCATCAGCGCCCGCGAAGGGTCCACCCGCACGAACGGAACCACGGCTTGGTCCGATCTCAGTCCCGCATGGCGGCACGCGAGCGGGGAACCCCGGAGGCGAGCACGGCATCGGCAAGGATGCGTGCGGCCTCCTGCGCCTGGACGCGCTCGATGATCTCGCGCTGCTTTTCAAGCGCCTCCTCGTCGACGTCTTCCGCATCCTCGTCGAGCGGCTCTATGCCTCGGGCGCGCAGAAACTGGTCACGCTGATCCTTGAACAACTGGTCTCGCCGCTTGGATTCGGCGAGGCGATCGCGCTCCCGCAGGGAAATGACCTTTTGGTCGTCGATCTCCCGCAGCACCTTCTCGCGGGCGGTCAGCATCTCGAAACCCGCATCCTGTTGAATGCGCGCACCGGAGAACCTGCGCAGCCCGTCGATGTCGGCGACAGACACCTTCTCGTAGGCGGCGGGCTTAATCTCCGCCCACGGCAGGGCGTTCTCCAGGGAACGCTCTCCGTGCTCGCTGATGAAGTCGGCGGTGGGAAAGAGGATGTCCGGCACCACGCCCTGCAGCTGGGTGCTGCTGCCGCTGATGCGGTAGAACTCCGCCATGGTGAGGCGCAGACGCCCCAGGTCTTCCTCGTTTCCGGGGACGTAACGGTTCAGGTCAATCAGGGTCTGCACCGTGCCCTTGCCGAAGGTCGGCTCGCCGATGATCAGCCCGCGACCGTAGTCCTGCATGGCCCCGGCGAAGATCTCCGAGGCGGAGGCGCTGTTGCGGTCGACCAGAACCGCGAGCGGCCCGGTGTAGACGACGCCGGGATCGGGGTCGTTCTCCACCTCAACCTTGCCGAAGGAGTCCTTGACCTGCACCACCGGTCCCTGGTCGATGAAGAGTCCGGTCAGCGCGGTGGCCTCGGTGAGCGAACCGCCGCCGTTTCCGCGCAGATCGACGACCACGCCGTCGACCCCCTGGCGAGAAAGATCCTCGAGCAGGATGCGAACGTCTCGCGTGGTGCTGCGGAAATCGCTGTCTCCCTGCGACTCCGCCCGGAAGTCCCGATAGAAGGCAGGGATTTCGATCACGCCGATGCGCAAGCCCGGGGCGTTGACCATGTCGTCGATCAGGTAGCTCTTGGCCGCCTGGTCTTCGAGCTGGATCTCGTTGCGCACCAGGGAGACTTCCCGTGCCTTACTGTCTGAGCCGGTGGACTTCGATAGGATCAAAAGCCGCACGACTGATCCCTTCGGGCCCCGAATCTTGTCGACCACATCCTGCAGCCGCCATCCTACGACGTCCTCCATCGCGCCATCCAACCCCTGGGCAACGCCGACGATCTGGTCGCCGCCGTGGATCTGGCCGCTTTGCCGGGCCGGTCCCCCGGGAATGGTACGCTGGACGACCGTGTACTCGTTGTCGCCGCGCAGCACCGCGCCGATGCCCTCCAAGGACAGGCGCATGCTGATGTCGAAGTTCTCCGACGTGCTCGGCGACATGTAGCTGGTGTGGGGCTCGAGGCTCTGGGTGTAGGCATTGACGAAGGTCTGGAACACCTCGTCGCTGTCGAACTGCCGAATCCTCCGGCCCAGCCCTTCGTAACGCTTGGTGAGGGTCTCTCTGATATCGCTGTCGGCCTTCTTGGTCAGCCTCAGGCTGAGCCAGTCGTTCTTGACCCGCTTGCGCCAGATCGCATCGAGCTCTTGCTTGGTCTTCGCCCATTCCGCCTTCGAGCGGTCGAACTGGTAATCCTCGGAGCGATCGAAGTCGAATTCCTCGTCCAACAGTGACGAGGCGTAGGCGACCCGCTCGTCCACCCGCTGGCGATACACGCGGAAGATCTCGAAGGCGGTATCGAGACGGCCGCGCTTCAGATCGTTGTCCAGACGGGTAACCGAGCGGTTGAAGCGCGTGATGTCTTCCTGCAGGAAGAAGGATCGGTTGGGATCGAGCGCCTCGAGGAAGCCGTCGAAGATCTTGGTGGCGAACTCGTCGTCCAGGTCGACCTTCCGGTAGTGAAACCGCTCCAGCACCTTGTTGATCACGACCGCGGTCTTCTGCTGGCGTGCGGATGGAACCAGGTCTGAAACGGGGATGTCCTGCGACTCCGCGGCGGCGCACCCCACGACCAGACCGAACAACACCGGCAGAAGCGTAAGAAGACGCTGTCTCATCATGGGGCACTCACAATAGTCTTGACCATCAACATTCTAGGGACAACGCGGATCACGTCAGGTTTCGACGCGAGCGACGGCGCCCTTGCGCGACAATGCCCCGGCCGTGCACGCCGGGGACGTCACCGACGGCGGCAGGAACATACTCCAGCCCGTCAGGTTAGACCCTATTTTCGGATATTTCAACGAGTTAGCGAGAATCTCTTGAGAACAATGAGGCATGGAGTACGGCCGGGACCGCGCATCCGCAAAATACGGACTTCGCCCGCGTTGCGCCCGGTCGACTCTGAAGATGCGCCGCTCCCCCGCGCGGGAGCACGGCGCGCAAGGTCTACTTCAGCTTGCCGATGCCGAGCATCTTGAGGATGTACTTCTCGTAGATGGGCTCCGAGGTGCCCTTTTTCATCTTGCGGATGAAGTATTTCTCGAACGCGATCTTCGCCATGTGCACCCACTTCCCCTTCTTGAACCAGGCGACGTTGCGCGGCGGAATCTGGGGCAAGGCAACGAACGCGGCGCCGGTATCGCCCATGTCCGCCAGGCAGATCGCATTCCAGGTGGCGAGCGTATTGCCCTCCCTTCCGGCCAGCTCATCGGCGATGTTGTGCACGATGGCGGTGACCATCGACTCGATCATGTAGCCGGTCTTCGGCGCGCCCGTCGGCACGGCCGTGGTCTCCACCGGTGGAATCGCGATGCACACGCCCGCGCCGAAGATGTTGCGATAGGTCGGATTGCGCTGATGGTCGTCGACGAAGACGAACCCGCGCGGGTTGCACAGACCCTCGACGTTTGCGACGCACTCCACGCCCTTGAACGCGGGCAGCATCATGGAAAACTTGAAGCTGAGCTCGTGGTCCTTGATCTTGTGGCCCGAGTCGTCGTACTGCTCGACGAACATCTTGCCCGGCTCCACCTTCACCACCTTGCCGTTGGTGATCCACTGGATGTGATGGGCGCGCAGATCGCTCTCCAGGAAACCCTTGGAATCGCCCACGCCGCCAAGACCCAGGTGGCCGATGTAGGGCTCGGACGTGACGAAGGTCATAGGCACCCGGTCGCGCATCTTACGCTTGCGCAGGTCCGCGTCCAGGATGAAGGCGTACTCGTACGCGGGACCGAAACAGCTCGCGAAAGGCATCGCCCCGATCACGACATGGCCCGGATCCTGAAGCAGCTTCTTGTAGTCCTCGTAGGTCTTCTCGGCATGATCGACCGTGCACACCGAGTGGGTATGGCCGCCGTCCGGACCGGCACCCTCGACCTCGTCGAAGACCAGGCGCGGGCCGGTGGCGATGATGAGGTAGTCGTAGTCCACCTCGGAGCCGTCGGCGAGGGTGAGACGGCTGTCCTTGGCGTCGATCGTCTCGCAACGCTGGGCGATGAACTCGATCCCCTTGCGCTCCAAGTGGGGGCGGATATCGAAGGTGATGCTCTCGCGATCGCGCCAGCCGACCGCCACCCAGGGATTGGACGGCACGAACTGGAAGTACTCCCGCTCGTTGACGACGGTGATCTTATGCTCCTTGCCAAGCTCCGCGCGCAGCTCGTACGCACAGGGCATACCTCCCGTGCCGGCACCCAGAACGACGATATGAGCCATGTCTGTTGTCCTCTGTTGGTGGATCTATCGGAGGCGATTGGCGTTCGCCATCGCATTTGGTCTTATTTTTGTTCCCGGAATTCCGGGCCGCCTAGCGCCCTTCCTCCACGGACTCCGGTCCTCGTGCGCTGGCCTGAGAATCCGAGAGATCGGCCAAGATCTGCGGCTGCCGAATGGCGCTGCTCGGCGCGCCGTAGGTGCCCTGCCACCGTTCCGTTGACGGGTTACGGAAGCGCTTGCGACTCCGCCCGGGATAGTAAACCAAACACGGGCATCGGCGCGCGGCGGCGTTCAGTGGCCGGCGCCTGATCAGCCGCAGCCAGCGCCGCTACTTGTAGACCCTGCGGCGGAACAGATCCGTGCGGCGGCTCACCACGCGATCGACGAACAGCAGCCCGTCGAGATGATCGATCTCATGCTGCACCGCCCGCGCCTCGAATCCCTCCATCTCGAACTCGAGGGGCTTACCCCAGGGATCGCGCGCGCCGAGGCGTATGCGGGTCGCGCGGATCACGTTGCCGGTGAAATCGGGAACCGAGAGGCAGCCTTCGCGACCGATCTCAAAGCCCTCCCAGTGGGTGATCTCGGGATTCACCAACACCTGATGGCCGTGGTTGGCGACGCCCTTCTTGCCCGAGACATCGACGATCACGATTCGCTGGAAGCGCCCGACCTGGGGAGCGGCGATGCCCACGGCGGCCGGGCCCGCCAGACGCGTCTCCTCCAGGCTCTCGACGAACGCGCGCAGCGCCTCGTCGAAGTCCTCCACCGGCTCCGAGACCTGCCGCAGACGATCGTCGGGTATGGTCAGGATATCCAGGATGGCCATCTTCAGCCTATGAGGGTTTCCACCGGCGAGATGTCCACGGAGATGCCCTCGTCGGCGAGCGCCGACACCGCCGCCTCCAGGGTCTCGACGGTTGCCTCGGAGTAGCCCTGGATGTTCATGATATAGACGGGTTTGTCCACCGCGCCGGCAACATCCGATTCGAGCTCGAGAATGTTGAACCCCGTCCCCGCCAGGGCCCCGGTCACTTGCGCAACGATTCCCGCGCGATCCGCGCCGGCGACGCGCACCTGGATGTTCGGCACGACATGCCGGTGCAGGCCGCCCTCCACCGGGTCGATATGGAAACGCAGACCGAGCTCCTGGGCCGCCGGTCGAACGGCGCGCTCTAGTTCCTCCGGCGAATGGCCACCGGAGACCATCATCATGATGGTGAAATTGCCGCCGAGCCGGATCATCGAGGCCTCGCCGAGGCTGCAGCCGGCCGCGTAGAGGGCCTCGGTTACCGTCGACACGATACCCGGCTTATCCTCGCCCACCAGGGTGAGCATGTTCCATTCGGCCATGGTGCACCTCGTCTGTCAGGTTAGGCAGCGCTCGGATGGTACACACAAAAAAGCACCGGGCAAATCACCGGTTCGGCATGTCGATCCAAATCAGGGTGGCCATGCGTCCGGTTACACCGTCGCGTCTGTACGAGAAAAAACGCCGCGGGTCCGAGTAGGTGCAGATTCCGCCCCCGGTGACCGCTCGCACCCCGATCACCGCGAGACGCTGTGCGGCCAGCAGAAACAGATCCGCCAGCCACCTTCCGCCGACGCCTGGCCGAAAAGCGGCATCTGCCGCCGGACCTCCCTCCCGAACAAAGCGTTCGCGCACCTCCGGACCGACCTCGAAGGCATCCGGTCCGATCGCGGGACCAAGCCAGCACAGGATCTCGTCCGGCGCGACCGCCAGCGCCGAGACCGCCGCCTCCAGAACCCCGTCGGCGAGACCACGCCATCCGGCGTGAACCGCCGCCACCCGCGTGCCCGCTCGATCGCACATCAGCACCGGGAGGCAATCGGCGGTCAACACCGCGCAGACGTCGCCGGGACGCGATGCCACCGCGGCATCAGCGCTGCAACCCCGGGGGTCAGACGCGGTGCTTGCCACGGCGCAACCGTGGACCTGGCTCAGCCAATGGGGCTCCGAAGGCAGGGACAGCCGCTCACGCAAGATCGCTCGATTGCGAGACACCGCCGAAGCATCGTCGCCGACGTGATCCCCCAGGTTCAGACCCGCATAAAAGCCGCGGCTCACGCCCCCGGGGCGGGTGGTGCAAGCGGCGCGTACCCAGGGCGGCGCGGGCCACTCGGGCTCAATCCACTGCATGGCGACCCTCCGCCCGCAAAGACGTGAGCAACCCGCACATGTCCTCGGGCATCTCCGCCTCCCAGCGCATCGGCTCCCCCGTTTCCGGATGATCGAGCCCGAGGACCATGGCGTGCAGCGCCTGGCGGGGAAAGCCAATGAGGGCGGACACCAGGCGTGGATCGGCGCCGCTCGGCGGGCGCGGCCGGCCGCCGTAAGTACGGTCGCCCACCAACGGATGCTGGATGTGCGCCATATGCACCCTGATCTGATGGGTGCGACCGGTCTCCAGCCGCACCGCGAGCAGGGTGTGGGCGTGAAAGCGCTCCAGCACCCGGTAGTGCGTAACCGCCGGTTTCCCGCTCGGGACCACCGCCATCCTGGTTCGATGCAACGGATGACGGCCGATGGGCGCATCGATCCTGCCGCCTGCCACGAGGGCGCCAGCAACCAGCGCCCGGTATTCCCGATAGACGCTCCGGCGCTGCAGCTGATCCACCAGAGACTTGTGGGCCGCCAGCGTCTTGGCGACCACCAGAAGACCGGTGGTGTCCTTGTCGAGGCGGTGCACGATGCCGGCCCGTGGCAGTAATTCCAGCCCTGGGGCGTGGTGGAGAAGTGCATTCTGCAGGGTGCCGTCGGGGTTGCCCGCCGCCGGATGAACGACGAAATCCGCCGGCTTGTCGATCACCAGCAGATGATCGTCCTCGAACACGACACGCAGCGGTATGGCCTCGGCGGCGCATCCCTGCCGCGGCTTCAACTCCAGGCGCAGCCTGACCTCCTCGCCCCCGTGAACCTTGTCCCGACGTCGACGGGGCGATCCGTCCACGCTGACGCATCCCTCGTCAATCCACTGCTGAAGCCGGCTGCGCGAGTACTCGGGCAGCATATCCGCGAGCACCTGGTCGAGCCGCCGCCCCGCCTGCTCGAGGCCGACGCGCAGGTAGCGCTCGACCGCCTGCCCCGGGTCAAACACGGCCAAGAGAATGCGCTACCGCGGCCAGATCAAACTCGCCTGTCGCCCGCGCGGCGTTGCGGTATACTTCGCGTGTTTTTCTCCGGGCAAACTGTCGCATGTTCTGGGTTCGATCAACCATTGTCCTATCGCTGGCCATCTGGCTGTCCGCGTGCTCCTGGCTGGAGAGCCAGAAGGACGTCACCAAGGACTGGAGCGCCAGTAAGCTGTATTCCGAGGCGGCGTCAGAGCTCGACGACGGCAACTATCAGACCGCTATCGAGTACTACGAGAAGCTCGAGGCGCGGTATCCGTTCGGCCGCTATGCCATGCAGTCCCAGCTCGATATCGCCTACGCCTACTATCGCGGCGAGGAGCCGGAACAAGCCATCGCCGCCGCCGACCGTTTCATCAAGCTCTATCCGGAAAATCCGTACGTGGACTATGCCTACTACCTGAAAGGCATCGTCAACTACAATCGCAGCGTCGGCTTCCTCGACCGATACATCCCCACCGACCCGTCCCAGCGCGATCCAGGCTCCGCCCTCGATGCCTTCCGCGATTTCGGCGAGCTGGTAACCCGTTTCCCCGACAGCAAGTATGCCCCGGACGCCCGCCAAAGAATGGTCTACCTGCGTAATAACTTGGCGAAGAGCGAGGTTCACGTCGCGCGCTATTACATGAAACGAGGGGCATACATCGCAGCGGCAAACCGCGCCACGAACGTAATCGAGAACTTTCAGCGCACCAGCGCGGTTGAAGACGCCCTGGAAATTCTGATCGACGCCTACGATCGTCTGGGAGAAAAGGAATTGGCGGCTGACGCCGAGCGCGTGCTTCAGGTCAATCGCCAGGCCGGCCGCTTCCTTTCCGACGAGCCTGCCCCCGGGGAGGTCAGCTTCAGCCGCAAGGTCTGGGACTACCTGGAGCTGGACCAGAACTGAGCCTCTCGTCGGCTACGCCTTCCGACTTGGCCGCCGGCCGAGCTTCGCGGCCGCCGCCCATGCGGGTCAAATGGCCGCCTCGTTCTCCTCACCCGTGCGGATGCGCACCACGCGCTGCACATCGCTGACGAAGATCTTTCCATCGCCGATCTTTCCGGTTCGCGCCGCCGACGTGATGGCCTCCACGCAGACGTCCAGCTGCTCGTCGGCCAGCACCAGCTCGATTTTTACCTTGGGCAGGAAATCGACCACGTACTCTGCCCCACGGTAGAGTTCAGTGTGGCCCTTTTGACGTCCGAACCCCTTGACCTCGATTGCCGTCATGCCCGTGATACCCGCGGCCGACAACGCCTCGCGTACGTCATCGAGCTTGAACGGCTTGATGATGGCCTCGACCTTTTTCATGAGAATCTCCGTCGCTCGTCTGAACTGGTGAACGCGCCAAGGCGCCAAGTATAGAAAACGCGGCACTCGACAACCAGCGCAATTGCACGCTCAGGAAAACGCTGATCGATTCAGCGCTTCCCGCGGCGCACGGATGTAGCGCCGTATCGGCCAGTATGGCCAATCGTCAACATCTCGCTAAAAACCGCTCGTGATGGGGTAGCGGCGGTCGCGACCGAAGGCACGGGAGCTGATGCGCACGCCCGGCGGGGCCTGGCGCCGCTTGTACTCGTTGCGGTCTACCAGCCGCGCGACCCGCCGCACCTCGCCAGGCGGGAAACCCGTGGCCGCGATCTCCGCCACGCTTTCGTCGTTCTCGATGTAGCGCTTGAGGATCGGATCGAGGATCTCGTACGGGGGAAGGCTGTCCTGGTCCGTTTGATCTGGACGCAGCTCCGCCGACGGCGCCCGCGTAATCACCCGTTCCGGAATCGCGGGGGAAACCCGGTTGCGGTAACGCGCCAGACGGTAGACCAAGGTCTTGAAGACATCCTTGAGGGGAGCGAACCCGCCCGCCATATCCCCGTAGAGCGTCGCGTAGCCGACCGCCACCTCGCTCTTGTTTCCCGTGGTCAGCAAGATCTTGCCCTTCTTGTTGCTGATCGCCATCAGGATGACCCCGCGGCAGCGCGCCTGGATGTTCTCCTCGGTCACATCGGCCTCACGCCCCGCGAACTCATCCTCCAGCATCTCGAGAAACGCCTCGAAGGCAGGCTCGACCGGGATGAGGCTGGTGCGCACACCGAGGGTTCTCGCCTCCTCGAGCGCGTCCTCGACGCTCATGTCCGCCGTATAGCGAGACGGCATCAGAACGGCCTCTACCTGATCCGGCCCGAGGGCATCCACCGCCAACGCCAGGGTCAGAGCGGAGTCGATGCCGCCCGACAACCCCAGCACCGCGCCGTGGAATCCGTTCTTGCCCACATAATCGCGAACGCCCAGCACCAGGGCGCTGTAGACGGCCTGGTCCTCGTCGGGCACGGGAGCGCACTCCCCCGCCCGGGGTCTGGGGGCCGGCTCGAGATCGAAATCCACGATCATCGCGGCCTCCTCGAAAAAGGCCGCACGCCTGCAAACCGTGCCGTCCGCGTCCACCACGAAGGAGCCGCCGTCGAAGACCAGCTCGTCCTGCCCGCCCACGAGGTTGGCGTAGACGATCGGGAAACCGTGCTCGCGGGCGCGACGCCCAAGCAGCTCCTCGCGTTCCGGGGCCTTGCCGGTGTGGTAGGGGGAGGCGTTGATGTTGATCAGCAACTGGCTACCTGCCTCGGCGGCCTGGCGGGCGGGGCCCTCCTCCCAGATGTCCTCGCAAACCGTGAGACCCAGACGCACGCCCTTGAAGTCGATGACGCCGGGTGCGCTACCCGCCTGGAAATAGCGCTTCTCGTCGAAAACGCTGTAGTTTGGCAGGTGCTGCTTGGCGTATTCGGCGACGATCCGACCCTGATGGACGAAGCCGGCGACGTTGAACAAGCCTCCGAGCGCTGCCTTCGGATAGCCGATGACCAGGGCGACCTCATCGACGGCTGCGGCGATCTCGCGCAGCGCGGCCTCCGTGCGCGCGATGAGCTCCGGCCGCAGCAACAGGTCCTCGGGGGGATAGCCGGTCAGGGTCAGCTCGGGAAACACGACCAGGTCCGCGCCGTGCTCCTCCCTCGCCCGGCGCGCCAGCGTGATGACCTTGTCGCTGTTGCCGGCGACATCACCGACCAGCAGGTTGAGCTGAGCGATCAGGATCCGCAGGGCCATGGCGATCTAGCCCGCCAGGAGCTCCGCCATGCGCGAGCCCATCTCCGCGGGCGAGCGCACGGTGACGACGCCCGCCTGTTCCAGGGCGGCGTACTTGCCCTCGGCCGTGCCCTTGCCGCCGGTGATGATGGCGCCGGCGTGGCCCATGCGCTTGCCTTTCGGCGCGGTCACTCCCGCGATGTAGGCCACCACGGGCTTGCTCATATGCGCGCTGATGTACTCCGCCGCCGCCTCCTCTGCCCCGCCGCCGATCTCGCCGACCAGGATGACGCCGCCGGTCATCGGGTCCTGCTCGAAGCGTTCCAGGCAGGCCACAAAATCGAGCCCTTGGATCGGGTCGCCGCCGATGCCGATGCAGGTGCTCTGACCGAGCCCGGCGGTGGTGGTCTGATAGACCGCCTCGTAGGTCAGGGTGCCCGAGCGGGAGACGATGCCTACGCTGCCGGGGGCGTGGATGTTCCCCGGCATGATGCCGATCTTGCACTCCCCCGGGGTGATGATGCCCGGGCAGTTGGGGCCGATGAGCACCGTGTCCGATCCCGCCAGCGCCGCCTTCACGCGCAGCATGTCAAGCACCGGGATGCCCTCGGTGATGCACACGACCACCCGGATGCCGGCATCCGCGGCCTCCAGGATGGCGTCCGCGGCGAAGGCCGCCGGCACATAGATCATGCTCGCGTCCGCTCCCGTATCGCGTACCGCGTCGTGCACGGTGTCGAACACGGGTCGCTCCAGATGCATCTGCCCGCCCTTGCCCGGCGTGACCCCGCCCACCAGGTTGGTGCCGTAGGCGATCGCATGCTCGCTATGGAAGGTGCCCTGCTTGCCGGTGAAGCCCTGGCAGATTACCTTGGTGTTCTTGTCGACCAGTACGCTCATGGACCTACTCCCGCGTTGCGCTGCCGGGCCGCGGCCACGACCTTGTCCGCGGCTTCCCGCAGGCTGCCCGCGGTGGCGATCGGGAGATCGCATGCGGCGAGCATCTCCAGGCCCTGCACCGCGTTGGTGCCCTCCAGCCTGACCACCACCGGCACCGCGACGTGCACCTCGCGCACCGCCTGCATGATGCCCTCGGCGATCAGGTCGCAGCGGACGATGCCGCCGAATATGTTCACCAGCACCGCCTCGACCTTGGGGTCGGAAAGGATCAGCTTGAAGGCCTCGGACACCCGCTCGGCGGTGGTGCCGCCGCCGACGTCGAGAAAATTGGCGGGCTCCCCGCCGTGCAGCTGCACCAGATCCATGGTGGCCATGGCCAGACCAGCCCCGTTCACCATGCAGCCGATGTTGCCGTCGAGGCTGATGTAGTTCAGATCGTGGACCCTGGCCTCCGCCTCCCGCGCGTCCTCCTGGGCGATGTCGCGGAGCGCGGCCAGCTCCGGATGGCGGTAGAGGGCGTTGTCATCGAGGTTGATCTTCGCGTCCAGGGCGACCAGCTCCCCGCCGGCGGTGACGACGAGCGGATTGATCTCCACCAGGCTGGCGTCGCACTCGGTGAAGAGCCGGTAGAGGCCCGCCATGAGCCGCGCGAGCGCCTTCACCTGCGACGGGTCCAGGCCCAAGCCATATCCCAGTCGCCGGCACTGCCAGGGCTGCAGGCCAGCGGCGGGATCGACGTGCGTCACCAGGATTCGCTCGGGGGTCGACGCCGCTACCTCCTCGATGTCCATGCCGCCTGCCGCGGAGCCCATGAAGACTACCCGCCGCGTCTCCCGATCCACCAAAGCGCCGAGGTAAAGCTCGCGGGCGATGTCGGTAGGCGCCTCGACCAGCACCTGGTTCACCGGCAGGCCATCCGGTCCGCTCTGGCGGGTCACGAGGCGACTTCCGAGCAACCGCTCGGCCTCCGCCTGCACGCGGTCCTTGCTATCGACCAAGGCCACGCCGCCCGCCTTCCCGCGTCCGCCCGCGTGAACCTGAGCCTTGACGACCCAGCGAGCCCCGCCGAGCTCGGCGGCGGCCCGCCTCGCCTCCTCGGGCGTGGCGGCGATGTGCCCGCCGGGAATGGGAATCTGGTACTGCCCGAACAGGCCCTTGGCCTGATACTCGTGTAGGTTCATAGGTTGAGCGCCGCTTCCGGGGATGGGTTTTCGAGGATCGCCCCTGTATTCTTGACCAACTCGCTCACGATTGCCAAGAAAGCGCAGTAAGCAGCCGTCACCCGCGGGAAACAACCCTGAGTCAATGTCAGACGCCCTCGCAACCACGGCCGCCGAAGGCCCGGCGCTCGACCAAGCCAACGAGTCCTTCCCCAGGTGGCGGGCGCTCGCCTGGTTCACGCTCTTCCGGATGCTGCTCGCCGCCGGGCTGATCCTGGTCTTCGTCGCCCCGCCCGGGGTGCTATGGCGCGGCACCACGATTCCGCCCCTATCGGTTCTGGTTCTCCTAACCTACTGCGCGCTCATTCTGCTGGCCGGGCTTCTGGTCTACCTTCGCTGGCCGAAAAAGCAACAGCAGGTGCAGATCGCGGTGTTCGTGGACATCGTCGCCTTCACCCTGCTCATGCACGCCGGTGGCGGGGTGGCAAGCGGCCTCGGATTGTTGCTCGCAATCGCCGTCGCGGCGGGATCCCTGCTCATGGAGGGTCGGCTCTCCCTGCTGTTCGCCGCCTTCGCCACGCTCGGCGTCATCGCCCAGCAAGCCTCAGTGCGGCTGTACCTGGGGGCCGAGACCCAGACCATGACCCACGCGGGACTGCTCGGCGTCACCTTCTTCACCGTCGCCCTGCTCGGCCACGTGCTCTATCGGCGTATCCGCACGGCCGAGGAGATCGCCGCCCGCCGCCAGGTAGACATCGCGGATCTCTCCAAGCTCAACGAGTTCATCATCCGCAACATGGGTATGGGGGTGCTGGCGGTGGACGGAGACCGCAATCTGCGGGTGATCAACGCGGCCGCCCGGCAGCTGCTGGGGGAGCCGGAGTCCGCCGAGGGCGAAACCCTGTACCGGCTGGCACCGACGCTCGCGACCTGGCTTCGACAGCATGCGACCGGTGCCGCCCGTCTCGACGACACGCTGCAGATCAACGGCCGAAGCATCACCGTGGAACTCCACCTGCTGGGCGCGCGCCGGGCATCCGGGGCGCTGATCTTCCTCCGCGACCGCGAGGAAGTCCTGCAGGAGGCGCAGCAGATCAAGCTTGCCGCCCTCGGCCGCCTGACCGCGAGCATCGCCCACAACATCCGCAACCCGCTGAGCTCGGTGAGTCATGCCGGCCAGCTGCTCGCCGAATCCCACGCCCTCGGCGACGAGGACCTGCGCCTGCTCGCGATCATCCGCCGCAATACGGGGCGCATCAACGAGATCATCGAGAGCGTGATGGATCTCTCCCGCCGCGACCGGGGGGAGGCCAGACCCCTGAACCTGGCAACCTGGCTGGCGGACTTCTGCGCCGACTACCGCGAAGTGCATGGGCTGCCATCCGAACGCCTGCGCTTCCAGCATGCCTCCGAGGACTTGTCCGTGACCGCGGACCCCAGGCATTTGCACCAGATCCTCTCGAACCTGTCGGACAACGCATTGCAGCATGCAAGCCATGGCTCTGAACCGCCCCATATCGAGCTCAACGCGCGCAGAGACGCCGCGCATGGCCGCGTGGTCGTCGAGATCGACGACGACGGACCAGGCATTGCGCCGGACGTCGCGCGGGAGATCTTCACCCCCTTCTTCACCACCAGCGTCAAGGGAACCGGCCTTGGACTTTACATCGCCAAGGAGCTCAGTGAGGCCAACGGCATCCAGTTGGAGTATATTTCGCAACCAAAGCAAGGCAGCCGTTTCCGCCTCACCTTCCCGGATCAGACGCAAGGTACGAGCGTCCCGGCGTCCGAAGCCCGAGGGACGGATTGACTGCCAAAGAGACAGACTCCCCGGTGTCGTGAGGCTTGGGATACCCGCGTGGCGGAGCTAGCGAGCGGAACTCTATGAGCAAGGCGCAGGTGCTCGTCGTCGATGACGAGCAGGACATTCTCGAGCTGGTGAATATCACCCTTGCCCGCATGGACATCGGCTGTCGTACCGCCGCCGACGTCACCCAGGCCCGGCGCCTGTTGGCCACCGAATCCTTCGACCTCTGCCTCACCGACATGCGCTTGCCCGACGGCAGCGGTATCGATCTGGTTCAGCATATCGGCGAGAACAGGCCGGACCTCCCGGTGGCCATCATCACCGCCCATGGCAGCATGGAATCGGCGGTGGCCGCCATGAAGGCGGGCGCCTTCGACTTCGTCTCCAAGCCGCTCGACCTGCAGCTCCTGCGGCGGCTCGTGGAGTCGGCGCTGAGAGTGCGCGCGTCACCCGACCGGGCGGCGCCCACCGCCGAGGGAGCCGCCACGCCCGGGCTGCTCGGTGAATCCGAGCCGATGCGCGCGATCCGGCGCATGATCTCAAAGCTCGCCCGCAACCAGGCGCCGGTGTTCATCACCGGCGAGAGCGGGACCGGCAAGGAGCTCGCGGCCCGCATGATCCATTCCCAGGGCCCCCGGGCGGGTGCGCCCTTCGTGCCCGTCAACTGCGGCGCGATCCCCCAGGACCTGGTGGAGAGCGAGCTCTTCGGCCACCGCAAGGGCAGCTTCACCGGCGCCGTCAGCGACAAGCAGGGGCTCTTCCAGGCGGCCGAGGGCGGGACTCTCTTCCTGGACGAGATCGCCGACCTGCCGCTACCGATGCAGGTGAAGCTGCTGCGCGCCATTCAGGAGAAGAGCGTCCGCGCGGTCGGCGCCCAGCATGAGATCCCGGTGGACGTGCGCATCATCAGCGCCAGTCACCGCGACCTCAACCTGCAGGTAGAGGACGGCGCGTTCCGCCAGGACCTGTTCTACCGTATCAACGTCATCGAGCTGCGCATGCCGCCTCTGCGCGAGCGTCCGGGAGATATCCCGGACCTGGCGGACTACCTTCTCGGGCGCATCACCCGCCAGTCCGGAGACGCCAAACCGGCGCTGTCGGCCGCGGCCCTTGCCGTGCTGCGACGCTATCCCTTCCCCGGCAACGTGCGGGAGCTCGAGAACATTCTCGAGCGCGCCCTTGCGCTGAGCGAGGGCGATGTCATCGAGGCGGACGATCTCCACCTGCCACGGACCGAGCCGGCGAGCACCGCGACCGGGCCGAAAACCGACGATCAGCCCCTGGAGGACTTCCTCGGCGAGGTCGAGAAAAAGGCGATCATCCAGGCCCTGGAAGACACCCGCTGGAACCGCACGGCCGCCGCGCGCAGGTTGGGAATGACCCTGCGTTCCCTGCGCTACCGGCTGAGCAAGCTCGGCATCGAATGAGCGCGAGCGCCACCTCTACCGCAGCGGGGCCAGCGCCGACGCCGAGACTCCGGCAAGGGCCGAATCCGAGGATGCGTTCCGGCCAAGACATACCCGAGATGAGCACAACCTCCGATGGCTGACGAGATCGCCCCAGCAAAGGACGAGGATCCTGCAGTGGACCCGTTCGTGCACTGGTTCCGCCGGGCGACACCCTACGTCCATGCCCACCGCGGACGCACGTTCGTCGTCGCCTTCGCCGGCGAGGCGGTCGCGGACTGCCGTTTTCCGGACCTGATCCACGACCTCGCGTTGCTCCACGGCCTGGGTATCCGACTGGTTCTGGTGCACGGGGCACGGCCCCAGATCGAGGAGCGGCTCGCGACCCGCGGCGCGGCGCTGCGTTACGTCGGGGGATTGCGAGTCACCGACGACCAGGCGCTTGCCTGCGTCAAGGAGGCCGCCGGCGCCCTGCGGGTCGAGATCGAGGCCCTGCTCTCGCTCGGACTCGCCAACTCCCCGATGGCCGGGGTGCGCATCCCGGTCGCCTCCGGGAACTTCGTCACCGCCAAGCCCCTCGGCGTGCTGGAAGGGGTCGACTACCTGCACACCGGCGTCGTGCGCAGGATCGACCGGGATTCGTTGCGCCAGCGCCTGGACGACGGCGCGATCGCGCTTGTGCCTCCCGTCGGCTACTCGCCCACCGGAGAGGTGTTCAACCTCAGCGCGGCGGACGTCGCCCGCTCCGCCGCCATCGCCCTGGGCGCTGACAAGCTGATCTTCCTCCTCGAGGAGCCGGGAGTAATCGACGCGGCCGGCAACATCATCTCCAACGTCCTGAGCGGGGACGTCGAGGACCTGCTGCACGCAGCTCCGCCGCTACCGGAGGATCTGGCCCAGTCTCTCCGCGCCGGCGCCGACGCCTGCATGCAGGGAGTCAAGCGTGTCCATCTCATCAGCCGCCGCACCGACGGCGCCCTGCTCCGTGAGCTCTTCACCCGGGACGGCGTCGGCACACTGATCACCGCGCAACCTTATGAAGAGCTGCGCCCGGCGCGCATCGACGACGTCGGCGGCATCCTCGAGCTGCTGCGACCGCTGGAGGAAACCGGTGTGCTGGTGCGCCGCTCGCGAGAGCGACTCGAGACCGAGATCGACCGCTTCTTCCTGCTCGAGCGCGACGGTATGGCGATCGCCTGCGCCGCAATCTACTGCTACCACGCCGACCACATGGCAGAGCTCGCCTGCGTCGCCGTTCATCCCGAATATCGGGATCGTGGCCGCGGCGACCGCTTGCTCGAGCGCATGGAGAGTATCGCCCGCCAACGGGGCATCCGGCGTCTGTTCGTCCTGACGACCCAGACCGCTCACTGGTTCCGCGAGCGCGGGTTCGAGCCCTCCGGCCTCGGCGACCTGCCCATGGAGCAGCAGTCCCTCTACAACTACCGCCGCAACTCCAAGGTCTTCATCAAGGCCTTGTGAGACG
>CAVORB010000002.1:0-249822 GCA_963698495.1 uncultured Gammaproteobacteria bacterium | reverse complement strand
CGTAAAGGTTTTCCACCGTGTGAACGCGGCAATCAGCGTTCACTACCCCGGTATGCGCACTGTCCGACATCCTCGTGGTTCCCAGCTGATGACATCCGCCGAATATGACCGGAGGCCATTGTGGGCGGTCCGCGTCCAGCAACTCGGACATCCTTATTTTCCCCAGGCCAAGGCGTCCGAACTCCTCTGCAACGACCCTTATGCCCATCCGATAGGTGCGCCATTCCGCGTCCGAAAGACGCCAGTCGACCTTGACTCGTCGCACACCGAGTGCGTCACGCTGGTCGCCAAGCACCACCCTGCTGTCGGGGTTCGGCGCCTGCTCGCAACGCCCCTTCAACTCGAAGACCCCGGGTTCCAATTCGCCTTGGCCAAGAACAGCAGCCGCCGCACCGCTCAGATCCGCCATGACGGCCGACATTTTGTCGTCGAACTCCTCCGGCCACCTAAAGTTCTTGATATCTTTCCACATCGACTTCATGGCGTACTGACCCAGGGCTTTTGAGCTCCCCTTGTGAATCGTAAGGCCCCAATTCAGGGTCTCGTACTTTTCCTGGGCCTTTTCCGCGAGCATCAGTTCAACGACACAAGGAGTCCTGTCCGTTTGTTTACGATCGAAAATACTTGTGATCAACTGCGCATTCGGTGCCAGAATGCGCGCGGCATCCAGCTCGACGTGCTGCGCATAAAAACGACCCACCATGTCGTTCCCATTGCCTAGCCCCACTTGCTGGACTTCGTTCGAGGATAGCAGAATACGCGCGTTCTCTATCGCTCCGGTCGCCAGCACCACATAGCGCGCTCGAACTTTTATCGTTTTCCCGTCAAGCGTTCTTACCCGTACCGTTTCGACCCGAGATGCGGACTCGTTTGCTTCCAGTTGCGTTGCGTTCGCGTACAGGCAGACCTTGACGTTCTTAGCCCTCTCCAGCTCGTCTTTATAAGCCAGTCCGAACCGAGTCGGGGGACTGAACTGGTATACCGCTTCGGCGACTTTTCGGGGATCGAAATCCGGAAATTCAAACGATCCGAAATCAAGCTCCCGCGGATCACAAATGCACGCGCCAAGCTCACAAATCTCGTACGCCCTGTCGTAATAGTCTGCGAGCTTCTCAGGCCCGAACGGCCATCCGCTGTGTGGAACCCAGGGACGGTGCACGAAGTCTATATCGTCGAACCGCCGACTCCATCCGCCCCAACAGTTCGTAGAACCCCCAAAGAAGCGAGACCTGCAGGCAAAGAGACCCGTTTCCGCCTGTCCGACGCTCTCACCAGCATTGAGATCAGCGGTGGCTGCGTCGAATCGGAGACCCCCACTTTCGAGCACGCAAACAGCGATACCGGGCTTATCTAGAAAAGACCGCGCAACACTGATTCCCGCGGCTCCCGCCCCGATCACACAAATATCTGCAGAAATTTCTGATCCGATCGCATTGTCACGAAGATCCACAAACATACTTACACCTCCATCTGCTCATCCGTTCCCAGCATTTTCCTTCACGGCCCAACCAAGGGGAAAGCGAATCTATTTGGCTTCCCTTCAAGGCCACTGATGGTGCGACAAATCCAGGCACCATGCACACCACCAAAAAAAAGACAGACTGAAACTCATACCCTCATGGCAGCGAATTCATTAAATACTCCGATGGCGCTTGGTCAGTATCTCCCTAGAGTCGAGCGGAAAGAACGGTTCATCCAAAAAAACGGGGAGTTCGCGCAATGATTTTCCCGAAGCTTCTCATGATACAATCGCAGGCGTTTTCTGGTACGCTTCGTCGCATCAGGCAAAGATACTGTCCCAGGGCGGTCGATATCAGATTCGATAGTTGGTCCGAGATGGATCCAACCACCTGCGCCGTCATGAAAGCACTCACGCAGATCGCGCTTTCCGCACCAAGAAGGGTCAGAAGAAAGATCCGGCTCTATTGCTTCCCGAGACAAACTAAATCAACAAACCCCGGGTCCAGCTTCCGCAACCCACATCGCCGACTCCGAGTACGCACAAAAGACCTGTTCAGTGCGGACCCCGCGCTAGAGCAGGGACACTAAGGCACAAAGGCAGGCTTCGCAGCGCGCAACGATCCACCCATCTATCGAGACGGTCCTGCCCTCCCGATAATCTTCGGTCACCCGACGAGCGAAAGCGACGCGACGTTCCTGATCCGTCGCTCCGATCGGCAGCCCAGTGAAATGGATCAGCTCTCCAATTTCCCGCTCAACCTGTCCGTTCGACTGCAAATATCGTTTGCCAAGTGCACGGGCCCCATCAAGATCCCTTACGATAGTCGCTGCGAATCGCTTGAACTCCTTGAGATCCGGGTTTCCCGTTACAACTCCCGACGCAACGTATCGGCGTGAACCGGCAAACGCCGACTCACAACACACACCGAGCAAAGTCAGGATGAAGCCTCGTCTATTCATTTAGCGCATTACCCCCACTTGGCGGAAGCCGTCGAGTCGGTTCGGAAAGGTTCGTCCTAAATCCCAGAATGATTACAAGGATAGAACATCCGTAAGCGCCCAACAGAGGAAGCGGCGGACAAAGAAGCGGGCGACCGGGTCGTCTGGTTCGGCTGCAAGCCCACCTGCGCGCAGCGACCCGAACAGGAACCGTCGGCGACGGCAGAACAGCCCCTGGTCTGAACCCCGAGACGGGAGCGAGGCAGATCGGTGCGCCGTCCGCCCGCTGGGTGAAGCGGCGACGTCCCTTGGCGCTGATCGCCTCGTCCGCCTACGTCCCGACAACGCCCAGCCCGATTCAGTGCTTGGTTGGAAGACCGGATGACCCCGTTCCTCCCGTATGACCTCGGCCCCGATCAGTTGAGCCGGATCCCTTTTCCCCAGGAGAGGAAAAAGGAAAGACCTGACCCCGTTCTTCTCGAAAAAAAAACGGCGACTGCTTTGGCAGTCGCCGTAGTTTCCAGCGTTCGCTGGTTTATCAGTTGAGCATCAGTTAGGCATGAGGACAGTGTCGATGACGTGGATCACGCCATTGCTCGTCACAATGTCCGTCTTAACGACATTGGCGTCGTCTACTTTGACCCCGCCGTCGCTCACGACGATGGTTACGCTGTCACCCTCCACGGTCTTTGCCGAGTCTAGCTTGACGACGTCCGCCGCCATTACCTTGCCCGGTACCACGTGGTAGGTGAGCACGGCCGTAAGCTTTTCCTTGTCTGCCAATAGAGCATCCAGGTCGGCTGCAGGAATCTTGGCAAAGGCCTCGTCGGTCGGCGCGAAGACGGTGAAAGGACCGTCTCCCTTGAGTGTGTCTACCAAGCCGGCAGCCTTTATGGCTGCAACCAAGGTGTCAAAGCTGCCCGCGCCGACTGCGACATCGACGATGTCGCCGGCCGGTGCGGCTGTTTCTTTGCCCCCGCCTTCGTGCATACCGGTCTTGACGAAATGGCGGGTTTCGTCACTGTTCTGCGACTGGTAACCGGACCCGGCGGACGCGGTCGTAAGCGCGCCTATCGCCGAGAGGGCTACGAAGGCGGTGGCGGTTATGATCGTGGCGTTTCGGAAAGACATGATGAGATACCTCGACAGTGTCGGTAGATTTGGGCAATCTTGCTAGCGAACAACATCTCGCTAACCCTCAAGTCGAGGCGATATACTCATTTGCAATCTCTGTTCAATATTATCTTTTCTGTATTTTTTTATGTACGTCTGTAAGACAGCCACCAAATTTCTAGCGACAGAGACCTCTCCGGAAGCGTCGGCTAACCGGGGCGCGTGCGGTAAGCCCCGGCCTCTGGCACGCTAGCGACGGAACGATGACAGGAGCCCGCGAAACCTGGACTTGGCCTTCGGCGACCGGGGGCCTACCCCCCAGTGGAGCACTCCCATCGCCCTGATCTAGAAGGGCGACTGGTGCGGTTCGGAGCCAATCTGCACCCGCTCAAAGAGAACCGCGGGCGCGTTTGCGGTGACACTACGGCACGCTCCGACCGGTCGAAGCGTGCGTGGGCGCTGGAGGATTACGTGGAACCGTTGATCGAAATCACCTAAATGGTGACCCCGTATTCCGCTCGAGACTGCCGGAGGCTCAAATCCTAGATCATGTTTTGCTGTGGTTCTTCCAACAATTGAGCCTGACCCGTTCACCCGTGTTGCTGCGCTAAATTAAACGCCAAGTTTGAGGTTGTCGGATATTAAAGCGTTGGACGGTGCATGGTCCGGTTCCGTCAGCAATTCAATTCCTTTTCGTCGTTTCGCCATTTTCTTTTGAGTCCCGGCGGGGCACCGTATGGCCCCGCCGAGAATTCCGAGGGAAAACGGAATGTTCTGTATACCTCGGTACCGATACTCAGTCCGATGACTCAGATGTTTTTAAGGTTCAACTCCGAAGCCACAGATACCCGTCGGATCAACGTTGACTATGATTTCGTTGATGGCGAGCACGTTGCCGTTCCTCGCCCGAAGCTCTGCGGTAATGAAAGGCCTGATCAGGACTGCTTTATTGACCGAACCCTCAACGAAGATACCATCCTCACCGGCTCCAACGGCAACGGTGTTACCGCTGCAGTACCGCTACCTGACCCTCGGCTAGCAGTGATTGCGGAGAGCGACGACCCTTCGTCACGTGATCGAGCAAGACATCGTCAAGAACGTCTGCGGCCACTAGGTCGCCTGCCAGTTCGTCGACGCTCTCACATCCCAGAAATGCCGCGAGCTTTTCGAAGGCTTCGTTCGTGGGGGCAAAGAGCGTCACGCGCTTCCGCGTGTCGAGGGCGTCTATTAGCCCGGTAGCGGTGAGGGCAAAATTCAGTGTCTCAAAGCCGTTGTAAGCTGTGATGTCGGCGACGCTCACACCGCGCTGAGGCTTATACCCCTTGCCGTCGTGCTTGTCGTCGTAGGCACTGGCCACCAGCGCTTGGCCTAACAGCCCCAGGAACAATACCAGGTGCGCCATGTACATTAACGGGTTCGATTTCTTACGCTTCATGTTAGCCTCTCTTGAGTGGTTTAAACTGCTGCGCGTGTCTCTTCACGCGCCCGACCGACATTGACGACCAGAAATAGAAATTCAACCACAGCATATCTGTTGTTAGTTTGATGGGGCTGATTTGATCAGGGCAACCGAATAATCGAGAGCGACAGAACAGCGAGTTACGTAAAATACCTCAGGCTATCTATCGGTAGACTACACGGCACACAACAAGCGGGGTCACGTCTTTCCTCTTGCCCCTGATCCGTATCGACTTTCCCCTCGGACAATCTTGCTGACGCGCGAGTGGCGCGAGAAATGTAGGCCGAAGTAGTCGCCGATGTCCTCCCGCATGGTGTAGCGGCCACTGGCGTGAGCCGCAGCGATTGCGCGGTCTCGTTGGGGGTGCTTGCGCGCGTAATCAGCGAGGGATTTTTCAGGTGGCCGCGCCTTGGCCTGCGGGACCTCGCGCAGGTCACGGCCCGCGGGACCTTCCGCCGCATAGCCTCTACGAAGGCATCGGAGCCGAGGAATACCTGATGCTGGAGCCGCTCCCACGGTGCGGGCTGACCCTTGCCCTCGGCGACGAAACGGACGTAGTGCGCGACGGCTTCGGCTTCTGTCTCGCCGAACGCTGCCAGGATACCGCGCCTCTGCAGCCACTCGGGAGCGGCTACCTCACCGACCATCGCCCGGTAACTGCTCCAGGGCCAGTCCGGCGCCCTGGGCACCATGCGCGCTCGCACCGGGTTCAGCACGACATAACGTGCCAATTCCAGTAGATAGGTCTCCTTTTGAACGAGGATCGCCTTGTAGCGCCCCTGAAAGACATGGCCGACCCGCTCGTAGGTCCGATTGAACCGCTGCGTGTAGACGCCGTTGAGCTGGCGCATGCCCTTGGCGAGATTGGCATCCGGCGTCTCGACGAGCAGGTGATAATGGTTCGTCATCAGGCAGTAGGCATGCACCGTCCAGTTGCAACGCTCCCACACGTCGCCGAGGACATCGAGAAACAGCCGCCGGTCGCCATCCGCGCGATAGATGTCCTCGCACCCATCACCGCGCGGTGACGTGGTACAGCGCCCCAGCGAACTCCAGACGGAGCGGTCTTGCCATGCTTGGGAGTCTAGCTCAACAGAGGAAAAAGGAAAGACCTGACCCCATTCTTCCTCGACCCAAACGCAGGAAGCCCGGCCTCGGCCGGGCTTCTCTTTGGATGACCCGATAGCGATCAAGGCCTTCCTGGGCCTTCGAGGACTCTGAGTCGCTCCCGGAGGTCGTCGAGCTCCGACTGGCCACCCGCGTTGGGGGGAGGTGATCCGTAAACCGGGGGGCTCTGGGTCGCGGCTGGCGGCGCACCTCGACCGGCGGGAGCGCCGTAGCCACCCGGACCTCCGTAGCCACCCGGACCTCCGTAGCCGCCCGGACTTCCGTAACCGCCCGGACTTCCGTAACCGCTCGGACTTCCGTAACCGCCCGGACCTCCGTAACCGCCCGGACCTCCGTAACCGCCCGGACCTCCGTAACCGCCCGGTCCTCCGTAACCGCCCGGTCCTCCGTAACCGCCCGGTCCTCCGTAACCGCCCGGGCCTCCGTAACCGCCCGGGCCTCCGTAACCGCCCGGGCCTCCGTAACCGCCCGGGCCTCCGTAACCGCCCGGACCTCCGTAGCCGCCCCGAGGACCGTCGTCGTAGTAATCGCGGTCTCTGTCGCCTCCTCCCATCCATTTCGACGGGTTCATCATGTTGCCCATGTCGAAGGCCAAGCCAGTCCCAGCGCCACATGTCATTGCGCCGCCCAGGATCAAGACCAGTGTTCGCCGCAGAGTGATTCGATGTCTCATGTCTTTAACTCCTCGTCAGTGCCATAGGTTCCCAATTCGGCACGCCGTGTCGAATCGCGCGCCTCGCAAAACCATTCACCCCTTCGTTCGTTCCGAACCGGATCAGGTCGGTTTCCCGCTTCCCAGGACAGTTTTTTCTTCCTGCTTGGATTTCTTCGCGCTTCTCTTTTCCTTCAGCGTCATCGCGGGCTTCTTCTTGATTTCCCGCTGGTTTTGGCGTTCTTTGGTCATCGTGTTTTCTCTTGGCTAGTTTCGGGGGACGGCGGACGCTGGGGTCGTCTCACCTCAGCGATCCGTGGGTTAGCGCGCCGCTTTGGACGGCCGGCGCAGGGACTGACTGCCACGCGGCGTTTTCTTGTTGTTGGCGCGCCGCGCGACGCAACGATGAGGAGGTTCGGGACGGACTGGGCGGCTTGTTCGGCCGCTGCCGGCAGCTGTTAGCTTGCCGTCAATCGATCCAGCTGCGCGCGTAGAACTCCTTGCCGGAATCGTTCAGCACATAATGCCGCGCCCTGAAGTCGTGATTGGCTTTGTCACAGGCTGCCACGGCATCATCGAGCAGGGAGTACTCCGCCACCTCCCTTTGCTCATGTGATCGTGACATCCTTGAGCCTCCCCGTAGCTTCGCTTTATCCGACTTCATCAGTCTATACATGGAGAGCCCGCCGTACGTTCGATCGATTTTCCGGTCTCCGCGCTCTGGGCGCCGATATCGGAGTACCGTCCTCAGTATAGGTCCAGGACTGGTCCGAACTTGGTTTATTTTCGGTATCTGCCTGGATACGCGGACAAGCATGAAGTCCGCGGTTCGTCCGCGGCGGCCTCACCCCGTAACTGCGCTGGCCCAACTGAACAGCGGCCGGATACACGTGAGCAGTCGAACCTACCCGCCAAAGAACGGAGTGCTTGCAAATGAGGGGGAGTCCATACACGGACGTTCGTAGCACGGAGCGACTGCGTCAATTCTGCGGTGGTTGGGAGCTGGGCAGGGATGAAGGCAGCAGCTGCCTGCCGGAAATTGCCAGTGAATCCAAACGCGGCGCGTCAGCGCTCAGCGCCGGTCCAATCTCCACCGGCGTGTCGAGTACCCGGTGACTGTCCCAGCCCGAATGATCGTCGGCGTCAAGGTCCTGGCCGATTCGGACTGGCTCCGCGGCATCCCCTGACTCCTGCGGCACCTCGACCTCGTCGGCATCGAGTGGTTCACCCAGCTCAACAGGCGCCTCGGATGAAGCCGCCGGTTCCAGACTCAACGGGTCTTCAGCGGCGAGTTCGGAGCCAATCTCTGCGGCGTCCCCGTCCTCTGCGGCTGCGAGCCATGCCGGATCATCGTCGACGTCCAGAGGTTCCCCCACCTCCGCCGGTGGCTCGAAAAGCACCTCTACGGGCAAAGCGCCAGCCGTTGTGTGCGATTGGCGCGAAGACACGGGTTGAGGCGTACCGCCATTTTGGTCCGACGGAGATTTTCGTTCGGCCGAAGAGACGATCTTGCCCGCTCCGGCAGACGGATCTTCGATGGTCTCAGCGTCTTCTTTTGGTCCGCGCACATACATCAGGGCGGTGCCGACTGCGATGACCGCAAGGACCGCCCATGCCGCTGAGCGTGACAGTATCTTCCCTGGACGCACCATTCCCTCACCGCACGATATCGATGCGGTCGGCAAAGCAGTAGCCGTTGTGCTTCTTGTCGTCCTGGAACCAGACGGAAACCATCTTGCCCGTGGCCAGAGCAAGCTGCGTTTGGTCCAGCATGCGGTAGGCACGGACGGGGTCGGTAAAGTCACCGGAGCAGCTAAAGGTGACCCACCAGGGCGAGCATCCGGCAAGGACGGTCTGGGGGTTGACGGATAGAGCGGCCATGCATCCACCCCAACGGGCATCAGCGGAAATCAGCACTCGATTGACGTTCGCGGTCACGACAGCGGATGCCGCCAGCGCCTGTCCACCAATGGTGAGCAACAGGGTGGCGAGGACTGCTTTCAGCCTGAGAAATCCGACACGTGTAAACATGACATGCTCTCCGTTAGATGACCGATACAAGACACTGGCCTTCTACCGCAGGATTGCTCGCCAACCTCCCCTACTCGGCAGGCAAGCCCAGCAGAAGCAAGCCGTTCCCTTGAACGGCAGCGTGTCCGGCGTCACTCGAACATCCGTAGTGAATATCTGATCGCTCTCCAGCGGCGTGGGGATCGCGGTAGAGCCGGGAAAGGTCAGCTCCACGGTAAAGGCGGTCCAGCCCTTCGCCGGCGGGGCGACGTAGCCGACATAGGTACCGTTGCCGGTGTCTCTGAGTTCGCTGCTCGTCCAGGCCGCGCCGATCGTTTCCAGCCGGAAGATCCCGGGCATCCGGGTTGGTCGCCTGCCACAGCTTGACCCGCGCCGGTACGCTGACCGTCCGCACCCGGATAGCACCATCGGGATCCAGCGACCAGGAAAATTGTGGGCTCTGCTTGTCATCCAGGACATCGCTTAGCCACGACAGGGTGGGTAGGATGATGCTGGAAAGATCCTCCCCCTGGGCGTGATCGGTGTTGAGCGTGTAGCGCAGTTGCTTGGGCGCGGGTAGGTCCGCGAAATAGAACTGCGACGAATCCGGGAGGAAGAACTGATCACCGGCGGAGTTGAGCAACAACTTCGGCATCGTAAGGCGATCGCGATATTCGTAGGGATCGATGATTTCCAGCATCGCTTGTCCGGCCGGCGTCTTGGACCGGCAAGGTAGGTCGAAATCCACGTAGTCCCGGATGGCCGGTGCGTAGAACCCATAGGCCTCCCAGTGATGGGTGAACTGCTCGCCCAGATTGAGCAGGTCGATCGAGGCCGGCAGGATCGCCCTGACCCGTGATGCAGCTCCTTTTTGCGCCTCCACCGCCGCCGTGAGCCAAGTCGCCCAGCCCCGCTTCGAACCGCCGATCACAACGAAGTCGTCGATACGGGGTAGCGTCGGCCACCGGCTCGACTCCTCGGCGAACGCCTGTACGGTATCCAATGCCCGGATCACCGCCTTGGTCATGGGCAGCTGGACGAGCCATGTCGGATCGCCGGTCACCAGATACTTGTCCATCCCGTAGGCAAGCAGCGCGTCTTCTTCCCGCGGGATCACCTCGTCCGAAAAGTACAAGGGTTGATTCGGGACTTGACTGACGATCGCAACGACGGAACCGGTCACTTCGGCAAGGAGGCCCATGATCGCTTCGTTATCGATACCGGGTTCTCCGTCGTTACTGCCCCCGTTCACGACCAGAAAGGCGGTGTTCTGGTTGCCGGAGTGCGAGGCCCAGGGCACCGCGATCAGCACTTCATGCACCCAAAGCACCCGGTTGACCTCTTCCGGGGCGCGCCACTTTTGAGAAATCAGGGTGACCTCGTGAACGCTGTATCCGACTCCGTGCTTGGTGTCGCGATAAACGTAGGTGTAGTTCGGGTCCGGTTGAGCCACGTAGTCGTCAAGCGCCGTCGTCTCTGCCGCGACAAGATGTGAGAAGACGGCGGCGAACGCCAAAGCCAGTGCCCAGCAGTGTGTTCGGTCTTTCATGGCGAGAGCGACTCGTTCGAGACATCCCATTTGCAATTCTAGTTTCTCGCTGAACGTCCGGCGGCTTTTCGGCCCAGCGGTTACCAATTTGCAAAATTTCGCAATGTCCTCAACCGCATAGGGACGGCGGGTGATGTCCGTTATGAGGATTACTGCGGGGGATGGCAGCCTGAGGGCGGAGGTCTACGCGACCTTCTTCCTGCTCTGGGACTTGATCCGTGGCGGCGTGGACGGAGTCTTCGAACAATACGGTGCGCGTCGGCGCAGCACCGACTTTACCAGCGGCGAGTCGCTTGGCGTTGGCGACCACCTCATCGAGATTGCGAAACCGCCAAAGCGGCCCGAGTGGATGAGTCCCTACGACTACGAGCAAGCTCCGGCCACGCTCAAGGTGCGCGGGCTCGAAACGGGCGGAAACATCCTGGTGACCACCTTTGTGGACGCCAAGACGACGCCCAAACAGGTGCTCAAGGCCTGGTATCGCCGGCGGTGGCACGTGGAGCTCGATGTGCGCAACATCAAGACCACGCTCGGCATGGAGCAACTGCGCTGCAAGACCCCGGAGATGGCGCTCAAGGAGCTCTGGACCTACCTGCTCGCCTACAACCTGATCCGCTTGCTCATGGCGCAGTCGGCCTTACTCGCTGACCAGATCCCCCGCCAGTTGAGCTTCAAGCACACCGTGCAACTATGGCTGGCCTGGCATTCCCAAGGCGGCGAGCGTACCGACGGCGCCAGCGTGCAGCGACTACTGATTTTGATTGCTCAACCGCGCGTGGGGCGGCGATCCGGGCGCATCGAACCGCGTGCCGTGAAGCGCCGCCCCAAACCATTCGGGCTGCTTATGCAGCCACGCGATCAGGCTCGCGATCATGTCCGAATACACGGACACCCGAAGAAGCAGCGATGAAAAATATTCGCGTTAACCGGCGGTTGCAGATCGAGTCGCAATGACAAGGAGCTTAAGTCAGTGCCATTCGAGCCTGACCCCTTTTCGCTGCTGCCAGTTCGCCTGGTGAAAGATGCCCAGAAGAGGCGCTACCGCTTACCGACCTCTAGGTATGTCTGGGTGGTATTGGAGTCGTGGCACAGCGCGTCTGCATCCCACGACCCTGTATACGTCCACTTTCCGTTGGTACCGCAGCTGAAGCTGAGATCCGTCCAGGTCGCGCGATTGCACTTGGGGAAAACGTAATGGTTGTACGCGCCACCCTTGATCTTGATTATCGTGCCAGCTTTCGATGTCGGCATGTTGAATCGGGCATAGGAGGCGTCCGAATAGGTCGCCCAGCTCTGGGCCGGACAACTCACAGTCGACGCAAAATTCGTCTTGATGGTGCGATACACGATCTTGTCGCCCGGGAAGTCCATGGCGAGCACGCCCAAAATTTTCTTGCCCGGATTCGAGCCGATTGTTTCAAACGCGGCGGCATTGGTTGACCCCGCCACATCCTTGGGGATCATGCCGACAGCGCCGCTCAAATGGTTGATAATCAGCTTTGAGCCCGCGGCGGCCGCATCGATGTAGGAACGCACCAAGTCATTTTTCTGACCGAGCGACGCCGTACCAGCGCCGAAGGGATTGTTATTCGCCAGCCAGTAAACCTTGTAGGTATCCTGGATGTCGATATCGCCATTCCCGAACATGCGCATACCGTAGCTCTCCGGAATGTCCGCATTGCGAAGCACGACCACTTTTCCGCGTACGGTCCCGAGCGTGGCTGAAGGTGTTTTTGAACCAGCGAACAAACCGGAATAACGCAGCATATAGTCATCCCAGATATCGCTGAAGCTGGACGAGTTGTCCTGGGGATCGTGCTCCTCCTTTACCCGCATGAGGATTGTTTCCCTGGGGTGTTCGGTGAGGAAGCCCGAGATCTGGTCCATCACATCACCGAACATCATGTTTTGGTAGCAGGCGCCGTGATGGATGGCGAAGCTGGTTCCGGTGCGCCGGTTGCGGATGTCGAGATACCGGATACCGGCGTCTAGCTGCTGGCGGATAGTCCAGGCTTGCGTCTCACAGGCCGCACCGCCAAAGCGTGCGCCGCTATCATGTGTGCCTGGAATGGAAATCTGACGCAGTTGAGTATTGTCCGGCAGTCGCGCCATCCAGTCTTTGGTCGCCGTCGTCAGCCAACCCGCAGGCGCGGCTGTTGACAGTGTATCTCCGGCTTTCGCCTCTTCATCAAAGAACGGAAAATCGCCTGTCGGCGCCTGCCATGTAGATGCGGCAGAGCCCCCTGTGACCGTTGCAGATGACAGCGTGCCAAGTTGATCCTGCCTGCCTGGACCAGGAGCCGTACCGAAGCGCCAAGTAGCCGTTCCCTGGCTTGCGCGATCAGGCTCTGCGGATGCGGAAACGCAATATTTGTTGCCTTCGCATCCGCGACCGTTTGTGTCCAGAAAGCTGCCCCAATTCGCATATTTGTTTTGGATGTGGATTTCGTCACCGTAGTTTACTGGCGATCCCTCTTCCTTACCGTCTGTTGCGACGATCCGCCAGATCCCTGTTCCTACGCGAGCGCGATCGGGCGCTTCGGATGCCGAGACGCAATATTTGTTGCCTTCGCATCCGGTACGGTTTGTGTCCAGAAAGCTGCCCCAATTCGCATATTTGTTTTGGATGTGGATTTCGTCACCGTAGTTTACTGGCGATCCCTCTGCCTTACCGTCCGTTGCGACGATCCGCCAGATCCCTGTTCCCACGCCAGCACGATCGGGCGCTTCGGATGCCGAGACGCAATATTTGTTGCCTTCGCATCCGGTACTGTTTGTGTCCAGAAAGCTTCCCCAGTTACCGTATTTGTTCTGGATGGAGACTTCGCTGCCATAGGTGAGCGGTTGCGCAGAGACCGCCACTTCTGCGAATGCAAGTGATGCTAATGATCCGAAAGCGACAATAATGCCCTTTCGGAAGACGGAATTGTAATGCATCTTGATTCACCTTGTATGCTGTGAAACTCACATTTCGGAGTTGAAATTCGTCATGATGACGGACTCAGCCTACCATGGAATCGGTCTCCGTGCCCTCCAACTGAAAGGTAAACTAATCGAGTTGCAGTGCCTGAACAAAGAAGCGCTGGGAAACGAAAGGGGTCAGAAACGAAAGGGGTCAGGTCTTTCCTTTTGCCTTTGAGCTGCACTACCCCCCGCCCGGACAATCTTGTTGACGCGCGAGTAGTGTAGGCCGAAGTAGTCGCCGATGTCCTCCCGCATGGTGTAGCCGCCACCGGCGTAAGCCGCAGCGATCGCGCGATCTCGTTGGGGATGCCTGCGCGCGTACTCAGCGAGGGATTTTGCAGGTGGCCGCGCCTTGGCCTGCGGGACCTTGCGCAGGTCACGGCCCGCGAAGACCTTTCGCCGCATGGCCTCTACGAAGGCATCGGAGCCGAGGAATACCTGATGCTGGAGCCGCTCCCTCGGTGCGGGCTGACGCTTGCCCTCGGCGAGGAAACGGACGTAGTGCGAGACGGCTTCTGTCTCGCCGAACGCTGCCAGGATACCGCGTGTCTGCAGCCACTCGGGAGCGGCTACCTCACCGACCATCGCCCGGTAACTGCTCCAGGGCCAGTGCGCCGCCCTGGGCACCATGCGCGCTCGCACCGGGTTCAGCACGACATAACGTGCCAATCGGAGTAGATAGGCCTCCTTTTGAACGGGGATCGCCTTGTAGCGCCCCTGAAAGACGTGGCCGATCCCCTCGCAGGTCCGATAGAACCGCTGCGTGTAGACGCCGTTGAGCTGGCGCATGCCCTTAGCGAGATTGGCATCCAGCGTCTCGACGAGCAGGTGATAATGGTTCGTGGTCAGGCAGTAAGCATGCGCCGACCAGTTGCAACGCTCCCACACGTCGCCGAGGACATCGAGAAACAGCAGCCGGTCTCCATCCGCGCGATAGATGTCCTTGCGCCCATCACCGCGCGCGGTGACTTGTTACGGCGCCACCGCGAATTCCATACGGAGCGGTCATGCCATGCCTGGAAGGCTAGCTCAACAGAGGAAATAGGAAAGCCCTGACCTCGTGCCCTGTGGTCTTGTTTCATCGTGACGGTTTATAAACATCAAGTGCCATGTCCGTGTTTAACGCGCCGAATATGGTCAGAGCTCTTGCTGCAAGAACTATATCGAAGGATGTACTGCGCATTCTTACAGCTCCTCCCCACCTGAGACTTGGATCTAACGAAGAGCCGGAATGACTACGGTCCAGCTCGATTGAAATAGGTGATGATTCGTCGATGGAAAAACCAGAAGTACTATCTCCGACGAGCTTAAAGGCTTGATACGTCAACACCTGCTTCGTTCCAGCATTATTACCGCTTCTACCTCCAATTGAAACAAGTTTCCTGTTCGAATCATCGTAATAGAGTTGTGAAAGTCCTTCCCCTGGCGGTTCAAGCTGATCCGCTTGTCCCACGCTCTCGAACTCGCAATCGGGGTGATCCAACGGCTTGCCGTTTGTAACGTACAGTTGATCGCTGCCACCCGACCCAATGACAGCCACGTGAACACTGTTACCCCTATCCCAAGCTATGCCCGCCGCACCGCCCTTTGTAGGAATACCACATGGCAACTCTCGAATATTGGCAATATCGCGGATATCGTAAAGGATGGTCTGATTTTGGTCTCCGGCGATCAGAACTCCGCCCAGAATTTGAACCCCGCCACCTGGATGATAATGATTGCCCACAAAGTGGTTATAGCAAACAGCATCGGCGTTTCCTGGACGAAGATCGGGGTCCTTGCACAACACTAGCAGGCTATTGCTATCAGTCGACCTCCGGTCATGGGTGATGGCCCAAATGCGTAATAGGGGACAGACCACGGTTTTTTCAGTGATCCGCCCCAAATAAATCGTCCCTCGCAGTGTCGACCTCCGTACGAGCAATATCGGGGTCACGAGCAATATCGGGGTCAGGCCCTATGAACTTCTCGCCTTTTTGTTCAAGATTTCAGGATCAAGGGACTAGACCGCATGCAGTATAGTGCAAGAGCATCCTATCGAAATCAGCTCCAATCTCCACCCGCACCGGTTGGCCAAACGCGACACCGGTAAGCCGTGACCGGTGTGCACGAGCATCAGGAACGGCAGCGAGCCGCATCGATGCCATTCCCGGCGCTGTTCCACGGACACATCTCGATCACCCGGCCGTGCGCGTACTGCCAGACGCCATGCTGATCCAGGACGAAGTGCGATATCCCGCTTACCGTACCGCGCATCGAATTGCGCAGATCCTGCTTGCTCGGTCCCGGTACGACATGCGAGCCCCAGGGGTGCGTGTGCCAGGAGCAGGAGACGTAACGCGTGCCGCCAGAGTCCGCAGGCAGGGTCACGCCGACTCCCTCGTAGTCACCGACATGAGCCGTCGCGACCTGCGCCAGCCGTCCCGTCGCCTTGTCGTTCCAGCACCAACCGGCCACCTCGCGGCTGCTCGCGCGGGTGTAGCTCATGCCTTGGATGAGCACGTCCGCGGCGTGATGCGCCGACGACACCGGGATGCGAGCCGGGGCGGGCGCAACCGTGGCCTTGGTCGCGCAGCCGGCGCACAGGGCTACAGCGAGAACCATGGCGGCCCCCGCCCCGGGGACATCGATCGTTGGCTTCTGACTTGAGCTGACTTGCATAGTGAAGAGATCGGCTTGGCAGACCCCGCCGGCGTACGCCGCTCGGCGCCCCACCCGGAGGATCGGATGGCGCCCCTAGCTTACCTCGCGGCGCTCTCGACGGCATCCGTGGTTGGTTCCGGGCGGAAAGCTCGCTCCGTCCCGCCCGCCGGCAATAGCGCTCCCACCCTATCGCGGAGGCGGCGGGTATCGGACCATGCCCGTTTGATCCGCCAGCGCCGAGTTGGGATCATTAGGCGCTGCTGATGCTCGTTTCTCTGTAAGCCAGGAGCAGTACCATGGCCAACCCCCCCAGCAAGCGCCGGGGCATCACGCTCGGCGCCCGCACCAACGTCAACCCAGCGCTCGACCACTTGATGTCCCAGCCGGAGGCGTCCGCTGCCGACGACACCGCGGGGAACCCCGCCGTCAACGCCGACGTGGTGACGGAGCAGCTCGCCGAGCTTCGCCGCATGAACGCCGATCTCGATGCGAGCTGGCGGGTCCATACCGAGGAGCTAAAGCGGCAGCTTCAGGAGCTGGAGCGGCAACGGGATGAGATGGCGTTGCAGGCAGGCCAGCTGCAGGCGTCGGGGCAGACCCCTCGGGCATCATCGGGCCGGGTGGGCGTGCTGTTGGCCCTGCTGGCTCTGACGGCGGTCGCCGCCCTGGGCTTCGAGTCCTGGTCCCGGCTCGAATACATGGCGCATGACCTGAGCCGCGTGGGCAACGACTTCTCCCGGCTCGCGCCGCAAGTGCAGGCCGTGCGCGGCGAGGTGGTCTCGCTGACCTCGGGCATGGCCCAGACGAACAGCGCCGTGGGCTCGCTGCGGGAAGACGTCTCGGGCATGCGCTCGGACCTGGGTTCGATACGCGAGGTCGTCGAGCGCTTGCCGAAAGAAAGGACCGCAGTGCAGACCGCCGCCAGCGACAAGCGCGGTCCGTCGTACAACGTGCCGCGCAACGCGACCACCATGACCAACCCTTATCGGGTCATGCGCCCCAGGATGCCCTGGTAACCGGGAAGGGTTCGGAGCACGCCGCCAGGGGCAAGACGCCCGTTGGCTGAGCGCGGGGGTCGTGCCGGCGTCGGTTTCAGTCCGCCAGCCGCGGAAAAAGACGCCGCGCATTGGCGCTGGTCGCCTCGTCCACCCGCTCCGGCGAGACGCCGTGGGCGCTGGCGATGAAGTCGCGGGCGAACGCGAGGTTGGCGGGCTCGTTGCGGGCCTCCCGGTCCGGGCCGAGGACCGGGGAGTCGCTCTCCAGGCACAGGGACTCCAGCGGCAACCGGCGCACCAGCTTCTGCTTCTGGTCCGACCGCACCACGGACGGCGGCACCGAGAACAGGAAACCCGACTCGGCGGCGCGCGCCGCGTGGTTCGCCTTGCCGTCGAAGGCATGCATCAGCACCCGCTGGGCACCGGCGGCGAGCAGCAGGTCTACCGTGTAGTGTCCGGCCGAGCGGGAGTGGACATTGAGCGCCAGGCCAAGCTCCCCCGACAAGGCCGCCATCTCCTCGAGCAGCGAACCCTGCGCCCGGCGGCGCTCCGGGTCCTTGGTGTACCAGTAGTCCAGCCCCACCTCCCCGATGGCGGCCAGCACCCCGGCCTGATCCCGGATCTGGGCAACGACGGCGTCGATCTCGGCGCGGCCGGGCAACGGCAGGTCGTCGGCGAAGCGGTCCGGGTGCAGGCCGAGGCAGGGCAGCATGCGGGCGCCGTCATCCGGGGCGCCGGAGATCACGCGCAGCACGCGGGCGTTGTCCTCGGCATCCTCGCCCACCACCAGCACGGCGGACACCCCGGCGGCGGCCGCACGCCGGCGTACGGTGTCCCGGTCCTCGTCGAAAGACTCATCAGCCAGATGGGCATGGCAGTCGATCATGATTCCGTCACCTCCCCCTCGCGGTTCTTTGGGCGCCGCTCACGGCCCAGCGGTCCGGACCGCGAAAGCATCCCGAAACCGAGGGCGAGCAGGCCGATCCAGGCGGCGGCGAGCCACCCGATCATGCCATCGTAGTCACCCACCAGAAACGCGTACAGGGAGGCGTCGTTGCCGTCCGTCAGGTGCCGCGTCACCTGGATCACGAGCACCCACCCCGCGTGCAGCCCGATGCACCAGCCGATATGACCGGTGCGCTCGCGCACCAGCCCGAGGAACACGCCGACCAGGAACAGGGCGGCCATGGAATCGACATGCTTCCACTGGAACACCCCGGTGAAGACGTGCGCGAACATGTGCGCCACCCCGTCCCAATCGAGCGCCATCCCCTCCGGCAGCGGATGGGGCTTCATGAAGTGCAGCAGCGCGTACAGAAACGCCGTCCAGAAGACGGCGGACAAGGCGCTGCCGTGGCGGCGAACCGCGGTGTAGAGGGCGCCGCGGAAGAAGGTTTCCTCCAGGAGACCGATCAGCAGACCGCCGACCAGGGCCTGCAAGCCCTTCCGCAGCAAGTCCCCGAGCCAATCCGGGCCGCGCGCGTCGGGAACCCGAACCTGCAGGGCGAGCAGGGTCAGCGCCAGGACCAGCAGGATCGCCACCCCCATGAGCCAGCCCAGCGCCACCGATCGCACAAAAAGCGGTCGCCGCGCCCCGAAGCCGAGGGCCGCGGCGTTGTTCAGCCCCAGGGACCGCAGGAAAGGCCACAGGCCGATCAGAATGAAGATCTGAGCCAGCCGCCCCATGACCCGGTTGGGATCCGACTCCACCCAGCCGGTCTGCATGACGGGATAGGTGAGCAGTGCGCCGAGCACCAGGCACACCAGCAGATAGAGGAAGAAGATCCAGGTAGACTTCATTTTACCGATGGACCCGAGCCGATCGGCCCGCCTCCGAGGTTGAATCCATCCCAGGCAGTTCCGCCGGGGAGAATCCCAACGCCCGCAGGTACTCCCGCGCGCTCGCCTCGACCCGGTAGGGCTCGATCGCGCGCCGAAAGTCCGCTGCCGGCGGAGCGGCCCCCATCCAGCGGGTAATCGCATCCGCCATTTCCTCGACCCCGCCCACCGGGACCAGCGCCCCCAGCCCGCTGCCGGTAAGGACCTCACGGGGACCGCTGGGGCAATCGGTGGAGACCACGGGCGTGCCGACGGCGAGCGCCTCGACCAGCGCGACCGGCATGCCCTCCCAGCGGGAGCTGAGGACGAAGAGATCCGCGCGCGCCATGTAGGAATAGGGATTGGCGCAGAAGCCGGGCAGATCGAGGTCCGCGGCGACGCCCAACTGGTCGGCCAGCGCCAGCAATTCCTCGCGGTGGCGGCCCCGACCGAGGATGACGAGCCGGCAGGGTCGCCGTCGTCGAACGAGGGCGAAGGCCCGCACCAGCGTCTGGAAGTCCTTGCGAAAGCTCAACTCGCCGACGCCGAGGATCACGGGCGGCCCCCCGGGCGCGAACCAGGGGTGATCCACGCCTTCGCGCGCGCGCTCCTCGAGCCGCGGCGTCAGGACCGGGCTGGGCACCGCCCGGATGTGCCCGGGAGCGACGCCCAGATTTGAGATCAGATCGTCGGCCACCCCCCGTGACGGGACGATGATGCAGTCTGCGAGAGGATAGAGGCGACGGATCGACGTCTCCTGAATCCATCGCTGCCAGCGGCTCCTGCGGGCGAGGTTGACGGACATGGTGGAGCCGAGACGGACGGCCAGCCGGGTGTCCACGCGCGCCAACGCGCGGGCGAGGATCACCGCCCGGTTGACCCGGTCCTTGTCACACAAGAGCGCCGCCGGGCGCTCCCGGCGCAGGTAGCGCGCGATTGCCGGCAGGCTACTGGTGACGTGGGCAACGCCGAGATCGACGAGCCGGCAGTTGCGGAGGTCATCGAGCGGGATATCCGGGCCGTGCCCGCGAATCCGCAGCAGATCCACCCGCAGCCCCCAGCGGTCGAACTGCGCTGCCAGATTGGCGAAGACCCGGTCGACACCGCTATGCCCCGAGGTCGCGGCGAACATGGCGAGCGGACGGTTCATGCCGTTCAATCGCCGCATTCTCCCGGGACGGGTCGCCCGCCCGCGGACCAGCGGTCATCCGTGAGCCGCGCAGCGGTCATGGGGTTTTTTGGTACACTGCCCGGAACGGGGTCGCTGTAACGGTTCGGGTAGCGGCGTCCGGTATCCCGGATCTGCTGCAACGAGCGGACCGGCCTTGATTTCCGATTGTCGGTGATGACCAGATCCCGAATCCGCTATCCCTTCTCCGCGCCCTTCGCCCTGCAGAAATCCTGTCGCCCGGGAGATGTCGAAGAAGCATTCGCGCCGATCCGCCGGCTGCGTCACGGGCAAACCCCGATGCCGGCACCTCTCCTGCCCACGCGGCTCGCAGTCGGAGTCGCTATCGTCGAAGGGCGATCGGTCGGCCTTGCGGATGTCGAGCCGGATGCCAGGCTCACCGGCGAGGTCGAATACCTGTCCGATGAGAACGGCCCCAGATCGGCTTGCGTCGAAGTCGTCTCGGAATTGTCTCGTCGGCAAGGCGTATACGACGGAAGGCTTCATGTGGGTGGTCTGGCTGGCGGTTGGCCGGCGTCCTGCACGCGCGATTGCCAGGCGGCATCCGGATTCGCGGCGGTATTGGCGCGTAAGGGCGAGAGTTTCACACAGCCCGCCGGAGCAGGGCAACCAACCGCGGGGCCTGTCTCGGGCGCCTGCCACCCGGGTTCACGATGAGTGACCCTTCTCGCCCCGACCGTCTCGCCATCGTCGGGTTTCTCGAGGGCCCTCACGCCGTATCGCGCCTGATCGCCACCCTGGTGCGCGGCATGGTGGACGCCGGGATCGAGGTCGATCTGCTGCTGCCCCCCGCCCCGCCGTCTGACACCCCGGATCTCGGCTGCGAGGTGGGGATCTTTCCGCTTCAGTCCGGCGACGACCGCGCCGCCCTGGGGCAGCTGCGGGCCTACCTGCGGGAGCGCAGTCCGCGCGCGATCCTCAGCAACCGGGACCGGGCGAGCGCCCTGCTCGCGCGGCTGGACGCCGGCGAGCGCCCGCGCACGGTCCTTCGCATCGGCACCAACGTCATCGAGAAGCTCCGCAAGGAGCACCTGTTCGCCCGCCGCAAGGCCCGCCGCCAGCTGACCGAGATCTTCGCCCGCGCCGACGCACTGGTCGGCATCTCCGACGGCGGCTGCGCCGCCCTGCGCGAGCTCTTCGCCGGCCGCGAAGCCCCCCCGATACACCGCATCTACAACTGCATCGACCCGCATGAGGTCGAGCGCCTCACGGCCGAGCCCGTCACCCACCCCTGGCTGGTGGGCAAGGACAAGCCCGTCGTCCTGAGCGTCGGTCGGCTGGTCGGGGTGAAGGACTACCCGACCCTCATCAAGGCCTTCCAGCGCGTACGTGAGCGGATGGACTGCCGCCTGATCATCGCCGGCGAGGGCCGGCAGCGGGGAAAGCTGGAGACGTTGATCCGCAGACTCGGTCTGCGGGAGTCCGCGGATCTGCCGGGCTTCACGCCGAACCCCTTCGCCCTGATGAAACGGGCGGACGTGTTCGTCCTGTCATCGGTGTTCGAGGGATTCGGGAACGTGCTCACGGAGGCCCTGGCCGCGGGCCTGCCCTGTGTCGCCACCGACTGCCGCAGCGGCCCGCGCGAGATCCTCGCGGATGGGAAGTACGGCCGCCTGGCCCGCGTAGGCGATCCCTTCGGGCTTGCCGATGCCATCGTCGAAACGCTGAAGAACCCGCCGAGCGCCGAGCTGCTGCGCGAGGCGGTGCAGCGTTTCACCCCCGAGGCGGCGGTCGCGGACTACCTGCGTGTGCTCGGCCTCGAGCCGGGACCCAGCGGGAATTCGGAGGCGCCACCGACGGCATAGCGCCGCGGCGTCGGTGCCGCTGCCACGGGTGGCTCACGCAACGCCCGGCGGCATCGGAATCAGACGTTGGGCGTCCATCACCAGGACCCCCTGGTGCCAATCCATGTGGTGCAGCGCGCGCCACTCCCCCACCTGGTCGCCGCAGATGCGCCAGATTCGGCGCTCCTGGTAACGGGATGGAGAAAGGGCGACGACCTCGTTGAGGCTGATGCCGTGCCCGTAACGGCGCACGCAGTCCTGCGCCGGGCGCAGCAGGCGCCCGGACTCGTCCCTAAACACCCTGCCGGCGGGCCGCGCACCGCTGAAATCACGAACCAGGGGATTCGCCGCGTGAGGCGTCCAGCTCTTGCTCCAGAGGCTGTCGGCGTAGAAGGCGAACAGGGTCTCGTTGAGACGCAGCCGCTTGGTCCTCATCGCGCAAAATAGCCACCAGCGCCCCTCGTGCTCGAACAGGGTCGCATCCGACATCGGGCTGCCCTCGACCAGCGTGCTTACGCGTTCCCAGCGGTCCGGGAAGTCGATGCACCGATAGAGGTCGACCCGCTTGGCCGCCGCCTTCTCCGGAATCATGTAAAGCTCGCCATCGTGCTCGAGCAGAAAAGGATAGGAGAGGTGATACGGTTCTTCGATGACCGGGCGCGCTTCGCCCAGCGGCCTCGCCTGGTCATCGAGCTCGATGCAGCTGATGTGCCCGCGCTCCGACGCGAACGGCAGGTCTTCGAAAAAGACGCAGCAACGGCCATCGCGCGACCAGACGAAGGGGTCGGCCCAAAACGCGGTGCTCGGCGGATAGAGGGGAACGAGGTCCGCCACCGGCGGAGGAGATGCGAGGGCGGCGAGGTCGCACCTCCCGGCAAGCAGGCACCATTGCTTGCGCAGACCTTGCTCCTGCTTGAGGTCGGCACGCTTACCGGCGTGCCGCGCCCGCTTCTGCCGCCAGCGCTGCCAGAGGTTCATGCCCCGCGCCTACCCGCCGTCGCCGTCGCCGCGCGTGACGTAGAGCTCGACGTCGGGCAGCCCCCGCGACATCAGCGGCTGCAGGCTTTTCGCCTTGGTCAGCTTGGGTGCGAAGCCGTAACGCCCAAGCGTCGGCCGCGCGTTCCAGGTACACGCGAACCAGTCCAGGCGTTCGGCCTTCTCGCTTCGGGCACGCTCGAGGACGCCGGCCACGAGCCCATCGGCCGCCTGCCGGTCGCCGTTTTCCGTCAGGAGATCGACCATGCGCGCCAGCCACCGCCCGCGATGCTCGTACAGCTTGAACACCGCGTATCCGCGGATCTCGCCATCCCGTTGCAGGATCAGCGCCTCGTAGGTGGTGTCCGGATGCCTCCGGTAGCGCCAGTTCAGGGTCGGCGCGTCGCGCAGGGTGATCGCGGGATATTGGTCCCTCGCCCGCGCCCACAGGCGATCGAAGCGCGCGTCGAATTCGCCGTGGAACGGCTCCGCCTCAAGAGCTGGACGCGGGAACCTGGAGACCGCTAGATCCGCCGTCGAGCCCAGGAGCAGCCCGAGTCCCTTGCCCAGGCTCTTCTGCAGGGGACGAACGACGGAGACCCGGCGCGTGTAGTTGAAGATCGAAGCGGACTGGACGAAGCCGACCGTGAGGCCGACGGCCATCATTCGGTCGGCGATGTGCTTGCCCATCTGAATCGACCCCGCCGCGGGGTGATTGAGCATCGCGGCGGCAATGCCCTTGGCGAACTCGGGGCCCAGGCCGCCGCCACCGCGCTTCGCGTCTCGCAACGCCTGACGCGTCAATCGCGTGTGGACGAAAATATCCACGATCCAGTTCGCGGAGACGGGCGCCCCGGCGACATGCAGGCCGGCGGGCACGCAGGACATGCTGGCGATGATGCTGTCGCGCCACGCGACGACCACACCCCGGTATCCGGGGACATCCAACCGCGGGTCCTGACGCCACTGCCAATCCCAGCGGCGCTCGATGCGCTGCCTCTTCTCGGTACCCGACACTTCCTCCATGCGCGCCAGGATCTCTTTCCGATCGTCGTCGTTCGCGGGTCTGACCTGGATCATGGGCCGACTTGGGACTGGTTGATCTCCGCCAGCACATCGGCCAGCGACCGGGATTGGGGATCGCGCCGGAACCCGCGCCGCGTCCTGAGCACGAGCGGGAGCTGCCCGAGCGCCCGGACGAACCCGGAAAGATAGCTGAAGTCCAGGCGCAGCGTCCCCCAGACGATCTCGCCGAGCACACGCGGCGCATGGCTGAGGAGCAGCGTGCCGCCGGCGAGGTTGATCCAATGGTAGAGGTAGCGGTTCTTACGGCCGACGACCTTGCGCCGGAAGGAGGAGTAGAAGCGGCGGATGGTCGTGACCCGGTGATCGTGGACGATGACGCTCCGCGGCACGAAGTAGCTCTTCCAGCCGCGGCGCCAGGCGCGGGTGCCTAGGTCCATGTCCTCCTTGCCGAAGGGCTTGTAGCAGGACAGGAAACCCCCGAGGGCCTCGAATTTGTGCTTGTCGAACGCGATGGAGCCCCCCGAGACGAAGAGCGTCTTCAGGCGCCCGCCAGCGGACTCCGCCGCTCTCTCGGCAATGGCGGGACTCCAATCGCCGCCCTTCTTCACCATGCCCCGCGACAGGCGGGCGCGCACCCAGGAGGACTCCGACGCGCCGCCGTCATGGCCGAGAATCATGGGACCAACGGAGAAGGTGTCCTGATCGGCGAAAGGCTGGACGAGGGGGAGGATGAAATCCTGGCGCACCCGCACGTCCGAGTTGAGCAAGATCACGATATCGTGCACCGCCGCCGCCACCCCGGTGTGCACGGCCTCGGCAAAGCCCCGGTTCGCGGGATGAACGATCAATCTGACATCGGGGTATTCGGCCTGGATCAGCTCGACGCTGCCGTCCGCGGAGCCATCGTCGACGACGATCACCTCCGCGGCCCCGGGATAGGCCTGGGCCGCCGCCTCGGCGTGGGAGATCCCCGCGGCGATGATCTGCTCCCCGTTGTAGTTCGGGATGAGCAGGCTCACGCCTGGCGCAAGGTTATCGCTGGCCATGCGACATGGTGATCTTCGGCGGTGACGAGAACAAGAAACGAGGCGACGGTTGCTGCGCGGCGCTCCGGACTCCGAAAGCGACGAGGGGAGAATCGGACCATCTTCGGCGGGCGCAAACGACGCGATGTCGAACGACTGCGCATCATACTATACTTCCCGGCTTTCGCGCGCTGAGCCTGCCCTGCCCTTCATGTTGCCCGAGCCCGAAAAACTCGCCTCATGTTCCACCGAACCGACCTGCGAAACCTGCTGGGCCGGCCGGAATCTCCCGCCCCTGGGTTTAGCGCGTTGAGGTAGCCTCAGGGTGGGAGAAACAAGCGGACAAGCCTTGCCCGAAACCCGACATGCATGGCGGCGTTTCGTACTGCTGCTCGCCGGCACGGTATTCGGCACCAGCGCCTTCATTTACTCGCTGGTGCTCATCGTCGACCCGTACGACTCGGTGCCCTTCTCCCCCCGCTGGGAGCGCTATCCGGTCACCAGTCACTCCCGCCCGTACAACGCCAAGCTCGCCCGCAGCGGACGTTTCGACAGCGCCGTCGTCGGCAGCTCCACATCGATGCTGTTGCGTCCGACGGAGCTGAATGCCGTCTTCGGTGGCAGCTTCGTCAACCTCGGGATGCCGGCCGCCTCCCCCTACGAGCAGCTGCGGGTCCTCGACTTGCTCGGCTACACGGGGGCCTATGACGGGACACTGATCGTCGGCCTCGACCCGTCCTGGTGCGCGCCCGACGGGAGTCCGCGGCTACTTCCGCAGATGATGGGACAGACCTTTCCCGAATCCCTGTACGACGACGAGGTCTGGAACGACCTTCCCCCTTTCAACCGCACGACCCTGCAACACGCCCGCTCGCAGCTGCTCGCCCTCCTCGGGCTGCGAGTCCGGCATCCACTCCGGCCCGACGGCTACCGGGATTTCACGCTCACCTTCCGCACCGACAACGACCTGGACTCGGTCCGCAGGCGCATCTACGGCGAGGCGCCCTGGCTGCTGCGGCGCACGCAGAGCGAGGGACCGCCCCGTTTTCCCGAGCTGGACGCGCTGGCGGACAGGCTCTCACGCCTGCCGGCAGAGACCCGCAAGGTCGCCTTCGTCGTACCCTTCCATATCCATCACCAGCTCCGCGAGGACAAGGAGCAACAGCGTTTCTGGTCCGCGTGCAAGGCCAAGGCCGCCGAGGTTCTCAGCCAAGTCCCGAACGCGGTGGTGCTGGACTTCATGATCTCCTCGCCGATTACGACGGAAGACCGCAACTACGTCGACGCCCAGCACTACACCACGTCGGTCGCCGCCGACATCGCGCGGCTATTGCACTCGGGCGCCACGCATCCTGAAGAGAAGGCGGCCGAGTTCCAAGTGCTCTCCTACAGCGGCGAGCATCGCTAGGCGCCGGGCCCCACGACATCGTGACCGGAAATGCCGCCGAGCGGTTTGTGGTACGCTTCCACGCTGCCGCGCGGGGCGCCCGTCGGCCGATCTCCCGCATGGTCGAGACCGGCGGCGCCGGCACAACGCTGAGCCAACGCACCCGCGGCGGGGCCTCTCGCGAATGGGAACCTGATCGGGCCGCTTTCGAGCACACCTAGACATGACTATCGACAAATCCAGGGCGACCGAGGTCGTCTTTTCGGCGATCGCCGAGCTCAACCGGGAGCTCGGGAAGAATCAGCAATTGGAGCAATCCCTTTCGACCGTGCTTTCGGGGGAGGGAGGAGGCCTCGACTCCATCGCCATCGTGTCCTTCCAGATGATCCTCGAGGAGAAGATCGGCGAGGCGTTCGGGGCGGACGTGTTCCTCGATTTCGAGCAGTTCGTCGATTCGGCGGGGAGCGAGTCACGCACCGTGGAGAGCCTGGTCGATCACCTGCTGACCATCGTCGACCAGGGGTCGGCGGCACCCTGACCGCGAACCAGGAAACACCCGCCAGGCGTTTCAAATCCGCCCCTCGCGCGATCTGTCGCGGGCGGGAGGCACGCAGACCCCATGCTGTTCAACTCGCAGCCCTTCATTCTCCTTTTCCTCCCCGTAACCCTCCTCGTATTCCTGCTGCTCTGGAGCAAGGGAGGGGAGAAGACGGCACTGGTCTGGCTCGTCGTCACGTCGCTGTTCTTCTACGGCTGGTGGAATCCGAGCTATGTCCCGCTGCTGGCGGGCTCGGTGCTGATCAACTTTCTGATCGCCCGCGCGATGGTCCACAGCCCAAGGAAGAGCCGGCGCCGCTTCCTTCTATTGACGCTCGGCGTGACCTTCGACCTCGGCCTGCTGGGCTATTACAAGTACTCGGATTGGTTACTGGGCGAGATCGGCGCACTCGCCGGAACCTCGTTCTCGCTCGCCGCGACCACCCTTCCACTGGCGATCTCCTTCTATACCTTTCAGCAGATTTCCTATCTGGTCGACGTGTGGCGCAACCGCGGCCGGGAGTACGATCTGCTGCGTTACGCGACCTACGTGACCTTCTTCCCCCAGCTCATCGCCGGCCCCATCGTGCGGCACCACGAGCTGATCCCCCAGTTCTCGGCCAATCCCCTGCGGGATGGTCTGTGGGAGAGACTCGGGCGCGGCGGCATACTCTTCAGCATCGGCCTGTGCAAGAAGGTGCTGATCGCCGACAGCCTGGCGGGCATCGTCGACCCGGCCTACGCCACCGCCGCCACCCAGGGAGCGCTGTCCTTCTCGACCGCCTGGCTGGCCGCGTTCGCCTTCAGCTGGCAGATCTATTTCGATTTTTCCGGGTACTCGGACATGGCGATCGGCCTCGCCCTGATGTTCGGCTACAACCTGCCGATCAACTTCAACGCCCCGTACCGGGCGCAATCGCTGCAGGAGGTCTGGCAGCGCTGGCACATGACCCTGTCCCGCTTTCTGCGGGACTATCTGTTCGTCCCCCTGGCGCGGAACCGTTACCTCGTCCACCCGGCGGTGGTTGCCGTGCTGGTGACCATGTTCCTCGGCGGCCTCTGGCACGGCGCGGCCTGGACCTTCGCCATCTGGGGCCTGGCCCACGGGGTCGGACTCCTGGTCAACGCCGGATTCACGCGCTCCGGGCTGAGATTGCCCAAGGGCATGGGCTGGGCCCTGACGCTGCTGTTCTGGGTCGAGATCACGGTGCTCTTTCGCGCCGACAGCTTCTCCACCGCCGCCGTGTTCTGGACGGCGATGCACGACTTCCGCGCCATCGCGACGCCGACAGACGCGCATGCCCTGCTGCTGGTCATCGCCGCCGGGCTGGCGGCCATTCTCGGGCCGACGAGCCAGAGAGTCGCTCTCGAGCGCCTCGCGCCGAATCGCTGGTACGCGGCCGCCGCTGGGCTCGCGGTGGTTGTCGTCCTGATTATGGTTGGCGGCAGCGGTGAGGCAGAGTTCTACTACTTCCAGTTCTGACCCGAGCGCCGATCCATTCGGCCCCACGGCACCGGGATGCGACGCCATTTGCAAGCGCCTATGCAATCGACCATAAGCCACCTGCGCAGACTGATCCTGGATGATCGGCTGCTCCTGCTGCTGGCGGGAGGCGTCTTTCTCTCCCTGTTCGCATTTCGAATCGATGCTTACGGACCATTGCTGTCGCTCCTGAGCCTGGTGGTCGTCGCGCGGCTCGCGATCGCGCGTTCCCTGCCCGCAGGATTGGCCCGACCGCCGGTGCTCGCCTTTCTCGTCCTGGCCGCAGTCGTCGCCGCGGGTTACCTCGTCAGCGACGCCGGCGGGACCGCAAAGGCACTGTCCCGCCTGGGTTACCTGGCGGTCCTGACCATCAGCATCCTGATGCTATGCCGGCCTGGATTGCTCGTCCGCATCGCCCCCTGGCTGATTGGGTCGGGGGTCGTCGTGCACTACCTGGCATGGCGGCTGTTCCAGATCCCCGCCGACATGCTGGACCCCCTGTCCCATTTCCTGGCCGCCTACGCCGTACTCACGATCCCGGCCCTCGTATACTGGGTGCGTTTCCCGCGTCCGGCGGAGCCGGTCGCGCGCCCTGAGGCGAAAACCCAACCAGCTTTGCCGCGCGACCGGGGGCGGCGCCTGGTGTTCCTGCTGCTCCTGGCGATGAACCTCGATCTCCTGCTGAACACGGAATCGACCCCGGCCTATCTCGGCATCCTCGTCGCCCTGGTTGCGGTGCTTTCCCTCTACTCCGGCTGGCGCGGCTGGGCGGTGGCCGTCACACTGGCGTCGGCGTCCGGTGCCGTGCTCTGGACCACCGACTACGGAGGCTTTGCGACCGAGATCGATACCCAGATCGAGCGCTTCGCCGACGATGAGCGCGTCCGCATCTGGAGCGACACCTGGTCGCTGGCGAAGGAGAGCTCGGCGACGGAGTGGTTGTTCGGCAACGGGGTCGGACGCTTCCGCCAGGAGTTCGAGCGGGTATCGGACCCCAGATACTCCGAGCTGATCTTCCCGCACAATCATGCCCTGGAAATCACCTACGAGAGCGGAATCGCCGGTCTGCTGGCTGCCGCGATGCTGGTGGGCTGGCCACTCTGGCGGCTTGCCCGGTGCGCCCGGCACCCGGCGTCGCCGTCGCGCCGGGCCCTGGGGGCCGTCATCCTCTTCACCTACCTGGCCTGGCTGATCCTGGTCAACCTCGTGTTTCCCTTCTTCTCCAAGAGCACCCTGTACCCCTTGGGTATCCTGCTCGGCGTCACGCTCCTCTACCTGCGCGACGCGGAACCAGGCCACGGCAGCCCTTCCCCCTCCGACAAAGATCCGACCAGGCTTGCCAGCATTCGGGCGAATCCGTCATGACGACCGGCGAGCCCCGCAAGACACCGCACCAAGGTGGGCACAGTGACTCAGACCCGCGCATCCTGCTGGTGCGTCTGTCCGCCATCGGCGATATCGTCTTCGCCTCGCCGCTCGTTTCGGCTTTCCGCCGCGCCCACCCCAAGGCTCATATCGCCTGGCTGGCGCAACCCGAGTGCCGGACCCTGCTGGAGCATCACCCCGACCTGGACGAGGTGATCGTCTGGCCGGTTGGGGACTGGAAGACCCTTTGGCGGGAGCGTAAATGGCGCGCGCTGGGGGGCGAGATCCGGAATTTCCGCCTCCGGTTGCGCGAACGCGGCTTCGAGCCTGGCGGTTGACCTGCAGGGCCTGTTGAAGAGCGGCCTGCTGACGCGCCTATCGTCGGCGCCTGAGCGCATCGGCCTCGGTTCCCGGGAGGGGAGCCAGTGGCTGATGACGCGGACGATTCCCCGCGGCGGGGACCCGCGACGGATCGGCTCCGAGTACCTGTACCTCGCCGAGACCCTGGGGCTGCCTACCGGGGACTTCCGCATGGAGGTCCACTACGGGTCGCAGGACGCACAGTTCGCGGCATCGGTCGCCAACCGCGAGGGGCTCGCAAGGGGTTATGCGGTCATCTGCCCCTTCACCACCAGGCCCCAGAAGCACTGGTTCGAGGACCGCTGGTCGGCGCTCGCGGACCGCATCCGCAGGGAGCTGAACCTGCCGGTCGTCATGCTGGGGGGGCCGGCCGACCGGGACGCGGCCGGGCGCATCCACGCCGCGGCGTCGACCGAACTGATCGACCTGGTCGGCAAGACCTCGTTACTCGAGGCCGCGGCGATGATCCACGGCTGCAGCCTGTTGGTGGCCGTGGACACCGGGCTCGGACACATGGGCATCGCCTTCGCCCGCCCCAGCCTGCTCCTGTTCGGCTCCACTTGTCCGTATACCGACACCACCAGGACCGACGCCAGGGTGCTGTATCATCCGCTCCCCTGCTCGCCCTGCAAGCGCAGACCCACCTGCAACGGCGATTTCACCTGCATGCGGCTGATCGAGACCAGCGAGGTCTTCGACGCGGCGCGGGTGCTGCTCGGATCAAGTCCATGAAGGTCCTGCACGTGGAAGGCGGACGCAACCTCTACGGCGGCGCCCAGCAGGTGCTTTACCTCTTGCAAGGGCTGGCGAAGCGCGGCCTGGCCAACGCCCTCGCATGCCCCGCCGGCAGCGAGATCGCGGACGCCGCGGCGCCCTTCGCCGAGGTCCATACGATGCGCATGGGCGGCGATCCGGACATCGGCATCGTCCAGCGCCTGCGCCGCTGCATCCGTCTCTGCCGGCCAGACCTGGTGCATCTGCACAGCCGCATCGGGGCAGATGTCATGGGCGGCATCGCATGCAGGCTGGAGCGGGTCCCGGTGGTGCACTCCCGGCGCGTGGACAATCCCGAGAGCCGCCTGGCGGTGGCCCTGAAATACCGCCTGCACGACCGCGTGATCGCCATCTCGGAGGGCATCGGGCGCGTTCTGCTCGCGGAGGGACTGCCGAAGGACAAGCTGCGGGTGGTGCGCAGCGCGGTGGACGTCGAGCGATTCGACCGCCCCTGCGACAGGGAGAGGGTGTGCGCCGCCCTCGGGGTGCCGTCGCACGCGCGGCTCGTCGGCGTGATCGCGCAGCTGATTCCACGCAAGGGCCACCGCTTCCTGATCGAGGCCTTGCCGCCGCTTATCGCGGAGTTTCCCCCACTGCAGGTGCTGTTCTTCGGCAAGGGCGCAGAGGAGCGGGATCTGACCCGACGCATCGCGGACGCGGGCCTGCAGGACAGGGTTCGCCTGGCGGGATTCCGCGACGACCTGCCCGATGTTCTGCCCTGCCTCGATCTCCTGGTTCATCCGGCCCTCATGGAGGGCTTGGGCGTGTCCCTTTTGCAGGCCGCGAGCGCCGGCGTCCCCATCGTGGCCAGCAACGCCGGCGGCATACCGGAAGCGGTACGGGACGGACTCAACGGAATCCTGGTGCCGCCGGGAAACGCCGTGGCGCTGGAGGTGGCGATCGCCCGGCTGCTGCGGCACCCCGACCTCGCCCGACGCATGGGCCGCGCGGGCAGGGTTCTGATGCGCAACGAGTTTTCCATCGACGCCATGGTAGAGGGCAACCTGGCGGTCTACCGGGAGCTGCTGCAGGACGATGGATGAGCGCTGGCCCAGCTCGCTCCAGATGGCGGGCAGCAGAGCCGGGGGGGCGAATCACCGATGCAAATCGCCCCGCCGAGCAAACACTGCGCGCTCCACCCCTACCGCCAAGCGCGCCCGGATCGACCGCCGCCTGCGATTGGCGGCGGAGGCCCTGTGCTAGACTTGCGCCGCGGCGGCAGCCCGACGTCACTTCACACCCGGCAAGCGAGCAACTGAATTGGAAACCGATTTTCCGGACTTCTCTCGCGCCCGCATCCTCGTCGCCGGGGATCTGATGCTCGACCGCTACTGGAGCGGCGCCACCCGGCGCATCTCCCCCGAGGCACCGGTGGCCGTCGTCCAGGTCGACAGCGCGGATGACCGCCCGGGCGGGGCCGCCAACGTCGCGCTCAACGCCGCATCCCTCGGCGCACGGGTGCAAGTGGCCGGGATCACCGGCACCGACGAGGCAGGGGACGCACTTGGCGCCGGGCTCGCCGCGCGAGGCGTCGAATGCCTGTTCCACCGACGGGCAGACGTCCCGACCATCACCAAGCTGCGTGTGCTGAGCCACCACCAGCAGCTGATTCGACTGGATTTCGAGAAGCCTCTCGGTGATCTGGCCGGGGAGGACCCGCTCCCCCCTCTCGTCGCGGCGGCCCTGCCCGACGCCGAGCTCCTGGTGATATCGGACTATGCCAAGGGGACGATTGCGGACCCGCAGGCGCTGATCGCCGTCGCGCGCTCACTCGGCAAGCCGGTGCTGGTGGACCCCAAGGGTCGGGGCTTCGCGCGTTACCGCGGCGCGACCTTGATCACCCCCAACCGCCGCGAGTTCGAGGACGAGGTAGGACCCTGCGAGAACGACGCGGCGTTGGTGGACAAGGGGCAGGCGCTGCGCGCGCGGCTCGACCTCTCGGCCCTGCTCATCACCCTGGGTGAGCGCGGGATGCTGCTGCTCCTGGACTCGGGCGAGGCCCTGCACCTGCCCACCCGCGCGCGGGAGGTCTACGACGTCACCGGCGCCGGCGACACCGTCATCGGCGTCCTCGCCGCGGCGCTGGCGGCGGGGCAGGACCTATCCGCGGCGGCCGCGCTGGCCAACTGCGCCGCCGGCATCGTGGTCGGCAAGCTGGGCACCGCCAGCGTGACGGCGCGCGAGCTCGAGCGCGCCCATCGCGGAACCGAGTGGCACACGGTGCTGGGGCGCGACGAGCTGCTGGCGGCCGTCGCCGCCGCCAAGGCCCACGGCGAGCGCGTCGTGATGACCAACGGCTGCTTCGACATCCTGCACGACGGGCACGTGGCCTACCTTCAGCAGGCCCGGCGACTCGGGGATCGGCTGGTCGTGGCGGTCAACGATGACGCCTCGGTCAGCCGGCTCAAGGGACCGCAGCGGCCAGTGAACCCGCTGGAGCAGCGCATGGCCGTGCTCGCCGGGCTGGCCTCCGTGGACTGGGTGACCTCCTTCGGCGAGGACACCCCGGAGGCACTGATCTGCGCCCTCGAGCCCGACGTGCTGGTCAAGGGGGGAGACTACCAAGCGGAGCAGGTGGCCGGCGCCGACTGCGTGCGCCGCGCCGGCGGCGAGGTGCGCATCCTTCCGTTCGTGGCAGGTCGTTCCACCAGCCGCATCATCGAGGCCATCCGCCGCGAGTGATCCCTGGCCCGCATGGCACGCATCTACAGCCTCCTGCTCTACCTCGCTTTGCCCCTCGCGCTTCTGCGCCTGTTGTGGAAAAGCCGCCGCACCCCCGCCTACCGCAAGCGCTGGCGCGAGCGCCTCGGGCTCTACGACGGGGCGCCGCTCGATGCGGAGATCTGGATTCACGCGGTCTCGGTAGGGGAGGCCCAGGCCGCCGCTCCGCTCGTCAAGCACCTGCTCGACCATCACCCCGACGCCCGCGTCATGGTCACGACCACCACGCCAACCGGCTCGCAGCGCGTGCGCGACCTGTTCGAGGACCGCGTTCGGCACGTCTACACCCCTTTCGACCTGCTCCCCGTCATGCGGCGCTTCCTCGACGCGGTGCGGCCCACGATGGCGGTGGTGATGGAGACCGAGATCTGGCCCAACATGCTGCGCATCTGCGAGGATCGCGGCATTCCCGTGATCCTGGCGAACGCCCGGCTCTCGGAGAGGTCGGCCCGGGGTTACGCCCGGCTCGGGGAATTCACCCGCGCGACCTTCGGCCGCCTGTCCGCTGTGGCGGCCCAGAGCCCGCAGGATGCCGAACGCTTTCGCGCCCTCGGGGTTCCCGCCGGGCGCATCCAGGTCACGGGAAGCCTCAAGTTCGACGTCCGCCTTCCCGGCAGCCTGCTGGACCAGGCGGAGGTGATGCGGCGCGTCTGGGGTACCGAGCGGCCGGTGTGGGTGGCCGCCAGCACACACGAGGACGAGGAGGAGCAGGTCCTGGCCGCCCATCGCCAGATCCTGCGACGCCTGCCGCAGGCCCTGCTGGTGCTGGTGCCGCGCCATCCGGAACGATTCGACCGCGTCGCGGCCCTCGTCGCGCGGCAGGGATTGGCCCTCGCGCGGCGCTCCGCCGGAAAGACCTGCGACCCGGCGACCCGCGTCTTCCTGGGAGACACCATGGGCGAGCTCCCGGTGTTTCTCGCCGCGGCGGACGCGGCCTTCATCGGCGGCAGCCTGGTCCCGGTCGGCGGCCACAACCTGCTCGAGGCCGCCGCCGTCGGCGTGCCGGTCGCGATCGGCCCCCACGTGTTCAACTTCGCCCAGATCACCGAGCTGCTGGTGAGCGAGGGCGCGGCGGCTCAGGTGGAGGACGGCGACGCACTCGCCCGCTGTATGGCCGACTGGCTGTCGGATGCCGCCGCGCGCGCCCGCATCGGAGAGAACGGCCGCAGAGTGGTTGAGCAGAACCGCGGCGCCTTGCAGCGCCTCATCGCGCTGATCGAAGTCAACAGACCCGCCCTATCCAGCGCACCCCGTCAGGGCGCGCCGCGGGCTCAATAGGTCGCCATCGAGGCATCGACGTCCCGCGCCCAGGCCGCCACGCCGCCTTCGAGATTGATCACGCGGGAGAAGCCCCGGTGCTCGAGAAAGAGTGCCACCTGTTGGCTGCGGATGCCGTGGTGGCAAATGATCACGGTCTCCCGCTCGCGGTCGAGCTGGTCCAGGCTGGCCACGACGTGTCGCATCGGCAGCAGGCGGCTGCCTTCGACCCGGCAGATATTGAATTCCCACGGCTCACGCACATCGAGCAGCAAGGGCTTCTCACCGCCCTCAAGGAGCCGGGCGTGGAGCTCGCGCGCGGTCATCTGAAGCATTTTTCGGTGCTCGCCGCGATTCAGAACTCGAAATGCTCTACCTCGGGAACGTTCTCGAGCGCCGGAACGCTGGTCTCGAACAGACCCTCGCGCTGGAACTCCTGGGTTGCGACCCGAGTCACGACCATTGCCTCCATCAGCGGCGCCTCCCCAACGATGGCGAATAGACGCCCGTTCAGGGCAAGCTGCTCCTGCAGGGAGGACAGCAGCGCATCGTCCGGCAGGGAGCCGGTCACGGCGATGACGTCGAAGGGATTGCCTTCCACCTCGCCGGCCAGGGCGTCCCCCACCCGCACCTCGAAGTGCCGCATATTCAGTGACTCGAGCGTGGCGCGGGCCTGCTCCGCCAGCTCCTGGTGGAGCTCCAGGCTCACTACCCTGGAACCGAGGCTCGCGAGGCAACCGGTGACATAACCCGAACCGGCGCCGATCTCCAGGATGCGGTCCTCCGGTCGGACACGAAGCGCCTGCAGCATGCGGCCGACCACCCTGGGGGCGAGCATGACCTGTCCGGCGGCGATGGGTATCTCGACATCCGCGTAGGCCAGGCTTCGGTAGCCCTCCGGGACGAACCGCTCGCGCGGGACCCGCGCCAGGACCTCCAGAACCTCCGGGTCGGAGACCCCCCAGGGGCGGACCTGCTGCTCGACCATGTTGAAGTGGGCGCGTTCGACACTGGTATCCATGGGGCGATTCACCGAAATGACCACGGTTGCATGTGGGATGGAAAGGCTACGTGTTATGGCCGCGGACGGCAAGCGGGCGCTGGCCGCAGGACGATCGGTCGCAGGCAGAGAAACCGACCGGCCTGGTTCCGAAATGCGAAGGCTCGGATAAAGCTGGAGTGTCTTGGATTAATCCGGCTAGAATTCTGACCCCGCTACGAGGTTTTTCAACCTGGGGCTCATGGCTTGCGTTCCGATCGGCGGTGCGAACCCGCCGGCCGGGGCGAGACGCATCCCTATTTGGCCCGATGAACCCGTGGCGGTTTGGTTTCACTGAATGCCCAACAACTAGGAGACACAGATGTCCCTCATGAAACGATCGCTTGCCGAGTTCGTCGGCACCTTCTGGCTGGTTCTCGGGGGCTGCGGAGCCGCGGTGTTTGCCGCCGGCGTCCCGGATGTCGGGATCGGCTACCTCGGCGTGGCCTTCGCCTTCGGCCTCACCGTGCTCACCATGGCCTACGCCATCGGCCACATCTCGGGCTGCCACCTGAACCCGGCGGTTTCCGTCGGCCTGGCGATGGGCGGGCGCTTCAGCTTCGCCGACCTCCCCATGTACGTGATCGCCCAGACGCTGGGGGCCATCCTGGCGGCCTTCCTGATCCTCTTCGTCGCCAGCGACATGGGCACCGCCAAGGAAGGGCAGGCCCTGTTCGAGCTGGGCGCGAGCAGCCTGGCGGTGAACGGCTATGGCGAGCTCTCGCCCCAGGGCTACGGCCTCACCGCGGGGTTTGTGACCGAGGTCGTGATGACCGGCATGTTCATCTTCATCATCCTGGGGGCGACCCACAAGCAGGCTCACGCCGTGGCTGGCGGCTTGGCCATCGGCCTCGCCCTGACCCTGATCCACCTGATCTCCATCCCGGTGACCAACACCTCGGTGAACCCCGCCCGCAGCACCGGCCCGGCCCTGGCGCTCGCCATGTCCGGAGAGGCCAAGGCGCTCGGACAGCTGTGGCTGTTCTGGGTAGCGCCGATCATCGGCGCCCTGATCGGCGCCGTGGTCTACCGCGCGATCGGCGGTGACGGCACCTCCGACTAGGCCCGCGACCGGCCCGCGGCGATACCGCGGGCCGGTCAAGATCAGATCAGCCCGGCGAAGGGCTGCACCAGCACCCGATCGCCCGGCTCCAGGTCCCCCTGTTCCTCCGGCAGCACCATGAAGCAATCCGCCAGGCTCATGGAGCGCAGCACCCCCGAGCCCTGACGCCCTGCCAGCTCCACCGTCAACCCGCCATCGGCTCCCCGGCCCAGCACTCCGCGCGGGAACTCCGTTCTGCCGGGTCGCTTGCGCAAGCGGCTGACGCACTCCGCCGGGAACAGCAGCGGCGGCTCCTCGCGCCCGGTCATGAGCTTGACCAGGGCCGGCCGCGCGAACTGATAGAAGGTCACCATCACCGCCACCGGATTGCCCGGCAGGCCGAAGAAGAGGGCGTTCTCGACGTGGCCAAAGGTCAGGGGCCGCCCGGGCTTCATGGCGATCTTCCAGAAGCTCACCCGGCCGATGCGCGTCAGCAACCCGCGAACATAATCCGCCTCTCCGACGGACACGCCGCCGGAGGTAATGACCACATCCGCGTCCGCCGCCGCACGCCGCAGGGCCGCCTCGAGCAGGTCCGGATCGTCCCTGACCACCCCGAGATCCAGCACATCCACACCCAGGCGAGTAAGCATCCCGTGCAGGGTATAGCGGTTGCTGTCGTAGACCTCCCCTTCTCCCAGCACTTGACCGACGGAACGCAGCTCGTCCCCGGTCGAGAAAAAGGCCACCCGCGGACGGCGGCGCACCGCGACCTCTGCGATACCCAGGGAGGCAAGAAGCCCGAGGTCCGCCGGGGTCAGGGTCCGCCCGGACTCGAAAACGGCGTCGCCGGCGGCGATGTCCTCACCCGCCTGACGCACGTTCTGCCCTGGTCTCTGGCCTGCGGCGAATCGCACCCGCCCGCCCGACTCCGCTGCCTGCTCCTGCATCACCACCGTATCCGTCCCCGCGGGCATGGGGGCACCGGTCATGATGCGCACGCACTGATCGGGCCCTGCCTCGACGCGAAAGGGGTGTCCCGCCAGGGCCTCGCCAGCGAGCGCCAGCTCGGTCGTGCCCCGCGACGAGAGGCTCGCGCCCGCCAGAGCGTAACCGTCCATGGCCGAGTTAGTGTGAGAAGGGACGTTCGCCGGCGAGACCACCGCCTCCGCCAGCGTCCGGCCCAATGCTTCGCGCAGCGCGAGGCGTTGGCTGAAGGCGATCGGGGCGATCTGCTCCAGGATGCGCCGCCGCGCCTCATCCACGCTCAGGGATCCGGGATCCCGGGCGTCGGCGCAGCTCGGCTGCGGGAGGATGTCGGAAGGCATATTTCGCTTCTCCTCGGTGACGTCACCCGGGCGGCCCGAGCCCGGCTGCTTGCTATCTGTTCCCGGACGACCTATTTACTTTTCGGTGCGTCCTGCGATTAACGACGTGCCATGGTCGGCCGCGCGGGGCGAACAACTCAGCGCCAATGATAAACAGATCGACCCACCAAGTCGGAGGTTCCAACAAGATGAGCAAGCTATTTCCGTCGGTACTCTTCGCGGCCGCCGTATCGGCGACCCCCATCGCCTCGGCCGAAGAAGGCATGAGCGGCATGTCCGGCATGAGCGGCATGGCTGGCATGGCGGGAGCGAGCGCGGTATCGCGCTACGCCAAGCAAAAGGTCGTCTATCACGTCAACAGCTATGGCGCCAAAGAGCAGGGGGCCGCGCTGCGCAACATCCAGAACCACATCAACGCGGTTGGTGCGGCAAACCTGGACCTCAGGGTGGTGATGCACGGAGACGGCGTCTCGCTGTTGCTCACGCCCGACGCCGTCGAGGGCACCAAGATGAAGGAAGGCAACGCCGACCAGGAGATGGAGGCACGCATCTCCGGTCTGAAGGATCAGGGCGTGAAGTTCGAGATCTGCGCCAACACCCTCAAGGGGCGCAACGTCGAGCTGGTGGACCTGTACGACGCCAGCGAGGCGGACATCGTGCCCAGCGGCGTGGCCGAATTGGCGCACCTGCAGGCACAGGGATACACCTACATCAAGCCCTGACCCAGCTCCTCTGTCCGTGGCGCCAGGGACGGCGCCCCTCCGCGGACGGCCCTCCGCGCTTCCCCTCGGTCCGATGCCTGTAATAGAAGCTTAAAACCTTCTTTCGTTTCCTGTAGTTATGAGACTATATGTTGTGGAGACTTCGCCAGAGGGCGAAGCAAGCGCGAATCCGGCCTATTGCGCCGCAACCAGGGATGTCCAACTACGCATAGCCGCTCAAGTACAAACCACAGACCATGAAGCTCAAGGCACGGTTGACACGACTCGGTGGACGTTGGGTCAGCGCCTCGTTCATTCGCGAGGCCGTCATCCGGCCCGGGCAGGACGCGTCATCCAGCCTCGTGATCGACGGCACGCCCCTGCGACCGGATGATGCCGAGACCACGCACTACGATCTCCTGGAGGCGACGGAAGAAGAGGTCGCCATGCTGTGCCGTTGCGGCTACCGCTTCGCGTCGACGGACGGTTAGCGATCCTCCTCGGTCGATCGCCGATTCTCCACCGGGCCGGACTCGACCCGAGGTCTGAATCGTACCCATCTCACCGTACAGGATTCCACTCCTCGGTTTTCCCGTTGGCGAGGTCGTAACGCAGAATTCGGCCATTGTTGGTGTCGGCGATCAGGACCTGGCCGCCGACGACCGCCAGCCCGCCGGGCTCGTTCATCCTCGGGCCCTCGCCCCCGTCCCCCTTCCCCGGCCGCCCGTCCCCGAGCAGGCTGGTCAGCTTGCCGCCATCCAGGTCCAGGCGCTTGAGCTTGTGATTGTAGGTATCCGTCACCAGCAAGCTGCCCTCACCGGCGATGGCGACCCCGAGCGGGTGCTGAAGCCGCGCCTGGGCCAGATCGCCGTCCCGGTCACCGAAGTCGAACAGACCGCTTCCGACCAGGGTCCGCACGCGGCCCTCGGCCAGGTCGATCTCGCGGATCGCGGACGACTCGGGATCAGCGACGTAGAGCTTGCCGTCCAGCAACGCCAGACCGCTCGGTTGGCTGAAGGTCGCCCGCGCCAGGCTGCCGTCCGCGATGCCCTCCCGGCCCGACCCCGCGAAGGGGGCTAGTGTGCGAGCGGTCAGGTCGAGGCGCCAGATCTGGTGCTCCCCGGCCATGGCGACGTAGAGGGCGTCGCCGTCCAGCGCCAGATCCCAGGGCGAGCGCAGATTCGCGACCAGTGGATCAGTGCCCTCGGGCTCGCGCAGTCCCTTCTTGCCGGACCCCGCGATCGTGGTCACTACTCCCGTGGCCAGGTCCACACGGCGGATGGCGTGGTTTCCGGTATCGGCCACGTAGAGGACGCCGTCAGGGGCGAAGGCGAGCCCGCGGGGCGCCCGGAAACGGGCCGCGGCTAGCGCGCCGTCCTCGAAGCCCGGCTCCCGCCCGCCCACCTCGTGCAGGACCTTGCCCTCTCGCGTTGTTACCAGAATGCGGTTGAGCAGGGTGTCGCTGACCGCGATCAGGTCCTTCCCCACCGCGATCTTCTCTGGGGCGGCGAACCAGCCGCTGCCTTGGTCCGCCTGGTCGAGACTCAGCGCGATGGGGGTCTCGTCGATGGCGTCCGGATACATCGCCAGCAGCTTGTCGATGGCCTTGCCGAGACGTTCCTCGTGGCCCTCGCCTGCGACATCGCCGACATAGCCGCCAAGCGGGTCGATCACGACCAGGGTCGGCCACGCCCGCACGCCGTAGGCACGCATCATGCGAAACTCCGGATCGTTGACCACTGGCTCCTCGCGCTGATAGCGGACAAGCACCTCCCGCAGCGTCTCGGGATTGGCCTCGTTGTCGAACTTCGGCGAGTGCACCCCGATCACCGCCAGCTTGTTGCCGAAACGCTCCCGCAGCCGCGCCAGCTCGTCCATGACATGAATGCAGTTGATGCAGCCGTAGGTCCAGAAGTCCAGAATCACCACCTTTCCGCGCAGGTCGGCAAGGCTCAGGGGACGTTCCACGTTGAGCCATTGCAGCCCGGCGGGGAAGTCCGGTGCCGGCGGGAACTCCGACCCGCGCTCCGCGGACGCGGCCAGGGAGAGAAGGGCAAGGAGCGCGGCGGTGAGCCAGTGGATTGGTATCATATCGACGTCGTTGGGTCTGGTTGACTGCGGGCAGAACGATCGGAACCTGACCAGAGGGACCGCGCACGGAACCGGAAGTTTTCATTCCCCCGCTCGGCAAGGCCAGATTCCCTTACCAGGATACATCGAGGTGCGAATGAGCGAGATAGATCAAACGCCGGAACGAACTGAGATCGAGCTGGTCAGGCAGGCGCTGGAGAAAGGCAAAGCCAAGCGCATTCGCAAGATTCTGCAGGGCATGCATCCGGCCAAGGTCGCGAGCCTGATCGAGTCGCTGGAGCCCGAGCAACGTATCGCGGTGTGGCAGCAGGTCACCGACGATGCGGAACCGGCCGTGCTCGCCCATCTCGGCGAGGAGCTGCGCGAATCGCTTATCCAGGACGCGGAGGATGCGGCTGAGTCCCTGGAACCCGAAGCCCAAGCCCACACCCAGATCGCGCGGCTGCGCGATGCGCTGGAGCGGGGAAAGCTCAAGCGGGTCGGGCGCATGCTGCGCCAGATCCACCCGGCAAAGGCGGCGGGGCTGCTGGAATCATTACCCCCAGCGGAACGCTCGACTGCGTGGGAAATGGTGGACAGCGAGCGCGCCGGGCGCATCCTCGCGCACCTGCACCAGGAGGTTCGCACCCGTCTCGCCCTCGAGATGGACCAGGAGGACCTGATTACGGCGGCGCGGACCCTGGACCTGGACGACCTGGTCGACCTGATACAGGACCTGCCGACGGAGAACGGCCGGGAGCTGCTGCGCGCCATGGACCTGCGCGAGCGCGAGCAGCTCGAGGCCATGCTGTCCTACCCCGAAGACAGCGCGGGCGGGCTCATGAACACCGATCAGATATCGGTGCGCGCGGGACTGCGCGTCGGCTCGGTGCTGCGCTACCTGCGCCTGCTCGAGGATCTGCCCGATCACACCGACAAGCTCATGGTGGTGGACCGCCAGAACCGTTACCAGGGGGTGCTGAGGGTGCGCCGCCTGCTCACCAGCCGCCCGGAGCAAAGGGTGAAGCAGGTGATGGACCCCGAGTTTCCGGCCATCCCCGCTGACCTTCCGAGCCGCGAGGTGGCGCGACGCTTTGAGGATCTGGACCTGATCTCGGCGCCCGTGGTCGACGCCGAGGGGCGTCTGCTCGGACGCATCACGGTGGACGACGTGGTGGACGTGATTCGGGAAGAATCGGAACGCTCGCTGATGAACATGGCGGGCCTGGACGAGGAGGACGACATGTTCGCGCCGGTGCTCACCAGCGCGCGGCGGCGGGCGGTCTGGCTGGGCATCAACCTGGTGACGGCCTTTCTCGCGGCCTGGGTCATCGGCCTGTTCGAGGGCACCCTTGAGAAGGTGGTCGCGCTGGCGGTGCTGATGCCAATCGTGGCGAGCATGGGCGGTATCGCCGGCAGCCAGACCCTGACGCTGGTGATCCGGGGGCTTGCGCTCGGACACGTCGAGCGAGGCAATGCGAACATCCTGTTGTGGAAAGAGTTCGGAATCGGGGCGCTGAACGGGGTCGTCTGGGCGCTGGTCGTCGCCGCCCTCGCCATCCTCTGGTTCGGGAGCTGGGAGATCGGCGGCATCATTGCCGCGGCCATCCTGCTCAACCTGCTGTGCGCCGCCCTGGCGGGCGTGGCCATTCCCCTGATCATGCGCCGCGTCGGCATCGACCCCGCGCTGGCCGGAAGCGTAGTCCTGACCACGGTCACGGACGTGGTGGGCTTCTTCGCCTTCCTCGGTCTCGCCACCCTGGTGCTGCTATAAGTCCAGCCGGATCAGCGTGATGACCCAAACAGCCCTCCACCGCCGGCCCGTTCGCCCACACTTCCGGACGACCCCAAGACCGGTGGAGCGGCGAAGACTGAAGTCCTCCGACCCACTGCGGAAGATCGGGCAGCAACCCCCAAGGTCTGCAATTTGGCAGAAGCGTCTGGAATCGCGCAGACACCGGCCAGTCCGCGTCGCGCTCGTTTGGACGTCTGATGGGATCGGATCAAACGGCAACTCTAAACTGGTTTCTAGATCGGCAGTAGGAACAGAAAACGTGATTAGTGCACCGGATGTGCGACGGATTCGCGAATGCCCGGTCTGACAGGATCACTTAGGCGTCAAATCGCCTCCAGCGACTTCTTCTCCACCGAGGGTGGCAGCCGCCTCAGCCGCCTTACGCATTCACCGCCGACCCAGATACCAACGCCCTGGGGAAGGCGATCGGCGAGCTCCTCAAGGTGGTCCCTGACAGAGGACCGGGCGTAGCAGGCGCTAAACGATAGCGCCACCGCCGATACCCCCGACCGTTCCACCGCAGCGATGAACTGATCGAGCGGAACATCCGCTCCCCAGGTTCAGGGTCGGCCGACTGGCGTGGATGAGCAGGGCCTCGGCCATCAACAAACCCAACCCGTGTTGCTCGCCCGGAAGGGTCGCGAGCAGCACCTCAGGATCCCCGGGCGGGCGTCCGACGCGGCCAATAGCCACGTCGAGAAAGCGCACCAGGTGCCTGGTCAAGATATGCTCCTCGAAAATCTGGAGCCGCCCACCCGCCCATAACTCCGCCACCCCTTTGGTCAACGGTGCGAAGGTATCGAGCACGAACGAGCGCATCCCGTCACGAGCAAGGGCCTGCTCCAGTGCTGCAGTAAGAGCGGGGATATCGCCGGAAGATGCCAGATCGATCAGCTCGGCGTGGGCAGGATCGATGTCTTGGGGGCTCGATGACGCCTCGGGCAGTGTGTCGGCAAGCTTGTCGAGCGCCTCGTCGTCGAGGGGCACCACTTTGCCCGGGCGCAGCCCTTGATCGAGCACACGCCGGTTCAGTTGCAGTCGGTGAATCTGTTCAGCGCTGCAGACCCGCTCGCCCTTGTCGTTGCGCTCGGGAGTCGGAAAGCCATAGCGCCGTTCCCGAATCCGCAGCGTGTCCCGGCCAATACCGGTGTCGCGCTCTAGAGTGCCGATAGCGAACACAGCTTTTCCCCGGCGTGTCGTCGACATCTATGCCAAAAAAACTATACCAGAAAAAAATATGTCTATATGTCCTGGACAAACGGAATTTCGACGCTACATTTGAATCATGTCAGCAGCACACTGCCGGCATCACCCCTCACAGGATTTCGACAGGAGAAACAACTATGGGCATCTACGAGCAGCAGATTCAGTCAACCGCGCAGTCCTACTATCCGGAAATGGGCAGTGTTGAGCAGCGCGGTCGCGAGATCCTCTCGTCCGGAGTTCCGGGAAACGAGCCGCATGGGTACGACTGGGCGGACGTGCTGAGAGAACTGGATCCCTGGTACTAACAGGCGCGAAGCACCAAGGAGCCGGCGATCGGGTTGCGCGCTCCTTCAGCCGGTAGAAGTTTGGCGAACCTGGTGAAAATCATCAGAGTAGTCCGCGGGCAGCGGGTCGCGAAGCCCTTCGTTCACCCAGATTGATACCCGCTGTCCGCGGGGCACCAGCTGCCGAATCGAGTCTCTTCGCTGGTGATGCTGGTCGGTGAAGCCGACCTGCTGAGGTTGACCGTGCCCGAGAGGACCGCGCTGCTCGGCTGTATGCGTGCAAGAGGAGCCAGTGTCAATGGCTCGAGGTGCGGCTTCTTAGCCGACAACCCCGCAACACTGAGCAGTGACTTCTTGGTCCACCTGCTCGACATGGCAACTGAGTAGTGGAAGTTGGAGGACGCCGGTGGCATCTACAAGGGACGCAAACGCGCCGCGGGCGAACTGAAGTGGACGGCGACGCCGGTGGACCTGATTTTCAGATCGAACTCCGAGCTGCGTGCCGTGGCCGAGGCCTATGCGTCTGCGGACGGCGGCGAGCAATTGATCCGCGACGTCATTGCCGCATGGACCTAGGTGATGACGGCTTACCCTTTCGACATGGGACAGTCGTAAGGAAGAGCCGCTCGGGCCGCATCTGACCTTAATCCGGCCCGAGCACTCGCGTCGACAAAACGTCTGCGAGTCCCGTCGAGCCGTTGTAAAGTTCAACTTCTAGGGTCCACGGGATTGTGAAGGTCCGCAATGCGAACTCCACCGGTCCTTCGTGATCATCGGTGGATTAACTGAATCTTGCCCAAAGCTGGGAACGAATGTCCCCGACGTGAAGGACGGCTCCTGGGACTCAAGGTACGGTCATGATGGCGCGTACATGATCATCCGAGGATGTAGTAAGTCGGTCGCGAAGATCCACCCGTTTCAGCTGGGCGTGGCGAAAACCATACACCTCTAGGGAAAAGCAGTTATTTCTGCAGTGGATCGTCAGCCGTCTATGGCTTCACTGAAGCGAATGTCTGCAGTGAGGATACTGCGGAAGATCGAGACCCGACCCTCAAGGTCCGCAGTGTGGCGGAAACGGTCGCTGACACCGCCTTTATCAGCCGGTGCAATCGGCCAACTACAGACGTTGACGTAGGTGTAGTAGTGCCGAGTTGGCTACGGGCGCATACACGGATATTCCTGCCGAGGATGCCCCGCCGCAGCCGACTCACCTGGGTCGAACAAGCATTAGACCTGAGTTGGCTTGCCTCGACAATAACCTTCCTTTACCCTCGGATTTTATGTAGGGGCTCGAACAGAACTGTTCGGGGTGATGCATTGTGACCAAGTCGGGCGCCTTCCCGCGACAGAGCGAGGCGCAGGACCTAGTGAGGTTCAGATGAAATATTCAGGGGTACAAAGCCAGACGGGTTTCGCAAGGGACCCGCGCCGACCAAGAAAGAAGCTTCTCGCTCTCCTCACACTTTTGCTTCGTCCCGGGGCACCATGGGCGCTTGGCGTACTTTTCCTCTTTGATTTTTCGGGCCTCGGTCGGGAGTCGAACGTGCATGCGGCAACGGCCGACCAAGCTTCGCCTTCCGCACTGCAAGCACAATTAAATGTCCTGCTCATTGTGGTGGATGATTTAAGGCCGGAGTTGGGTGCCTACGGTACAAAGAGGATTCGTACCCCCAAAATCAATCAATTGGCGCAGCAGGGCGTCACATTCACGCGAGCCTATGCGCAAATGTCCACGTGCGCGCCTTCACGTACGTCCATGATGACTGGTCTGAGGCCAGATACGACGCGCGTGACGGATTTGAAGACTCACTTCCGCGACACCATCCCATCGGTCGTCACCCTGCCGGAGTACTTCAAAGCAAACGGATATCAGACCCAGGGTATTTGCAAGATCTACCACGGCGGTCTCGACGATACCCGCTCCTGGTCCGTTCCCCATGTGGACCTGTGGGGCCAGGGGACTCCAAAAGGAGCCGACGGCAAGCCAATGGCATACGCTGCGGTCGATGCCCCTGAAAGTGGATTTGCCGACGGTAAATGCGCCGATGCCGCGATGGAAGCGCTTCAGAACCTGCAGGGTCAGCCGTTCTTTCTTGCCGTGGGATTCAAGAAGCCACACCTGCCCTTTGTGGCGCCGCCCAAGTACTTCGACATGTACGATCAGCAGGCGATTCCTGAAGCGAGCAATCTGTTTCGAGCGACTGGCGCCCCGGAATTCGGGTTCGACGACTCGGCCGAGCTCAGGAACCGTTACAGCATGATGCCGCCACTAGGGGAGCCGTTCACGCAGAGTCTGCGACGGGAGTTGAAGCGTGGATACTACGCAGCCGTCTCGTTTGTCGATGCGCAGATCGGACGGGTTCTTTCAGAACTCGCGCGTCTGGGTCTCGAAGAGAACACTCTGGTGGTGTTGGTCGGTGACCACGGCTGGCATCTCGGCGAGCAGGATGAGTGGGGCAAACACACCAACTTCGAGGTAGGAACCCGCGTTCCCTTAATCATTCGTGCTCCCGGCCAAGCGGCGAACCAAAGGTCGAAAGCAATCGTCGAACTGGTGGGTTTGTACCCGACTATTTCCGAGCTTGCGGGCCTTCCAGTTCCCGACTCGGAACAGAACGGGGGATATCCTCTCGAAGGCGAGAGCTTCGCCGGCTCGGTCGCCAACCCGAATCTGCAGTCGAGACGTGGCGCGATTAGCTATTGGCGCAGAGGCGGATACGTGGGCTACTCGATCCGCACGGATCAATATCGCTTTACCGAATGGGTAGCGCCAGGTAACCCTGCCGTATACGAGCTCTACGATCACTTACTAGACCCGGCCGAAACCATGAACGTGGTCACAGACCCCGAATACGCGCCTGTGATTCCTTCATTGAAAGCCGCTCTGGCCGCCGGTGGGCAACAAGACCTACCACTGAATCTGCTGCCGGAGGTTCGATCATCGGTTTACACCGTTTCTCCCTGCCGGGTGGTCGACACCCGAAACGCCGACCCGCAGCTCTCTGCTTTCTCCGGCGATGGTATTGCGCCCGGCGAGACCGTGTCGTTTTACGTAAGCGGTTCCGAGATTGCTGGGCAGGGAGGTGCGTCTGACTGTGGAGTGCCGCCTGATGCCACAGGCGTCTTCGCCAATGTCACGGCAGTACGGCCCCGCGGCAGCGCCGCGAGCGGCTATCTGACGCTCTATCCCTACGGTGAGAGCCAGCCGACGGCCTCGACCATCAACTACATGTCCGACGCCCCCGCCTTGGCCAATGGCGTGCTGGTTCCGCTGTGTGATCCCGCGGCGGCAACCTGTGACTACGACCTCAACATCTACAACCACATCGGCCCTGCAGCGCATCTGGTGATCGACGTCACCGGCTATGTCGCCGTACCCGCGCTAGCGTTCTGACCAGCTCTTGGGAGATGAATAAATGAACACGCTGACACGATATGGACTCGTTGGCGGCCTGCTGGCTCCGTTCCTGATTGGCCCAGCGGCTCAGGCGGGTGGTCCGTACGTCATCCACACCGTCTCGCCCTGCCGGGTGGTGGACACCCGTACCGCAGACCCGCAGCTTTCCACCTTCTCCGGGGATCGCCTCGCCCCAGGAGAGACCGTGCCGTTCTTCGTGACCGGTGCCCTGATCACCGGCCAGGGCGGAGAAGCCGATTGCGGCGTGCCCGCCACGGCAAGGGGCTTGCTCGTCAACGTCATCGCGGTGCTTCCGCAGGGCAGCGCGATCAGCAACTATCTGACGCTCTACCCCTACGGCGAGAGCCGACCGCTCGCCTCGACCGTCAACTACCCGGCAGACATGACCGCCTTGGCCAACGGCGTGCTGGTGCCCCTGTGTGATCCGGCGGCGGCGACCTGTGACTACGACCTCGACGTCTACAACCACACCGGTCTGGCGGTGCACCTGGTGTTGGACGTTACCGGGTATCTGACCGAGTAACGAGGCAAGCCCAGGCCTGGCGCTCGGCTTTTCGTTAGCGGGGAACGCGGCTGACGACGAGCTTTCGCCATTCCAGGCCCCGCGTACCGATGTCCGCTGTCGGGTGGATTACCCCGTGAGAATTCCGCAGGGTCAGGTCAGCTTTGGGTCGATGAGCCCTCTATGGCTCTGCTGAAGCGAATGTCTGCAAAGAGGATATTGCGGGGGATGGCAGCCTAAGCGGGAGGTCTTTTCCTGGACCGATCTCGGAAATCCACCCGCCCCGTTCGGCGCGGCCCGCACAACGAAACGTTGCTGCAACGCTCTCTACCTCTCAACGAAACGTTACTTTCCCCGCCCTCGCAGGCCTCTCATTCCAGAGCCAATCGGTCTTATATCCTTCTGTTTTCACGAGAGAACATGTCTCCCGATGGGAAGTTGGCACAGCGGCTGCACTAAGGTAAGCGAGCGCCGGAAACGGCATCTCTTCAAACCCGACCTCACAGGAGACATGACTATGAAGACCATCATCATCACCGCAGCCGCCTCCCTGTTTGCCGCCAACATCGGTGCCGCCGAGATCTACCACGGCCTGGCCGAGGGCAACTCCGATCTGTCGACGCAGCGCGTTAGCGCCGAAGACTTCGTCGGCGTCCAGCCCAGCGTGGGCGACAGCATCGACCGCTACCACGGCTGGGCGGACGGCAACCCCGATCTGTTCAAGGCCGACCGCAGTGGCCCGACCGACAGTGGCGAACGCCCTGACATCTACATGGGCCTCGGCGGTAACCCTGACCTGCGGTTCTGAGGGATTGGGTGAAACGGGGGGCGGGAATCAGCCCGCCCCCTCGGAGTCGTCCAATCTTTCCGAAGCCCACCGTTCTCCCCGCACTCAGCGGGGACCTTTTCTGTGTCGGAGGCCGCTTTCGCAGGCGATGACGACAGCCAGCGCGCGCGTGGCTAAAACCGCTGGCACGAGGCTTTCACGAGCACGGATATCCTTCTGGCCTGGAAGTACAGGGAAGGTATTTCGCCATCGGGAATACCGAAACGCCGATCACTTCTTCGTGCCGGATTGGTGGTCCGCGTGCTTTTCTTGCAGCTGCTCGTAGATTTCCACCAGCAGCTCATCTTGCTCGCTCTTCGGCGGCCAGAGGGCTGAGATTTTTCGCGAAAAAGGACGGGTATCCCGCACCGGAGTCGCGGTGCTGCGCGGAAGGTGACCTTTGTCCATCGTATCCTCCTGAGGCAGTTGGTACGGCCTTACCCCCTAAGGAAAAGAGGGTGTCTGCCCGACGTGAGAACTGTGATGCAGTTCACAGATTTTCGTTATTCGGCGTTCACCACCGCGACCGGCGGATCGGTCTCGGCGTGGCATATCCAGCGCTCCGAAACTGCCGATTGGGGCCCGTTATTAAAGTGAATTCTCGAAACGAGATCGCAACGCTAAGCCTGTGATGGAAAATGTTCTCTTATCCACATTTTCTGTGGATAACTCTGTGAATTATAGGCTTCGGAATCGCACAGACATTAAGAACTATTAACGATTTGTCGGATTGGTCACATTTTGACCATCTATTTTTAATCGGGAAATCATACAGATACGGAATATCGCCGAATACTGATCAATTCCGCTCGGGTAGCACGGTTGATTTTCGCGGTCAATAGGTTTCTGTGCATAGATTGACGCGTCCCTGATCCATCAGCCCGGGCATGTCGCGACGTCATCGATTCGTTCTACTCATGAGGGCGCGGCGCGGATCAATGGTGACGGATTTCCAGGGACGAATGCGAACCGCCCATCCCCCTCAACCCACCTCCAAGTCGACCACATCGACCGGTGCCGCCCAATCGGTCTCGCATACCCCCGTGCCGTCCAGCGGTGCAACGACGAGAACGGCCAATCCGGCGGCGCGGTGACATACCCGTGCTTGACCGGGTTGTAGTGGATGTAGTCCATGTGCCGCCGCAGGTCCTGCTCGTTACGAATGTCGTGCTCCCAGTAGCGCCGCTGCCAAAGGCCACGTTCGCCTCGGCCGGCGCGGCTTGGTGAGATAGGCTCACCGGCTTGGATCTGGCGGGAGAAGCGGTTCTTGATCAGGCGCCAGCGGGTCGGAAAGTCGTCGTCTCGCTCCGGCAGGCACCAGATGCAATGCAGATGATCCGGCAAGACCACGATCGCCTAAACGGCCGCCGGGCGATCAGCAAGCGTCCGCCGAAACGCCGACCTCAGAGCGGCGGCTTGACGCGTCAGCAGGTCGTTGCCGTGCCGCTCGGCCAGCGTCAGGTTAAAGAAGTAGGTGCCGCCCGGGATCCGTGGGCGCTTGTAAGTCCTCATGGGGCGGAGCCTGCCGCAACGGCGCGCCCAGACCAAACCAGGGAACGTAGGCTGGGTTGAGGAGCGAAACCCAGAACCTGAACTACGCCGGGTACCGGTCCGCTCAACCCAGCCTGCGGGTTATTCCACCGCGTGGTCCGATGGCGCAGGCTGGGTTGAGTGAAACGAAACCCAGCATTCCCAACCCAGCCTACCCCGCCACCGGTCGCATTCGAGTGCGTTGAACACGACGCCCAGCTTGCCGTAGACCACGTCCGCGCCAGAACCGAACACCAGATCAGGCGGCGAGTTGGCGCCATCGATACGGAACATGGCCTTGGTCGAGGCTCGGCAAGCCTCCCCGTCGTTACCCGCGACGATCAGGTTGTCCATCATGTCGGCGGGGTTCAGGTCTTCGACATCCGTGCCTTGGAGGGCGTTGGGGATGTTACCCCCCGGCGCGATGTTGGAGACGTTGCTTGCGATTCTCACGATGCCTTCGGCCGCCCGGAGACGGCGGGCGATGTCCGTTGTGAGGACATTGCTGTTTCCGCGGCCCTCGGAGTTTCCGCCTGATGCCTGCCGAGGATGGCCAATAACTCGACACCCATACCCGATTCAATCGAGCCAAGTGACTCTTTCAAAGTAAATCTGCCCGCTCTACCTTCCGAACTTCGATCTCTATTCGCTCTGTCAATGATGATTCGCAAATGGAATTCCCGGGACCATGCGAATAAGGGCGAATGCTGATGAAGATCACCTACGGCCTTATCGTTCTCTCGAGGTCATTCGCGTTTTCATACAATCGCCTACCATTCAATCGGATTGTGTGGGCCTAGGAGTCATCGAAAGGAAAACGATTCTCACATCTATCGCAGCTGCAGCCTTTACCCTGCTGATCACTGCACCGGCACTCTCGCATCACATGGCGGAAGGCGTTGCTACGGACGCCGTGTACGAGATGATTGAGGAGAATCTCATCCTTGCGGATTCTCCGCATCTCGAAGTGGATTTGTCCACGATCGGCACTGGCTCCGATATGACAAGGGTGCTTACCGTGACTGTGTCGAGCGGGTTCGAGGACGAGGTAATTGAAGCGCTTGCCGACGCCATGGGTCAAGCGAGCCAAGAGGAATCGTCCAGCGACCAGGCCATCGCTCGAGGCAACCGAGAAGTGACTCGGGAATCATCTCTCGACATCGAGATTTCTGATCCGAATCCTGACGGGCTTGTCACGGTAACGGTCTCCGACGGCATCGGGCAGGGTGCAAGCCAAATGCGATAGTTCACGCTTTCCGCTTGCCGCTGCTCCACCCGGCAAGGCTGCTCTCGTGAACACAAACCCCGCTTTGGCGGGGTTTTTTGCCAGCCCTGGCAGATGGCGGTTGGTCGCCTGTCGCCGGAGCGCGGCATCAGGAAGGCTTACGTTCCGGCGTGGGCAGTAATCCTCCCGACCTCTCTGCCTGACCGGCTGCTGGCGATGCAGACGTACAGGGCTAGCCGAATCTACTTTTCCCGTGCCTCGGCGTCTGCGCATCCCTATCGGCGGTCGACCGCTATACATCATGCGGCGTAGCCACCGGCGCGGAAAAGTGGCCGAGCGGGAAGATTTCCCATACCGCCCCTACATCAGCTCGCAAAGAAATTCGCCCAAGTCCTTGTCGGCGCCGAGGATGTGCCCGGTCAACCAATGCTCCAGAAACTTGAGATCCTCACCCAAGACCGATTCGCCCTCCTGCCGTAACTTTCGCTGCAGCGTCTTGACGCTTTCGATTAACTCCTGATGCTCCGTCTTGTGTTGCAACAAACCGCCGTAACCATACTTCAGCATCAATCGCTCTTCGTGCCTGAAATGCCAGACCGTGCAACTTATCAGCTCCTCCATCACCGCCTCGATATAGTTTGTTGCATCTTTTTCCTCTACAGAGTGATTGAGGGTATTGAAAAGATCGACAAGCTTGCGGTGATCTTCGTCGATTTCCGGCACATCGACACTGAGCGTATTATCCCAAACGATATCTTTCATGGGTTCTTAACCTGAGAGAATTCGACTAATTGCGTCAAAGATTTCTATCTACGGAGATGCCGATCAATTCAGCGCTTGCCGCGGCGCAGGGATACGACGCCATTATTTTCAAGCGCTTAGGCGAACCCGGGGGCTACACAAAGGCGTGCATCCGCCCTCGAACGTGGCCGCATGTTTCTTGAGCTCAATCATTAAAACCCGCGTATGCGCTTCGCGGCTGGACCAATTGCTTGCCTCCCCGAGCATCCGGTTGTCATAAGAGCCTACCACCGGCTAGTGGGGCAAGGCATCCGCGCCGTCCGAAGTCGTCCGACCGCTACCCCCCTCCCCGCCGGAAGGCCAGATCGAAGCGTTCGAGAAAGGCCTGGCGTTCCTGCCCGGAGAAGCCCTCGAGCCTGAGCCGGACCTCGGTCTCGGGGAGCGCCAGGGCACCCAGGCGACGGCTTTGCTCCGGGCCAAGCCAGATGCACACCCGGCGCGGCGGATCACTGAGCTCGATCTCGGCACCGTCCACGCGGCAGGACATCCCCGGCGCCGCCCTGGGCAGGGAGCGAAGAAACTCCGCGTGGGTCAGGGCCATGCGCCGCACCCGGGTCGGCCATTCCGCATCCGGCATGAGCGCGGGTCAGCCGCCCGCCACCGGTGGCCACAGGGCCAAGGTGTCGCCATCGGAAAGGGCGAGGCTGTTGCGCTGATGGGGCAAGACGAAGACGCCGTTGAGCACCACCAGGTGCGCCTGCTCCCGCGGCACCCGGAACCGGTCCATCACCTGATGCGGCGTGGACCCGTCCGGCACCTCTACCTCCGCCGTGTTCTGCCGGGCACCCGGCGGCAGGTACTCGCTCAAGGTAGCGAACAGCTTGAGCCGGATCTTCATCGCGATCGCCGCGCTAAATGGCCGGCGGCGCGAGCTGCGAACATCCGGTCTAACGCGGGGTCCATCAACCGCATCCGGCTCCCTGAACGGCGCCCAGGTAGGCCTCCATGATGCGCGTGGGGTCGCGCAGCAGGCGGTCCTTCCAGATCCCCAGCCCCTTGCCGCTCTGGATCAGACCGCGCAGGACGCCCACGTGCTCGGTCAGGCCGAGGCTGCTGGCGCCCACCAGACGATCCTCCTGAAACTGCAGGTTGAGATAGCGAAAACGCTCCTCGTCCACCAACTCCGCGCCCTCGCCCGCCTTCGCCCCCTGCCAGAGGCCGAAGGAGCTGGAGACGAGCCCGAGGGTGTCGAGCACGTTCATGTTGAGGTTGCCGGAGTGGGGGATGCGGCAGTCGGAGATCATGTTGTGCGCCGCCACCCGACCGTGCTCCACGGCAGTGGGCTGGATCGCCTGGACGCGGAAGGTGCCGGTGGAGAGGTCGCGGCCCTGGCACACGTCCCCGGCGGCGAAGACGTTGTCGGCCGAGGTCTGCAGGCACTCGGTGACCAGTACCCCTTGATCGACGTCGATCCCGGAGTCGGCGAGGAAATCGACATTGGGCCGTACGCCCGTGGCCCGGATCACCAGGTCCGCCAGCAGGGTGCGTCCGTTGTCGAGCACCACGCCGAGCGGCTCGCCCGGCTGAATCGCCGTCGCCTTGGCTCCGGTGAACACGCGGACGCCCTGCCGCTCGCACCAGCGCTTGATGAGCCCCCCCGCGGTCTGGTTCATCATGCGCGGGACCATGCGGTCCATGGGCTCGACGACGATGAGATCCACGCCCCGCTTGGCGAGGGCCTCGAGGACGATACATCCGATGAAACCCGCCCCGAGCAGCACCACCCGACTTCCCCGGCTGGCGCGGGCGGCGATGCCCCTGGCATCCTCCAGGGTCCAGCACGGCAGCACGCCCTCGCTCTCGATGCCCGGGATGGGCGGCATGATGGGGCTGGAGCCGGTGGCGATGAGCAGACGATCGTAGTCCAGCGCCGCCCCGTCGGACAGATGCAGTCGCTGCCCGGCCGAATCCACGGCACGGACCCTGGCGCGCGAGACCGCGATCCGACGGCGATCGTAGTGGTCGGCATCGCGGCGCAGGTAGGTGCCTTCCTCCCCGATCTTGTCCACCAGCAGATAGGGAATGGCCATGCGCGAGTAGGGTGGCTCGGGCTCGTCCCCCACCAGGGTGATCTCCGCCCCGGGATCGAGCTTGCGCAGGGTATCGCAGGCGGTGACGCCTGCGGGTCCCGCGCCGATGATGACGTGGTGCATGCTTAGCTCCTCACAGACGCCGTTGGCGCGAACAGATACGCTCCGCCGGCCGTGGAGACCGGCGAAGCGCTGCCGAGATGCTCATCCCGCGGCCGGCTCAGTACCCGAGCCGCGCCCGGGTCTCCGCCGTCGGCACCCCGTCGGAACTCCAGCCGCGCAGCTGGTAGTACTCCGGCAGCATCTTGTCGAGCTCGTTGACCATGCCCGCCGCCGGCCCGACGTTGGCCCCCTCCTTGAGCAGGCGCTGGGGCAGAGTGTCCTCCCTGCCCGAGACCCCGGCCTTGAGGTTGAAGTCGCGCTCCATGTTCCAGATGCGCTCGCCGACCTCCACCATCCGCTCTGCGCTCCACTCGCCCTCGCAGGCGGCGTCGACCTGGGGGGCGATGTCGTCCAGGGTCCAGGCGAAGGTGGCGAAGACGCACAGGCCCGCGGAGTCCACGGCTGCGGTGGCGTCCTGGAAGGCCTTGACCAGGCCAGCCTTGCCCTCGCTGACCAGGGGATCGGTCTTCTCCGGGATGCCCAGCACCTCGGACGCCACGGTATAGCCCCGCAGGTGGCAGGCGCCGCGGTTCGACGTCGCATAGGCGAGCCCCATGCCCTGAATTGCGCGGGGGTCGTAGGCAGGGAACTCCTGACCCTTGACGGTCATGGAGAGCTCGGGATGGCCGTACTTCTCGCACAGGCGCTTGGAGCCGAGCCCCAGGTCTCTGCCGAAGCCCTCGCCCGTGGCCACCATCTCCGCGGCCTTGGCCAGGGCCTGAGCCGAACCGAAGCTGAAGTCGATCCCGCCGGTTTGCTCTTGGGTGATGGCGCCGATCTTGTACAGCTCCATGGCGGCGGCGACGGTAGAGCCGAAGCTGATGGGATCGAAGCCGTCCTCGTTACAGAGGAAGTTCGCATAGGTGAGCGCATCCAGGTCGTTGACCCCGGTGTCCGGACCCAGCGCCCAGGCGGCCTCGTATTCCAGGCCCCCGGAGTTGCCCCAGTACTCGGGCTTGTTCTGCACCGTGAAGTGGCCCTGGTCGATGGTGGAGATGCGACCGCAGGCGATGGTGCAGGCGAAGCAGCCCGCGTTGGTGGTCAGGTTGGGCTTGCCGTCGCTCTTGCGCGGCTCGTGCATGGCCTCGCCGGAGACGTCGTTGGCGCCCTCGAACTTCACCTCGCTCATGTTGCGGGTGGGCAGCGCGCCGATCTCGTTGATCACGTTCATCAGGACCTGGGTGCCGTACTTGGGCAGGCCCTGGCCGGTGACGGCGTTGTCCGCCAGGACCTTCTTGCCCGCGGCAACCGCCTGCATGAAGCGCTTGGGGTCCTTGATGTTGCCCACGCCCAGGGTGCCGCGCACCGCGACCGCCTTGAGGTTCTTGGACGCCATCACGGTGCCGACGCCGGAACGGCCCGCCGCCCGGTGCAGGTCGTTTATGACCGCGGCATAGAGACAACCCGCCTCCGCCGAGCGGCCCACCGCGGCGATGCGCAGCAACGGGTCCTGATGGCGGGTGTGCAGCCACTCGTCCGTGTGCCAGACCGAGGTGCCCCAGATGTCGCCGGCGGGGAGCAGCTCCGCCTGGTCGTTCTCGACGTAGAGATAGACGGGAGACGGCGCCTTGCCCTCGAAGATGATCATGTCCCAGCCCGCGTTCTTCATCTCGGCGCCGATGAAGCCGCCGGAGTTGGAGCAGGCGACGCAGCCGGTGAGCGGGCTCTTGGTGATGACCGAGTAGCGCCCGCCGGTGGAGGCCATGGTGCCCGTCAGCGGGCCGGTGGCCATGATGAGCTTATTCTCGGGTCCAAGGGCATCGCAGGTCGGGTCGATCTCCTCGACCAGATACTTGGTGGCGAGCCCGCGTTGTCCCAGGTAGTGACGCGCCCACTCCATGTTGAGGGGTTCGGCCTTGATCGCGCCGCTGGTGAGGTCGACGCGCAGAATCTTTCCGGTCCAAGCCATTGTCTCTACCTCCTCACGCGTTCGCCTGGGTGCCGGCCAAGCTCTTGGCGGCCCAGGCATGCATCTTGTCGTACCCGGTCTGATCGGCGTCGACGTAGGTGATGGCCGCCGTCGGGCAGGCCTGCGCGCAGGCCGGATCGCCGCCGCACAGGTCGCACTTGATCACCTTGCCGGTCGCCTGGTTGTAATTCACGGTGCCGAAGGGACAGGCGATGGTGCACACCTTGCAGCCGACGCAGCGGTCATCGAGCACGTCCTTGGAACCGGTGAGCCGGTTGACGACGATGGCGTCCACGGGACAGGCCTGCAGGCACCAGGCCTCGGCGCATTGAGTGCAGGTGTAAGGCACGAACCGGCCCTGGTCGTGGAAGGTGAAAACCCGGATGCGGGACTTGGCCGGGTTGAACACCCCTTCGTTCTCGTAGGAACAGGCCATCTCGCACTGGAGGCATCCGGTGCATTTGATGGGGTCGATGTTGAGGGATCTCTGCATGGCTCCTCCTTTCAGGGGCGCTTCGTTCTGTTATCTCGACAGCCCATAAGCTTAGGCGATGAACCGCGCCTTGAGAACGTAAAAATCCCCTCAAGCTTTACGCGTTATGTCGACAGGCGGGTCAGCAGGAGCTCCGGGTGACCCACCCGCGGTTCCCGAAACGCGGCGCGAAGGATGCGGGGCGGCAGCCCTCAAGCCAAATGCCGCTCCACCTCACGCAGCCGCTCGTCGTCGTCCAGCAGCTCTGAGCGGGGGAAGTGGATCAGGAACACGACGCGCATGGGCTTGTCGCCGCGCAGCACGCGCGTGAAGGAGAGCTCGGCGCTGCTTTCGTCTCCCTCCCGCACGATGTTCATCCGGTCCAGACGCACGGTCCCGTCCTGCAGCCCCAACAGGGCTTCCGGGTGCTCCAGCCGCTCGATCAGGCGCGCGAGGCGGTCATCCAGGGTCTCCAGCCCCTTCCTCGCCTCGGCGAGCTCCGCATCGACCTCGCCGATGCGTGTGTCGAGCGCATGCAGCTCCTGCAGGCGCTCCCCGCTATCGTCGAGGAGCAGCGCCGCGCCGTGGGAGCGGGAATCGGCGACCTTGCGCTTCAGGCGCAGGATGCGCAAACGGTCCTCCGACTCGACGATGCGCGATTCCTGCTCGGTGATGCCCTGCTCCGCCAGGCTCACCAGCAGCTCGAACGCGCCATCCGCGAGGGCGTCGCGGGCCCCCTGCTCGCTCTCCGCCGGCAACAGGACCTGGTGCTCGGCGAAGCTCACGGCGGTCTGGCGGACATCGCGCTGCAACGTCTCCCCCATCAGCTCCATGCCCAGTTGCTGCCGCACCGCGGGCATCACGGCGAGCACGGCGAAACAGTCGCCGCCCAGGGGATTCTCCTTGACGTACCTGCGCACCTCCTTGCTCGTCAGGACCCAACGCATCCGATCCGGGCTGCCGAACAGCGCGTTGACCACGGGGTCCTCGTTCCAGGTCCGACGATCGATCCGCAGGGGGCCGGGCACCTGCCGCGCCAGCGCCTTGGCGTGCGCGAGGGCCCGTTCAACCACCGGCGACAGACGCTTGCGATAACCGCTCGCGGCGCGCAAGCGCGGATTCACCTGGTCCACGACGCGCTCGACCGCCTGCGTCGTGTGCTGCTCGCGGCGACGCTGCTGCGCGTTGCGTGCAACGAAATGGGAGATGCGCGACCTGGCGAACAGGGCCAGGCGTTCGAGTGCGTCTTTCATGTCAGGTCAGGCGTCCCAGATAGCGTTCCAGCATCCGCTGCCACTCGGGGGATCGGATGATCTCCAGCAGCACGCGGTTGATGTCTTCGCGCAGGGGGCTGCCCGCAGGAAGGGCGATCCCGTAGTCCTGACGCTGCAGCACCTGCGGCAACACGCGCAGGGTGCCGGGGTGATCTTCCTCCACCAGATAGCGCAGCACCGGGGCATCGAAGACCACCGCCTCCACCTCCCCCGACTCCAGGACATTGAGGGCCTCGGCCAGATCGGGCCGCGTGCGGTAGCGGATCAGCCGCTCCTGCAGATAGGCCTCGCTGGTGCTCGCGGGCAGGGTGACGACCCGCGCCCCGTAGAGGTCGTCCAGCCCGGCGACGCCCTGATCCAGCTCGCCCACCGTCAAGGCGGTGGCGATCGCGGCGGTGAAGCCGGAGATGATGATCACGCTCGCGAACATCCACACCATGGCGATGGCGCGTCCGAACGGGGTGACGGGCGCCTTGTCGCCGTATCCGACGGTGGTCATGGTCACGGCCGACCACCAGAGCCCGGCGCCGATCCCGCTCACCGGACTGCGCGCGAACTGCGGATTGCGGCGGCGCTCCGCCAGCCATACCAAGACCCCGACCAGGGTGAGCAGCGCCAGCAGCGAACCCATGACCTTCAGAGAAACGCCCCGAGAACACCCGATGCAGGGTCGCCAGCAGGCCGCCGCCCGGGTGCTGGTGGACGGCGATACCGAGCCCTGAAGTGAGGAAGGGGTGGGAGAAATCGAGCCGGCTCTCGCGCGCGCTGGTGATGGTCAAAGCGGCGGCGGCGGCAGCGACGTCCCCCGACTCCACCGCCGCCAGCATCTCGTCGAGCCCCATCTCCTGGAACCGGGAGTCGTAGCCGAGCGTCTCCGCCACCCGCGTCCAGAGCTCGACCGCGATTCCATCCCAGCCCTGATCGGTGCGGATCGCGAAGGGCGGTACATGGCGCGTGGCGACGATCAGAGTCCCGGGCGCCTCGGAAGCCGGCGCGGGTTGCCCAACCAAGACGAAGGCACACAGCCAGAACAGGGCGAGCCGACTCATTTCACGGTCTCGCTGTGCCCCAACTCGTCCCGGAAGCTTACGAACAGGAGCAACACGACCCCGATGCTGATGGCGCTGTCCGCAACGTTGAAGGCAGGCCAGGGATTGAACATCGCCAACGGGATGAAGGGCAGCGAGACATCGATGAAGTCCACCACTCGGCCGGTAAGCACCCGATCGATGAGGTTCCCGACCGCCCCGCCGATGACCAGGGAGAGGGAGGCCGCCATCAAGCGCTCATGGGTCTTGAGCCGCAGCAGCCAGGCGACCAGCACCGCGCTCACGCCGAGCGCGAAGGCCGCGAACACCCAGCGCTGCCAGCCACCCGCGTCGGCCAGGAAGCTGAAGGCGGCGCCCGTGTTGTACTTGAGGGTCATGTTCAGCAGTGAGGTCACCGGCTCCGGCTGATAAGGCGTGAGCAGGGCCTCGGCGAGCCACTTGGTTGCCTGATCCACGGCGACAATCAGGACGGAGAGCCAGAGCCAGCGAGCCATGGCTGAGTTCGTGATCAGCTTCATCGGACGGCCTATGCGTACTTCCTGCTCTCGCCGGCACCCGCGACGTTCGCGACGCAGCGCCCGCAAAGCTCCGGGTGATCGGGGCTAATGCCTACGTCCTGCCGATGGTGCCAGCAGCGCACGCACTTGGGATGGGGCGAGGGGACAACGCGGAGCGCGAGTCCCGTGAGCTCGGTCTCCCGCGCATCCGCCGGCTTTTCCACCAAGGGATGAACACGGGCATAGGAGGTGATGAGCGCGAAGCGCAGCTCGTCGCCCAGCCGCGTGAGGGTATCGACCAGATCCTCGTCGCAGTACAGGTCCAGCTCGGCGTCCAGGGATGAGCCGATGGCGCCGTCCTTGCGCGCCGACTCCAGCTGCTTGGCGACGTTGATACGCACGGCGAGCACCGTGTCCCAGAAGGCCCGGTCGAACGGATCATCGGCATCCAAGCGAACAGGCCCTGGTACCAGGTCGCGACGAAGACGGACTGCGCTCGCTCCCCCGGTACATGCTGCCAGACCTCATCGGCGGTGAAGCTCAGGATCGGCGCCAGCCAGCGGCTCATGGCCTCGACGATGTGGTACATGGCGGTCTGGCAGGAGCGCCGCGGCAGGCCCTCGGCCTGGGTGGTGTACTGACGGTCCTTGATCACATCCAGGTAGAAGCCGCCCATGTCCACGACGCAGAAGTTGTGGATCTTCTGGTAGATCAGGTGGAACTGGTAATCCCGGTAGGCCCGCACGATGTCCTGCTGGAGCCGATGAGCGCGGTCCACCGCCCAGCGGTCGAGCTCGATCATGTCCGCGGGCGCGACCAGATTCTGCGCCGGGTCGAAGCCGTTCAGGTTGGCGAGCAGGAAGCGGGTCGTGTTGCGGATGCGCCGGTAGGCGTCGGCCGTGCGCTTGAGAATCTCGTCGGAGACGCTCATCTCGCCGCGGTAATCGGTGGCCGCCACCCACAGGCGGATGATGTCCGCGCCCAGGGTCTTCATCACGTCCTGGGGCCGCACCACGTTGCCCTTGGACTTGGACATCTTCTCGCCCTTGGCGTCCACCGTGAAGCCGTGGGTGAGCACCTCCTTGTAGGGTGCCCGGTCGTTCATGGCCACCGAGGTCAGCAGCGACGACTGAAACCAGCCGCGATGCTGGTCCGATCCCTCCAGGTACATGTCGGCGGGTGAGCGCAGACCGTCGCGTTGCTCCAGCACACAGGCATGGGTCACCCCGGAATCGAACCAGACGTCCAGGGTGTCGTGCACCTTCTCGTAGCCGCCCGCCTCGTCCTTGCCCAGCAGGTCCTGGGGCAGGAGCTCGAACCAGGCGTCGACCCCCTTCTGCTCCACCCGCTCGGCCACCTGCTCGATCAGGCGCGGGGTGTCGGGGTGCGGCTCGGCGGTCTCCTTGTGCACCAGCAGCGGGATGGGCACGCCCCAGGCCCGCTGGCGGGAGATGCACCAGTCGGGGCGGTTGCGCACCATGCCCTCGATCCGCGAAAGGCCCCAATCCGGCATCCAGCGCACCTTGCCGATCTCGCGCAACGCCGCCGCGCGCAGGCCGTGACGCTCCATGCCGATGAACCACTGGGGCGTGGCGCGGAAAATGATGGGGGACTTGTGACGCCAGCAGTGCGGGTAACTGTGGGTGAAGCGCGACTCCTGGAGCAAGGCGCCGCGGGCCTTCAGGGTATCGACCACCTTCTCGTTGGCGGTGAAGACATGCTCGCCCGCGAACAGAGGCGTGTCGGGCAGGAAACGGCCGTCGCCCCCGACCGGGTTGTCGACGGGGAGCTTATAGCGCAGGCCCACGACATAGTCCTCGAGGCCGTGTCCGGGCGCCGTATGCACCGCGCCGGTGCCCGCGTCCAGGGTCACGTGATCGCCCAGGATCACCGGCACCTCCCGCTTGTAGAAGGGGTGCTGGAGCTTGATGCCCTCCAGGGCCTCGCCGCCGCCGTAGCAGATCACGCGATAGCGGTCGATGCCCCAGCGATCCATGGTCTCCTTGAGCAGCCCCTCGGCGACGATCAGGCGCTCCCGGCCGTGGTCGCCCTCGGTCTGGACGACCACGTACTCGAGCTCCGGATTCAGGGCCACCGCCTGGTTGGCGGGCAGGGTCCAGGGGGTGGTGGTCCAGATCACCACCGACATGGGGCCGTCGCCGTGGCCATCCGGGACCGAGTGGCAGCGGGTCAGCACCGCCTCCTCGTTGAGCACCGGGAAACGCACGTCGATGGAGATCGACTGCTTGTCCGCGTACTCGACCTCCGCCTCCGCCAGCGCCGAGCCGCAATCGATGCACCAGTGCACCGGCTTGTAGCCCTTCTGCACGTGGCCGTTGGCGATGATCTTCCCGAGCGAGCGGACGATGTCGGCCTCGACGCGGAAATCCATGGTGAGATAGGGCCGCTCCCAGTCGCCGAGCACGCCGAGGCGCTTGAAGTCCGCGCGCTGCCCGTCCACCTGTCTCGCGGCGTAGTCGCGGCACGCCTGCCGGAACTGGGCGGGGCTGATCTTGGCCCCCGGCTTGCCCTTCTTCTTCTCCACCTGCAGCTCGATCGGCAAGCCGTGGCAGTCCCATCCGGGGACGTAGGGGGCATCCAGTCCGTCCAGGGTCTTGGACTTGACGATGATGTCCTTGAGCACCTTGTTCACCGCGTGCCCGATATGGATGTCCCCGTTCGCATAGGGCGGACCGTCGTGCAGGATGAACTGCTCCGCCCCCGCCCGCGCCTTGCGGATCTCGGCGTAGAGGTCCATGGCCTCCCAGCGCTTGAGCATCTCCGGCTCACGGTTGGCGAGGTTGGCCTTCATCGGGAAGGCGGTGTTGGGGAGGTTTAGGGTGTTCTTGTAGTCGCTCACAGGAATACGTTCTCTCGCTATTTGCGATGTCTCGGCGAGTGCCAAGAAGTCGATCAGGGCGAAGTTTAAAGGTTTTGCTGCCCGCAGGCGCAGCCTCTGAAGATCGGAGCGGTATCTGGCCGCCGATCATAACGGACATCGGCGGTCATGCCTCGCAGCAGATACGCCCAGCTGAGGCTCTTTTGTGGCAACGCCGGACAGTTTCCTCCCCCATGCGATCTTGCCGGGTAACGGCCGCCTCGCTAGAGTGCTCCCTCGAAAGTGTCACGAGAAATCCGCTGATTCATTGCGTTTTCCGTCTGGGCCATGGCTGGCCCGGCATGTTGAGCTCGAAGCACGAAGGGACCCCTCGCACGCTCCCCTCACGGACGGGGAGGATGCGCTGGCACAGGAAGAACGCAGGACCCCCATGCCGCCGAAGAATACCAACGCAAAATCCCTCGAATCCTGGATCTGGGACGCCGCCTGCTCCATCCGCGGGGCCAAGGACGCGCCCAAGTACAAGGACTACATCCTCCCGCTCATCTTCACCAAGCGGCTCTGCGACGTCTTCGACGACGAGCTGAACCGCATCGCCAAGGAGGTCGGCTCGCGCAAGAAGGCCTTCCAGCTCGCCAGGGCCGACCACAAGCTGGTCCGCTTCTACCTCCCCCTGGTGCCGGACGATCCCGAGCAGCCCGTCTGGTCCGTCATCCGCAAGCTCTCCGACCGGATCGGCGAGGGCGTCACCACCCACATGCGCGCCATCGCCCGGGAAAACCCGCTGCTGCAGGGCATCATCGACCGCGTCGACTTCAACGCCACCACCCACGGCCAGCGCGACCTCGACGACGACCGCCTCTCCAACCTCATCGAGGCCATCAGCACCAAGCGCCTCGGGCTCGACGACGTCGAGGCCGACATCATCGGCAAGAGCTACGAATACCTGATCCGCAAGTTCGCCGAGGGCGGCGGCCAGAGCGCCGGCGAGTTCTACACCCCGCCCGAGGTCGGCACCATCATGTCGCGCGTGCTCGCGCCCGAGCCGGGCATGGAGATCTACGATCCCTGCTGCGGCTCCGGCGGCCTGCTGATCAAGTGCGAGATCGAAAAGGAGCGCGGGTTTTCCAACCCGCGAAACGGGGAGAAGGACGCGGGTAAGAAAACCCGCGCTCCTTTGAAGCTCCACGGCCAGGAATACATCGCCGACACCTGGGCCATGGCCAACATGAACCTGATCATCCACGACTTCGAGGGTGAGATAGAGATCGGCGACACCTTCAAGAACCCGAAATTCCGCGACAGGCGCGGCAGGCTGCGCACCTTCGACCGGGTGGTCGCCAATCCCATGTGGAACCAGAACTGGTTCACCGAGGCCGACTACGACGCCGACGAGCTCGGGCGCTTCCCCGCCGGAGCCGGCTTTCCCGGCAAGTCCTCCGCCGACTGGGGCTGGGTGCAGCACATGCACGCCAGCCTCAATGCCACCGGCCGCGCCGCCGTCGTCCTCGACACCGGCGCCGCCTCCCGCGGCTCGGGCAATGCCGGCACCAACAAGGAGAAGACCGTCCGCCAGTGGTTCGTCGACCACGACCTCATCGAGAGCGTCCTCTACCTGCCCGAAAACCTCTTCTACAACACCACCGCCCCGGGCATCGTCCTGTTCCTCAACAAGGCCAAGCCGAAAGCGCGGCAGGGCAAGATGCTGCTGGTCAACGCGAGTCAGATCTTCGAAAAGGGCGACCCCAAGAACTTCATCCCGGAGGAAGGCATCGACCGCATCGCCGACACCCTGATCGGGTGGAAGGAAGAGGAAAAGCTCAGCCGCATCGTCGATCACGCCGAGCTGAAGAAGAACGACTACAACATCTCCCCCAGCCGCTACATCCACACCAGCGACGCCGAGACCTACCGGCCGATTGCGGAGATCGTGGAGGAACTGGATGTCATCGAGGCCGAGGCGCAGGGAGACGGACAAGGCCTTGCGGGAGATTCTGGAGAAGATCGGGGTATGAGTGACTGGAAACGATACTGTTGCCGATATCGGCAGACTCGTTCGTGAGTGAACGAGCGTCGAGTCGTCACAAGCGCAGATCCCGAAGGCGAAGCGAACATCGCGTGAGCGTCGGTCGGTTCCCCGTCGTTGATCAAGGTCGCAGCGAGTTCGATCGCTCGGATACTGTCGATGACGACAAGTCAAGCTGCATCGATCGTTCGAACTGCCGCTGATCATCTGTTCGGCGATCACACGCGGTGACGTTCGAAATGCGTCGGTACATTCCGATTCGTCCTCGCGATGCAGACGGAATCGACGCATTCGCTCGAACCAGACGAGATCGATACGATCCGACTTTCTCGTACTACTTCGCCCAGCATTGAGCTCCGACGACTACGCAGTCGCGGCTGATCAACGCGGCAACTTCAGAAGTCGATCTCGAACGGAGTTCTGAGCTCCCACTCCCCCCACTCCCCGAGCAGAAGAAGATCGCGCACATCCTTTCGACGGTGCAGCGGGCGATCGAAGCGCAGGAGCGGATCATTCAGACCACCACCGAGCTGAAAAAGGCCCTCATGCACAAGCTCTTCACCGAAGGCCTCCGCAACGAACCCCAAAAACAAACCGAAATCGGCCCCGTCCCCGAAAGCTGGGAGGTGGTGCGGTGTGAGGATGTTTGCGATACGATCAGTGTTGGAATCGTCGTAGAAGCCGTCGAACTACTACGTGGCCAACGGAGTCCCAGCGTTCCGTTCGCAGAACATCCGGGAAGATCGGATCCAGCCTGATGCCGATGGTCTACATCTCCGAAGAGTCAAACAATGGTCCGGTGAAGAAATCAAAGTTGTCTGCGGGTGACGTTCTGATCGTCGCGGAACGAGCTACCCCAGGAACGTCCTGCGTCGTTCCACCGGAGTTCGATGGAAGCAACTGCATTGATCTGATCTTCGTTCGGCCGAACAAGGCAAAGCTCCGCAGCCATTACTTGAGCTCGCTTCTTCAACTCAGACGCTGCGAAAGTTCAAGTTCAAGCGGGCAAGATCGGACTCGCCCAGCAGCACTTCAATGTGCGACGCAGTGAAGAACACTCAAGATGCCGCTCCCACGATGGATGAACAAGAGGAGATCGTTGCGCACCTCGAATTGATCGACTGGAAGCACGATCTCGCAACATCGAAGCGGAACGCCACTCCAAGACCTCTTCCGCACCCTCCTTCACGAACTGATGACCGCGAAGACCCGCGTTCACGAGCTTGACCTACCAGGGCTGGATGCCTGACACCATGACGCGCCCCGGCGAGCACAAGACGGTCCAAGCCCGGATCCTCGAATACGCCCAGGCCATCGGCTGGACCTTCGTGTCCCGCGAGGAGGCCGAGGAAAGGAGGGCGGGTTTTCCAACCCGCCGTACGAAGAATGGCGGACAGGAATGTCCGCCCTCCGTTCGCCCCCCTTTGTCGCTCTTCTTCGACGACCTGCTCGACGCCAAGGTGCGGGAATTCAACCCGCGCTACGCCGAGGCCGAGGGCGCGTTGCTCGGGCAGTTCCGACATCTCCACACCGACATCTACGGTAACCGGGAATTCGTCGAGCATCTGCGCAACCGGGGCAAGTTCTTCGACCACGAGGAGAAACGCGAGCGCGACCTGATCCTGGTCGATTACGAGCATCCCGAGAACAACGTCTACGAAGTCACCGAGGAGTGGGCCTTTCACAACGGCCGCTACGGCACGCGGGAGGATGTCGTCTTTCTCATCAACGGCATCCCGGTGCTGGTGATCGAGTGCAAGAACGCCGACAAGGACGAGGCGATTGCCCTGGGGGTGGACCAGATCCGCCGTTACCACCGCGAGACGCCCGAGCTGTTCGTATCTCAGCAGCTGTTCACCGCCACCGACGCCATCGGCTTCTCCTACGGGGTGAGCTGGAACACGGTGCGGCGGAATATCTTCAACTGGAAGCTAACGGAGAGCGGGTTTTCCAACCCGCTGTTTGGAGGGAAAGGCGGACAGGAATGTCCGCCCTCCGTTGGGAGTTCCTTTTTCAATCCCCGTGGGGAGATCGATAAGACCACTCACCATCTCCCCCACTGGCAACAGGGTGAGACCTGGGTCTTTGTGACGTGGCGGCTGGGCGATTCGCTCCCGAAGGCGAAGCTCGATCAGTGGAAGGAAGAGCGGGCGATTTGGCTCGCCCGCCATCCGGAACCTTGGGACGAGAAGGCGGAGGCCGAGTATCACGAGAGGTTCTCTCACCAGATTGACGAGTGGCTGGATCAGGGGAGCGGGTCGTGCGTGCTGAAGGTTCCGGCAAACGCTCGGATCGTCGCGGATGCCCTGCGGCATTTCGATGGGGAGCGGTATGAGCTGGCTTCGTTCGTCGTGATGCCGAATCACGTGCATGTGCTGTTTCGCCCGCTGGGGGATCATGCGTTGGCGGAGATTCTGAAATCGTGGAAGGGATTCACGGCGCGGGAGATCAACAAGCGGATCGGGAGGGCCGAACCGCTTTGGCAGGATGAATACTGGGATCGGTTGATACGGAACGAGGGGCACTTTTTCAAGGTGGCGGAGTACATTCGAGAGAATCCATCGAAGGCGAGATTGAAGGAGGGGGAGTTTGTCCTGGAGGAAAGGAGGGCGGACATTCCTGTCCGCCGATTCAAGACAAATGGCGGGTTGGACAACCCGCCCTCCTTTGCCGTTGACGTCCCGGGTCGCCTTGAAGCCAAGGTGAAGAGCTTCTGCGCCATCCCGCAGGTGCTTGCCTTCCTGAAGGACTACATCGTCTTTGCCGAGAAGGACGAGGAGCTGAACAAATATATCCTGCGCCAGCACCAGACGGGCGCGGTGGATGCGACCGTGAAGCGCGCCCTCGATCCCGGGCGCACCCGCGGCCTGGTCTGGCACACCCAGGGAAGCGGCAAGACCTTCACCATGATCAAGGCGGCGGAGCGGCTGTTCCGCGCACCCCGGGCGGACAAGCCGACGGTCCTGCTGATGATCGACCGCAACGAGCTGGAGGATCAAATGCTCAAGAACCTGGCCGCGCTCGGCCTCGGCAACCTGGAGCACGCCAGCAGCATCGCCCGCCTCAACCAGCTACTGCGCGACGATTACCGGGGCATCATCGTGACGATGATCCACAAGTTCCGCGACATGCCGGCGGACCTCAACACGCGCTCGAACATCTACGTCCTCATCGACGAGGCCCACCGCACCACCGGCGGCGACCTCGGCAACTTCCTCATGGCCGGCCTGCCGAACGCGACCTACCTCGGCTTCACCGGCACCCCGGTGGACAAGACCGCCTACGGCAAGGGCACCTTCAAGACCTTCGGCTGCGAGGACGACCAGGGCTACCTGCACAAGTATTCAATCGCGGAAAGCATCGAGGACGGCACGACGCTGCCGCTCTACTACCAGCTCGCCCCCAACGAGATGCTCGTCCCGCACGAGACCCTCGACAAGGAGTTCCTGTCGCTGGCCGAAGCCGAGGGCGTGGCCGACATCGAGGAGCTGAACAAGATCCTCGAGCGGGCCGTGAACCTGAAGAACTTCCTCAAGGGCAAGGAGCGCATCCAACAGGTGGCGGAGTTCGTCGCCAGGCACTACCAGGAGAACGTCGAGCCGCTCGGCTACAAGGCCTTCCTGGTCGGCGTGGATCGCGAGGCCTGCGCCCACTACAAGCACGCCCTCGATCAGTACCTACCAGCCGAGTATTCCGAGGTCGTCTACACCGGCAACAACAACGACTCGGCGCTGCTGAAGGAATTCCACCTCGACCCGAAGAAGGAGCGGCAGATCCGCAAGAGCTTCGGCAAGCTGGACCAGCAGCCGAAGATCCTCATCGTCACCGAGAAGCTGCTCACCGGCTTCGACGCGCCCGTGCTCTACGCCATGTATCTGGACAAGCCGATGCGCGACCACACCCTGCTGCAGGCCATCGCCCGGGTGAACCGCCCCTACGAGAACGAGGCCCAGGAGATGGTGAAGCCCCACGGCTTCGTGCTGGATTTCGTCGGCATCTTCGACAAGCTCGAAAAGGCCCTCGCCTTCGACAGCGACGAGATCAACGCCATCGTCAAAGATCTCAAGCTGCTGAAGGTGCTCTTCAAAAACAAGATGGAGGAGCTCAACAGGAGGGCGGACTTTCCAGTCCGCCTTGGAAAAGACGCGGGTTGGAAAACCCGCGCTCCGTTCACCTTCAACGACAAGGACGTCGATACCCTGATCGAGCACTTCCGCGATCCCGAGCGGCGCAAGGCGTTCTTCAAGGAGTACAAGGAGATCGAGATGCTCTACGAGATCATCTCGCCCGATGCCTTCCTGCGGCCCTTTATCGAACCCTACGCCACGCTCTCCGCCATCTACAACGTCGTCCGCAAGGCCTACACCAAGACCGTGATGGTCGATCGCGACTTCCAGCGGAAGACCAACCTGCTGGTGCAGGAGCAGGTCGGTGTCTACGAGGTCCGGCGGGTCGGGGATCTGGTCGAGATCAACGCCGATACCATCGAGCTGATCAAGAACCAGCAAGGCGGCGACGCCACCAAGGTGATCAACCTGGTGAAGAGCATCGACAAGATCGCCGAGGAGCAGAGCGATGATCCCTACCTGATCGCCATGGCCGAACGCGCCCGGGCAGTGCAGGAGGAATTCGAGAGCCGCCAGACCAGCACCGCCGAGGCGCTGGAGGCGTTGCTGAAGGAGCTCGAAGCCGACCAAGTGCGCCGGAAGGCGCAGGCGGAAAAGGGTATCGACGGCTTGACCTACTTCGTCTACCGCACCTTGCTCGATGCCGGGATCGGGAATGCGGAAGCGGTCAGCCGCAAGGTCCGGCAGGCGTTCACCGATTTCCCCAATTGGAAGAAGAGCGAAAGCGCCCTGCGTGAGCTGCGCAAGAAGGTTACCTTTGCCATCTTCGCGGAGACCGAGGACCTGGACCGGGTGACCGCTCTGGTGGATGAGCTGTTCACGCTGCTGGAAAAGGCCGACCGGATCTAGCGGGATGCCTGGGATGGATCAGAGGCAGGCCTTCAAGGCGCGGGTGCACCAGTGGGCGGAACGGCTCGATGTGACGGTCGCCTGGCTCGGCATCCGTCCCATGCAGAACAAATGGGCCTCCTGTTCGACCAACGGTCACCTGAACTTCAATGCCGAGCTGCTCGCGCTCGACCCGCAGCTCTGGGACTACGTCATCGTCCACGAGCTGCTGCACTTCTTCGTCCCCAACCACGGCAGGCTCTGGAAGAGCCTGATGCGGGCGCATCTGGGGGACTACGAGGCGATGGAGGCTCGTTTGGCGGACAAGGCGCACGCGGCGCATCGTTGATCACCACGTCTGGGCGCTTTGGCTGGAAGCTGCGATCGGGAGAGTGCCTTGCCTTCCGGAGTCTGAGATGCCATTTACGCTAATCCACATGGGACCCGGCGCCGCATTCAAAGCGCTTGGCGGTCGGCGTTTCAGCCTGATGGTTTTTGGTTTCTCTCAGGCCGCAATGGACGTTGAGCCGCTGGTTCGGATGGTTCGTGGCGACTCCGTGATCCATGGTGTGACCCACACGTATCTGGGCGCTGCGGCAATCGCGCTCATTTCTCTGGTGATTGGTCGGCCAATGTGCCAGGGACTTGTTGCGCGCATGGAATCGGAGCCCGCGTTCCGGGATTCTCGCTCGCTTGCAAGCGCCAACGACGATTCCCTGGTCCGCTGCCGCGGTTGCAGCGTTGGTCGGCACAGTTTCTCACGTCGCGCTGGATAGCCTGATGCACACCGACATGCAGCCGTTACTGCCGTTCTTCGCGGGGAACGGGTTATGGGGCCTCCTCTCCGTCGAGTCGCTCCATAACCTCTGCCTCGCCCTGGGAGCGGGTGGCCTTGCCGTGCTGGCCTTGGCGCTCTTGTTACAACGGCCTGGCCTAAGGGGCGAAGGACGTTAGGTACGAACCCCGGAACAACGTCGAGAGAGCGGGTTGCTTGGTTCGCGTACGAATCCAGCTTTTTTCCGCGACGCTTCGGGATGCTGGGATTCGCAGGCTCATCCCGGCCTACAGTTTTGAGCTGATCCTGCCGCGGCAACCCGGCAAACCATAAGGACAATGATGAAAACTCCGAAAACACTCGAACCGTTGTTACATGACGGCCTTATCGACGAAGTGCTCCACTCGCTGAAGAGCGGCAAAGAGGCCGCTGTCTATGTCGTGCGGTCCGAAGGAGAGATTCGCTGTGCCAAGGTCTATAAGGCGGCGAACAAACGCGGTTTCCATAAGCAGGCGCTGTATCGGGAAGGCCGTAAGGTCAGGAATAGCCGGCAGGCTCGTGCGATGGGAAAGAGCACGCGATACGGACGCCAAGAACAAGAGGATGTTTGGCAGAATACGGAAGTCGATGCCCTGTATCGCCTTGCCGCCGCCGGCGTGCGCGTCCCACGGCCCTACAACTTCATCGATGGCGTATTGCTCATGGAGCTGGTCACTGACGAAGACGGCGCGGCGGCGCCCAGGCTCAACGATCTTGAATTGACCAGCGAGCAAGCGCTGGAGTACCACGACCTATTGATCAAGGACGTGGTCAAAATGCTCTGCGCAGGACTCGTCCATGGCGACTTGTCGGAATTCAATATACTCGTCGATGCGCATGGCCCGGTCATTATCGATCTACCGCAGGCGGTCGATGCGGCGGCCAACAACAACGCTACCAGGATGCTGGAACGGGATGTCAACAATCTGGCCGCCTACTTCGGCCAGTTCGCGCCCGAACTGCTTGCAACCAGCTACGGCAAGGAGATCTGGTACATCTACGAGAGCGGCAGCCTGACCCCCGACGTAAAACTAACCGGCCATTTCAAGGGCAGCAACAAGGAGGCCGACTTGGACAGCATCATGAGAGAGATCAACGACGCGCGAGACGAGGCGATTCGGCGTAAGGAGGGTCGGCTGGAGTGAGCTTCAAAACCCCAGCGTCGCGTGAATTATCGAAAATTCGAGCCGTCCGCCTTCGCTCCGAATTCGATCAGCTTGCTTGGCGAAGGTGGCGGTCTCGATGGTGGCGTCTCCTGCCGCTCGCCGAATCCACGCCGCAGATGCGTCTCGGTGCTAAAACCTAATTGCCGGCCGATACACCGAGGTATTCCCGCGCCGCCTCCGCATCCCGCCCGATCTGCGCCTTGAGCTCATCGAAGGAGTCGAACTTCTTCTCGTCCCGCAGCTTGAGCCGCGGCTCCACCTCGGCGTGACGGCCGTATATGTCGTCGCCGAAGTCGAACAGGTGGACCTCCAGCAAGTAGCGAGGCTCGCCGCCGACCGTGGGGCGAACGCCGATATTCGCCACGCCAGGCCGGGGCCGGTCGGCGACACCGTCGACCATGACCGCGTAGACGCCGCGCAGCGGGCTCACCCGCCGGTGCAGATTGATGTTGGCAGTCGGAAAGCCGATGGTGCGACCCCGCTTGTCGCCGTGCCCGACACGCCCGCAGACGCGGTAGGGCCGGCCGAGCAGGTGACGGGCCAGCTCCAGATCGCCCCGGGCCAGCGCCTCGCGGATACGGGTGCTGCTCACCCGCTCCTCGCCGTGGGTGACCGTGTGCAGGTCCTCGACCTCGAAGCCATGCTCCCTGCCCATGACCTCCAGCAGATGGTAGTCGCCCTCCCGGCCGCGACCGAAGCGAAAGTCGTCGCCGACCAGGAGATGGCGCGCCCCCAGCCCCTCCACGAGCAGACGGCGAACGAAGTCCCGGGCCTCCATCCGCGCGAGCCTCGGACCGAACTCCAACAGCATCACCTGCTCGATGTCGCAGGCAGCCAGCGCCGCGAGCTTCTCGCGCAGGCGGGTGAGCCGCGCCGGGGCCGCAGCGGGCGCGAAATACTCCATTGCCTGGGGCTCGAAGGTAATCACCGTCGCCGGGACGCCGAGCGCACGGCCCCTGGCCAACAGGCGCTGAAAAACCGCCCGATGCCCCAGGTGCACCCCGTCGAAGTTCCCGATGGTGGCGACGCAGCCCCGATGCCCGGGCCGAAGATTGTGCAATCCGCGGATGACCCTCATGGATGTCGCGTTCCCGGGCCGAAAAAGGCTGAGGTTATAGGGAGGAACCGATTGTACCTCCTAGCGCGGCCGGAAATCGCGAGGGCGAACGGCCAGGACGAGCAGGACCAGACCGTACGCGGCGCCACCGGCCACGATCCAGCCGCACAGGCGACCGATCCGCTCGAGGTCGCCCATCCCGACCCACGCGGCGGTTGGCCCGCTGCCCCACCAGACGAGCAGACCCATGACGGCACAGGCCGCCAGGCCCTTCGACAGCAGGCTCCCCCAGCCCATGGGTGGACGATAGATCCCCGCCCCCACCAGGCCGCGGAGGAGCAACCCGGCGTTGACCAGCGCGGAAACCGTGGTCGCCAAGGCCAGGCCCACGTGCCCCAGCGGGGCCATGAGCGCCAGCTTGACGACGATGTTGACGCCGAGCGCGATGACGGCGATACGCACCGGGGACCTCATGTCGAGTCGGGCATAGTAGCCCGGCGCCAGCACCTTCACCCCGAGAAAGCCCATGAGGCCGGCCGCGTAAGCCGTGAGACTGCGCGCGGCCATCTCGACGTCGAGCGCGGTGAACTCGCCGGAATGGAACAAGGTCGCCATCAGCGGCCCCGCCAGCGCCATCAGCCCCACCGCGGCGGGCAGCCCGAGCAGCAGCACCCAGCGCAGGGCCCAGTCGATGGTTTCGGAGAACGCCTCCGGCGATTGCTCCGCGTGCCTGCGCGAGAGCTTGGGCAGGATGACGGTGCCCAAGGCGACCCCGACGATTCCCAGGGGAAACTCCATCAGCCGATCCGAGAAATAGAGCCAGGAAATGCTGCCGGTGGTCAGGAAGGACGCCAGCACGGTGTCGAGCAGCAGGCTCAGCTGGGCCACCGAGACCCCGAACAGGGCCGGGACCATCAACCGGATGATGCGCCGCACACCCGGGTCCCCGCGGTTGATCGCGCGGGCGGGGCAGGAGCTTCAAGCGGATCAGAAAGGGAATCTGGAAGGCGAGCTGTGCCAGGCCAGCGACCAACACCCCCCAGGCCAGGGCCATGATCGGGCGCTCCATCTTCGGCGCCAGCCAAAGGGCGCAGGCGATGAGGCTGAGGTTGAGCAGCACCGGCGTGAAGGCAGGGACCCCGAAGCGCTCGTGGGCGTTGAGGATGCCCCCGGCAAAGGCCGTCAGCGAGATGAAGAGCAGATACGGGAAGGTGAGGCGCAGCATCTCCGCCGTCAACGCCTGCTGATCCACATCGGCGGCGAAACCGGGTGCGAAAACCAGGACCAGGATGGGGGCACCGACCACGCCGGCGACCGTCACACCCGCCAGCACCAGGCCCAGGGTTCCCGCCAGATTGTCGACGAAGCCCTTGAGCTCCGCCTGGCCCCGCCTCGACCGGTATTCCATGAGCACCGGCACGAAGGCCAGGGAAAAGGCCCCCTCCGCGAACAGCCGGCGCATGAAGTTGGGGATCTTGAAGGCGACGAAGAAGGCGTCGGTAGCGGCGTCGGCCCCGAACACCCGCGCGATCACCAGATCGCGGATGAACCCGAGGACGCGGGAGAGCAAGGTGTTGCCGCCGACTTTGGCGGCGGCGCCCGAAATCGAGGCCAAGAAGACGCGCTCCCGCAAATCGGCCGATTATCACAGAAAGCGCCGTGCGCGACGAAACCCGCCAATCGCCGCCGCGGCACGCCGCTGCCTCAACCGCCCGCCTTCAGGCAGGCGATGAAATCCAGCGTGATGCGGGCGCTCACGCCCCACAGACGCTCGCCCTCGAACTCGTCGTAGAAGACCACCTGCCGCACCTGCGGGTGGTCGGGTCCCGGCCACGCCCGAACGCGGCGGTTGGCGGGGTCGTCCAGCCAGGCCAGCGGGATACTGAACACGCGCGCGACCTCTAGCGGGTCCGGACGCAACGCCAGCGGCTGGGACAGGACTCCCACCACCGGCGTCACCAGGAAGTTGCTGACGGTCTCGAACGGGCGCAGCTCGCCCAGTAGCTCCACCCGTCGCGGGTCCAGCCCGATCTCCTCCCGCGCCTCGCGGAGCGCGGTGGCGACCCGGTCCTCGTCCCCGGGCTCGCAGCGTCCGCCGGGGAAGGCGACCTCGCCGCTGTGGCGGTCACCGTCGTACACCGAGCGGCGGATGTAGAGCAGCCGCCAGCGCTCATCCGCCCGGAACACGGGGATCAGAACCGCCGCCGGCCTCGGCTCGTCGCCGGACGAGCCGGACAGCTCCTGGGCGGGCGATCCGGCGGGGTCCAAGGCACGCAGGCGCCCAGCGATATCGGGGGCGCTCAGGGCATCCAGGCGCGAAACCAGTTCCGCCGCGTCCTTGGAGCTGAAGCCTGAACCTGCCATACCGTCACCGCAGCCGGCGATCACTCGGTGGAGAAGGCGTAGAAGGGCTCCGTGAGCCCCTCTGGTCGCGGCGCACCACCGCGCAGTTGCGCCTTGACCCGGGCGACCCGCAGCCCTCCCCGGTCCAGCACAGGGGGATAGGGCCGGAAGACCTCGCTGGTCGCCAGAGGCCTCTCCCGGGCCGCATCCACGGCGGTCTCCGGACGCGCCAGGGGCATTCCTCCACCCGCGTCCAGCAGCCAGAGCTCGTGGAAGTCTCGCGCCGGAAACGGGACACGCGCCGCATGGGACTCCAGGGCCGTGATCAGGCGCTCCCCGGTCTCCTCGATGAGGTTGGAGCAGCAGGTTCCGCGGACCCTGGCACGTGCTCTGCCGCAGTTCGCAGTCCAGGAGCCGTATTGGATCTCCGACAACCCGGTGTGACTGACGATGGCCTCGTCCGCGACATAGAGCTTCCACTGCCGCCCATCGGAGGTCTCGGCCGCGCCGCCGTGCACCTCGACGACCTGCAGCATGCCGTGGAAGGGGGCCAGCAACCGTCGGCTGTAGGTCTTGACGTCCATACCAATGATTCTGGAGAAGCCCTCCGGCTGGTTCAAGGCGTCGCTTCCGCCCGGTCTTTGCCCCATTTCGCATCGGGCGCAGGGAGCGAGCGGATGGCCTCGCCGCGGGGAGGCCGCGATGCGCTGGTTGGACGGCCGAAGATAACGCTCGACAGTAGTGCGGAATTAACCGACTCTCAGTCGGTTACGGTCAACCACGAGCCAAACCTCATGCCCCTCGAAGACAGCGCAACCCCGTTCCTTCAGCCGATCGATCCGTGTGAGCAAATCGCGCTCGGTCTTGCCGACCGGGGATGGTGCGTAAACCCGGATTTCCTGACGCCGCTGCACGTCGCCCAGCTGCGCCACGAGGCGCTGCAAATGTGGCGGCGGGGGAAGTTTCGTCACGCCGGGGTCGGTCGGGGATCGGACCTCCAGGTTTGCACCGAGATCCGCACGGACCGGGTACTCTGGCTGGACGCAGAGAGCTGCACGGGCGCCCAACGCCTGTATCTCGACGCCCTGGAGCGCCTGCGCCGGGAGGTCAACCGGACGCTCCTGCTCGGCCTGTTCGAGTTCGAGGGCCACCTCGCCGTCTACCCGGAGGGCACCTACTATCGCAAGCACCTGGATCAGTTCCGCGGCGTCGCGTTGCGCACCCTGACCTGCAGCCTCTATCTGAACCTCGATTGGGGCGAGGGGGACGGCGGCGAGCTGCGCCTGTACACCGACCCCGAGGACCCCGATCGCTACGAGGCGATCCAGCCTCTCGGCGGCACCCTGGTCACCTTCCTCAGCGCCCGCTTCCTGCACGAGGTGATGCCGGCCCGGCGGGAGCGCATCAGCATCACGGGCTGGTTCAAGCGCCGGGGCGACGGCTTGCCCTGAGCGCGGACGCGCGCGGCAATTAGCTTACCAGGGGGCCGATCCCGCGATCGCGGCAGGCTCTCCGTGCCACCAGGCATCACGCGCCGCCCGGCGATCGAGCTGCTCCATCTGCATCCGGATGCTGCGCTGCCGCGACCAGTCTCGCTGGGGCTTCGACCAAGGGCACATGGCATCCATCCAGCTGTCGTGCCGAGCCATGTTGTAGTCCCTGCGCTGGCGATAGGTTTGGCGCATGGCGTCCCGATAGCGCTCGACGGCGTCGTCGTAGGCCGCCATCCAGGAAGGCATGTAGGCGCCCCTGCCGCTGTACGCATCGAACATCGCGTTGCGCCGCTGACGCAGCAGGTCGCGCCGCTCGTCGACCAGCGTCTGCAGGCTGCGCGGCGGCGGGACCGGCAGCACGATCAGAGCGCCCTCCCCCACCGCTTGCTCCTCGGGGGCGACCTCCGACTCCGCGGTTTCCGTTGGCGCCGTTGCGTCATCCGCGGGCGCTGCTGCCGTCTCCGCGGGCGCTGCTACCGTCCCCGCGGGCGCTGATACCGTCCCCGCGGGCACTGGCGCCGGCTCGGCCGCGGGAACCTGCGTGGAGACTGGAGCAGGCTCCGGGGCGACGGCCGCCGGCTGCTCATCGCCCGGTGCCGCCACCTCGGCATTGATCCCACCGACGGCAACCGTGCCGGCGACCAGGGTAAGAATGGTCACGAGAGACCAGTTACTGCGCGTCATCGTCTTTCCTCCTCTTCACGCTGTGACGGCTGATGAGAGCCCTCGGCTCTCGGCCTCACTACCAAGTATTGACGGCGATCGGGCATTGCTCAATTTATGTAGAAGCTGATTCTTGGCCATCCTGGCCAAAATCAGCACGCCACCCAAGAAGCGCGGTTCTTGGGTAGCTCCATTTTCAATCGCTTACGCGCTCGAAAATGGCGCCACATCCCTGTGCCGCGGGTCGCTCCGAACTGATCAGCGTTTTCGTATAGAACTGATTATTGGCCATCCTGGCCAAAATCAGCACGCCACCCAAGAAGCGCGGTTCTTGGGTAGCTCCATTTTCAATCGCTTACGCGCTCGAAAATGGCGCCACATCCCTGTGCCGCGGGTCGCTCCGAACTGATCAGCGTTTTCGTATAGAACTGACTATTGGCCATCCTGGCCAAAATCAGCATGCCACCCAAGAAGCGCGGTTCTTGGGTGGCTTCATTTTCAATCGCTTGCGCGCTTGAAAATGGCGTAGCGCCAAGGAACCGAACGCCCCTTTTCAGTAGACGGGCGCAGCCGCCTTGTAGCGCAGCCCGGCGCCCGCCGCCTGCTCCCGCACGGCGTCATAGATGCCATGATCCAGCGAGCCCTCGGCGCCACCCCCGGCCTCCACCTCCTTGCTCAGGTAGGCGTCGCGCTGCTCCGCCAGGGTCCGGATCTCGCGTTTGATGGCTTCCCTGCGCTCGGCGGTCTCCTCGATCACGGCCTTCTGCGCCTCGGGGGGCAAGGCCTGCAGAGGCGCCGGCAGCTCGTCGGAATCGATATCGGCAAGCTCCGCTCGACCGGAGGCCAGATCGTCGACGAGGTCCTTGCCGCCCAGGAGATTGGCCTCGCCGCTTTCCGAGGCATTGAAGGCGGCGCGGCGGGCCTTGGAGGACACCGAGGCCGAGGCGTTGAGCTTGTCCGTCGCCTCCAGCTTGCGTGCCTGCCGTTCCCGATCCTCCGCACCTCCGTAGTAGAGGCGCGTCCCGTCCAGCTCCGCGGACAGCTCCGCCAGCCGCTCGTCATACGGGGTGGCGATGGCCACCGCGCCACCCGCCTGCTCCACCTGGAAGTAGCTTCCCTGCCCCAGGTCGGCGATGCGCTGCCAGGCGTCGGCCGCAGACCCGTCCCGCCCGCATTGGATCGCGTTGACCCGGATGCCCCTGGCCTGCGCCGCCTGCACCGTCTCCGGCCACTTGACGTCATCCTGGTAGTCCATGTGGGGCGGCGCATCCCCCACCAGGAACAGGACCCGGTAGGTGTCCGGGCCCTGGCTCCAGGACATGCGATGGACGGCATCGTGGAGCGCCTGGTTCACGCTCTCGGGTCCGTCGCCTCCCCCCTGGGCCTGGAAGTCCATCAGGGTCGCGTACATGGAGTCCAGGTCCGGGGACAGGTCGACGACCCGGGTGACGTACTCGTCGCCCCGGTCCCGGTAGGCCACCAGACCCATGCGGATCTCCGGCGCCGGCTGGGCCTGCGCCATGGTGCCCGCGATCGCCCAGATCTTCTCCTTCGCGGCCTGGATCAGCCCGCCCATGCTGCCGGTGGTATCCAACACAAAGGCCACCTCGACCCGCGGGCGGCCGCCAGTGGAGGCCTCGGCCGGCGGAGCCGGAACCGCTGGCGGGGCGGAAGAGCCTTTCTGCAGACTGGGGTACACGGCGACTGCAGCGGTCGTCGACAGGATGAGTGCAAGTGCGGTGATTTTCGCGTTCATGATTGGCTCCTCGAAAACGATCAGTAGGTGGAAAGCTTGCGCAGAGCGGACTCGGCGCTGCGGTGGGCGCGCTCGAAACGATCCGGCTCCGGCGACGGATCGCTTCCCCGACCGTAGGGGATCAGCACGAACAGAGCCTGGGCCAAGAACAGGCACCAGACGGCCAGGAACAGGCTGCCGCTGTGCAGCCAGGCACCAACCGCCGCCGTGCCGGCCAGACCGGTCAGCCCCAGATCCGCCAGCGCGGCCAGGGGCCCCTGATGGAAGTACAGCGAGCGGGCGAGCCACAGCAGCAACAGGTGGGCGGACAGATAGAGGGACAGGGACGGCGCGGCGAGCCACAGCAGGCCCGCGGCCGCTGTCCAGGCGGCCATGGTGACCGCCCGGCCCACGCGCTCCGGGCTGCGCCGCAGCAGGTAAAGGAGATAGGCCAGGGAGACGAGCGCCGCCAACAGCCGCAGCGCCGTTCCAGCGGGCATGACCAGCGTCAGGGCGGCCTGACCAAGACCCATCGTCAGGGCGGCCGCCAGCGCCACGCCGGTCCCTTCGAGGAAGCTCGGGTATCTCATGCTCCCGCCCTCCGCTGACGCTCGCGCAGGAAGGCGACCTCCACGTCCTCGTCCCGCACCCGGCAGTCCGGCGCGCTCCAGGACACGTCTGGCGGCTCCGAGGGGTCCCGCGACGCCAGCAGCTCGGCCTTCTGGCGCATGGCCTCCAACCGGGCGGCGTTTTCGCCGATGCGGGACTCCAACCCGGCGGTCTGCCGCTCCAGGTCGGCGCGTTTGGCGCGCAGGAAGTCACCCAGCCGAGCGGCCTCCAGACGCCGTTTGATCAGCGCCCGGGCCAGGTCGTCCTTGCCCGCGGCGAAGCAGATGTCCAGCTCCTCCGCGACACGGGAGACTTGCGCCTCCAGCTCGGCCAGGCGCGCTTCCAGGGCGCGCCGGCCTTCCGCCAGCCCCGCCAGGCGCCGACGGTCAGCGGCGAGATCTTCCTCCATCTCGCGCACCGCCTGGCGCAGCAGCAGGTCCGGCTCCTCCACGCGGTCCAGCACCGCGTTGAGGTCCGCCCGGAAGAGCCGGGATACACGGTTGATCAGGGTCATTGGTCACCTCCGGGTTTCAGGTTGCGGACGGGTCTCGCCGCTGCCCCGCCGCCAGCGGGGGCGGGGCGATGGGCGCAGTTCCAGCTTAGGGAGGGAGGCCCGCAGCCGCGTAGACAGACTTGGGTAAAAGCCAGGGGCAGGGATTTACAAAAGATTTACGTCGCGCCGGTACCGGGTTGTTAGCATGTGGAAACCCGAACAACCGATGCTTCCCGCCGCGGTGCACGCGCGAAGCGACTGACGGCGGCGCCAACCATGGAACGCAAAGCCCGGCTCCTGATCGTCGAGGACGAGGAACCCATCCGCGTGGGCCTGACCGACGTGTTCCTGTACCACGGCTACGAGGTGGACACCGCCGCCAATGGCCGGGACGGGCTCGCGAAGGCCCTCGGCGGGACCTTCGATCTGATCCTCCTGGACGTCATGCTGCCCGGCATCGACGGCTTCGAGATCTGCAACCGGGTGCGCGCCGCCGACCCCGAGCAGCCCGTCATCATGCTGACCGCCAAGGGCACGGACGACGACGTGATCCACGGCCTCACCCTGGGCGCCGACGACTACGTGACCAAGCCCTTCTCGGTCGCCCAGCTGGTGCTGCGGGTGCAGGCGGTGCTCAGGCGCGCCCGCGTCGGGGTCGAGGACCTGCACGCGATCCGCCTGGGCGACGAGGTCGAGGTCGACACCCGCAACCTCTGCGGCCGGCGTCGAGACGAGCCCCTGTCGTTCACCCGCCGGGAGATGGAGATGCTGCAGTACCTGAAGGCGAACGGCGAGCGCCCCGTCCCCCGCGAGGAGCTGCTGGCGAAGGTCTGGGGCTACGCGCGGACCCTCGGCATCGAGACCCGCACCGTGGACATCCACATCGCCAAGCTGCGGCGCAAGATCGAGCCCGACCCCACCAACCCCCGCTACCTGGTCACGGTGCGCGGCGCGGGTTACCGGCTGCTCGCGGATTGAGGGCGGTGGCCCCCGAACGGATCGGACCCGACGCCCGCCGCCTGCGCCTGGTGCTCGGGCTGTTCTTCCTCGCCCTGGCCGTGCCCACCGGGGTGTTGGTGTACAAGGCCTATGACCAGCTGAAGTGGGAGGTCTTCCACCAGTTCCGTACCCAGTCCGAGGAGCTCGGCGCTCGCATCGACCGCCGCCTGACGGCCCTGATCGGCGCCGAGCAGGCGCGCACCTTTGGCGACTACGGATTCCTGGCCGCCGCGGATCCGGAGAACGGCTACCGCCAGCCCTCGCCCCTGTCGCAGTTCCCGATACGCTCCGAGATACCCGGCTTGATCGGCTGGTTCCAGGTCGACGCCGACGGGGCCTTCCGCACCCCGCTGCTGCCGAGCGACGACGGGACCCCCGTGGTCCGGGGCGTCCCGGACCTCCTCCAGCGTGAGGCCATCGCGAAGGAGATCCGCGGCGTCCTCACCCGCAACCGGCTGGTGGACCTGCCGGCGGACGCCGACCGCGAGCAGACTACCCTGGACCAGGACCCGGAGCGTCGCGCGGAGGAGACCTTCGCCGCCGCTGACGAGGCGGAGAGCTCGGTCACCGGCCAGGCCGCATTCGACCGCCTGCAGCTCGAGGAGAATGCGCCTAGACCCGCCAAGCGCGAGAAGGCACCCGCACAGAGCCTAGGCCAGGTGGAGGACCTGAAGCTCGACCTGACCTACCAGCGCCAGGCCGTCCAAACGCCGCCTGCCCCTGCCGCGCCCGCATCGGCGGAAAAGGAACGGGTGGCCTCTCCCCTCGAAGGCGACGCCGCGCCCGCCGGGCTGACCAGCGGGAACGAGCCGGACCCAGGGCAGCGGGTGCGGATGTTCGAGAGCGAGATCGACCCCTTCGCCCTGAGCCTGCTCGACAGCGGCCACTTCGTGCTTTTCCGCAAGGTCTGGCGCGACGGGCGCGCGCTACATCCAGGGGGCCGTCGTCGCCCAGGAGGCGTTTCTGCGCGGCCTGATCGCGGACCCCTTCGCGGAGACCGCCCTGTCGCGCGTGAGCGACCTGACGGTGGCCTACCGCGGCGCGGTCCTCGCCGTTTACGGCACCCGCCCCGGCCGCGACTACCTCACCAGCGCCGGCGAGCTCACGGGCGCCCTGCTCCATCGGCTGCGGCTTTCCGCGCCGGCGGGGGACCTGGAGCTCATCTTCAGCATCAGCCGCCTGCCGGCGGGACCGGGCGGCGTCGGTGGTGGGCTGGCTCGCGGCCATTCTGGCCGCTGGTGCTGGTCGGCGGCTTCTACCTGCTCTACCGCCTCGGGCTGCGCCAGATCGCGCTGACCCGACAGCAGCAGGACTTCGTCTCCGCCGTCAGCCACGAGCTCAAGACCCCCCTGACCTCCATCCGCATGTACGGCGAGATGCTGCGGGAGGGCTGGGCGCCGGAGGAGCGCAAGCAGAGCTACTACGAGTTCATCCTGACCGAGAGCGAGCGCCTGAGCCGGCTGATCAACAACGTGCTCCAGCTCGCACGCCTCACCCGCAACGAGCTGGCGGTGGACCTGAAGCCGCGACCGATCCGGGCGCTGATGGAGGACATCCTGCCCAGGCTCGCCTCGCAGGCCGAACAGGCGGGGTTCGCGCTCCGCATGGACTGCGCCGATGCCGCCGAGGGCGTGGCGCGGGTGGACGAGGACTTCCTGACCCAGATCCTGATCAACCTGGTGGACAACGCCATCAAGTTCTCCCGCGACGCCGAGCGGCGGAGGTCGTGGTCGGCTGCGCCCGCGCGAGCGAAGGCGAGATCCGGATCTCGGTTCGCGACTTCGGCCCGGGCGTGCCGCCGGACCAGATGAAGAAGATCTTCCGCCTCTTCTACCGGGCAGGCAGCGAGCTGACCCGCGAGACCGTGGGCACGGGCATCGGTCTCGCCCTGGTGCGCCAGCTCACGCTGGCCATGAAGGGGCGGGTGGACCTGGTCAACCGCGAGCCGGGGGCGGAGCTCCGGGTGTTCCTCCCGCTCGAGAAGACTGCAGAACCCGATTGAGTTGCAAGGAGGTTCCGGAGCCTGAAGACACCGGACGGGGATTCCTCCGTCAATAAGAACAAAAAGACGAGCTCATCCTTGTGCAAACGGCCGGGGAGCTCGATCAGTGACCGGCAATTCGGCGGGGTCGTTTCGCCTTTTCGCGAGCGACACGTGCTTCGAGGGGAGCACGCGTCGGCGGTGAAGGCCGCCGGCGCCTCGCCGTGCACACGGAGTCAGGGTTGAGTTTTGCCCTGACCCCGAGTCGTATTCCCTAACCCAAGAGGCAACCCAGAACCGAACCCGCGCCGATAGTCGGCAACATCGGCGCTCTATTTGATCTTGGTCGCCATCACGTCTTTTCCTGCTATCGTCTTTTCCCTTTTCTCCTGTTTGCCGGCTTGGCCATCGAAATAGGCGGCTGCCTCAAGCAGTGCGGTTGAATCGCCGCCTTGCTTCTGAACCTCCTTTGCCGCCTTCCTGTACTGCTTGGCGAGCGTCCGCTGTTGTTTGGCGTACGATTTGTCAAGACTCGCAAGCCTGACTTCCTCGTCCTGTCGCACTTCCAGCCTCTCCTGCTCAGTTGCCAGGGAGGTCTTCGCCGCAACCCCCAGCATAGGTGTGGCCAAAGCGCCCATGAACAGCATAGAAAGAACGGATGCGATTAGTAACGATTTGTGATTGGCCATGTAGTGGATCCTCCAAGAATCGATTGCGCCGTTGTCACCGAAGGCTTTGGCGGTTCACGGATTCAGAGTACGGTTGACGTTGACTGTCTCGGGGCTCGTACTCGCGCCGATTTGCCTGATCAGCTGACCACCGCAGAGCTCTCCTCCCTGTACCGGTGACCACCAGGTACAGCCCAACCCCCGATGGCCGACCATCGCTGCGGTCATCGGGGGATTGGCTCAGGCGTACGGACGGTCTCCGGCGGTTTCTCAATGACACCGATCGGCGAGAGTCCGACACGACAATCAGTTGCACCCGGTCACGACGATGTTGCTGAACACGCTCTCGCCCGTTCGGGTTGGCCACGTCGTGGTCCATGGCGAAGATCAGGCGCGAGAAGCTCCCCGTGAAGTAACTCCCCACGGGGATGTTGCTGTAGGTCTGGAATGCCCCGGCACCGGTGTAGGTCGTCAGCGGAATACCCCAGCTCTGGCTCCCGTAGAGCCTTGAACGTCCTGTTGCGAGCTGATGCCGTCGTCCATGTCGAAACCGATGCCGTGGATCTCCCCTCGGGCGCTGCTCGCGAAGTCGAAGCTCAGAGGTCGTCCGGCCCGACGACGCAGTCGAGCAGCACCTTCTTCCAGGTGTTGCCCACCATGCGCAGGGTCGCGCCACCGTCGAGCAGCTCCGTCGTGCCACCCACGTCCTGGCTGCCGCCGTAGGTCAACCACATCGTAGCCCTGCGTGGTGCCGTTGACGGTGACGCTCAGCTGAGCCGCGAGCTGGCTGGCCGAGCAGCCGTCGGCATCCACCGCCTCACCCGCGGGGGTGTTCGGGCATAGATCGAGCGCGTCGCTCACGCCGTCACCGTCACTGTCTCGCCGGGGTCGGCGGTCGAGATGCTGATGTTGCTGAACACGCTCTCCCCGGTCGGGTTGGCCACATCGTGGTCCATGGCGAAGATCAGGTACGGGAAGGTACCCGTGTAGTAGCTGCCCACCGGGATGGTGTAGGTCACCGCACTGCCGTCGCCCGGGTAGGCCGTAGTGGCCCTAATCCCCCAGTTCTGGGTGCCGTAGAGCTTGAACGTCCTGTTCGCGCTGATGCCATCGTCGGTATCGAAGCCGATGCCGTGCACCTCGCCCCGCACGCCGCTCCTGAAGGTCACTGTCAGCACCGTATCGGCAGTGACCGTGTACGGCGTGTTCAACACCACTTTCTTCCACGTGTTGCCCACCATGCGCAGCGTCGCACCACCGTCGAGCAGCTCCGTGGTGCCACTAACGTCCTGGCTGCCACCGTAGGTCACGACGTCGTAGCTCTGCATGGTGCCGTTGACGGTGACGTTCAACTGGGTCGCCAACTGGCTGGTGGAGCAGCCGTTCGCATCGACCGGAGCGCCCGCGGGGGTGCCCGGACACTGGTCCAGCGCATCGCTCACGCCATCGTTGTCTCCGTCGAGCTGGCTCGCCGAGCAGCCGTTCGCATCCACCGCCTCGCCCGGGGGGGTATCCGGGCACTGGTCGAGGGCGTTGCTTACGCCATCGTTGTCGGAATCGAATTGCATCGTCGAGTCACTCACGACTGTAACGGCTTGCGGTATCGTGTCCGCGTCGATTTCCCGAATGAACTGGCCTCCGTAGAACTCGCCACCCTGCACTCCGGTGACCATCAGATTCGGTACCAGTTTATCGGCGGACAACGTCACCTCATTGGTGGTGCGGTCCCAGATCGCCTCAAGAGTCGCCGAGCGGGCGGTGAGCCTGTCCTTGGTCTTTTCCCCGAGCAGGTAGTATGGATAGTTCTTGACCGGGAGTGAGAACAGCTTCTCGTACTCACCCATCGCGGCGTTCAGCCAGTCGAACTGGAGCGTATTGCCCGCAGCGTCGTAAACGGCGAGATTCGTCTGGTGAAAATAGTGCGCCCACTTCTTGAAGCTCAGCATGTGCCGGAGCGCAGCGTCTGATTCCGCCGCAAGGATCTGGTCATAAGTGCGCGGCGTGCAGATGGCGCCGGGAATCGTGCAGGGATCCTGGGGCGGAGTCTGAGCCCAGTACCGGTCATGGAAGATGTAGTTGTACTCGTCCTCCAGCTGAAGGGGGTTGATCGTGTTGTAGAAGAGGTTGGTCGGCCAGCGCGGCAGCATGATACGGTCCGTGTCTGAGCCATCTGGAACCTGGCTGATGTACTGCTCCACGTTCTGGTTTGGCTGGGACGAGTCTGAGGCGAGGTAATCAATGCCCAGTTCCGCCGCCGCTTGCAGGAACAGCGGATTGGCGCCCTGCCAAAAATGCACGTCGTCGTCTTGGACATCGAACATTTCAGGGTGCAGCTCAGGGTAGTCGGTGCAGTTGCGATCCTTTAGGCCCGAGTGGTTTCCACTGACCAGGATGCGGTCATTGTTTCCCTCTACGGGCAGACCTAGAAGACTCCATACTTCGCGGTTCTTGGTGATTTCCTGCTTGATGGCATCGACCGTGGTAAAGGTGTCGTAGTCACAGGCGGCGTCTGGCGGCTCTGGCGCCTTGTCCATGTCCGCATGGCTGAATGTATGGTTGATGAAGCGGAACTGGTCCTTGTTGGCCACCACCGAGGCCACCAGATCCTCCGCTAGATCCGCAACTAGACTGCCTTCTGCCGCCTCCGGATCCATTACCGCGCCGGCGCCATTGAAGGGAAACTCCAGCTTGAAATCATTGCCGACCGTCGGATGGGCCGCGCGGAAGACGTTCTGAGTGGCCACCGCATTGGTGATGTCGGCGCTGTTCAAGCGGTAGGTGGTGTTGGGATTCGTTCGTTGGATGGCTATATCCCACAAGTCATCGGCGATGAACAGGTCGTCCAGATGGGCGTTTAGATGGACGAATCGCCCGCCGACGAATACCCCTTGTGTCGCGAAGTTGATGAACTCGTAGGCCAGCGCCTGGGAATGGACGAGGAACCAGGCATTGGTGATGGTCGACAGCAGCACCTCTCGTACCGGCGTGGCCGGCTGGAGTGGGTCGTAGTAGCGCACGATTGAGACCAATGCCTCGCCGTCGGGCGTGACGAGCAGGGACTCGACGCTGGGCACGGTCCCGTCTCGCGGACCAATTCCGTCGTTGCGCGCGGTGGTTGGGAATGCCCAGTCGGTCACCGGCAGCGGGTTGGCGGTGTTCACATATTCGAAGACCGTCGGGCCGCCGGCGGAGCCCGTCCACTGGGCATCCGGGAAGGTTCCCGCTCCGGCGACGTTGACGGTGACGCCGTAATCCAGGTAGATGCCCCAGGGGGGATTTGGATCCCAATACTGGGCAGGCCAACCGCTCAGCACGGATTCTCGAACACGGAAATCCTTCTCGTATTGGTGGAGGATCTCCCATTCGGTCGGCGTGAGCTCCAACGCCATATCGGCGTTGGTCAGGATCACCCCGTTGTAGTTGCCGACACAACCGGCGGTCGCGGCCGAGCAGCCACCGGGAGAGAGCGTTTCGGCGGTCAGGGGCGCGGAACTCGCGTCCAAGACGTCGTAGGGCACACCCATCTCGTCCAGAACCGGCTTGATATAGGCCAGGCCCTGGTCCCCCGTTTCGGGTGCCGTCGACAGGACGAGCACTTTCATTTGGACAGCGTCGTCCGAGAATGCCGGCGCGGCGCCGACCAAGGCCACGACCGCCGCCAAGGCCCGACACAAGCGGCGTGGGCGAAAGGATGTAAGACGCAAGGTTCCGCCCAACGTCGCAAGATTTACAGGCTCAGTCATTTGTTTGCTAACCCGGCATGGTTGCGTAGATGATTCCGGTCCGGCCATTTCGCGCGCCCCCGCAGGTCCAGTGTCTCGCCGGAATCAGTCCCGAGAACGCGACGCCCGACGCCACGGTCACTCCTGACCGATTTCGATCCAAACCCTTCAAGAAAAAGCGCGAAGCCCGACGCGAGTAGTCTGCTCAGAATTTGTGGGTGCGTGCTCATCGCAGTCATGGCGAATGGGCCGAAGGTCCCCTATCCCTGAGGCAGTATGCAAGCGAGTCCGGCGCTCCTCTTCTTTCCATCGTCCCGGCATCTACGGCATTTGCCGGCAGCGCGTCCTCTCCGAGCCTTCCAACGACAAGCGTCCGTTTTGTTGCTCTTTCTCAAGGCGATATGTGCAAAGCTTGGGCGACAACCGGGAAATTGAGGATCGGGGACTCCCCGACAGGTGGGTCAGGCAATTTCTCGCCTGTGGGCCAGTTATTGCAACCGAGACGGTGAGTAGATGGGAGTCAACGGGTTGCGCCCCCCGCTGGTGCGAGCGCGAATGAGAGCCTGGCCTTGCCCGATTCGGTCCGGGGCCACGTCACGGGGCGTCGCCCGACTGAGGATGATGTCGAGTTCAAGAAATCCCCGATGGCGGAAGACCGGCCAGTGAGACACAGTAATTCATAGCATTCGCGGCACTCGAATTGGCGGCCGAGTCGCTATTCGGGTTTCCGTCGAAGTCGTTCAGCGTCCGCGAGACGAAAGTTCAGGCGGAATATGCGGTTCTTCGAGAAAGGAGCTCGGTCATGTGCGGCATCGTCGGCGCAATTGCGCATCGCCCGGTTGCGGCCATTCTGCTCGAGGGTCTGAGGCGGCTCGAGTACCGCGGCTATGATTCTGCCGGCCTGGCGGTGGTGGATGCCGAAGGCCGGCTGAACCGCATACGGAAGTTAGGCAAGGTCTCGAAGCTCAGTGACGCCGTTGCGGAGCAACCGCTGGAAGGGACCCTGGGCATCGCACATACGCGATGGGCAACACACGGCGCGCCCTCGACCGAGAACGCCCATCCGCACATCTCCGGTGAGCGCTGCGCCATCGTCCATAACGGCATCATCGAGAATCATGAAGCGCTACGCCGAGAGCAGCTTGCGGCTGGACACGCCTTCACCTCCCAGACCGATACCGAGGTGATCGCGCACGCCGTCCACGACGAGCTGGCCAACGGTCATTCCGTCACCGAAGCCTTGCGCCGGACCACGCGCAGGCTCCAGGGCGCCTACGCCATCGGCCTCGTCTGCGGTAGCGATCCGGGGCGTCTAATCGCTGCCCGCCAAGGCAGTCCTTTGGTCATCGGAGTGGGTTTCCAGGAGCACTTCATCGCCTCCGATGTCTTCGCCCTGTTGCCGGTCACCAATCGTTTCATCTTTCTCGAAGAGGGGGACATCGCCGAGCTGCGTCGTGACGGCCGCATAATCTGGGATGCGGATGGAAACGAGGTAGAGCGTCCGATACGCGAATCAACCGTAACCGTCGACGCCTCCGACCGCGGCAGGTATCGGCACTTCATGCAGAAAGAAATCGCCGAGCAGCCGGCGGCGATCGCGAAAACGATTGAGGGACGAGTCACGGCGGACCGCCTCCTGCCGGACGCGTTCGGCAACGAGGCCGAGTCCGTACTCTCATCGGTGCGCGCCGTGACCATCGTTGCCTGCGGCACCAGCTATCACGCCGGCATGGTCGCCCAGTATTGGATCGAGTCGCTGGCCGGGCTGCCTTGTCGCGTCGAGGTGGCCAGCGAGTACCGATACCGCAAGCATGCGGCGCCCGAAAACGCGCTTTTCCTGACCATCTCCCAGTCGGGCGAGACCGCTGACACCCTCGCCGCGCTGCGCATTGCCAAGGCAAACGGCTATGTGAAGACGCTCGCGATCTGCAACGTGCCCGAAAGCTCGCTGGTGCGGGAATCCGACCTGATTCTGCTGACGCGCGCCGGGCCCGAGATTGGCGTCGCCTCAACCAAGGCCTTCACGACGCAGCTCGCCGCATTGCTGCTGCTGACCCTAAATCTCGCCCGTTGCCAGGGTATGCCCCGGGAAGAGGAGGCAGCCGCGATCGCCCTATTGCGCTCGCTGCCAGGCCAGCTCGAAGGCGTGCTGGCGGCCCTGGACGCACCCATCGCCGCATTGGCGGAACACTTCGTCGAAAAGCGACATACGCTCTTTCTCGGTCGCGGCGAACAGTATCCGATCGCGATGGAGGGAGCACTGAAACTGAAAGAGATTTCGTACATACACGCGGAGGCATACCCGGCGGGCGAGCTCAAGCATGGGCCACTCGCGCTGATCGACGAGGACATGCCCGTGGTTGCCGTCGCCCCTAACAACACGCTGCTCGAGAAGCTCAAATCCAATCTGGAAGAGGTGCGCGCCCGCGGTGGTCAGCTCTTCGTCTTCACCGGCGACAGTGCCCCGATGCGGGAAGAGCCGGGTATCACTGTCATCCGCTTGCCAGAAACCGACGCCCTCATCGACCCGTTCGTATTCACGGTTCCAATGCAACTACTGGCCTACCATGTTGCGGTCCTGAAAGGCACGGATGTGGATCAGCCACGAAATCTGGCCAAGTCGGTCACGGTCGAATAGCTGCGCGGGCTGTGGCAGGCTCGCGGCCTCGAGCCCCTGCTCCGTTCTCGAGTCTCTCGCCGGTTGGCGCGCCGAACCGCAGAGCCGAGGCAGGGAGCCACAGGAAGCCTTGGTTACGCTACCCTCCTCATCGCTGGTCCGGTTTGCCGCCAGCCCGACTCCAACGGGCCATATGGTTCCCTTGAGCGCAGGCCGCTCCCGGGCAAGGCAGTGTCTGGGGGACTCACGGAGGCGTCGCTGCAGAGACCAGCGATGGACCGGCGTGCGGCCGGTAGATACCTCGTTGCCCACGCCGCGCATCGGTCGAAGTCGGTGGCGCTCGCTGTCCCCAGGGTTGGTTGACTTGATCTGCGGGGGACGCGATATCGGGGGCGGATCCGCTGTTCTCCTCGGGGCGGGAAAATCCGTTTCCCGCCAAAAATCGCCCCTTTTTCAGCCGTTAGCAAAACTTTGCCAATAACTCCACCTACCCCAGCGACCGCCTCACCGACGGTTCGCTTTCGGTTAGGTGAAGATATCGGCCCCCGGCTTCTTCCAGTTCACTCATGGGATCACGTCCGGCAGCCGCCGTGCCGTCTGCCCTCTACCGATCGCGCTGGGGGGATCTCTCAGGAAACCCTTGACTGAGCCTACGTGCCCCCTACCAACGGCCATGGCACGACTTGCGCCGGCTAGCCAATCCGTATGCCGGTCGCACGGAGTCGCGTTTCCCCCATACTGCGCCACATCCCAAAGCACAGCGGCACGAACAAGCTCGCCGGCTGACGTCAATCCGAGCTTTCGCTTGATCTTGTCGCGGTGCGTATCGACCGTTTTCACGCTGATGATCAGCTTCGTAGCGATCGTACCGGTGGAGCACCCCTGCGCGATGAGCAGGAAAACCTCCAGCTCGCGGTCGGTCAACAGGTCGATGGGCGAGCCGAGCTTGGGCTGATTGCCCATAGATCTGTTGATGAGTCGATCGACCACGTGCGGGCGGAGAAACATCTTGCCGGCACGGATCTGCCGCAACGCTTTGACGGTATTCCGTGCAGCCTCGTGCTTGTCCATGAACCCGTGCGCCCCCGAGCTGACTGCGCGCTCGGCGAACAGCACCTCGTCGTGCATTGAGCAAACCAGTATCCTGATCTCCGGGTGATCGCTCTTCAGCCTTCGAATCAGTTCCAGGCCACTCCCGTCTTGCAGCATCAGATCGAGGATCACGATGTCCGGACGGTGCGTTGGCACCATGCTCCTGGCTTGCCGCAAGCTTCCGGTTTCACCGCAGATGGTGAAATCAACCTCCTGCTCGATGATCCTCTTGAGTCCTTCCCGTACTAGAGGATAGTTGTCAACTATCATCACTCTCGAAACCATTGGCATCGTCTCCTCCCAACCTTATCCAGAGGTTTCCTCAATTCGCCTCGCGTTGCCTCATCGGCCACGTGAAGCCTCTGGAGTCCCTATCGTCGCTCAGTCCTTACGTTTCGTTGTTGCCAATCCACGAGTCCCGATTGATGTCCACTCCTCGTTTTCGATTCTTTGTTGCCGATGCACTTGCCTCGGGGCGCACCGCGCTTTGCGCAACCGTATGCGCACAGCCATGACACCAGGAAAGACTCCCCCAAGGCTAGCAGTGTTTTCAGTGTGACAGAGAGAATCCTAGATCGCTATCAGGTGTTCCCTGATCGTAAAGATACGACCTGGCTCCTAGGATTCCATCGGGGAGAGAATACCAGGAAACCCCAAGCGGAAGGGAGGACAACGCCAGATCCCGTGCACCCGTCGACGGTACATGGCCCTTGGCACAGCCAGGTTACCGGGCGACTGCGCCGCCGGTGAGTGCATCGTTGGGGGAAAAGGGTCAAGCACCCGACGTCCGCCTTGTCGTCGACCGGGTCGAACTCAAGATTCGAGCCGCCGACGGGAAACCGAGATCCAACGCCGTCCCTGCGGCGCTGCTCAAATCTTCGCGCAAAACTCGGATCTGGTATCGAGAAGATGAAAAGCGCGCCGGAGTGCCAACCCAGGCCTCATGTCGCCCGTCATGCGCTTCCGGCGGTCGCCGGACGGGGCGAAGACTACACACACCCGCGAGGGGACGCGGCTTCACCTGGATTCGCAGCATCGCCAGGCCCAGGCTCGCACCCATCAGATTCGGAGCCTGCCACACAGAGCGGGACGGCGACGGATATGAATGACGAAACGCAGGCATCGAACCAGGGGCTCGCCAGTGAAGGAAGTTTGCTCGCGCAGAAGATGCGGGAGAACGGTCGCTGCAGGGACGACGTCGACAACCTCTCGTCCGTCACCGATACCGCGGCCTTGTTCCTGGACACCAGGATGCGCATCCGAGGATACACCCCGCTAACCGCGCGACTACTCGACCTCGAGGCGAGTGCACCGGCGGCAAGCTGGCCGAGCTGGTGCCGAGCGTTCGCGACGACAGCATCCTCGACGATGCTGTCCGAGCGCTGAAAAAAATGGCGGTGCTGGAGAAGGAGGTCGTCCTCAATGACGGGAACCGGTACTTGCGTCGTATCCGACCGTATCGCACCCGCGAGAACTATATCGATGGGGTAGTGATTGCCTTCATCGACATCAGTGCCCTCACCAGGGCAGAAAGGCAGCTTGCCGTTGTCAAACGGCGACTCGCAGCCATCCTCGACGCGGTTGTCGACGGCATCGTCGGCGTTGGCGCGGGGGGTGTCATCGGAGAATTCAATTCTGCCGCCGAACGCCTGTTTGCATGCCCCGCGAGCAAGGCACGCGGACAGCCGTTGCAGCGCTTCCTTAAGCCGGCGTCGGCGCAGGCCGATGAGGAAGGGAGCATCCTGCAACTGCTGGACGACCGGTTCAAGGTCGACGCGGGAATGCTGCCGTGCGAGGGAGTGCGTACAACCGGTGGGCGTTTTCCGACCGAGGTGCGCGCCGTCGCGGTCGACGAGTTCGGAGGTTACATGTTGCTGGTCCGCGATGTCAGCGAGCGGCGCGAGCTCGGGCGACAGATCGTCGAGTCCAGTACGCTCGAACAACAACGCATCGGTCAGCTCATCCACAATGGCCTAGGTCAGCAGCTCACCGCGGTGGCGATGCTGGCGTCGGCGCTGACGAGGAAGCTGGAAACCCTGCAGTGTCCAGAGGCCGCCGAGGCTCGGCATCTGGAGGATCACCTGGAACAGGCATTGACCGATTCGCGAGCGATCATCCGAGGCCTATCCCCCGTGGGTATCGAGCCGGAGCGATTAAGCGAGGCCCTGGAGAGACTGGCGGACCAAGTCGGGGCCGCCACTGTGTCCGTTGCGCCGTGCACAGCGAGTCCGACGTTCCGACCACGGACCGGCTCGTTAACTCACATCTTTACCGGATCGCTCAGGAGGCGCTCGAAAACGCCGTGCGGCACGGCGCACCGTCCAACGTTCATATCTGGTTGCAGCGAACCAAGACCATATACGGCTGTGCGTTTACGACGATGGAAGATGGCCAGACAAGCCCGAGGACGGCCCCGGTGCACTGGGGGTGCATATCATGGCGTATCGCGCAAACATCCTTGGCGGAACCATCACAGTCCAAACGCAGGCGTGGGGTGGTAGGCGGGTGCTGTGCGATATCCCCCAGATGATCGGCACGTGTTAGGAGGCTATGGCGGGCGGGCCTCCTAACAATCAAACTCTCGCCCTGCAGCCAAGAGCCGGTCGCAAATTCGCTGCCTGCGACCGGCCCTCACTGGCCTCAAGCGCTATGGGTAGTCATGGCAATCGATACGCCAAGCATCCAAATCCATGCGCTTTTTCAGGACATCCATGCCCATCTGGTTTGCCTTCGGGCAGAACGATTCAGGGCTGCCCTGGTACTCTACCGCGAGAACAGCCTTGCCAGCCTCCACGAACGGCAACAGGAGATCGCACTCGTTGTACTCGAAGCACTGCTCGTTCACTGCAAAGTCAAACTCCGACACCAGGTCGACAACCTGATCCAAGTCGTTTTTCAGGGCGATCGAGAGACCTCGGGCATGCGCTTCGTCGGCCAGGAATCTGTTGTAGGCTAACTGGTCCTGGTAGCCGAGCGGAAAACCAGTGTTGTTAGAGTATCCATCGATATTGTCCGGCTCCACGGCATCGCAGCCCTTCTCCACCGCAAGGTCGAGGCGTGCGCCGATGATCGGGGCCAACACGCCGATCTGGCGGATATCCAGCCATTTCTCGCCCGGCCATCCGTTACTCCGGCCTTTTGCGGAATCCGGGAAATCGTTCGCATCCGGACGCCAGTTCTCCCAGGAGCCGGCGCTAAAGTAACAAATCACCTTGCTGCCCTTCGCGTGCAGAGTATCTATCGTCTTCTGCGGCACATCGAAGAGATCGATATCGAAGATCTCGGCCTTAACCGTGGTATCGATAGCGCCCGGAGTGCCACTGCCAGGAGCTTCCCGGAAGCGGCTGCCAGAGACCGCCCGGAGGAGGCGCGAGCGGCTTCCACGGGTCGTCCGGCGGTGGAGTGGGGGGCATCTCCCGGCGGCGGTGACGGAGGCATCGACGGCGTTGGTGCATCCCGCGTCCCCACCCTGAGTGCAAGGTAATCGAGGTCGCTGTCATCCAGGCTCGTCTTGGTGAGATACCGAACCGTCAGCCGGCCAGAATCGTCGATGAAATCACTCGGATCACCCGGCAGCGCGAAGACCATGCGCGTCCAGACCCAGTCAACCGCAGCTTTGTTGTCGCCTACCAGGACCCACTTGCCGGTATTGAAGTTTCTGACCTGCCACATCCAGCGCTGCTGCGCCCGTGTCGTGCCCTTGTAGTTGGCCAGTAACTCGAGGGTCGTGACGTCCTGCTTGCCCGTGTCTGTTGGCAGGCGGTAGGAGAATATCCCCAAGTATCCCCTTCTGCCGACGTAGAACTCTTTGTATCTGTGCCAATCGTCGTTCATGCCTTTTTGGTCTTCCACCGCCAGCACTGTGAGCGGCTGGTCACTCTGTGTTCCTCGCTTGGAAACCAGGTTGCCTGGATGAAGCAAGACGCCATCGGCCCACAACGGAGTCGCTGCCAGAGCAATCGGCAGCAAAAAGAGTGATCGTCGAAGGAATGCGCAAACCATATATCACCTCGCTATCGTCTCATGCATTCGTTGCATTGATATTGAAAAACGCTGATTAGGTGCCGTCCTGACCTTGGTCAGTGCGCGGCCCAATGAGCACTGTTCCTGAGTAGCTCCTTTTTTATCGCTCAGGATGATTGAAAATGGCCGAATCCCCTCCGGACAACTGACACGCTCAGCGTGTTTATGAGATTTTTTTTCAGGAAGTGACCTGGACGTATTCGCGAGAACACACGAGGTCCGCATTTGTCGGTCCCTCGGTAGGACTTTGTTCAATTGAGCTCTTGTGAAGCCAGCAACACGAGCGGCGGCGCTCAGTTTTCGCGAAGCTCTATGGCTCTTTGCCTCATAAACCCTGTGAAATATCTCCTCCGCAGTCCGTTTCGTACGGCTTGGTACCACAAGGAATAAATCGAATCCGATTCAAGCGTGTCGAACAAGATCTTGTCGGCGTTCGGAGCTGCGAATGGGGGTAAGGTCTTTGCTCCGCCCCAAAGGCAATCTCGATCTGCTTGTAGAGACAGCTCGGCTCTTGGTCACTTCAGATTCCCGTCGGCATACTGTCGTTCTCAAAACCAGAAACATCTGTAATCTCGTTCACAAAGGCGAAGGTGGCCGGCATCGTAGATCGGCTCGCAGGTTCGCGGTCTCGGCCTGGGGGTAGCGCGGACCCCTCGCCAAACCCAAGTGCGCGGCCGCATTGTTGACATACAGGATCACCGGCTGCTGACCTTGGGCGTAGGCGGCCACCGCGCAAGGCGCCGGGTTGGGCGATAGTGTCCGACCTGCCACGATCCGCGGCCGCCGACTTCGCTCCTGCCGATGACCTGTTGGTCATCGTCGGAGTTCTCGCCGGTGACGCCGTCGCGTCGGTCACCACTGCCGCGGACCGTGGGTGTGCGGCGGTCCCAGTCAGCCCCTGTGATTGTCGCGTCGGCGAGCGTCTTTCCGGCGCGTAGAACCGCGATACGACCGGCTATCGCCGGCGACCATCGGCAACAGCTTTGAACTGCAAATCGTTTTTCCCCTGTTTCCTCGCCGATCGCTTTTGTCTCCTGTTCGGCCGATGGCGATGGACTCGCTTTGCGAAACCGCCAGGGCTCACCCCTATACATCCTGGCTCTTCCTAGACCGAGGCGGCAAACCGCCAAATTCATGTACATCGAAGCCTGCGGCACGCGACAAGTGACATACCTGTGGCGAATGGTACGGGACGAAACCTTAGGAGAACCTTAACCCCGACTGATTTCTGTCTTAGGAAGACGCTGATTTATTGCGTTTTCCGTCCGGGCCAGGGATGGTCCGGCATTTTCGACGGCTGCAAGCCGTTGAAAATGGAACGATTCGGGAGTCGCGCCTCGCGAATCGCAAGCTGATCAATGCCAGGATGGCATTTGATCAGCATTTCCTTAGATCTCACCGGCGAGACCAGTAGGCGCGCGGCGGGCGCCTGGAACGTGGACGGAACGGTCGCGCGCGGTGTCCCGCGGGGCCGAATTGGGACGGAGGCAAACGCAAATGGGGCGTGAAGTTTCCGTTTAGCATCTCAGTTCTCCAGCAGGGGAGTGGGGCTGAGCCGGCGAAAGCTCTTGCCCGAGGTGCCCAGGTCCATGACGGTCACAACCGCCGAGGCCAAACCGATGCCCGTGGGCATTCTCGCGACGCGGCAGATGAGGTAACGCTCGGAGGGGCCGAGGGCAGAGACAACACCCGCAAGGGAGGTGCGGACCTGCGTCGCGATCAACGCCTGCCGGGATTCACCGGATCAGGCTGCCGGGAAATCCCCTATCGCGACTGTTGCGGTCGCGGCCGATACTTTTTTTGTCGATTCTGGTCGGAACAGATGTTTGCGCCCCGTTGAGATGGGAGATGCCAGGGAGGTCGGTCGCAGAAACCCTGGCGCGCGCCTGCAGCCGAGGTGGCGTGTCGATCGGAGACAGGAGAGCTTGGAGCTAGCGGAGACCAACATGCAAAGCGCATCCCCCACGCCGTCGAGTCACAGAGAGCGGTCCGTCGCTGGGCGACGCCAACCGGCGGTAAGGACGCGGGATGAGTTGGACGAAAAAAAGGCAGATCAGCGTTGCCCGTCCGCGGACACGAGGCGCCCGCGAGGTCTAGCGAGGGCGATGACCGTACTTCTGCCCCCGATGAGCCGGGTAGTGATCAAGCGCGGCTTGCTAGTGGCATCCGGCATAGTCGTCGCCGTTGCCTGCCACTTCGCCTTGACACCCGATCCCCGGACGGAACCGGAGGACGCGTCCCTCCCCCATGTCCAGCCGCTCTTCACGGTTGGCCAAGTCGCATCGACACTCTGGCAGAAGGCGGCGCTGATCCTCCACGACACAGGCATATTCGAGGGGCTCGGCGGAGAGTCACCCCGCTCGCAGGCCTCGGCTGCGATCTCTCAACGCGTGCTCGAAGGACTCGTCGATGGCACAAACGAAAACGCATCCGAGAAGGTCGCTGCGGTTGACTGCACGCAAGCTCGAGAATTGACCCCGTCTGCAGCGGTCGCCGGCGACGCGCTGCGAGTACGACTCTTCGAGGAGCCCCGTCTCTCGGGTTCAGAGCGGGAGGACCGCGGCCTCGACCTCAGTGCGCTCGTGTTTGAACGACTGGATCTTTCCGGGACCTACGCCGTTGACGAGCGGGGCGAGCTGTCGATTCCTCTGCTCGGTCGCATCGACGCCTTCGGGCGCTCGCTCGCGTGCATCGAGAAGGTCGTGGCGGATCGCTACCGCGAAGTGTTCTCCAACGCGGCTTCGGTGACGGCGAGTTTCGAAACACGCCGCCCGGTCATCGTCAGCGGCGCCGTGCGATCTCCGGGAAGCTACACGCTGACACCGGGCATGACGGTCCGTCATGTCCTCGCCCTCGCCGGGTCCAGCTTAGCCGGCGGAGTCGGCCCGGGCCAGGCGATCTCCAATCTCACCGCGCGCCGGCTCGAGCTGGACCATCTCCGCGTTGGCCTCAACCTCGAGATCAGCCGAATCCAGGCGGCGATGGGTCTGCAAACGACTATCGATTTCGACCCGGAACAACTGCGAGAATTCGACTCCGTCGTCGGTAAGCCGCGGGTCGCCAGCGAGCTTGCGGCCCTCGCGTCGACCGTCAACGCCTACCAGCTCGAGCTGGAGGGTGCTCAATCGCACGTCGACGAACTCGCGCTCCGGGTCAAGCTGTTGAAAGAGCAGCAGTCGGTCGCCGAGGCGCAGATCGACAATAAGCGGACCCATCTCGAGCGCCTGCGGCCGCTGAGCAAGAAAGGGTTGACACCGCTCACCCATATGCAGTCGGAGGAACAGGGCGAGATGGATCTCGAGCGTTTACGACTAAGAATCAGTCTCGAACTAGCTGCTGCGCAGGACGCTTACAACGTTGCTCGGCGCGAGCTGGAACAGAGTGCGCCGGCCTTTCAGAGACAGCTCAGCAACGAACTGCGTGACCGCCTGAAAGAGCTTAACGGCATCGAGGCCCAAATCGCCTCCGTGGACATGCAGCTCGGCAGCTTGGCACAAGGCGGCCTCGAGCGATCGGGGGCGTTGCCGAGTTTACTAGTCATACGTCAGTCGAGGGATGAATCGATACGCATCACCGCAAACGAGGATACTGCGCTGTTTCCCGGCGACATACTGGAAGTCGGCGAAGAGTCCGTGCGGTCGGAAAAGCTTGCCCGCACCGCCCGCGATGCAGTCGGGGTGAACTGAGCATGCAGCGACAGGTGTCCGTCGGCGCCGGGAGCGATCGCGGCGGTCGTCTCCAGGGACACGATATTCCCTTTACGGAGAACGGCGGCGAATCCGAGTTTCTGTCATTTATCCGGGCCGTCACCGAGGGCATGGCTCTGCTGGTCGGACTCTTGGCGATCGAGACCCTGTTCTTCGGCCGCGGAGCCTATGCGGCGCTCGACCTGCATCCATTCTGGCTCCCGGTGATACTCGTCGCCCTGCAGCATGGGCTCTACGGCGGCGTGGCCACCGCCGCTCTCGCTTCCTGGCTCATGGATTGGCCACCTCGCGCGCCGGGCGTCGACATTTCGACCTACAACCTAGAGATGGCTCACCTGCCTATCCAGTGGCTGCTGTACGCGGTGCTCATCGGACTCTACCGGCACGGCGAACGCCAGAAGCAAGCCGAACAGGAGAGGGAGCTAGCACGCCTGCGTCACAGCAACCAGGTTTTTGCCGATGAAATCCGGCGGATCGACGAAGAGCTGTGGCGGTTCGAAGTGGCTGCCGCGACCGCCTCGCCTCCGGTACCGGAGGGGCAATTCGCTTGCGATGGCGAGAACAGCGAGCCGGATGCGCACGCGCCGGTCTCGGCGGACCGGCACGCCTCCGGCCATGGCCTGGCCAATGCGTTCGTCCGCTCCGTCGCGGGGCTCCTCGGCGTAGACGACGCCCATCTGTTCCTGCTAGGTACCGGCGGCAAGTACCTCGACGTTTCTGAGGCCGATCCCTGCCCCATGCTCGGCAGCGTTCTTGGCGTACACGACCCGATCCTACGCCGCCTAGTCGAACGCGGCGCACCGATCGTTATCGATCGCACCGACGGTACGGTTGGAACCATTGCCGCCGTCGCCGTGGGCGGCCAGAACGCGGGCACGCCCCGGGGTGTGATCGCTGTTCCCTATAGTTCCAGAGATGGGACCGACGTCGATGCCCTGATTACGCTTTCCGAAGCCATGTCGGCAGTTCTCGACCGGATGGACGAGCTTTCCCGAAACGCTGAACCGGACCAAGTAACCGGAGCGCCGAAGTGACCGTTTCGGCAGGCGCGAACAACGCGGCCTCACGAACAGTCCCCGGCGCATCACGGATGTCCCCGGAAACTCGGCATTTCCTGCCCCACATCGTCGAAGCAGCGGTCATCGCCCTGGAAGCGCTGCTCGCTTACGCCTGGATCATGCAGATCGCTGCGGCCGGCCTTTTGGTACTCACTCACTTTGCCGTTGTCCTGGGCCATCTGGTCGCCGCCAGCGTGGTTGCCGGAGGCCTCTCAGGTGAGATCGCGTTCCGCTCGGCGATGCTTCTTCTGGTCGGTCCGCTCGTGGGAGTAGGACTGGTCACCGGTCTCGTGGCCGGTGGCCATAGGGAGAAAGCCAAGGCCGATCAGGCGCAGGCGCGCGTCGGCCACGCGGCAGTCCCGACCTTGCCGGATCTCCAAAGCGCGCAGGCAGACGCGCTTTATGCGCAGATTATCGCGGGGCGTCGAGCTCGTCGCGACGCGTCCAACAGGCGGTCGCTGAAACAGGCGATCGAGAGAGGCGATCTCGATGCACAACAATTCGCGATCGCCATGATCTCGCAGCGGTTCGAGCCGGAGATGTTTCCTGCGCTCCTTTCCGCCCTGCAATCGACGACGCCGGCGGTCAGGGTGCAGGCCGCAGCCGTCTTCGCCAAGCTTCGCGAGCGCATGAGCAGCGAGGCGAAGGCGATACTGCGCGCGAAGGGCGATCTGCTCGCGGGTGTGACTACCGCCCCAGGGCCTGACGACGCGGTGTTGGCGGCGCGGTGCTCCCATCTTGCCGCTTCCGGATTCGTAGATGGCGACACCGGCAGAGCGCTGCAACGGTTGGCGCAGTTGCTTGCGGCCGGCACCAGGCCGAGCCCCGACGCCGGACCGGCAGAGCCTCCTGCCAAGCATGCTCATGTTGCGGTGACCCGCGTCACTCGCCGTACAAATGCCGAGGCCGCCGGGAAGCTGCCACCGTTGGCGAACGGCGCTTGCGCGCCCCTGTTGGGAGGGGGATGACCGCATGCGCGACGGAGCTGCGGCGACAGCCTCAAAACCGGCGTCTGCGCCGACCGATGATACGGAAGTCGACGTCTGTCTCATCGTAGAGGGCTGCTATCCCTATATTGCGGGAGGCGTGTCGGCCTGGATCGATTGGCTCATCAAGCAGCAGCCGCAACGGCGCTTTGCCGTCGTATCGGTAGTCGCCAACGACGAACCGCTCTCGCCCTGCTACGAGCTTCCTGACAACGTCGTGCTCTTCGGCGATCTGGTGCTGAACCCACGCCTATGCCGGCCGACGCGGTTACGCGAGCCATCGCTGCGGGTCGAACAGGTAAGCGAGCTCATCTGCCGTTTAGTAGGTCAAGGCGATCCCGACGCCTTGGCCGAGCTATCGGTGCTTTGCAACGGTGCCACCGCGAGTAAGCACTCGTCGCACACGGGCGGGGGTCCACCCGCGGTGTCACTGGCGCAGCTCATCAACAGCCGATTTGGCTGGGACGTCCTGGTGGCCTGCTACCACCGCTTCACACCGCACGCTTCCTTCCCCGATTTCTTCTGGGCCTGGCGGACGCTCCTGGGCGGCCTCTTTGCCGTCTTGACGACCCCGATTCCGGGGGCGCGCGTCTATCACACGATCTCCACCGGCTACGCCGGACTCTTCGCCACGCACGCAGCCATGAGGACAGGTCGCCCCGCCGCGATTACCGAGCATGGCATCTATACCAACGAGCGACGCATCGACCTCCTGATGGCAGAGTGGATCGGCGATACGATCGACCCCAGCCTCTCGCGCCGCGACGCGCGCGTCGATATTCGGAGCTTCTGGATCTCGACGTTCGAGGCCTACGCCAGGCTCTGTTACCGAAGCTGCAGCCGCATCACGACTCTCTACGGCGAGAACCAAGCGTTCCAGAAGACGCTTGGCGCTCGGATCGACCAGCTCGAGGTGATCCCAAACGGCATTCATTTCGAAAAATTCGCTGCAGTGCGGCCCGTCAAAGACCGCCCTCCCACCATCGCCCTGATCGGTCGGGTCGTACCGATCAAGGACATCAAGACCTACATCACGGCGGCAGCCGCTCTCCGCGCATCGACACCGAACTTGAGGGCCCTCGTTCTCGGCCCGACGAACGAGGATCCGGACTACTTCGCTCAGTGCCGGCAACTGGTTGAGCAGCTCGGACTCGAGGAGTCCGTGATGTTCACCGGGAAGGTCAATATTGTCGAATTCTTGCCGCAGATCGACGTCATGGTGCTCACGAGCATTAGCGAGGCGCAACCGCTCGTGATTCTGGAGGCCGGCGCCGCGGGCATTCCTTGTGTCGCAACCGACGTCGGGTCCTGTCGAGAGATCATCGAGGGCCTGCCGCAAGAGGCGCCAAAACTGGGGTCTGGCGGCCGAATCGTGCCCCTGATGGCGCCGGAAGCGATAGCAGAGGCCGTTGCATCACTGCTCGAGGACGAGTCGGTGAGGCGCCGTTGCGGCGAAACCCTTCGGCAGCGCGTGAAGGTCTATTTCACCTCCGAAGCCTCGGCCGCCCGCTACACCGCTCTGTACGACAGGTTGGCCGCGGCGTGAAGGTGCTCTCCGCCCTCGCCACGCACCGTCTGCGACCTCTGCCGATCAGGTCAGGGGCGCTGGTACGATGGCTGTTTAGAGGTCCTTTGCTGGAGCCCATCGTTTCGTTCCTCGCAGCGACCATTGTCACGGTCGGTCCGTGGGTCGTTTCGGTGGTCGCGCTTGCGGCGATCTCGATGACGATGACGCCGGTTCTCGGACGCGAGGCAATCGAGGATCTGCGCCTCGCGGTGGTTTATGCGTTCGGACTCTCGTTATTCGTCACCGCCCCGATCGGGACGCTTAGCGCGCGGCTGATTCGTTCGGCAGTCGACGAGGACCAGGGACGGCTGGTGGTGGAGCTCTACGTCGTCTGTCTTGTCCTCGCCGCGGCCGCGACCCAGGTCGTCGCCGTGGTGATCGCCTCGCTTCTCGGCGGCATGCGCCTGGAGCTTGCCGTGGCCTTCGTCACCCTTTCCGTATCCGCCTCTCTGCTGTGGACGGGCTTTGCGGTGATGTCGGCGTTGCGGGAGATGTGGCGGTTGATCCGCGACTTCACGCTGGGCATGCTGATCGCGACCGGTTGCGGAATGTTCAGCGCCCGAGGGACACCGAGTGTCGAGATTATCCTCTGGTGCTTCTCCATCGGGATGCTCGTCGCCCATTTTCTCATGAGCGCCTATCTCATTCGCGCCACCGAACTACATCTGCCGGAGCTGTCAAAGGCCGCCCGGCGCATCGCAAGGGAGGTGCGCGGCCAGAGCCTGCTGTTCGCTGGGGTGATGTTGGCTGTGGTGGGCTTGTGGATCGACAAGCTGGTGTTCTGGCTCGGCCCAGATGGCATGAGCTCCTTGTCGTCCTTCCTGCACTACTCGACGTACGACAGTGCGATGTTCTTCGCCCATCTTTCGATCGTACCCACATTCACCGCGATCTTCCTGCTCAACGAGCGGGTTGCGGAGCCACGCATCAGCGCTTTCTGGCAGCTGCTTCGCGCTAGGCCCACCTACAGTGCCATGGCCGCGGCAGCCGATACGCTATCCAACGACATATCGGTTTCGATCTTCAGGATCGCCTTTATCCAGGTCACCTTTACCGCCCTGTTCGTCCTCCTTTCGGCACATCTCATCGTCTCCTTCTCGATGGAAATGCGTCAATTGGAGTTGATGCGTATCGGGCTAATTGCCGCGCTGCTGCAGGCGTTATTTTTCGCGAACTGCTTCGTCGTAATGTTATGCAATCGAACGAGGGCGTTTTTCGAGCTTCAGCTCATCTTCTGCGCGACAAACCTGGTTGCCGGAATCCTGGCCTACGCGTGGTTCGGCATCTCTGCATACGGAGTATTTGTCGCATCTCTCGCTTCCTTCTCAGTTTCCGCGTTTATCGGGTACCGAACGCTGAAAGGGTTCTTGTTCAGCGTGTTCGTGCAGGACAATTCAGCCCTATATTCCTCGTCACCCAATCGCCCGCGAGAAGCAGCGGAGGGCCCCGACGCCAGACCAACCTGGCGAAGGCGGGCGTGAAGTCAAGGTCGCGGAGCCAGTCGGGGAGACGATGAAACTGCATCGGACGGTGACCTGGATGGCAGCTTCAATCCTGGTTGTCGCCGTATCCGCCCTGCGGCCCGATACGGCGCACGCGCGCGACGATGATTCCAACGACCATACTGGGACACCCGTGCCACGTCTGATTCTTGCTCTTTACGACGGGAGGCACGAGGCGAAGGTGCGATGGACACGGCTGCACCGGAATGTCGAGCTCGTCGTCAACCATCTCGGCTTCCACATGGTCTATCACGACATCGCGCTCGGAATGCCAGAGGATGTCTTGGATCCTGACTATGCCGCGGTGATGTCCTGGTTCGAAGGTCCCGTGACCGATCCGCAGGCTTATGCAGCGTGGGCGGGCAGGGTTCGTGCGCAGGGCGGGCCAGCGGGCGGGCTCAAGTTCATCGTGCTCGGCGAGACGGGGCTGTCCGAGGCCGCGACGGGCAGCCAATCCCGGGCATTTCTCAGCCGTTTAGGGATCGATCTGCTGCCGGCCGATCATCGCGTCGGGCTGTGGGCGCAATTGTCTTACCGCGACCCATTGCTCGTCGGATTCGAGCGTGATTTCATGGTTTCCGGACGGGACGCTCCCGCGCATCACGGCGGTGCCGCCTGCCGTCAGCCATCTGCGCGTCACCGAGCCCGATTCGGCCGGCGCTGCGACGACGGATCTCGTGGTAACGGCGCCCACCGGGGCATATGTTCAAGGATCCGCGCTCATCCGTTACGACCCCGACGCCGAGATGGCGTTCTGGGTCCTTGATCCCTTCAGGTTCTTCGAGAGCCTTCTTGGCAATGGGCTTCGCCCGATCCCGGACACCACGACCCTCGACGGGCGCCGCATCTTCTTTAGCAGCATCCACGGCGATGGCTGGACAGTTCCACTCCCCGCCGATCGTCCAAGCGAGCCGGTGCGGCTCGCAGGAAGCGTGATTCTGGGCGAGCTGATCGAGCCCTATCGGGATCTGCCGGTCAGCGTGGCGCTCGTCGCAGGCGACCTCGATCCGGAGCTGGGAGGGCGATTCGCGACAATGGGGGAGGAGGCCGCCCGTGCCGCCTTCGGTCTGCCAAACGTCGAGGTCGCGTCCGGCACCCGGACGCTGCCGCTGCGCTGGGGATTCTTCGAGAATTATCGGCGCGACGAAGAGCAGCAGACCATCGAACGTGCAGGTGCCGCCGAAGCATCGACCAATAACGGCCTCTTGAAGGAAGCGTTCTCGAGCCTCGCCGAAGTCTTCGCCGGTGACCTCTCGCGCGCATCAACTGCTCGGACCTCGGGTCTGCGAAAATACACACGCGAGCCGTTCGACCTTGATGCGGAAATCAAGGGCTCGCTCGCAGCAGTGAAGGCGCTGGCGCCTCCCGGGCATTCCGCGAAACTTATCACCTGGGGCGGTGACAGCCAGGTCTTCGAAGGTGCGCTTGCTCGGGCCAGGCTGGCCGGCGTCGCCGCCGTGGGCGGCGGAGGAGGTCTCTATGACCCGGTCGCGCCTTCCATTTCAAAGCTCACCCCCCTGTCGGTTCAGGTCGGCGCCGAGCGACAAATCTACAATGCCCTCGGCGGCGATGCCTTGTACACGAACTTCTGGACCGAGCCTATCCACGGCCTGCTTCGGCTCCAGGCCGTCCTCGACGCAACGGACCGACCACGGCGGCTCAAGCCCTTCCACCTATCCTTCAGCGCGTTTTCCGCATTGCGTTTCGGCTCGCTGAACGCGGTAAAAACGTTGCTTGATCGCGCACGAACGGACTTCGTGGTCCCGATCCGAACTTCGCAGTACGTGCGGATCGCCGAGGGTTTCGCAACTGTTCGGATCGTCAACACCGGCCCCCTACAATGGCGCATCGAGCGCCGGGGCGCTCTTCAAACAGTACGTTTCGACACCGACGCCGGCGGCGACCTGCGGCTGGATGTCGCTCGCTGCACAGGGGTTCTTGGCGGACGGCACGAGGGGAGGGCCTTTTACGTGTCATTGGACCCCGCCGAGGAACGGCCCGTCGTCGCACTGGAGGAGCTAAATCCCGACCGCGAGAAAGGACCGCGGGAGGGAGATGCCGCTTTCCAGCTCGACAATGCACGCTGGCTGATCCAAGGGCTCGCCACCGACTCCTGCAAAGCAGAATTTGACGCCTCGGGCTTCGGTCGAGGAGAGATGACCTGGCGTGCCCCAAGCTCCGGCGACTACCGCGTCGAAATGTACGACGGCGCCGCTGCAACGTCTCCCGGACGGCCTGCCTACTGGGATAACGCAATCGCCAACGACGACAACATCCTGTCGTTCTCTTTGCCGGACGTCAATGGTCGGCCGGTTCGCGTCATGATCTCCTCATGTCAGCAAGGAGGGTAGGCAATGTCGCGCTATCTGGCTCCGGTGCTCGCTCTTTGCATACTGTCTTCACTTGCGGTCTTCATGCTCTCGCCCTCACCCGCGGAAGAACTGGAGCTATCGTTAAGCACCATGTCGCCGACCAAGGCCCTCGAGGCGTTGAACCGTGCCTACGCCGAGGGCGGCCGGGATCCGAATCTGCTATTGAAGCGTGCAGATCTGTCGCTCGAGGCAGGCAACCTATCCGGCGCGCGCGCGAGCCTCGAGAGCCTGGCCGAGCTGCCGCCGCATGCGCTCTTGGCAGAAGAACGTCTTGCCCGGGTTGCGCGCGAGCTCGGCGACCTGGACACTGCCGCCACCCATTTGGCCAACGCCTACAAACTGGCGCCTTCATCGACGCGGTTGACCGCCCTGGCAACATCGCTGCGGCTGTTGCGCCGTATCGATGAGGAGGAGCAGTTGCTCCTCAGCCTCGACCCGGCACAGTTGACCGATCGGCTCGCAATGCGCCTCTTGGAGCTGGAGCGGACACGGGGAGACCTCCGTGCTTCGGAGGGCTTGTTGCGGGCTCGCATCAGTCTCCCGCCGAAGCAACGTGGAAACGCGAGGCCGATGTTCGCTGAGCTGCTAATCGGGAGTGAGCGTGCGGACGAGGCCGCCATCATGGCCGCGGACTGGTATGCCGCCGACGGCGACACCTACAGCCTTGCGCGGGTCACAGGGGCCTTGCTGCGTCGCGGATTCGTCCGTGAAGCCCGAGCCCTTGCGACTGCCTGCCTCGAAAGCAATCGTGACGGGGAGGCCCACGTGACGATACCCGTATTCGCCCTCGCTGGCCACGGTACGGTCGCCCGTGCGCTGCTCCGTGTCTGGCTGAGCGGGCGCGCGACACTCACCGCGGCCGAGCAGGCTGTGCTGCTGTCCTACATGACGACGATGAATGACTTCTCGGCGGCCCTGGCCTTGATACGCCGCTCCGGCGCCGAGGCTTTCGAGCCAAGCTTCGTCCTCGGCGCTGTCAAGGGGGAGACCGGTCGGTTTGGACGCGCCGCCCTACTTGCGCTCCTGCCTGATTTGAAAACCGACATCTTGACGACTGATCCGCTCTTCGCGGCCGAGGTATCCCTGATTTATGGTCAGCATCTCGCCGCCGCTCGCTATATCGCCATAGCGGCCGCGAAAGAACTCCAGCCCGATGAGCAGCGAGCAGTCGTCGAGCTTGCACGTCGTCTCGACTCCGTCGCTCCGCAGTTGCGAATCACACAGCGACTGGCGAGGCTCCACGCGTCTTTACGGTGAAAATGCGCCGCGGGCACTGCTCGTCTTCCGCTGCGCTCAAGAGAGCGCAGCGGAGAGGGAAACCCTTCATGACAGCCGTGTTGTCATCGCCGGGGCGACCCCGCTGTCATGGTTGACAATAGGGACATCGACTATTCACTTGCCTGGATTTGGGAAACGGGCGGATAGAGCCGGTCGAATATTCCGTCCGGCACGATGTACGTTCGAAAGCCGTTTTCCTCCGCCCTGTCACGCATGGTCGCGCGAAACGTCTCGAAATCCGTGACGGCGTTGTCACGTGACCAGAACTCGATCGTCAGCACCGGCATTCCGCGCCCAGCGTACTCCTTCTGGAGAATCTCGATCAGCCCCTTTCCATCGGGTCTGCTCAACGCATTCTCGACCAAGATTGCGTCGATCGCATTGAAATAGCGATGATACAAGTCGAGCCCGACGCCCCCGCTCTCGGTCGCACCGTCAATCGCATCCCAACCGATATAGGGCCCACCATTGACGATCAGATTGAAGGACGGGCGCGCATTCGGTGCTCCGTAGCGGGCATAGCAGCTCAAGCGGAGGATCAAGCCCATCATGACCCGTGCCGACTCGGCGACTGTGGTGGGCCCCCCAAGAGCGGAGGATCTCGGTCTAAGGACATCTTCTTTTCCCCAAGAGAAATAATGGAGAACATCGTCGAGGAATGCCCCGTCGAAACCGATTGCCAGCAGCGCGTTAATTCGCTGTTGCATGATGAGCTCCCATTCCTTGGTCCAGAATGCCGAGAGCAGCTCACCTCGTTGATCGTAGCCACCATACCAAGCTGGCAATGTCGAATTCGACGATAGATCGACGCGCGTCTGGGCAGAGCCGAACGCCTCCACCCAATAGTCGCGGTAACTCGCGAGCTCGCCGACATTAAGGTAGCCAAAGACCGGCCGCGCACCGCCTTGCCGAATCGCCGTGATGTCCGACGGCGAGAACATCTCTTCGCGGGACAGCCGCGACGTATCCGCGCCGATAAGCGACGGCTCGATGATCAAGGCACCGTGGGGAACAGATTCCAGCGCGGCTCGCCGGAATTCTTTCCCCCAATATTGGACCCCGAAGTCTCTAAAATCCATGCTGCTGGAACGGGGCATGGCACTGATCTCTCCGGCATCGATGACGGCATTACGAGCCGGACTAGGCGGTCGCGATCTTGCCATCAGGTGGCGGGAGTAGCTGCTCATAGCCTTGTCACAATCGCGCAACTCCTTCGCCGCCGCGATGGGGCTCGCCGAAAAAAAACTGGCTGACAAGGCCAGAACCAACACTCTCTTGAAGCTGCCTGTAGTCACCATGACGCACCCACCTTCTTCACTGCCATCCATGGCTGCGAAGGAAAAGCCGGCGGCCGAGGAATCGCATAAGACTTCGCCAATATTCCGCGTCATCCCGTTGCCCAAACTGCAACCCTTGGAGGTAGCTCTCATCGTGACGTCGCCCCGACGCGCTCGTTCGCGATTTCGAGGCTGGTGCCCGTGTCGTTCCTTAGCCAACCGAGGGCGACATGGCGCAGGACTGCAGCGTCTTGCGCGGAAATAGTATCGCGTGATCGCGACTCGTCCTCGCCCAAGCCAACGTCCCGGCCCCCGCGGGAGCTGTTCTCGACGCCCCGTGGACTGCGCCCGGCATTGGCGAAATAGTTGGTATCAATGAGGGCATCCGTTCCCGCTCGATCGCCTCAACCCGGAAATGGACGCGGGGCATGGGCACCGGGTTGCACAAGTTGCCCCTCCGGTCAGGAAGCGGCGGGCGCCGCCTGAGGCTACCGGCCCGTCCATGCGCCCGCGCCGCGCTCCGACCGCCTGGACCAAGCCTCCACACAAGGAGACCGAACCCCACCAGAGTACAAGCGAGGGGACGCTACCATCCAGGGAAGGGACAGGCAAGTTCGTTCGGGAGCGCGAAGTGGTGGCTAGCCCAGGGCGGAGCTCCGGGTGATTCTGCGGCTCGAAACGGACGCCGGAGTGGATTGACGCACCGAGGCGCAGCGACCGCTCAGACCAGCATCCGGATGGTCTTCAACATGGCCGGGGGATCGGTGTAAGCCACCGGGATGCGCCAACGGCTGCCCGCGCGGTCGAGCACCAAGGACGGGAAGGAGTCCACCCCCATGCCGCGCGCCCTGGCGATCTCGTCGGCGAGCGCCTGGCGCGTGTCCTCGGCGTCGAGATCCCGGGCGAAGCGGTTGGAATCGGCGCCGATCTCACCCGCCAGCGCGATCAGGGTCGCGCGGTCCGACGGATTGCGGGCCTCGAGGTAGTAGGCGCGCTGCACCGCGGCGGTCATGGCCTGGTCGAGGGCCGGGTCTTGCCGGCGGACGGCGATGACCGCGCGGCACGCTGGCCAGGTGCTACGCCTGGGGGCGCAGCGGGTCCAGAAGTCGAAGTTGAAGCGGGTACCCGGAATGCGGGCCTGGATCCGCCTCCAGGTCTCCCGCAACTGCGCCCGCATGGCGTCGGGCATGGGCTCGTCGGAATCCGGCGCGAGCCCGCCGAGCAGGCGCTCGACCCGGATCTCCCGGGGCAAGCCGGCGAGCAGGCCGTCCAGCGCGGGACGGAAGCCCCAGCACCAGCTGCACATGGGGTCGTGGACATAGTAGAGGGTGGGCGGCATGCTAGGATCCATTGCGGTGTCTCCAGTGCAACTCTGCGGCTGACGAGCGGTGCCCGTCCCCAACGCCTATCCGGCCGGTTATTACGACGACGACCTCGTGCTCAAGGTCCCGCTGCTGCTGTGGGCGGCGATGATCTTCCTGATGCGCCATGTGCTCTTCCTCGGGCTCACCTTCCTGCCGCGGGTCGGCGATGCGATGAGCTACCTTCGGGACATCGTCGAACCCGTCTTTTTGCTCGCCGACGCGCTCGCCGCACCGGTGCTGCTCGTGGCGCTGCGGCGCAAACCCGGCTCTCCCGCGTGGATGCGCGGGCTGTGGCGTCAGGGCCGGTTCTTGCTGTCCGGCTCGGCCCTCGCCTATCTCGGCCTGTGGCTCGCGAACCTGGGGATCGCGCACAACTGGCACCTGTCGACCCTGAACGAGGCACTGCTGGTATCCGTCGCCCTCGATCTGATGTTCCTGACCTTTCTCGCCACATCGCCGCTGGTGCGCGATGTGTTCCGGGACTTCCCATCGCAAGGGTGACAGGGATTCAAACCGATTGCGCGAAAGGTTGCATTTCCCGGCCTGCCGATTAGCTTTGGTTTCAGAGACGGCAGCCGCGCTGTCTTCCATTCGGTGGGAGCCCCGACCATGCGCAAGCTCTGGTGGTTGATCGGCCTGGCGCTGTGGGCGTCCGGGATCCGGGCCGCGACCCCGCCGGGTGAGTCGGGCCTGGACCCGGCGCTGGTCAATCCCGGCCATCACGAGCAGCCGGCATGGTTCAAGCAGTCGTTCCTCGACATCCGCGAGGACGTGGCAGAGGCCGCGGCGGGCGGCAAGCGCGTCATGCTCTATTTCTACCAGGACGGCTGCCCCTATTGCGCCAAGCTGCTGCAGGAGAACTTCGCCGACCGGGAGATCGTGGAGACGGCCCGCGGCGGCTTCGACTCCATCGCGATCAATATGTGGGGCGACCGGGAGGTGACCGGTTTCCTCGGCGAGCCGACCACTGAGAAGGCGTTCGCGGCCGGGCTCAAGGTGCAGTTCACGCCCACCCTGCTGCTGCTGGACGAGGAGGGGAGGGTGGTGCTGCGCATCAACGGCTACTTCCCGCCCCACAAGCTGCTCACCGCCCTGCAGTACGTGGCCGGAAAATACGAACGGCAGGGCGAGCGCTTCCAGGACTTCTATCTGGCCCACGACCCCGCGGCCGCCTCCGGCCGGCTGCACGCGGAGGGCGGCTTCCTGACCCCGCCGCTGCGGCTCGCCGAGCGGCTCGCCGCGACGGGGAAGCCCCTGGTGGCGATGTTCGAGCAGGCGAGCTGCGCGGCCTGCGACGAGCTGCATGGGGACATCCTGAAGCGCGAGCCGGTGGCCTACGCCCTTTCGAATCTTGACGGGGTGATCGTCGACGCCTGGTCTCAGGAGCTGCTGCAGACGCCGGATGGGCGCGAGCTTCCGGCCCGCCGGTGGGCGGAAGAGCTCGGCGTCGAGTTCACCCCCAGCCTCGTGTTCTTCGACCCGGCGGGAAAGGAGGTCTTCCGCACCGAGGGCTACCTGCGCGCCTTCCACATCCACGGCGCCCTCGACTACGTGGCGACCCGCGCCTACCTGCGCCAGCCCAATTTCCAGCGCTACCTCCAGGAGCGGCGCACCGCCCTGGAGGCGCGCGGCTTTCGGGTCGACCTGATGGACTGACCGGGCGTCGCACCCTGGTCGGCTCAGGCGGCGGCCTCCGGTTGCTGCAACGGCATCACCAGGCTCGCCTGCGGCCCCTCGTCGCCCGCGGTCTCCACGTAGCGCACCGGGACGCCCAGCTCGAGCCCCTCGAAGGCGTTGCCGAGCACGCTGTTGCGGTGGAAGTAGATGGAACGGCCGTCGGCCGTCTCGATGCGGCCGTGATCCCACTCCAGCTCCCCGACCAGGCCTGCCTGGGTCGGCTCCTCGTGGGTCTTGACCTCGCCGCGCCGGCGACCGGCGAAGGATTCGAGCTGCCGCTCCATGGCGTCGAAGGCGTCGCGGATGGCGACGTAGGCGTCCTCGTGGGCGTGGTTCGCTTCCGGCGTGCGGCTCACCACCAGCTCGTCGCCGGGCACCGTGAGATCGATGCGCACATGATAGAGCTTGCCCTTGTGTTGATGCCGATGGTGGGACTCGATTGCGACCCTGCAACCCATGATGCGCGCGTGGAGCCGGTCTAGGCGGTCCACCCGCTCCCGGACCTTGGTCTCCAGGGCTGGGGTAGATTCGAGGCCGCGGAAGGTGATCTCAGGGGTTAATTGCATGCGGACCCTCCTCGGGCACTGGGATAGCGCCCTCTACTTCAATCAAAGCACGTCGCGGGCGGGTATCAAGGGCCGGGCCTCAAGGAACGGCATGCGGCCAGCTATTCTGCGACGGGCTGCAGCCTCAGGGTATCCGCCACCTCGTAGCCCGCTCGCCGCATGGGCAGGTATGCCCCGTCGCGCCACAGGGTGATCTGGTCGTCGTAGGAGGGCGAGAACCAGTTGCCGGACTGGCCGCCTGCGAGCACGAACAACGAACGTTCGGGGTCCGCGAGGTCCACGATCTGGCGATAGGTGGGGGCGTGGTACACGACCCAGTCCTGCGGCCGAAACCAGCCGACGTTGACCGTGTGATGGCTGCCGCCGGTGGGGACGACGCGATCGCTCAGGGCCGAGAGCGGAGTATGCGTGAACAGGGAGTGGGCCAGGTGGGCGTGGTGCAGCTCGCCCCAGACCGGAGGCTCGTCCCCCAGGCGCGCCAGGGCCTGCTCCAGGGCCTCGGCGGCGAACTCGACACAGCTCAGGCCGCGCATGTCGCAGGCCGGGTCGCCCTGCGTCAACGCGCGAATCAAGTAACGGGGGTAACCGCCCCAGTAATCCGTACCGGTCTCCGCGGCGGGCAGTGCGGCAAGCGCCACATACCAGGCGTGGAACACCGAGCTCTCCGCGGAGTCCAGCGCCGCATCGCCGTTCCAGACCAGGAGCCTGAGACGCCAGCGCTGGGCGGCGAGGGATCTCGGCTTCATGGCCTTCAGGACCGGCCGCAGCTCCCGGTGCAGCAGGGTCACCGTATCCTGTTGCAGGGCCTCCATGGACCCGAGGTCATGGCGCGAACGAGCCTGGATCAGCTCCGTGATGCGCTCGGCGCGGTAGGGCTCGGCGCCCCACTCCAGGGAGATGCGGTGAGGATAGTCCGGGGCCGTGACCCGATGATTGGCCGTAACCAGAAAGCCCTCGGCCGGGTCGACGCGCGCGGGCAGATCCGACGGCCGCAGCACGCCCTGCCAGTCCCACTCCCCGTCTCCCGGCACCGGGTAGAGCCCGCTGTGGCCCGGCCGACGCACCGGCACCCGGCCGACGGCGAGATGGGCGATATGCCCCTCGACATCCGCGTAGACGAGATTCTGCCCCGGCGCGACCAACAGCCTCGGCGGCGGCGCGAAATTGCTCCCAATCCCTTGCCCGGTTGATACCCAGGAAGGCATCGAAGGTGGTGTCGTCCGGGTCGTGGCCGACCCAGCGCAGGGCGAGCGCCGGCGCGCCGTCCGGTTTCTCCACCACGTCGCTGATCACGGGCCCGTACAGGGTCTCGCGGACGCGGACGGTCACGGGCTCGCCGTCGCGCACCAGGATCGTCTCCTCGCGAACCTCGAAAGGCAGCAGGTCTCCCCGGTGGAGCATAGGCGTCACCCCGTTCCTCGATGAGGTAGAGGTCCTCCATGTCCGCGGCCAGGTTGGTCACGCCCCATGCGATATGCTCATTGCGCCCGATCGCCACCAGGGGCAGGCCGGGAAGGCTGGCGCCGATCACGTCGAAGCCGGGACTCTGAAGATGCACCAGATACCAGGTGGACGGCAGCTGAACCCCGAGATGCACGTCATTCGCGAGCAGGGGGCGACCGCTTTCGGTCATGTTCCCGTCGACCACCCAGTTGTTTGAGGCGCGGGGCAGGTGCTCCCGGTTCGTGGCGTCGAGGGCGAGCAGATCCTCTACCTGTTCCTCGGCGCCCGGGGCCCCGGTCGATGCCGCTCCGTCCTCCGCCACGCTCTCGCCGGGGTAGAGGGGCATCAGCTCCGCGATCCGTTCGGGAGAGAGTCCCCGCGCACGCAGACCGTACCGGCGCAGTTCCGAATGTCGGTTGTCCGCCAGGTTGTAGGCCATGAGCTTGCCCCACACCAGCACGTCTGCCGCGCGCCAGGGTTCGGGCTCGAAGCCCAGCAGACGGAACTCCGGGGGCAGGGGCGGATCGGTTGCCAGATATGCGTTGATCCCTTCCGCATAGGCGTCGATCGCCGCCCGCGCCTCGGCGCTCAAGTGCCCATAGGCCGCCTCCGCAGCGCGGTAAAAGCCCCAGGTCCTGAGATAACGGTCGCGGTCGACCGCGTCAGGCCCCAGGATCTCGGCCAAGCGCCCGGCGCCGATCCGGCGCTGAAGCTCCATCTGCCACAACCGGTCCTGGGCATGTACGACACCCAGCGCCAGGAAGAGATCCCGGTCGGTACCGGCCCGTATGTGCGCCACCCCGTTTGGCTCACGCTCGACGACTACCGGAGCCTGTAATCCAGCCAACGGCAGGGTGCCGGAGGCCTGCGGCATGGCGCCGCGCAGCCAGAGCAAACCGCCACCCGCCGCCAGAACGGGGACGGCGACCAACGCCAGGAGCCATCTCAGACCCGGAACGCGCACGCTCAGCGGTTCCGCGCCGAGCGACTGCTGCCGGAAAACCTGTCACACCCGGTTGACATCGGCATACCCAAGCTAGATCCTAGGTTAAAAATACACGCTTTCCATGCATTAAACTTGCACTTTTTCTAGCCAAGAGCCTATATTTCCCCCAACGTGCCTGGAATTCGGGCGGGCACATGGGGCGGGTCTTTCCTTGGGGTAAGGGAGGAGAAACGGTTGATGAATGCACAAGCTCGGCGCCGAGCTTTGGCGCTATTTCCATTTCTGGTCCTACTGTTCAGCGGCTGCGCGGGCACCGGCGATCACGGCCGCAGCTACGAGTCTACCGGCACCTTCCCGGTCGCGCCGGAAATCCAACCCAATGTGGATTTCTGGCGCCAGGTTTACGGCGTCTGGAGCCGCGGTCAAGTGGCCTTCCACGACGACGAGTACATGGGGGTCATCTACGAGGTCGCGGATCTGCCCGGATACACCGGGAGTGGCTATTCCTCCGATCAGAGACACTACATAGCGGCCAAGGAGGCCTGGTACGCGGGACGCCTGAAGTCCCTCGAGCAAAAGGTGCGCCGGGGAGACTCGCTCAGCCGCGACGAACGCGCCCTCCAGGACAAGCTCGTCGACGCCGGCGGCAAGACCGCCATATACGGTGCGAGTGAGCGGGTACGCGCCCAGCGCGGCATTCGCGAGAAGTTTCGCCGCGGGCTGGAGATCAGCGGTCGCTACGACGAGACCTTTCGGGAGATCTTCCGCTCGCGAGGTCTGCCCGAAGACTTGGCCTACCTGCCCCATGTCGAGTCATCCTTCCAGGTCAACGCCCGCTCGGGCGTCGGCGCCGCCGGAATCTGGCAGTTCATGCCCGCAACGGGCAGGGTCTACGGCATGACGGTCAGCCATGCGGTGGACGACCGGCTGGACCCCGTCGTTGCCGCCGAAGGCGCCGCCAGTTACCTGGGCAGCGCGCACGCCAAGCTGAGAAGCTGGCCGCTGGCGATCACCTCCTACAACCACGGCCAAGGCGGCATGGCAAACGCCAAGGCCATCTACGGAACCGACTTCGGCGCCATTGCCACCCGCTACAAGGGACCCTACTTCGGCTTTTCTTCGCGCAACTTCTACGCCCAGTTCCTGGCCGCCCGCGAGGTCGCAGGCAATCCCAAGAAGTATTTCCCCGAGGGCGTGAGCTACCAGGACCCCCAGTCCCGCGACCGGCTTGTGCTGCGCTCCACCATGCCGGCCCATCACGTCGCCAGCCACTACGGGGTTTCCACCTATCGGCTCGCGGATCTGAACCTGCACTGGCGTGACAGCGCGGTGAGCGGACGGGCTCCCTTGCCTGCAGGCACCACCGTCTGGTTGCCCGACGGCACCCTCAACCGGGTAGCCGAACAACCGCGGCCGATCTATACGCCCACGATCGTGGCCAGCGTGAAGAAGGACGCCAAGCCCACGGCCAGCATGGCCGAGGCGCTCTCCCTGGTCGAGCGCAAGGCCAAACGCCAGGCACGAGTCGAGGCCAAGCCCAAGGCGGAGGTCAAGGTCGCCCGCGCGGAACGACCCGCCAAGGTAGCGAAGGCGATTCCGGCAAAGGCCAGCAGGCACCATGTCGTCAAGCCCAAGGAGACGCTGTACCGCGTCGCAACCCAATACGACTTGTCCGTCGAGGAGCTGCGGAAGCTCAACCGGATGAAACCGGACGACAACACGATCCGTCCCGGACAGAAGCTGCGCATCAGCAGCTGACGCCGAACCTGACCGCCCGGCGGCATGATCCAGCCGCCGGGCGGGCGCCCCAGCCCCCAACCTATCCCCTCGCGGCGAAACGCGGTACGACAGAGCGCGGGGGCCGCATTCGCCACGAGCAACATGGACGCACGACGTGCAACGCGCGTCCATCAACTCCCGGCGTGAAACTCTGACGGGTTACCTCGACCACCCTCGACCGGGGTGTCCGCGATAGGGGCACAACCCGCGCATGGCCACATCGCTGCTGCCACCCCCAAGATAGATGCGGCGTATACTCCTGACCCCATACGCGCACGCTCAGTCATACGATTCGACGTTTACCCGGTCGCCGTCCCCATGAATCTCATTCAGCGCTGGAAGCACGAGATCTTCGAGTCCGAGTCCTCCGGGCGGGGCTGGCTTGGCCGGACGGCGGTCTTCTGTATCCGCTTGTCGTGGGCCATCCTGGGAAAATTCCGGGACAACAATCTCCATCTGCAGTCGACCAGCCTCGCCTACACCACTTTGCTTTCGCTGGTCCCCTTCCTGGCCGTCACCTTCTCCGTCCTCAAGGGATTCGGTGTTCAGAACCAACTGGAGCCGATGCTCATGCAGTCGCTCGCACCCCTTGGCGACCGGGGTGTCGAGATCGGGCAGAACATCCTGGGCTACGTTGAACGGCTCAACTTTGCCGTCCTTGGCTTCCTGGGAATCGCGATGCTGTTCTGGACGGTAATCTCGCTGTTGACGAAGGTCGAGGAGGCATTCAACGCGGTCTGGCATGCGCCTGGGGTGCGTAGCTTGGGTCGCCGCTTCAGCGACTATCTCAGCGTGGCCCTGGTCGGACCCGTGTTCATCGTGACGGCGCTCGGCGTCACCACGGGTCTGTTCGGGAACGAGAACATACATCGAGTGATCGCCATCGAGCCTCTCGGCCAGCTCTTCTGGGCGCTGGGCCGACTAGTTCCCTATCTGCTGGTGTGCGCGGCATTCGCCTTTCTCTATTCCTTCCTCACGAACTACCGCGTTCGGCTGGTCCCCGCGCTGGTCGGTGGCGTCTTTGCCAGCCTGGCCTGGTACGGCGTCGGCCACCTGTTCGCGCAGTTGGTCGCGGGCTCCTCGAAATACTCGGCGATCTACTCGAGCCTTGCCGCGGCGGTGTTGTTCATTATCTGGGTCAATGTAGGCTGGCTGATCGTCCTCGTCGGGGCGCACATCGCGCGGTATTGGCAGTACCCCCATCTCCTGAATCCCGGCGCAACCACCGATCAGCCGGGACAATTGCGGCGTGAGGCGCTCGCCCTGGATGTCATGACCCTGATCGGACATGCCTACTATCTCGACGAGCCGAAATGGACACTGGAGGCCCTGTCCGCGCGCGGCTGTTGCGGATCGCCTGACCAGGTGGAGGGGCTTATCCGGTTGCTGAGGGAAGAGCATCTCATCACGGCGACCAATGACGATCCGGAAGCCTACCTTCCGGCCCGCGCTATTGAGACCATCAGCTTACGGGAGATCCTGGACGCGGCGAGGAAGCAGGACGGAAAACCGGCGCAGCTTGCGGCCGTTCAGGAGGTCGTCGACCAGATGGACAGCGCCGCGGCGGACAGTCTCGGGAAGAGAACGCTGAGAGATCTCGTGTTGGCGCAGACGGAGTCTCCCGCCTAGCTCACCCCTTGCCCGCGGGTGACGCCGAACAGCGTGATGTAGCCATCGGAGTTGCCTCGGCCTGGCGCGGAGAGCCCCGATGACCAGAACGCCGACACCCGGCAGCGGCATGCCGGCGCTCAACCCTCGCTTGGATGGACCGGGCACCAACAAAAAAGCCCCGCCGAGGCGGGGCTTTTGGGTAAAAGGGCGGATGCCCTGACCCGGGGTTACATCATCCCCATGCCACCCATGCCGCCCATACCGCCCATATCGCCACCGCCTGGCATAGGAGCCTCGTCCTTGGGCTCATCGGCGACCATGGCCTCGGTGGTGATCATCAGCCCGGCCACGGAAGCGGCGTTCTGCAGCGCAAAACGGGTCACCTTGGTGGGGTCCAGGATGCCCATGTCCACCATGTCTCCGTACTCGCCGGTCGCGGCGTTGTAGCCGTAGTTGCCGTCGCCCTCGGCGACCTTCTGCATGACGACGGAGGCCTCAGCCCCGGCGTTGCCGACGATCTGGCGCAGGGGCTCTTCCATGGCGCGGCGGGCGATATCGATGCCCACGTCCTGGTCGTGATTGGAACCCTTGAGGCCCTTTACCTTCTGGAGCGCGCGCACCAGGGCGACGCCGCCTCCGGGAACGATGCCCTCCTCGACTGCCGCGCGGGTGGCGTGCAGGGCGTCCTCGACGCGAGCCTTCTTCTCCTTCATCTCCATCTCGGTGGCCGCGCCGACCTGGATGAGGGCCACGCCGCCGGCCAGCTTGGCGAGCCGCTCCTGGAGTTTCTCGCGGTCGTAGTCGGAGGTGGTCTCCTCGACCTGCTGGCGGATCTGCTCGCAGCGGCCCTTGATGTCGGACTCGGAGCCGGCGCCGTCGATGATGGTGGTCTCTTCCTTGGTGATCTGGATCTTCTTGGCGGTGCCCAGCTCGTTGAGGGTCGCCTTCTCCAGGCTGAGCCCCACTTCCTCGGCGATGACGGTGGCGCCGGTCAGGATGGCGATGTCCTGCAGCATGGCCTTGCGCCGGTCGCCGAAGCCCGGGGCCTTGACGGCACAGACCTTGATGATGCCGCGCAGGCTGTTGACCACCAGGGTGGCCAGGGCCTCGCCCTCGACGTCCTCGGCCACGATCAGCAGCGGCTTGCCGGCCTTGGCGACGGCCTCGAGCACCGGCAACAGATCCCGAATGTTGGAGATCTTCTTGTCGTGCAGCAGGATGTAGGGTTCGTCCAGCTCGACGTTCTGGCTCTGCTGGTTATTGATGAAGTACGGAGAGAGATAGCCGCGGTCGAACTGCATGCCCTCGACCACGTCGAGCTCGTTGTGGAGGGATTTGCCCTCCTCGACCGTGATCACCCCCTCCTTGCCGACCTTGCCCATGGCCTCGGCGATGATCTCACCGATGGACTCGTCGGAGTTGGCGGAGATGGTGCCGACCTGGGCGATGGCCTTGCTCTCGGTGCAAGGCTTGGACAGGGTCTTCAGCTCGGCGACGGTAGCATCCACCGCCTTGTCAATGCCGCGTTTGAGGTCCATCGGGTTCATGCCCGCGGCTACCGCCTTGAGGCCTTCGCGCACCATGGCCTGGGCCAGCACGGTCGCGGTGGTGGTGCCATCGCCGGCCACGTCGGAGGTGTGGGACGCGACCTCCTTGACCATCTGGGCGCCCATGTTCTCGAACTTGTCCTTGAGCTCGATCTCCTTGGCGACGGACACGCCGTCCTTGGTCACGGTGGGAGCGCCGAAGCTCTTCTCCAGCACCACGTTGCGGCCCTTGGGGCCGAGGGTCACCTTCACGGCGTTGGCAAGCACGTTGACGCCCGCCATCATGCGGTTGCGGGCGTCGTCGCCAAATCTGACGTCTTTTGCAGTCATGTAAAAATATCCTGATCTCGGTTCTGAATAAGCGGGTTCGCGGGGCGGGCGGCGCCCTTAGCCCTCGACCACGCCCATGATGTCTTCTTCACGCATGACGAGGTACTCCTCGCCATCGAGCTTGACCTCGGTGCCGGAGTATTTTCCGAACAGCACCCGGTCGCCCACCTTCAGGTCCAGAGGGCGCACCTCGCCGCTGTTGAGGATCTTGCCGTTGCCCACGGCGATCACCTCGCCCTGGATCGGCTTCTCGGTGGCGGAATCCGGTATCACGATGCCGCCAGCGGTGGTGCGTTCTTCCTCCATACGGCGGACGACGACACGGTCGTGGAGGGGACGTATCTTCATTGAGCGGTCTCCTGGTGAAATGAGTTGACGAGCCTGCTAAACGCCTAGGGCGGCGCCCGTCTTGTTAGCACTCGCCCGTTGCGAGTGCCAATAATAGGGTCTGGATTCACGCTGTCAACCCGCCGGGAGGCGGGCAGCCTGTAGCCGGAGGGTTGGGGACACCGCTGCGGTCACGGCAGCGGAGCGGGGCAAGAGGGGAAAGGGACTCAGTCCTTCTCGCGCCGATACTCGCCCTCGATGATCCGCGGATGCTCGGATTCGCCGCCCGAGCGGGCTTGATGCGGGATGAGCCGCACGAATCGAGCGATAAGAAACCGGCGGAGCGGCGGCACCAACAGGGCGAACCCGACGGCGTCGGTCAGAAACCCCGGAAGCAGCAGCAACAGGCCCGCAACCAGGATCAGGGCGCCGTCCATCAGATCCAGCGCCGGCACCTCGTCCCGGTCGGAGGCGGCGCGCACACGCATCAGGACACCGAACCCCTGCATCCTGACCAGGGCCGCGCCGATGAAGGCGGTGAGGATGCTCAATCCGATCGTCCGCACCGCCCCGATTTCGGAGCCGACCTGGATCAGGAAATAGAGCTCGACGAGCGGAACACCGATGAACAGAAGGAGAAAAATCAGCAACGGACCGGTCTCAAGGTTGAAGTCTTTCGGTTCGGATCTAACTCGGATATGCGACTCGACTTGCCAAAACACCAGCGCAACCAAGGGCCATTGCCATTCCGAGCCCTCCCGACCGGTATCGGCCAAGGAAGCCGTGGGCGCACCGAGCTGCGATCCGGTCGTCCCTCTTCGCCGCGCGGAAGCAACACCCGAACCGACAAGCGATCCATCCGCGAAGGAAACACGTATACAATCCGCGATGGCCTTTCCCCGGCAAACCGGCTTCCAGTAGTCTAACGTACCCCGCGTGATGCTGAACCAACTCGACCGTCCTTGTTCGCTGCCCCCCGGGGAGGCGGCTCAATGAACCCGCAGGTCCTGCTCGTGCTCTGCACCTGCCCGGATCAGGAGACGGCAGAGCGCATCTCCGACGCCCTGGTGGTCGAGCGTTTGGCCGCGTGCGTCAACCGGGTACCGGGCTTGACCTCGGTCTACCTGTGGCAGGGCAAGGTGGAGCGAGATTCGGAGACGCTGCTCCTGATCAAGACCAGCGATGCCCGATTCGACGCGCTCAGCGCCCGTCTGCGGGAGCTGCATCCGTATGACTTGCCCGAGATCATCGCCGTACCGGCGGTTCGCGGCCTGCCCGAATATCTTCAGTGGGTGTGTTCATGTACAGACAACAACGCATGATTCGTTTTTTCGCGCTGCTCCTGACCTTGACCGCGGGCGCGAACCTGGCGGCGGAGGATGAGTTCCTGCTGCCCGACCAGGCGTTCCGCGTGTCCGGTCAAGCCGACGGGCCGGAGGCGGTCGTGGTCTCCTGGGACATTGCGGACGGCTACTACATGTACCGCAGCAAGTTCAAGTTCCGCAGCGAGACCGTGGGCATCGAGATCGGCAACCCGAAGACTCCGCCAGCAGAGACCAAGACGGACGAGTTCTTCGGCGAGGTGGAGATCTACCGCGACCGCGTCGACGTGCGCCTGCCCGTGAAGCGCGCCGCCGGAGCGGGTGACGTGCTGGCGCTGGAGACCACCTCGCAGGGCTGCGCGGACCAGGGCCTGTGTTATCCGCCGCACAAGCAGCAGATCCTGCTTGAGCTGCCGAAGCTCGCGGCGGCCGCGCCGGAAGCAAAGCCCGATCCGAAACCGGACTCCGTTCCGGAACCCGACGCCAGCGCCGAGCAGCCCGCCTTGGGCGCGCTGGCCGACCTCAGTCAGTCCCTCGGTCTGGGCGCCATGGACGACGACGTGCTGCAGCCGGAGGAGGCATTCCAGCTCACCGCCGAGGTCGCCGCGCCGGACCGCCTGCAACTCACCTGGAACATCGCCGACGGCACCTATCTCTATGCGGAGAAGATCGCCGTCGCGCTGGAAGACGCGGAAAACGTCGCCTTGGGCGCCTTCCAGCTTCCCGAGGCCGAGATCAAGCAGGACACGGTGCGGCCCGACGGCACCATCGGGGATATCGCGGTCTATCACAACCGCATCGACCTGACGCTGCCCCTTCTGCGAGCCAGCACCGAGCCGACCTCGGTCACCCTGGTCGCCAAGTACCAGGGCTGCGCCGAGCGCGGCATCTGCTATCCGCCGCAGACCCAGCGGGTGAAGCTGGACCTGCCCGCGGCCCCGGCCGTCAGCGCGGTAGCCCTTGCTGCCGAAAGCGGCGTGGATGCGACGACCGGCGGTCCGGCGAGCGCCGGGGAACCGCCGCCGCAGGAGCCCGTCTCCGAAACGGACCAGATCGCCGCGGCGCTCGCCGACGGCAACCTCTGGGCCGTGATCGGCCTCTTCTTCGGCTTCGGCCTGCTGCTCGCATTCACCCCCTGCGTGTTCCCCATGATCCCGATCTTGTCCGGCATCATCGCCGGGCAAGGGCCGGACATCACGACCCGCAGGGCGTTCGTGCTGTCGCTGGTCTATGTCCTGGCCATGGCCCTGACCTACACGGTCGCCGGCGTGCTGGCCGGCCTCTTCGGCGCGAATCTGCAGGCCGCGTTCCAGAATCCCTGGATCCTGAGCATATTCGCTCTGGTGTTCGTGGCGCTCGCGTTCTCCATGTTCGGTTTCTACGAGCTCCAGCTCCCCTCCAGTCTCCAGTCCAAGCTCGCCGAGATCAGCAATCGCCAGCAAGGCGGCACCCTCGCCGGGGTGGCCATCATGGGCCTGCTCTCCGCCCTCATCGTCGGGCCGTGCGTGGCGCCCCCCCTGGCGGGCGCCTTGATCTTCATCGGGCAGACCGGCGACTGGCTCCTCGGCGGCGCATCCCTGTTCGCCCTCAGCATGGGAATGGGCGCCCCGCTGATCGCGATCGGCACCTCGGCGGGCAAGCTGCTGCCGCGGGCGGGCGCCTGGATGGACGCGGTCAAGGCGGTATTCGGCGTCGCCCTCCTGGCGGTGGCCATCGTGCTGCTCGAGCGCATCATCCCCGCCGCGTTCGCCATGGTTCTCTGGGGCATGCTGATGATCTGCTCGGCCGTGTACATGGGTGCGCTGCAGGCCCTGCCCCCGGAGGCGAGCGGCTGGAGGAAGCTGTGGAAAGGCCTGGGGGCGGTGCTGATGGTGTATGGCACCCTGATGCTTGTAGGCGCCGCGGCGGGCGGCAAGGATACGGTGCAACCCCTGCGCGGATTGGCAGTGGGCGGCGGCGGGGCCGCCGAGCAGCACGCCGCCTTCAAACGCGTCAAGACGGTGGAGGACCTGGACCGCGAGCTCGCGGCCGCAGGCGCGGCCGGCAAGCCGGTGATGCTGGACTTCTATGCCGACTGGTGCGTGTCCTGCAAGGAGATGGAGCGCTACACCTTCTCCGACCCCGGGGTCATCAAGGAAATGGAGCGCTTCGTGCTGCTGCAGGCGGACGTCACCGCCAATGACGAGCAGGACCAGGCCCTGATGCAAGGCCGTTTCGGCATCCCGGGACCACCGGCCATGCTGTTCTTCGACCAGGCGGGCAACGAGCTCCGGGGCTACCGGCTGGTCGGCTTCAAGCCGGCCGGCGAGTTCGCGGAGCACCTGCGCAGGGCGGTGCAGTGACCACCGGCAGGGTCGTCCTGGTCACCGTGCTCGCCGGGGTCATCAGCGTGGGCCTCGCGATCTTCGGGCAGCAGTGGCTCGGCGACGGCTCCGAGCTGCGACTGCCGATCAGATTCAGCGGACCCGCCGACGATCGGCTCGACCGCCTTCCGGATTTCAGCCTTCCCGACGTCGCTGGACAGGACGCGTCCAGTGGCGACTGGACCGGCAAGGTCGTGGTCCTCAACTTCTGGGCCACCTGGTGCCCACCTTGCCTGCGCGAGATGCCCCTGTTCGCCGAGGCGCAGGAGCGCTATGCCGCGAGCGGCCTGCAGACGGTCGGGATCGCGATCGACGAGGCGGAAGACGTCAAGACCTTTCTCGCGGAGCATCCGGTCAATTACCCGATTCTGCTGGGAGACACGAATGCCATCGAGATGTCTCGCCGCCTGGGCAATCGGCTGCAGGGGTTGCCTTTCACGGTGATCTTCGACCGGGCGGGAAAACGAGTCCACGCGCAGGCCGGCGAGATAACCAGCGCCGCGCTTGACAAAAAGCTTGCGCCCCTGCTTTCACGTTAAGCCCCAGTCCAGAAAGACCGCAAATTCGCAGTCAACGCAAGCATAACTGGACAGCATCTCCCGTTATCTGGACAATTCAGCGGTAGTTTCCCCGCGCACCGGCGCAAGCCTTCCCGGCGTCTCCGCCCTGACCAGATTTCGACTGATGGCATCCATTCTCGTGTTGAACGGCCCGAATCTGAACCTGCTCGGCACACGCGAGCCCGGGCTCTACGGCCGCGACACGCTGGAATCTATCCGGAACCGGCTATCCGCGCAGGCGGAGGCCGAGGGGCACAGCCTCCAATTCCTGCAGAGCAACGCCGAGCACGAGCTGATCGACAAGGTCCAGCGCGCCGGTTCCGAGGGCACCGAGTTCATCATCATCAACCCCGCCGCCTTCACCCACACCAGCGTCGCGTTACGCGACGCGCTGCTGGCGGTAGCCATCCCCTTCATCGAGGTTCACCTCTCAAACGTCCATGCCCGCGAGCCGTTCCGAGCCCATTCCTATTTTTCGGACATCGCGGTAGGCGTCATCAGCGGCCTCGGCGCCAAGGGCTATGAGCTTGCCCTGAGCGCAGCCACCGCGCGCCTCGAGGGACAGCCCAGCAAACCTTAACGACAATCGAACATGGATATCCGCAAAGTAAAGAAACTCATCGAGCTGCTGGAGCAGTCCGACATCGCAGAGATCGAGATTCACGAGGGCGAGGAGTCGGTGCGCATCAGCCGCAATGGCCCGGCGACCCAGCCCTTCGTCATGCCCGCGGCAATGGGTCCAGCGCCCGCAGCCCAATCCGCGGTGATCGCGGCGAGCCACGCCGCGACCGATGCCTCCGGAGTCGACGACGAGCCCGAGGCAAATCTGGTGCGCTCGCCCATGGTGGGGACCTTCTACCGCGCGCCCTCCCCCGGCAGTAAGTCGTTCGTCGAGGAGGGCCACGGGGTCAAGGTGGGAGACACGCTTTGTATCATCGAGGCCATGAAGATCCTCAACCAGATCGAATCGGAGAAAGCGGGAACCGTCAAACGGATACTGGTAGAGAATGGACAACCGGTGGAATACAACCAGCCCCTGTTCGTGATCGAATAGGACGCCGCGATCCCCGCCGCCGCTGCGGCGCTCGCAACCGAGCCACCACGCCCACCCAGGTCCATCTGCCATGATCGAGAAGATCCTCATCGCCAACCGGGGAGAGATCGCGCTTCGCATCCAGCGCGCCTGCCGCGAGCTCGGCATCAAGACGGTCGCCGTGCATTCGGAGGCCGACCGCGATCTGAAGCACGTCCTGCTCGCCGACGAGTCGGTATGCATCGGTCCGGCGCAGTCGCGCGACAGCTATCTTCAAATCCCCGCGATCATCAGCGCGGCCGAGGTCACGGACACGGTGGCCATCCATCCGGGGTACGGCTTCCTGTCGGAGAACGCGGACTTCGCCGAGCGCGTCGAGCGCAGCGGCTTCATCTTCATCGGCCCGCGGCCGGACACCATCCGGCTTATGGGGGACAAGGTGTCGGCCATCCGCGCCATGAAGGAGGCCGGCGTCCCCTGTGTTCCGGGTTCGAACGGCCCACTGGACGAGAACAAGAAACGCACCCTGGAGCTGGCGCGTGAGATCGGCTATCCCGTCATCATCAAGGCGGCCGGCGGCGGCGGGGGACGCGGCATGCGGGTTGTGCATGCCGAGGCCACCCTGCTCAACGCGGTCTCTCTCACCAAGGCGGAGGCGGCCGCTGCCTTCGGCAACGACAGCGTCTACATGGAGAAGTACCTGGAGAACCCGCGCCACATCGAGTTCCAGGTCCTGGCAGACCAGTATGGCAACGCGATCCACCTGGGCGAGCGCGACTGTTCCATGCAGCGGCGCCACCAGAAGGTGATCGAGGAGGCCCCGGCCCCCGGCATCACCGAGGAGCAGCGCAACCGCATCGGCGAGCGCTGCGCCGAGGCCTGCCGCCGCATCGGCTACCGGGGCGCCGGAACCTTCGAGTTCCTGTTCGAGAACGGGGAGTTCTACTTCATCGAGATGAACACCCGCATCCAGGTGGAGCACCCGGTCACCGAGATGATCACCGGCGTGGACATCGTCAAGGAGCAGATCCGCATCGCCTCCGGGGAGAAGCTGCGCTATTCGCAGGGCGACATCGAGCTGCGGGGGCATGCCGTCGAGTGCCGCCTCAACGCCGAGCACCCGGAGACCTTCATCCCAAGCCCGGGCCGGATCAAGGAGTTCCACGCGCCCGGAGGGCCCGGGATCCGCATGGAAACCCACATCTACAGTGGCTACCTGGTCCCGCCCTATTACGACTCGATGATCGGCAAGCTGATCGCCCACGGCGAGGACCGTGACTCGGCACTCGCGCGCATGTGCAGCGCGCTGCGCGAGACAGTCATCGACGGCATCAACACCAATATCCCGCTGCAACGCCAGATCCTCAAGGATGCCGCCTTCCAGGCCGGTGGTGCCAACATCCACTACCTGGAGAAAAAGCTGGGAATGTAGCCATGCCTTGGCTGCAGGCCACCTACATCACCGACCCAGAGCGCGCGCCCCTGCTGGAGGCGGCGCTGCAAAGCGCCGGCGCCCTGGCGGTGACCCTGAGCGACGCGGGGGACGAGCCGCAGCTGGAGCCGTCCCCGGGGACCACGCCACTCTGGAGCCAGGTTGAGGTCACCGCCCTTTTCACCGACGACGACGATTCCCTGCACCGCGCACACGAGCTGGCCGCGGCCTTCGCACCCTGGCTGGCATCGCCCCCCAGATTCGAGCGGCTCGCGGATCGAGCGTGGGAGCGGGTGTGGCTGGACGAATTCGCCCCCGTGCGATACGGGAGCAGGCTCTGGATCTGCCCCCGGGGCCAAGTCCCCAAGGCTGAGGGAGCCGTGGTGGTTGAGCTTGACCCCGGACTGGCCTTCGGCACCGGACATCACCCGACCACCGCGCTCTGCCTGGAATGGCTGGACGCCGCCGGCCTCACCGGGGCGACCGTGCTCGACTACGGCTGCGGCTCGGGCATCCTGGCCATCGCCGCGTTGCGCCTCGGCGCAGCTCGGGCGATCGCGGTGGATCATGACCCCCAGGCGTTGGAGGCAACCGAGCAGAACGCGCGCGACAATGGGGTCGACGGACGCCTGCTGGTGTGTCCGCCCAGCGACCTGCCGGAAACGGGGGTCGAGGTCCTGCTCGCGAACATACTCGCCAGCCCCCTGATCGAGCTCGCGCCCCGCATGTCGCGGCTGGCTCGGCCGGCCGGCCGGCTCGTGCTCTCGGGCATCCTGCGTGAGCAGGCCGGCGAGGTCGCCGCTGCCTACCGCGACGCCTTCGCCCTGGACGCGCCCGTATTCAGAGACGAGTGGGTATTGCTGGCCGGCCGCCGCAATCCACCCAACAGCCAGACCCCGCAGGCATCCGAGCCATGCCGCTAACCACTCGCTGCCGTCACTGCGGCCGGCTCTTCCCCATTTACGCGCAGCAGCTCAAGGAAAAGCGCGGCAAGACCAGCTGCCCTCAGTGCGGGCGGCGCTTCAACGCCTTGGCGGGTCTTCTGGACGAGGTGGTTCCCGGATCCAGTGTAGTCGCCCGCGGCCGGCCGAGCGGACGCAGACGCAAGCCGGCCGCAAGTGCACCCGCGCCAGCGCCCGCGCCAGCGCTCAACCTCGACCGAACGCCCCGCCCGCGGCGCCAGGCAACCGGACTCTGGCTGACCGGCGTCCTGATGCTGGTCGTCGCGCTGGTCGCGCAGGCGGCATGGTGGGAGCGCGCCCACTGGCTCGCCCAGCCCAAACTGCGCGGCATCGCCGAAGATGTCTGCGCCCGTCTCGGCTGCCGGATCTCCTCGCCGCGAGTGGCCGGGGCCATCGAGATCCTGCAGCCCTACCTCGGCGAGCATCCGCAGAACCCGCGGATCCTGCGGCTCGCCATGACCCTGATCAACCACGCATCCATCGCCCAGGACCTGCCGACGCTGCAGCTCGAGCTGTACGACCAGACGGGCAGCCTCGCCGCGGTACGGCGATTCGCGCCGGACCAATACCTGGCCGAGCCGCATGCGGACGGGCTTGATGCCGGCGCCGCGGTCAATCTCGGGCTCGACCTCGCCATGCCGGAAGCAGCGCCGTCGGGCTTCCGCCTGCGCCTGCTTTGATGCGAATCGGCGACATCGAGCTCGAGAACAACCTGATTCTCGCCCCGATGGCGGGGGTGACCGACCGCCCTTTCCGCCAGCTTTGCCGCCGTCTGGGGGCAGGACTCGCGGTTTCCGAGATGGTCGCCGCCAATACCGCGCTGCGGGCGACGAGAAAGACCGTGAGGCGACTAGACCACGTGGGTGAGCCAGGGCCGATCGCGGTGCAGATCCTCGGCACCGAACCCGCCGCGATGGCCGAGGCCGCCAAAGCCAACCTGGACTTGGGCGCGCACATCATCGACATCAACATGGGTTGCCCGGCAAAAAAGGTCTGTAAAGTCGCGGCTGGATCCGCCCTGCTGCGGGACGAGCCTCGCGTCGCGCGTATCCTGGAGGCCGTGGTCGGGGCGGTGTCGGCACCCGTCACCCTCAAGATCCGCACCGGCTGGTCGCCCGCCGAGCGCAACGCCGTGACCATCGCCCGCATCGCATACGAGAGCGGGATTGCGGCTATCGCCGTGCATGGACGCACGCGGGCCTGCGGCTTCTCCGGCGAAGCGGAATACGACAGCGTGCGCGCAATCAAGAAAAGCGTGCCGATCACGGTCGTCGCCAACGGCGATATCGGCACCCCGGAGAAGGCGCGTTCGGTACTGGACTACACGGGCGCGGATGCTATCATGATCGGGCGCGCGGCTCAGGGCCGCCCGTGGATTTTCCAGGAGATCTCCGACTACCTGGACTGCGGCACGCGGCCGCAAGGCCCATCTTCGGCTTCGATCAAGGAAACGCTGATCGGTCACTTGCAGGAGCTCTACGGCTTCTATGGCAGCGGCCGTGGCGTTCTCATTGCTCGCAAGCACGTCGCCTGGTATTGCCGGGGCCGGAAGGGCGCCGCGGGGTTCAGAGAGCGCTTCAACAAGGCCGCGACCCCGAGAGAACAACAAGACCTGATCGAGGGCTTCTTCGACGGGCCATCGACAACGGAGGACGATACGGCATGGTGACGGGCGCTGCGATGCGGGAGCTGGACGAGGCCTGGGGCGGATTGACGGTACTCCGTGCCGATCGTACCGAGCCCCTGAGCGAGTGCGTGCGCAATGCAATGCGTTACTACCTGCGCAACCTCGACGGCTACGAGGTCAACGACCTGCACCAGATGGTCATCGGCGAGGTCGAGCGCCCCCTGCTCCAGACCGTGCTCGAGTACACCCAGGGCAATCAGACCCAGGCGGCGCGCCTGCTCGGCATGAGCCGCAGCACCTTGCGCAAGAAGATCGCCCAGCACGGCATCGAGAAAACCTGACCGGACACCGGACGGGCAGACGTTCCCGCGCCTCGTCCCCGCCAGATCCACACCGAGTGACGGAGTCGAGATGCACCCCATACGTCGCGCACTGATCAGCGTTTCCGACAAAACCGGCGTCGTCGACTTCGCCCGCGACCTGGCGGCGAAGGGCGTCGAGATACTCTCCACCGGCGGCACCGCGGCGCTGCTGACCGACAACGACGTACCCGTGATCGAGGTATCCGACTACACCGGCTTTCCGGAGATGATGGCGGGGCGCGTGAAGACGCTGCACCCGCGCATTCACGGCGGCATCCTCGGTCGCCGTGGCGTCGACGAGGTGGTGATGCGCGAGAACGGCATCCGGCCCATCGATCTGGTGGTGGTCAACCTCTACCCCTTCGAGCGCGCGGTGGCCAACCCGAGCTGCGACCTCCCGACCGCCATCGAGAACATCGACATCGGCGGCCCGACTCTGCTGCGAGCCGCCGCCAAGAACCATGCCGGCGTGACCGTCGTGGTCGACGCGTCGGACTATCCGCGGGTGCTCGCGGAGATGGAGGCGGAGCGTGGCGGCGTGAGCGACGCCACGCGCTTCGATCTCGCGGTCAAGGCCTTCGAGCACACGGCCCACTACGACGGGGCCATCGCCAACTACCTCGGCCGGAGAGTGGGCGAGGGTGCGACGGAGGTCTTCCCCCGCACGCTGAGCATGCAATTCGTGCGCAAGCAAGCCATGCGCTACGGCGAGAACCCGCACCAGAAGGCCGCCTTCTTCGTGGAAAGGAACCTTTCCGAGGTCAGCGTGGCCACCGCCAGCCAGCTGCAGGGCAAGGAGCTGTCCTACAACAACATCGCCGATACCGACGCGGCGCTGGAGTGCGTGAAACAGTTCGCGGACGGGCCGGCCTGCGTCATCGTCAAGCACGCCAACCCCTGTGGGGTCGCCCTCGGCTCCAGCCTGCGCGACGCCTACGACCGCGCGTATGCCACCGATCCGGAGTCCGCCTTCGGCGGCATCATCGCCGTCAACGTCGAGCTCGACGAGGAGACCGCGCGCATCATCGTCGAGCGCCAGTTCGTCGAGGTCATCATCGCACCCAGCGTGAGCCCCGGGGCCGCGGCGGCGGTTGGCGCCAAGAAGAACGTGCGACTGCTCGAATGCGGCGAATGGACCAGCGAGGACATCCACCGCACCGACTTCAAGCGGGTCAACGGCGGGCTTCTGGTCCAGGACGCGGACCTGCATCTGGTCCACGAGCTGGAGCCCGTGACAAAGCGGAAACCGACCGAGAAGGAGATGGACGACCTGCTGTTCACCTGGCGCGTGGCCAAGTTCGTCAAGTCCAACGCCATCGTCTTCGGCCGCGACCTCATGACCATCGGCGTTGGCGCCGGGCAGATGAGCCGGGTGAACTCCGCCCGCATCGCCGCCATCAAGGCCGAGCAGGCGGGCCTCGCGGTCGCGGGCTCGGTCATGGCCTCCGACGCCTTCTTCCCCTTCCGCGACGGCATCGACCAGGCGGCCGCCGCGGGGATCACCGCAGTGATCCAGCCTGGCGGCTCGATGCGGGACGAGGAGACCATCTCGGCCGCCGACGAGCACGGCATGGCGATGGTCTTCACCGGCATGCGGCACTTCCGGCACTGATTCCGCCCGCCGCATCGCATCGAGTGGGCAAGGGCTATCGGTCTGGGGCAGACCGGCCTGGTATCGGATCGTGAGCGTACACCCAACCGCAATCGTCGAGGCTGGCGCCGAGGTGGACCCCTCGACCGAGATCGGTCCCTTCTCCATCGTCGAGCGCGGTGCGGTCATCGGGCCGGACTGCGTGGTCGAGAGCTGCGTGCGCATCTACGGCGCCGCCCGCCTCGGACGAGGCAACCGCGTCTGCCACGGGGCCACCCTCGGCGCCGAGCCCCAGGACCTGACCTACACCCCGGACAAGAGCCGACCCCTGGTCATCGGCGACCATAATCACTTCAAGGAGGGGGTCAACATCAGCCGCGGGGTGAAGTCCGAGACAGGCACGCGCATCGGCGACCACAACTATTTCATGTCATATGCCCATGTCGGGCACGACTGCAAGGTCGGCGATCACAACATCTTCGCCAACGCGGCCACGCTCGCCGGCCACGTCGAGCTCGAGCACCACATCTTCCTCTCGGGCCAGGTGGCAATCCACCAGTTCGCCCGCGTCGGTGCCTACGCCATGGTCGCCGGGGTCTCCGGCGTGTCCCAGGACGTCCCGCCCTACACGATCGCGGACGGGCACCGGGCGCGACTGATCGGCCTCAACGTCGTGGGGCTGCGGCGCAACGGGTTCGACCAAGGGCAGCGCAACACCATTAAGGCGGTCTATCGCCTCATCTTCCGCTCCGGACTCCGCCTGGCCGATGCCTTGGCGCGGGCGGAGCGGGACTACCCGGCACCCGAAACCCGGGAAATCGTCCGTTTCATCGCATCGAGCCGCCGCGGTGTCATATCCTTCGCGTGACGCGGAGGCCTACGATCCATGGCCGGCACCTTCAGCTTGGGTACTCAGTGATGAAGATCTTGATCATCGGCGGCGGCGGGCGCGAGCATGCGCTGGCCTGGAAAGCGGTCCAGTCCCCCTTGGCGGACAAGGTCTACGTGGCCCCCGGCAACGGCGGCACGGCGATCGAGCCCGGGGTGGAGAATCTCGACATCTCCGCCGAGGACATCGCGGCCCTGGTCAGCGCCGCGCGGGAGAAAGGAATCGACTTCACCATCGTAGGGCCGGAGGCGCCGCTGGTGGCCGGCGTTGTGGACGCGTTCGAGGCCGCGGGGCTGCGCTGTTTCGGCCCCGGCAGGGGCGCCGCGCAGCTGGAAGGCTCGAAGGCCTTCACCAAGGACTTTCTGGCGCGGCATCGCATCCCCACCGCGGCCTACGGCACCTTTTCGAAGCTGGAACCGGCGCTCGCTTACCTGCGCGAGGTCGGCGCTCCCATCGTCGTCAAGGCGGATGGCCTGGCAGCCGGAAAGGGCGTGATCCTCGCTGAAGACCTCGTCACCGCGGAGCAAGCGGTGCGCGAGATGCTGGGCGGCGGGCGCTTCGGAGACGCCGGCAGCCGGGTCGTGATCGAGGAGTTCCTGACCGGCGAGGAGGCAAGCTTCATCGCCGTGGTCGGCGGCGGACAGATCCTGCCGATGGCGACCTCCCAGGACCACAAGGCCCGCGACGATGGGGACCGCGGCCCCAACACCGGCGGCATGGGGGCCTACTCGCCGGCGCCGGTGGTCACCGCGGAGATCCACGCCAGGATCATGGAGGACGTCATCGAGCCGACGGTGGCGGGTCTCGCCATGGAGGGACTGCCCTACACCGGCTTCCTCTACGCCGGACTCATGATCGACGCGGACGGGACGCCCAAGGTGCTGGAATACAACTGCCGCTTCGGCGACCCCGAGACCCAGCCGATCCTGATGCGCCTGAGATCCGACTTGGTCGCCCTGTGCGTCGCGGCCCTCGAGGGCCGGCTCGACGATGAGCGGATCGACTGGGACCCGCGTGCCGCGCTCGGCGTGGTCATGGCCGCCGGCGGTTATCCCGAGGGATACCGCAAGGGGGACCCGATCAACGGGCTCGAGGCAGCGGCCGCCCTGCCGGATTGCAAGGTGTTCCACGCCGGCACCAGATTGAATGGCGACCGGGTAGTGACCAATGGCGGGCGCGTCCTGTGCGTTACCGCTTTGGGGGAATCCGTGCAGGAGGCACAAGCCAGGGCCTACGCGGGCGTGAACCAGATCACCTGGCGGGACGCCTATTTTCGGCGGGATATCGGACACCGCGCCGTAGCCCGCGAGCGCGGCTGAGGCAACCCAAACGATGCATTTCCCGCCGGCACTGAGGCTGTATCGTCTCGGACTCGGCGCATGCCTAGCCCTCGTGTCGGTGCTCGCGTTCGCCCCTCTCGATCAGCCGCTCCTGGCGGTCTCCGACAAGACCAACCATGTCCTCGCCTTCGCCGTCATCGCCTGGGTCGCCGACGGCGCCTATCCAGGCCGCGATCGCGCCTGGACGCGATGGGCGTCGGTCCTCGGCTACGGCCTGTTCATCGAAGCCGTTCAGCACTTCCTGCCCTACCGGGACGCCTCCGCGCTGGATGTGGCGGCAAATGCGCTCGGCATCGCCCTCTACATCGCCGCATCGGCGGCATGGGCAAGAATGGGGCTTGCCGAACGACGCGCGGCGTAGATCCCAAGATTGGCACCTGTCAGGCGCATCAATAGCCAACCACTGCGCCGGGCAGTGGTCTCCTGCTGACCTAACCCTTCGCGACCGGCAACACCCGGTTTTCAATCAGCCCCGCAACATCGGCGAGCTCCGGATACCCCGCGGCGACCCCCACCACATAGCCGAGCGTCCGCGGGATATCCGCCAGATAACCGGGTTTTCCGTCGCGCACGGAGAGGCGCGCGAAGATCCCGCTGGCCTTGAGATGACGCTGGACGCCCATGAGATCGAACCAGCGCTGGAATCGACCCTCGTGCTCGGGGCGTAGGATGCCGCTCTGGCGCGCTAGATGAAAATAGCCCCAGGCCCAATCTTCCACCCGGTCCGCGGGCCAGGCGATATAGCAGTCCCGCAGCAGGGAGACGAGATCGTAGGTCACGGGGCCGGCGACCGCATCCTGAAAGTCCAGAATGCCGGGGGAGGGAGGCGCGGTCACCATCAGATTGCGTGAATGGAAGTCGCGATGGACGCAGACCCGAGGCTGCTCCAGGGCGCTTGCCACCAGCATCGCGAAGGCCTGATCGAGTGCACGCTCCTCCGCCGCCGACAGTCTCAGCCCCAGATGCGCGACCAGCAGCCAGTCGCGGAACAGCCCCAGCTCGCGCCGCAGGAACGGCTCGTCGTAAACCGGAAGCCCGTCGAACGGAACGCAGGACTGGATCACCGCCAGCGCACTCAAGGCGTCGCCATAGAGGCGATCGGCGTTCGGCTCGTCGAGCTCATCGAGATAGAGCCGTGTACCCAGGTCCTGCAGCAGCAGGAACCCGTGCTGCGGTTCCTGCGCATAGACCTCCGGCGCCTGAAGCCCCACGGAGCGCAGCATTTCGGCGATGCGCACGAAACGCGCCGTGTCCTCCAATCCGGGCGGCGCATCCATGATGACGTAGGTATCCTGCCCGCGGCCCAGGCGCCAATATCGGCGAAAACTGGCATCGCTCGACGCCGGCGTGAGCGCGAAATCACGTCCGCCGAACAAGGTTCCCAGCCAGTCTTCAAGGAGGGCGCGTCGCTGCGGCATGATGATGGACCTCTGATTGTCGCCGAGGTAGATCGCAAGAGCTGACGGAGGTTAGCGAAACCGGCGCACGGGTCAATGTTTTCGGGTACCCCGTCGATCAGGTTGGCAACCGCCGAAACCGAGCCTGACCCGACCAGACCGCGGTCGGACGGCCGTAGCTGCAACGCTGGGTCGTCTTTCGGTGCCGAAACCGGCGCGAAATCGCTAGAATGGAGCCTTACGCTCGACGACCGGGCTCGGCCCGGCTACGGCGGACCCGATCCAAGCGAGCGCGAGCTTCGAGTAAGGTGCCATTGATTCGTCGCAACACACCATACTGCATCTTCTGCCTGCTTCTCCTGAGCAATGTGGCACGGGGCGCGGACAGCGGGGGTTGGTCCTGCGTCGCCGACGCGGGCGGCGGATGGGTTTGCGGCGGATCGGGCGCAACCGCGACGTCCAACAAGACGCCAGCCCCCGCCCCGGTTGAGAAGACACCTCCCGGACAGGCGGCCGCAACCACGAAGGAAACCGCACCTCAGGCAACGAACGGCGCAACCAAGAAGCCCGCCCGAACCAGAGGTTACGAATCCTCGAGCACCGCCCACCGCACGGGATCGCCTGCCAAGAGCTCGCCGCCTACACCGGCCACGTCGGCGCAAACGACGAGCCCAGATGGCGCGGCATCGCCCCTGCCGGCGGTGAAGGCAGCGACCTCGCAGCCTTCGCGACCCCCGCGACGCGAGCGAAGCGCCTCACCCACGCCAAGCGAAAAATCGACGGCATCACCCAAGGTGGCGGCCCCGAGCGCACCAGCATCCGAGAGCGCGGAAACGGGTCGGGAGGTTGCGGCGACGCCATCGCCACCCGCGTCCGCCGCGCGGGAGAGGTCCAAGCCCGCCGAATCGGCCCCGCCCGAGGGCAAGGGGATCTCCTCCTCTGCGCCGAAAACACGCGGCGCTGCTGTAGCGAGGATCTCCAACCCCGGCCGCCTGCACGATGGGCTTTCCTGGGAATACTGCGGACCCCGCCCGTCCCGGCTGGGTCCGGCCGGCCTGCCCCCGCAGCCCGCGGCGGACGAACCGATCGCGATCAGCGCTGACGACTTCGCCTACGAACAGAGCACCGGTCAGCTGACGATGAAGGGCGACGTCGTGCTCGATCAGGGTAGCCGAGGAATTCGGGGATCGGAGATCAGCTACAACCTGGACACGGACGAGGTCATCGCGAGCGGAGATGCCTTCTTCTCCACTCCCGGGCTACGGGTGATCGGCACCCGGGCGGAAATGAACCTGGAGACCAACCAGGGTCACATCTCGAATCCCACTTACCGCCTCACCGGAGCCGCCAACGCCAGGGGCACGGCGGATCAGGCCGAGCTGGTCGGTAAAGGGCTGACACGCTACCAGAACATCACCTATTCGGCCTGCCCTCCGGGGCAGGACGACTGGTCCCTCAAGGCCGAGAGCCTGGAGCTCGACCAGGGCGAAGGGGTCGGCGTTGCGCGACAGGCCACGCTACGGGTGGGCAACACGCCGGTCCTGTACTCGCCTTACCTGTCCTTTCCCATCGACGATCGGCGTAAGAGCGGCTTCCTGGTTCCATCCATCGGCAGCTCCAACGAGACGGGTTTCGACTTGACGGTTCCCTACTACTGGAACATCGCGCCGCAAATGGACGCGACCCTGTTCCCGCGCATCATGAGCAAGCGGGGCCCGATGCTGGGCGGGGAGTTTCGTTTCCTCACCCAACGCCAATTCGGGGAGCTTTACGGGGAAATCATCCCGGACGACAGAGAGTACGAAGGCACGCGAGGGGCGTTTCGCATCGAGCAACGGGGCCGATTCAACGAACGCTGGTCATCCAACGTCAACTTCAACCTGGTCTCGGACGACGAGTACCTGGAGGACTTCGGCAACTCGATCGAGGTCACGAGCACACGCAACCTGGAGCGCCGCGGCGACCTCGTCTACAGCGGCGACGGCTGGCGTCTACTCGGCAGGCTGCAAGGCTTCCAGACCGTCGATCAGACCCTCTCCCCGCGGAACCGGCCTTACGAGCGGCTGCCTCAGGTTTTGCTGACAACGTCGCCACGCAAGCTCGGCCACTTTCAAATGGGGATCGACGGCGAATACAACTACTTCGACCATGAGATCAAGGTTGACGGCCACCGGCTCGCGTTGCAGCCATACGCGAGCTTGCCGCTCCGCCGCCCTTACGGGTACGTTATTCCGCGCGTCAACCTCTACCACGCTTCATACGAGCTCAATGACCAGGACGCGGGGGCCCCCGACAACCCCTCTTACACCATTCCGAGCTTCAATACGGACGCCAAGCTGGTCTTCGAGCGCACTGTGGACTGGCTGGGGCATGAGTCGCTGCAGACGCTGGAGCCGCGGATCTTCTACCTCTACACACCCTTCAAGGATCAGAGCGACAACCCGGTCTTCGACAGCGCGGAATTGACCTTCAGCTACAGCAGTCTGTTCCGACCCAATCGCTTCACCGGGCGCGATCGCATTGGCGACGCCAATCAGCTGACGCTCGGTCTGACTTCGCGTACCCTCGCCACCGACTCTGGGTATGAGCTCTTCCGAGCCAGTTTCGGGCAGATACTCTACTTCGAAGACCGCGACGTCCAGATCGTCGGTCCGCCGGAGGACCAAAGCACGTCCGCCTACGCCGGCGAGTTCGCCGCCCGCTTTTTGCAGAATTGGAGCGGGCGGGCCAGCTTTCAGTGGGATCCCCAGAACGTCGGGGAGCAATGGGAAAAGCGTACACTGGGCCTGCACTACGAAACGCCGGAGAACCGCTTGCTCAACCTGACCTACCGGTTCGATAAGGGCAGCACCCGGGCGACCCGCTACGAAGACACCGATCTCTCGTTCCGCTGGCCCGTGAACCCGCAGATCGAGCTGGTCGGACGCTGGTTCTACTCGCTGCTCTACAGCGAGACCACGGAGGCGTTCGCCGGCATCGAGTACGGGAAGTGCTGCTGGCGATTGAGGCTCGTAGGTCGCCACGTCAAGAACAAGCCCGATTCCGATGGCAACACCACGGTCATGTTACAGGTGGAGCTGGCTGGCCTCGGATCGATCGGAAACCAAGTGGACAAGTTCCTGGAGCGCGGAATCTATGGCTACCATGCCGACTAGGAGGCAGTCTCGCCCCCAGCGCGACGCCGCGGCGCTGCTTGCCCTGATGTTCTGGCTGCTCGCCCCGAGCAGCATGGTCGCGGCAATCGAGCCGCTCGATTCGATCGTCGCCGTGGTCAACGAGGACGTCATCGTACGCAGTGAGCTCGAGCACGAAATCGATCTGGTCATACCCCAGCTGGCCGAACGCGGCACCACGCCCCCGCCCCGTTCCGTCCTCCAGAACCAGGTACTGGAGCGTATGATCCTCAAGCGCCTGCAGCTGCAGGAGGCGAAGAAGCTCGGGATAAGCGTCGACGAGGCGACACTCATGGAGGCCGTGAGCAACATCGCCGCCCGCAACGGGATGTCGCTGGAAGAGCTCCAGCGCACCCTCGAAGCCAGCGGAATCCGGTTCGAGGACTTCCGCGAGGACACGCGCATGCAGATCCTCACCGCGCGCTTACAGAACCAGGAGGTGATGAAAGGTATCGAGGTCACCGACCAGGAGATCGACCGTTTTCTCGAACGGGAATCATCGAGTCTGATCGAGCGCACCGAGGTCCGCCTGTCGCACATACTCATCGCGGTTCCGGAAGGGGCGCCACAGGCCGACGTGGACAAGGCCCAGCGCGAGGCGACGGATCTGGTCAAGCGCCTGCGCGGCGGCGCCGACTTCGCCCAGATCGCCGTGCAGTATTCCGACGGCCGGCAGGCCCTCGAAGGCGGCGACCTCGGCTGGTTCAGCATGGGGGAGGTGCCGTCGCTGGTTCAGGACCTGGCGCAGACCATGGCCAAGGGCGAAGTCAGCGACCCGCTGCGCAGCCCGAGCGGCTTTCACATCGTCAAGCTCACTGACATCAAGGGCAGTGGACCCGAGATCATCACCCAGACCAACGCCCGCCACATCCTGATCCGGACCAACGAGCTGGTCTCCGACGACGACGCCCGCATCCGGCTCTCGCAGCTACGCATGCGGATCGTCGGTGGCGATGATTTCGCCACCCTCGCCCGCTCCCACTCCGACGACACCGGCACCGCCTTGCGCGGTGGCGATCTCGGCTGGGTCAACCCAGGGGACACGGTTCCGGAGTTCGAGCAGGCCATGAACGCCCTGGAGGCCAGCCAGATCAGCCAGCCATTTCAGAGTCCCTTCGGCTGGCACATCGTGCAAGTCGTGGAGCGCAAGCGCCAGGACACCACAGAGGAGCTGATGCGGCTCAAGGCCCGCGACGCAATAAAGGAGCGCAAGGCCGACGAGGCGGTGGACCTCTGGCTGCGGCGTCTGCGCGACGAGGCCTACGTCGAGATGCGCCTGGACGAAGACGAGCCGGAGCAAGAGTAGCCCCGGGATGCGGGCCGTACCCATCCCGCGTATCGCCATCACGCCCGGCGAACCCGCCGGCATCGGTCCCGACCTCTGCCTCCTGGCCGCCCGGCAGGGCTTTGCGGCGGAGCTGGTGGTGGTTGCCGATCCGGCGCTGCTGTCCGCCCGTGCGGAACGGCTCGGCGTGGCAATCGCGCTTGAGGAGTACGAGCCCCGCGCTCCGGTCATCGCTCACCGAGTCGGCAGCCTGAAAGTACTGCCGGTCCCGCTGCGCCGGCCCGCGCAGGCGGGTCGCCTCGACCCGCACAATGCCGCCTACGTCCTCGACACCCTCGGCATCGCGTGCGATGGATGCCTGCACGGGCAATTCGATGCCCTGGTCACGGGCCCCGTGCACAAGGGCATCATCAACGACGCCGGTCTACCGTTCAGCGGGCACACCGAATTCCTCGCCGCTCGTTGCGGGGCCCTTCCGGTCATGATGCTGGCGGCACCAGGATTGCGCGTCGCCCTGGCCACGACCCACTTGCCCCTGTCCCGGGTCAGCGCGCAGATCACCGCAGACGGCCTTGAACGGGTGCTCCGGATACTCGAATCGGACTTGCGGGAAAGGTTCGCGATCCCTAGACCGCGCATCCTGGTGTGCGGGCTGAATCCGCACGCGGGCGAGGGCGGACACCTTGGGAGCGAGGAGCGCGAAATCATCGAACCCCTGCTAAATCGGTTGCGGCAGCAGGGAATGGACCTGGTCGGCCCGCTGCCCGCTGACACGGCCTTCCTTCCGGGGCGGATTGCCGATGCGGACGCCGTGCTCGCCATGTATCACGACCAGGGCCTGCCCGTGCTCAAACAACTGGGTTTCGGCCGCGCCGTGAACATCACCCTGGGCTTGCCCATCATCCGCACCTCCGTCGATCACGGCACGGCGCTGGATCTGGCCGGGACCGGCCGCGTTGACCTCGGCAGCCTTTTGGCGGCGATCACTACCGCCGTCGATATGGCGACGCACCGCGGCGCGCGACGCTGAGATTCCGTCTTCTCCGGCGCTGGTCGAGATCCGCCACAGCCGCCACTTCTTCGAGACAACGGATGTATCTACCCGGGAGCCCATGGTGCCTGGCCCCACGCACCACGTATTGCCGGTACCAGTCGAAGGGACTCAGCCCTTCCGTGACCGCCGCGGGCAGTGCCCGGTAGGTGAGCACGGCTCGCCGCCGCCCCGCGACGTCCACCATCAGGCGCATCCGCTCGTAGCCGCGATCCAGGTCCTCGGCCCGATCCAAGGCGCGAAGATCGCGCCGCGCCATCCGATAGACCACGCCCAGGACCTGGTCCTCACGGCAGCCAGTTCGCCAAGCATCGCACTTGGCGGAGCCGTCACGCCCCAGCTTGTGGAACCGGATACCGTGGCCTCGCAGCCGCGCTCTCCCGAGCGGGCGAGCACTTGGTGCGCGCGAACGTAAGCGCGACGGGTGCAGATTGGATCCGAAGGCGAAATAGTAGAGCCACATGCGGGTAACGCGCGGGTTTCGACGCCTCGCATCAGGGCGACGCGCGCGCCCCCAAACCGCCGCGTTCAGAAGTGGATGCGCGATTGCACCTCGATGGCGACCTTGAGTGCCTCAAGCCCGACCCTGCCGTCAACCACAGGCCGGCGACCGGTGCGCACGCAGTCGACGAAGTCCTCTAGCTCCCGGTCCAACGGCTTCACCGGATCCACCTGGATACGCTCGCGCACGATCTCGGGGCGCTCGGCCCCCGGGACCAGGTTCCGATAGGCGATGTCGATCGTCTGCTCGACGAAATCGAGCGACAGATACATCCGCTCTTGAAAAACGCGAATGCGCCTTGTCTTCTTGTCGGAGACCCTGCTCGCGACCACGTTGGCCACGGCGCCGTTGGCGAACTCCAATCGCGCACTGGCGATGTCTAAGTGCTCGGTCAGCACCGGGGTGCCCACGGCGGAAATACTGCGCAGCTCGGAGCCCATCAGGGAGAGGATGATGTCGATATCGTGGATCATGAGATCGGACACGACGTCGACATCGGTGGCGCGTTCGACGAACCCGCCCATGCGTTGGGCCTCGACGTACCTGGGCTGATCGATGCGCTCTGCCAACGCCATGATTCCGGCATTGAAGCGCTCGAGGTGGCCGATCTGCAGCACGGCACCGGAGCGCTCCGCCAACCCCACCAGCGCCTCGCCTTCCTCCCGGGTGGCGGCAATCGGCTTCTCCATCAACATGTGGATGCCGCGCTCGAGAAAGGGCGTCGCGACGGACAGGTGGTAAGTCGTGGGAACCACGATACTCACGGCGTCTACACGGTCGAGCAGCTCGTTCGCATCCGTGAAGGACGCGCAATTCGCCTCCGCCGCGACGGAACGGGCGCGCTCCGCGTCCGTATCCACCACGCCCACCAAGTCAACGCCGGGCATGCGCGCGTAGATCAGGGCGTGAAACCGGCCCAGATAGCCGACGCCGACAACGGCGACCCGCAGCTTGTCATTCATGGACTCGTTCTCCTGGCCCATCTCTCACAACGGCGCAAACCGCCTTTTCAGGCGGCGACCTGATGAAGTGAGGGCAGCCGATATAGGAACACAAAGGCCATCCTGGAGCCGAGAAGGCTCTTGCGGGGCCGGTTTAAGGCGGGCGGGAAGGGCCTAGCGGAAGAACCGGGTAAGGATGCTGCCCCACTCGCCATTGGCACGCGAGCAACGCTCAATGACCGACGTTGGTGGTGCGGGGCATCTACCCGAAGCAGTTACGGCGAAAGACGGAAGCGATGAGCGCCAACAGCTAACCGCCGAAGCCTCCGGGAGGCGTCTGCTTGGCAATGGGCACTTGATTCCCGCCGTAATAGACGTTGATCTGATAGGCCAGCGTAACGGACATCCCCAACGCGACCACGATCAGCAGCACGGAAAAGAAGTCTGGCTTACGACGGCAGTGCTTAGAGTTCATTAGACGTACCGGCGAGATAGATGGTTTTAGTCGTTTTCGAGAAAGAGTGTACAACACTCTGATAAAACAAGGAAGAAAATCTGGTGGCATTCAGCGAACCCAACCCTCGCGATGCCCGTCCCACGCTAAGGCGCAATTATCCCCATTTACCCTGCGCGTGTCTTGTCCGATTTCGCGTAGTACGGCAGCCGGGCCCCGGGCAGCAATTCGCGTTGTAATTTCGATGCCGCCACATTATTTTCTGACGCACTCGCCGCGCGCGCCACGCGCTCCGCCCCGGCAGGCCAGGACAAGCGCCCGGCCGTCAGGGTCCGGCGAATCAGCAACCTCGAGGATGCCGACGCCATGCATGTCACCGAAGACTCTCGCTACCATATCGATGTCAGCGTGGTCAGTGAGCACCTGCCCGAACAATCCCAACCGGGCGCGGATCGGTATGCCTTCTCCTACACGGTAACCATTCACAACACTGGACTCCTGCCGGCGAAGCTGCTGAACCGTCGCTGGATCGTTTCAGACGCCCACGGCAAGATCCAGGAGGTCCGCGGAAAGGGCGTGGTCGGCGAGCAGCCATACCTCAAACCGGGGGAAAGCTACCGCTACACCAGTGGTACCGTGATCCAGACACCCGTCGGCAGCATGGAAGGCAGCTACGAGATGGAGGCGGATGACGGCACCCGCTTCGAGGCGACGATTCCCGCATTTTCGCTCGCCACGCCCACGAGCCTGCACTGATTCCTTGCAGTGCCGCCATGGGGCTATTCGAGTCCCGGCATCAGACACGAGCACCCGTCGAAGATGGCGACCTATGCGATTGGGGACATCCAAGGCTGCTACGAAGAGCTGCGCCGCCTGCTCGATCGCCTTGCGTTCGATCCTGCAAAGGACACCCTTTGGTTCGTCGGTGACCTGGTAAACCGGGGGCCGAGCTCGGTACAGGTGCTGCGCTTTGTCAGAAGCCTGGACGATCGTGCCGTCGTCGTCCTCGGCAACCACGACCTGCACCTGCTCGCCCTCGCCGCGGGAAACCCACGCAACGCCAGCAAGAGCAACCTGCACGAGGTGCTGGCCGCACCCGACCGCGACGACCTACTCCACTGGCTGCGCCACCGCCCGCTGCTGCACTACGATCCCAACAAGGGCTTCGCGCTCATCCACGCCGGGGTTCCGCCACAGTGGGACCTGCTCCAAGCCATCGACTGCGCCGGCGAGGTCGAGCTGGTGCTCAGGGGACCCGACTACCGGGGATTCCTGCACGACATGTACGGCAACGAGCCGGCGCGCTGGTCCGATTCGCTTGCCGGCATGGATCGGCTGCGATTCATCACCAATTGCCTGACACGCCTTCGGTATTGCGACGCCGACGGCAACCTCGCCTTGAAGGAGAAGAGCATACCCGGCGCTCACCCCGAACAGCTCATGCCTTGGTTCGCCGTACCCGGCCGCGCGACCCGAAACGTCCGATTCATCTTCGGGCACTGGTCGACGCTCGGCTACGTCTCGGCGCACAACGTCTGGGGGCTGGACACGGGCTGCATCTGGGGCGGGAGCCTGACGGCCGTGCGGGTGCACAAGAGCAAGCCTTTGAAACCGCTATCCCTGGATTGCGCTGGCGCATTCCAGCGCTCAGTCTAGCGCCGGCCTACGGACAATCCGCCTCGACCAGGAGAACGCTGCTCAATTCAGTGCCTTCCGCGTCACATCGACGTGACGCTGATTTGGGCAGGATGGCCAATCATCAACGTCAACCCAGGGGATCGTCCGGGCGGACCCGTTCCAGGGTCACGAACGTCAGGTCGTAGCGATTGCGCTCGTCCCGCGGACGCTCTTCACGCGACATCTCCCGCCAGCAGGCGTGGTGCCAGCGAGGGAAAAAGGCGTCCCCCTCCACCCTCGCGGCGACCAGGGTCAGATACATGCGGGACGCCCCGGGCAACATCGCCCTATAGAGCCGCGCGCCACCCACGACCATGACCTCGGGCGCGTCGACTGCGGCAAGGGCCGCCTCGGGGGAAGCGACCACCAGACAGCCAGGTGCCCGATAATCCGGATCGCGGGTAACCACGATATGGGTGCGCCGCGGCAACAGGCCGGGCAGGGATTCCCAGGTGCGGCGGCCCATGACGATCGGCTTGTCGAGGGTCAACCGTTTGAAGTGGGCGAGATCCGCAGGCAATTGCCAGGGCAGCCGGTTCTGATGGCCGATGACCCGGTTCTCGGCCATTGCGGCGACGATGGAGACGAGGGGGCGAGTTGAATCCATGGGACGCGATGCTAACAGCCGGCGGCGATCCTAAAACCGGCGGGGACAACGAAGACGCACACCCCTGGCTCAGCTTCCAGCGCCATCCTGGTACAGATCCAGCGCCGCCCGCAGCCGCCCTGCCACCGCTTCCCGCAACTCGAGCGGCTCCAGGACCTCCACATCGGGACCGTATTTCAGCACGTCCATGATCAATTCCAAGGCGTTGCTGTACGGCACCCTCAGCTCGTAGCTGCCGTCATCGAGGAAGCGGCCCTGCTGATCTCGGTGCCACCGCTCCTTCGCCACCCAGCGCGCGCGCCGCGGATCGAAGCGCAGCACCGCCGAGTGCCGCGGGGCACCGGCGAAAATACCGTACGAGGCGGCAAAGTGCTTATCGAGCGCCGTCGCCGGCACCTCCTGCGCGAGTGCATCCGTCTCCCGCGCCTCGGCGACCGCGTCCAGTGCGAAGGTGCGAAGGTCCCCGCGCAGATGACACCATGCGTCCAGGTACCAGTTGTCGCGGTAATAATTGAGCCGCTGCGGGGAGACCTCCCGCTCGCTGGTCTCCCCGTTGCCGCGATTGAAGTACCGCAACAGGAGCCGCTGGCGCTGGGCGAGCGCGCCCGCCACGACCTGGAAGCAGGGCCCGACATCGCGGGAACCCATCTGTAGGATGCGAATGCGTCCGGCGAGCCCCTCGGACCCCGCGTGCTGGATCTCGAGCAGCGCGTCGATGCGCTTCTGCAGCGGTTTAAGGTGGAGGTCCAGGAGGCCGGGCTGAACGTCGGCAAGCAGTTGTTGCACCGACAGCAGGGCATGCAGCTCGGAGGCGTTGAACCACAGACCCGGAAGCTCGTACATCGCCCCCTCGTCCTGGTCGTAACGATAGCCGTTACGCTCGCGGTCGTAGACGATGGGGGCGTTGAGGTACAGGCGCATGTCCTCGATGATGCGCTTGACCGTGGCGCGCGAGCATTCCAACTCCTCCTCCAGGCGGCGACGGGAGACCGGCTGCCGGGCACTCTGGAGAATCCGGTTAAGGTCAAAAATGCGGTCGAAGCGGTCCATGGCGCGTCAGATTGTTCTAAGGAGACCCTGGTCATTGGCCATCCTGGCCAAAATCAGCACACGTCCCTGTGCCGCGGTGACCAGCCGCAGCGTTGACCCGGTAGTCCCGCACGCTAGGAATGGCGGGCGGCGGCGGTGCGCTCTACCGGCGTTGGCGCGGACCAGAGCCGCTCCAGACTATAGAAGTCTCTTACCTTGGGAAGCATGACGTGGACGACCACGCCATTGAGGTCGACCAGCGCCCACTCGCCCTCGGCCATTCCCTCGCTGCCCAATGGCGGCTCTCCCCCCTCTTTGGCGCGGAAGGCGACGGCCTCGGCGATAGCCTTGACGTGGCGATCGGAGGTACCCGAGGCCACGATCATGAAATCGGTCACCGCCGTCTTTCCGCGCACGTCCATGACGGTGACGTCACGCGCCTTGAGGTCGGCGAGGGTATCGAGGACCAGCTGCTTCAGTTGCTCGATCTGCATGCGTTCTCCTGACAATATCGGCGCCGCCCCGGGGCGAAATCCACGGCGCCGCCCCCGGCAAGGGGGAGGGTGGCACAAGACAACTCAATCCGGTATCGGACCACGGTAGAGAGATTCCCGCTCGACGATGGCGAGCACCGCATCCGGAAGCAGATACCGCGGACTGCGCCCGGCGCGGATGATCTGGCGGATGGCGGTCGACGAGATATCCAGCTGCGTGACCGGTTGCAGCAGGATGTGGCCGCCGGGGCGCTGGTCCAGACCCCCAGCCCCCGGCAACAGGCGCGGGGCCATCCAGTCCCGCAGTCGCGCATCCAGTCCAGCTTCGGCACCCGGACGCTGCATCACGACCAGGTGAGCCAGCTCGAGGATGTCGTCGGGCCGATGCCAGGACAGAAAGTCCCGGAACGCGTCCGAGCCCGTGAGCAGGCAAATCGGTTGGCGATCGCCCACCTCGCTGCGCAGGGAACGCAGGGTCTCGTAGGAATAGGACCTGCCCGTGCGCTGCAGCTCACGGGCGTCCACCCGGAACCGGGGCTCGCCGCCGACCGCGGCACGCACCATGGCCAGGCGCAGCGCCCCGGAGGCCTCCGGCTGGCATCGGTGAACCGCCACGTTGAGGGGAACGAAGCGAACCTCGGCGAGCCCGAGGGCCTGTCGCATTTCCAGCGCCGGTCGCAGGTGGCCGAAGTGGATCGGATCGAAGGTGCCGCCCAGCACGCCGATCATGAGGCGCGGGCACCCGAGGGCGCTGCCTCCCGATCAAAGCGGTCGGCCATACCCCACCGAAAGGTCTCTGTTGAAATGCTCGTGATGGGAGTTGGGGAAACCGCGAAGCCGGGCGCCGGTCCAGCCCGATACCCGCCTCGAGCCCGTGATCAGGGCGCATCGCTGAACGCAGCTCATGTGCGGAAAGCTAGCAGAAAAGCGCCCGCCTGTCCCCTACGTCCGAACCTCGCCGTTGCCGAGCACCACGAACTTGACCGAGGTCAGCCCCTCGAGACCGACCGGACCGCGGGCGTGAAACTTGTCCGTGCTGATCCCGATCTCCGCCCCCAACCCGTATTCGAAGCCATCGGCGAAGCGGGTCGAGGCGTTGACCATGACCGAGCTCGAGTCCACCTCCCGCAGGAAGCGCCGCGCCCGGGTGTAGTCCTCGGTGATGATGGCATCCGTATGCTGCGAGCCGTGGCGAGCGATATGATCCATGGCCGCATCCATGTCCGCGACCACGCGCACCGAGAGGATCGGCGCCAGGTACTCGGTGTCCCAGTCCTCATCGCTGGCGGGGATCGCGCCGCTCACGATCTCCAGCGTCCGCCGGCAGCCCCTGAGCTCCACGCCCTTATCGAGCAAGGCCGCGCCCAATCGCGGAAGAACGGCATCGGCCACGCCCTCCGCCACCAGCAGGGTCTCCATGGTGTTGCAGGTGCCGTAACGCTGGGTCTTGGCGTTCATCGCCACCGCAAAGGCCTTGTCCAGATCGGCCTTGTCGTCGATGTAGACGTGACAGATGCCGTCCAGGTGCTTGATCACCGGAACCCGCGCTTCGCGGCTGATGCGCTCGATCAGACCCTTGCCGCCGCGGGGGATAATGACGTCCACGAACTCGGGCATGGCGATCATGGCACCGACGGCCGCGCGGTCCCTGGTTGCCACCACTTGGACCGCGTCTGCCGGCAATCCGGCAGACTCGAGGCCGCGGTGGATGCATCCGGCGATGGCCTGATTGGAGTGGAAGGCCTCGGAGCCTCCGCGCAAGACCGTGGCGTTGCCGGACTTCAGACATAGCGCGGCCGCATCCGCGGTCACGTTCGGGCGGGATTCGTAGATGATGCCCACCACGCCGAGCGGCACGCGCATGCGTCCCACCTGAATGCCGGAGGGACGATAGTTGAGGTCGGTGATCGCCCCTACCGGATCAGCGAGGGCAGCGATCTGGCGCAGACCCTCGATCACGGCGTCGATGCGCCCCGCGGTCAGCTCCAGGCGGTCGAGCAGCGCCGCTTCCAGGCCCTTGGCCGCCCCCGCTTCGAGGTCGAGACGGTTCGCCTCCATCAGCGCGGAACGGCGCTGGTCGATGTCGGTGGCGACGGCCAGCAAGGCATGATTCTTGGTCGCCGTTTCGGCACGGGCCAGGCGGCGAGAGGCCTTGCGGGCGCGCTCGCCGACCTGTCGCATGTAGGCTTCGACGTCGTTGATCTGTGGCTCAGACATAGGCTCCAAATCCGGGATGACACGAGGCGACCGCCACGGGCCGGGGCGGGAAGTTTATCAGATTCGTCGCGCTACCCGGCGGGTCGGGCCGCCTCTCCCGAGGCAAGCCCATCGCCGATCAGGGACAGACCCAGCCAGGGATCACCCCGATCCAGGCCCTTAATCTGCCGGTCCACCTGCGCGCAGCACTCCAGCAGCCGGTACAACTCCGGCAGCGACAGCCGTCGCATCGTCGCCTCCACCGCGCCGCGGCGCGACTCCCATACCTTGTGCGCATTCAGGACCGCAGAAAGCCCCCCGGCGCCGCGCCGGGCGCCAAATGCAGCGGCCGCCAGCATGCGCAGCTCCCGCGTCAGAACCCATAGAACCAGCGGCGCTGGGGTGCCCTCGGCGGCCAACCCGCTGAGTATGCGGTTGACCCGGGCGCGATCACCGGCCAGCGCGGCGTCGGGCAGATCGAACAGGTCGAAGCGGGCACTGTCGGAAATCGCCCGCGTGAGCTCCTCGCGCCCCAGCGGCCCGTCGCCCTGGATGAGCCAAAGCTTCTCGATCTCCTGGGATGCCGCGAGCAGGTTGCCCTCCACGCGCTCCGCCAGCACGGCCGCGACACCCGCGGCCGGCTGCAGGCCACGCTCGCGCAGGCGCTGCTCGATCCAGGCGACGAGACGCTGACCAACCAGCTTCCGCACCTGAACCAGCACGCCAACCCGCTCGACATCCTGCACCCAGCGCGCCTTGAGCTCCCGATACTCCAGGTCGGGCGCCAGGATCAGCAGCAGGTTGTCCGGCGGCGGGCGCTCGCAATAGGCGCGCAGCGCATCGGAGCCCTCGCGGCCTGCACGGGCGCCGCCGAGACGCAGCTCGATGAGCTTGCGGCTCGAGAAGAGGGACAGCTCCCGCGACGCGGCATCGAGTCGCCCCCAGTCGAAGGCGGAATGCTGCTCCAGCAACTCGCGCTCCGAGAAACCCTGCTGGGAGGCGGCGAGCCGCACGGCGGCGGCGGCCTCACCGAGTTGCAGCGGCTCGTCGCCGCAAACCATGTAGACGGCGGCCAGCGGCCCCTTCAGTCGGTCCGGAAGCTGGTGAGATTGGACCCGCATGACTCGTATCTAGGCAGCCCCGCAGACCTCGCGCTACAACAGCTTCGCCCGCAACCGCCCGAGGATGCGGTCCGCCGCGTCCTGGGCCAGATCCTCGTAGATGAGATCCGCCTCCAACTGCTTGCCCAGCACCTCCACGTCAGGGTTCTCGTAGGTCCGCACCAGATCGAGGATCTCGGGCGACACGAGCGAAGCACCATCCGGTCCGATCGCGTCGAAGCGCACACGCAAGTGCAGCTCACTGGCGACCACCTTGCCGCTGCGGTCGACGGCCGCGACACGGGAGGCACGGGTCTCGTTCATGATGCGGACGATGATGCGCGCCTCCTTCGGGCTCGAGGCCAGCCGCACCTGGGAGACCTCCAGGCGCTGCAGCATCGCGGCGCGCACGCTTCCCCCGCCGGTCGTCTCGATGTACATCGGGTTGAGCTCGGGGGGAATCTCCACCGATCCCCGCAGCTTGAAACCGCAGGCGCTTAGCATCGATAGCAGAACGGCCGCCACCAGGACGCCGCGTGTAAGCTTGAAGCCGGACAAGGATCTCACTCCCGAATGTTGAGGCGCGATGTGCGGCCGGCTGACGGCCGCGGACCTATTTGGCGACGACATTGACCAGCTTGCCGGGCACCACGATGACCTTGCGCACCTGCGCCTCGCCGACGAAGCGCTGAACGTTCTCATTGGCGAGGGCCGCCTCTTCGAGGGCGCGCCTGTCTGCTTCCGCCGCCACGGAAACCTTGCCTCGTACCTTGCCGTTGACCTGGACGACGTACTCGATGCTGTCCTGCCGCAGGGCCTCGTCGTCCACGACCGGCCAGCCCGCGCCAAGGATGTCCTCGCCGAAGCCGAGCTCCCGCCACAGATGATGGGTCACGTGGGGCGCGATCGGCGCGAGCAGCCGCAGGACGATCTCGAGACCCTCTCGCACTACGGCCCTGCCCGGCGGCGCGGTGCCGTCCACTCGATAGAGCACGTTGACCATGGTCATGCAGCCCGAGACCACCGTGTTGAACTGCTGGCGCTCGTAGTCGAACAGGGCCTTCTTGAGGGCCGAGTGAATCTCCCGGCGGGCGGACTGCTCAGCCTCGCCCAGCACGGCGTCGCCGGCATCCGACGCGAGACCCGCCATGCCATTCGCCAGGGTCCATAAGCGCTTGATGAAGCGTGAGGCCCCCTCCACACCCTCGTCGTTCCATTCCAGCGACTGATCCGGCGGCGACGTGAACATGGTGTAGAGGCGCACCGTGTCGGCGCCATAGCGATCCGTCAGGATCTGGGGATCGACGCCGTTGTTCTTGGACTTGGACATCTTCTCGATGCCGCCGTAAATGACCGGTTGCCCGTCCTCCCTGAGCACCGCGGACACCAGCCGGCCCTTCTCGTCCCGGCTTACCTCCACATCCGCCGGGTTGAACCAGTGCTTGCGCCCATCGGCGTCCTCGCGGAAATAGGTCTCCGCCACCACCATGCCCTGGGTGAGCAGGCGCTTGAACGGCTCGTCGCAGTCGACCAGACCCTCGTCGCGCATCAGCTTGTGGAAGAAGCGGGCGTAGAGCAGATGCAGCACCGCGTGCTCGATCCCGCCCACGTACTGATCCACCGGCAGCCAGTAGCGGGCGCGCTGATCCAGCATCGCGGTGTCGCAGTCGCTGGAGCAGTAGCGGGCGTAGTACCAGGAGGACTCGAAAAAGGTGTCGAAGGTGTCGGTCTCGCGGGTCTCGCCGTTTCCAAGCTCGGAGAACTCGGGCATGTGCTTGAGCGGCGAGCCCGTGCCGTCGACGACCACATCCACCGGCAGGCGCACCGGCAGATCCGTCTCCGCGCGCACGCCGCCGTCGGGCGTGTCGATCACGGGCACCGGGCAGCCCCAGTAGCGCTGGCGCGACACGCCCCAGTCGCGCAGGCGGAAGTTCACCCGCTTCCCGCCCCTCCCGCGCTCCGACAGCCAGTCAGCGATGGCGTCGAAGGCCTGCTCCGAGGTCATGCCGTCGAACGGCCCCGAGTCGCGCAGCACGCCCTTCTCCACATAGGCGGCCGCCCCGATGCCGCACGGGCCGCCGTCCGCGGCATGGATTACCTGCCGCTTAGGAATCCCGTAGCGCTCGGCGAACTCCCAGTCGCGCTGGTCGTGAGCGGGCACCGCCATCACGGCACCGGTGCCGTAGCCCATGAGCACGAAGTTGGCGGCGAACACGGGAACGGGCTCGCCGGTGATCGGGTGGACCGCGTTGATGCCGAGGGCGTGGCCCTTCTTCTCCATGGTCTCGATCTCGGCCTCCGAGATGCCGCCCTGGCGGCATTCCTCGACGAAGGCGGCCAGCTGCGGATCGGACTCGGCGGCGAGCCTCGTCAGCGGATGCTCGGCCGCAACCGCCACGTAGGTCACGCCCATGACTGTGTCCGGGCGCGTGGTGTAGATGCCCAGCACCTCGTCGGAGCTCTCGATCCCGAACTCCATGTAGACGCCCTCGGAGCGCCCGATCCAGTTGCGCTGCATGGTGCGCACCTGCTCGGGCCAGCCATCGAGGGTGTCGAGAGCGTCGAGCAGCTCTTGGGCATAGTCCGTGATGCGGACGAACCACTGCTCGATCTCGCGCTTCTCGACCGGCGCGCCCGAGCGCCAACCCCTGCCATCGATCACCTGCTCATTGGCCAGAACGGTGTGGTCGACCGGGTCCCAGTTCACCGTCGCCTTGGCGCGGTAGGCCAGCCCCTTCTCCATCAGGCGCGTGAACAGCCACTGCTCCCAGCGGTAGTAGGCGGGGTCGCAGGTGGCGAGCTCCCGATCCCAGTCGTAGCCGAAGCCCAGCCGCTTGAGCTGGCCCTTCATGTACGCGATGTTCGACTCGGTCCACTGCGACGGCGGGATCCCGTGCTTGATGGCGGCGTTCTCCGCCGGCAGGCCAAAGGCGTCCCAGCCCATGGGCTGGAGCACGTTCTTGCCGAGCATGCGCTGATAGCGGGCGATGACGTCGCCGATGGTGTAGTTGCGCACGTGCCCCATGTGCAGGCGCCCGGAGGGATAGGGAAACATCGACAGGCAGTAGAACTTATCCCGCGCCGGGTCTTCCTCCGCCTTGAAGGACTGGTTCTGCTCCCAATAAGCTTGCGCCGCGGCCTCGATCTGGCGCGGGTCGTAGTCGTATTGCATCGGTTGAGGCGGGTTCGGTCGGGTCCTGGAGATAGGCGAGGAAGGATACCGCAGTCCGGCGCTGACGCGCGACCGCGACAATGGCCCCCGCAGGCAGCTTGCGCCGATTCGCGGTCGAGGTTGCCATTTTCCGGCCATGCCGCACACTTGAGGCAGAGGAGAACGGTTCGGCGATGCATCCCGAGCCCAAGCTTCCGAACACCGAAGGAGACCGCCATGGCCGAAAACGAGAAACCCGACGTCGTCGACAAGATGGTCGACGCCTACGAGCGCATGCTCGCGCGCACCGAGGAGATGATTCAGCACGCGGAGAAGGAGACCGTGCCGGCCTTCCGCGACATATTGGCGAAGGCCAGGGACAACATGGTCGAGCTCGGCGAGCTGACGCGCGAGGAGGCGGCCAAGGTGGCCGACTACGTAGAGCGCGACGTCAAGGACGCGGCCAACTACATCGCCGAGACCGGCGAAGATCTCAAGAATTGGTGGCGCTTTGACCTGCGCCTGATCGAGCAGCGGATGCTCGAGACCTTTTCTGCGGTGGCGGACCAGACCAGCGTCCAGCTGCGCGGCTGGGCGGAGCAGGCGCGCCGGGCGAGCCTCTACCGCACCGGGGAGATCGCGGGCCCCGGGGCACTGACCTGCACCGCCTGTGGCGCGGAGATGCACATGCACAGCACCGGACGCATCCCCCCTTGCCCCAAATGCCACGCCACCAGCTTCAAGCGCGCGGCCGAGCCGGAAGGTTCCACCTCCTGAGCGGGCAAGCGGGTTGGCAAGCCGGACGGCCGGGGTTATAGTCGTTTTTCGGCAAAGGCCCTGCGGGAGAGACCGGCTTCGCGCCGGCGCCGAAGGCGCAACCCCGCCCGGAATCGCTCAGGCCACAGGACCGCAGGGCATCCCACCGACTCTGGAGAGCGACCCCGACCGGTAACGCACGGGCGAGGGTCCACCGAAGGGGCAGCGGCGATCATGGCGTCGCAAACTCTCAGGTTCAGGACAGAGGGGCGGCACCCGCATCCTTCCAGGCTGCAGGTGCCGCCCGTTTTTGTCTGCGCCCCTTTTCTTCGCATGATTCGGGCCGCACCCTTCTGACAGGCGCCGCCAACAGGAGAGCCGGATGGGACTCAAGACCCCGCTGTTTCAGGACCACCAGGCGATGGGAGCGCGCATCGTGCCCTTCGGCGGGTGGGACATGCCGCTGCACTATGGCTCCCAGCTCGAGGAGCACCACGCGGTGCGCCGCGACGCCGGCATGTTCGACGTCTCCCACATGCGCGTGGTGGACGTGGACGGGGTCGGGGCGGTCGGTTTCCTCCGTCGCCTGCTCGCGAATGACGTCGGCAGGCTCGGCGAGCGCGGCAAGGCCCTCTACAGCTGCATGCTAAACGAGCGGGGTGGGGTCATCGACGACCTCATCGTCTACTACCGCGACCCGGGCCGTTACCGCATGGTGGTCAACGCCGCCACCGCGGACAAGGACCTGGCCTGGATCGGCGTTCAGGCCGAGGGGCGCGATGTTGCCATCCAGCCGCGCGAGGACCTGGCCATGATCGCGGTGCAGGGTCCGGCCGCGCGGGAAAAGGCCGCTCCCCTGCTGCCGGACGATCTGCGTGCGCCCGCCCTTGCGCTCGAGCCGTTCTTCGCCGCCGAGAACGCCCGGTGGTTCGTCGGGCGCACCGGGTACACGGGCGAGGACGGGTTCGAGATCATGTGTCCTGCCGACGCCGCGCCCGCGCTGTGGCGTTCCCTGAGAGACGCGGGAATCGCCCCCTGCGGGCTCGGCGCCCGGGACACCCTGCGTCTGGAGGCGGGGATGAACCTCTACGGTCAGGACATGGACGAAGAAACGAGCCCGCTGGAAAGCGGCCTCGGCTGGACCCTGGCCTGGGAGCCCGCCGAGCGCGATTTCATCGGCCGCGAGCCGCTGGAGCTCCAGCGCCGCGAGGGCGGCTTGAGACGCTTCGTCGGGCTCCTGCTCACGGGCCGCGGCGTGCTGCGCGCCCACCAGAGTGTCCTGAGCGGCGGAGATGTGGCCGGGGAGATCACCTCAGGCGGGTTCGCCCCGACGCTGGAGCGCTCCATCGCCTTGGCCCGGGTCGCCCACGACCTGGGGGACGATTGCGAGGTGGAGATCCGCGGCAAGCCGGTACCGGCGCGGGTGGTCAAACCGCCCTTCGTGCGCAACGGCAAGCCCCGCATTGAGCTTGATTGAACCGCGGACCAAGACAAGATCAGCAACCTTCAGCCTTTAGAGAGGGGATTGGACCATGAGCAACGTGCCCGAAGACCTCAAGTACACCAAGGACCACGAGTGGGTGCGCGACAACGCGGACGGGACGGTCACGATCGGCATCACAGACCATGCCCAGGAGGCCCTGGGCGACCTGGTGTTCGTCGAGGTGCCCGAGGTGGGCAAGCGGCTCGCCACGGGGGAGGCCTGCGCCGTGGTGGAATCGGTGAAGGCCGCCTCCGACGTCTACAGCCCACTGTCAGGCGAGGTGGCGCAGGCCAACGAGATCCTCGGCGACGCGCCCGAGACCATCAATGAGGACGCCTACGGAGACGGCTGGATCTTCAAGCTCACGGTAGCCGACCAGTCGCAGCTCGACGGCCTGATGGATGCGGCCGGATACAACCGATTCCTGGAGGAAGAGGACGCCTGACCCGAGGCCTCGAACCCATGCCGTTCATCCCACACACAGAAGACGACGTGGCCGCCATGCTGGCGGCCATCGGCGTCGGCTCCATCGAAGACCTGTTTGACGAAATCCCGCCGGCGCTGAAGGCGGGCGGTCTGGGGACCATCCCCGATGCCCTGTCCGAGATGGAAGTCGGCCGCCTGATGCAGGACCGCGCGCGCCAGGACGGCCAGGCGCTGAGCTTCCTCGGCGCCGGCGCATACGAGCACCACATCCCCGCCGCCGTGTGGCAGATCACCACCCGCGGCGAGTTCTACAGCGCCTACACGCCCTATCAGGCCGAGGCCAGTCAGGGCACCCTGCAGGTGCTCTACGAATTCCAGTCCATGATGACAGCCCTGACCGGCATGGACGTCTCCAATGCCTCGCTCTACGACGGGGCCTCCGCCCTGGCCGAGGCCGTGCTGATGGCGGTGCGGGCGAACCGCAAGACCAGCTCCCGGCGCGTCTTGGTGCCCCGCGCGCTGAATCCGGCTTACCGCAAGACGGTGCACAGCATCGTGCACAATCAGGGCATCGAGCTGGTCGAGGTCGACTACGACCGGGCCGGCGGCCACACGGCCATCGAGCTGCTGGAGCCCTTCGCCGGAGAGGATCTCGCCGCCCTGGTCGTCCAGCAGCCGAACTTCTTCGGCGTGCTCGAAGAGGTGGAAGCCCTCACGGAGTGGGCGCACCAGCGCAACGCCCTGGTGATCGCGGTGGTCAACCCGGTGGCACTCGCCCTGCTCAGCCCCCCGGGCGAGTGGGGCGCGGCCGGAGCCGACATCGCCTGCGGCGAGGGTCAGCCGCTGGGCATACCCTTGTCCTCCGGTGGTCCCTACCTCGGGTTCCTGTGCTGCAAGCAGGCCCTGGTGCGACAGCTACCGGGCCGCATCGCCGGCCGCACCCTGGACGCCGAGGGCAAGCCCGGCTTCACCCTCACCCTGCAGGCCCGCGAGCAGCACATCCGCCGCTCCAAGGCAACGTCCAACATCTGCACCAATCAGGGGCTCCTGGTGACCGCCGCCACCATTCACATGGCCCTTCTGGGTGCCGAGGGCCTGGAGCGGGCGGCGGCGGCCTGCCATGCGAACACGCGCGTGCTCACCGGCATGCTGAGAGAGATTCCCGGCGTGGAGCCCCTGTTCGACCGTCCCGTGTTCCACGAATGCGCGCTGCGGCTGCCCGCTCCCACGGCCGACCTGCTGCGCTCGCTGGCGGCCCACAACGTGCTCGGCGGCTACGACCTGGGACTCGACTACCCGGAGCTCGATCCGGCCGTCCTGGTCTGCGCCACGGAGATGCGCACGCGGGATGACATGGATCAGTTCGCCACCAAGCTCGCGCGGGTGATCGCGACCCAGGCCCGCTGCCCGGTCGAGCCCAAAATCTGAAAGACCCAGAGACCACCCCTCACAGGAGAAACCACCATGGCCCAAACCGCTCTCAAAGGCAGTCCCGTCAACCTCGCCGGCGACCTGCCCGCCGTTGGCTCCACCGCCCCCGACTTCAAGCTGGTCGCCGGCGATCTGAGCGACAAGTCGCTGGCCGACTACGCCGGAAAAAAGAAGCTCTTGAACATCGTCCCCAGCCTGGATACCCCTACCTGCGCCACATCGACCAAGAAGTTCAACCAGGCGATGGCGGGCAAGGGCGACGCCGTGGCGCTGGTCATCTCCGCCGACCTCCCGTTCGCCTCCGGGCGCTTCTGCGACGCCGAGGGCATCAACAACGTCATCAACCTGTCCATGATGCGCTCGCGCAACTTCGGCAAGGATTACGGCGTGCTGATCGAGGACGGCCCGCTGGCTGGGATCACCGCCCGCGCCGTCGTCGTGCTGGACGCGGACAACAAGGTCGTCTACACGCAGCTGGTCCCGGAGATCACCGAGGAGCCGGACTACGACGCCGCCCTCGCGGCCCTGGGCTGATCCCCAATCCGCGGGCGGCAGACGCCGCCCGCCCCGGAAGACACCTCGCCCCCATGCTGATCCACGAACATTCGCGCCCCGGACGCCACGCATCCGCCCAGGCGCCGCTGGAACGCGCCGAAACCCCCGACCTCCCGCAGCACCTGCGCCGCCAGCGGCGGCCCGCGCTGCCCGAGGTCTCGGAGCTGCAGGCGGTGCGCCACTACACCCGGCTGTCGCAGAAGAACTTCTCGATCGACACCCACTTCTATCCCCTGGGCTCCTGCACCATGAAGTACAACCCCAGGGCCTGCAACAGCCTCGCCATGCTGCCGGGCTTCCTCACCCGCCACCCCTTGGCGCCGGACACCCACAGTCAAGGGGTGCTCGCCTGCCTGTTCGAGCTGCAGGAGATGCTCAAGGAGGTTACCGGGATGCACGCGGTCTCCCTCGCCCCCGCCGCGGGCGCCCAGGGGGAGTTCGCCGGGGTGGCCATGATCCGCGCCTATCACCAGGCCAGGCGGGATGACGCCCGCACCGAAATCCTGGTCCCGGACGCGGCCCATGGCACCAACCCGGCATCGGCGGTGATGGCGGGGTACGAGGTGCGCGAGATTCCGACCGACGCGCAGGGGGACGTGGACCTCGCCGCCCTGCGGAACGTCGTCGGACCCAAGACCGCGGGCATCATGCTCACTAATCCGAGCACGCTCGGGGTGTTCGAGCGGCGCATTCGCGACATCGCCGACGCCGTGCACCAGGCGGGCGGCCTGCTCTACTACGACGGCGCCAACCTCAACGCCATTCTCGGCAAGGCGCGCCCGGGCGACATGGGCTTCGACGTCATCCACATGAACCTGCACAAGACCTTCTCCACGCCGCACGGGGGCGGCGGGCCGGGTGCGGGCCCGGTGGGCGTCTCCAGGCGCCTGGAACCCTATCTGCCGGTGCCCATGGTCGCCTTCGACGGCACCGATTACGCCTGGCTGACCGAGAAGGAGCGGCCGGACAGCATCGGGCGGCTCACCGCGTTCGCCGGCAACGTCGGCATCCTGCTGCGGGCATACGTCTACGCCCGTCTGCTCGGGGCCGAGGGCATGAGGCGCGTGGCCGAGTACGCCACCCTGAACGCCAACTACCTGCTCAAGCGCCTCACCGAGACCGGCTTCACACCGGCCTTCCCCGGCCGCCGGGCCAGTCACGAGTTCATCGTCACCCTGCGGCGCGAGGCCAGGGAGCATGGCGTAAACGCCATGGATTATGCCAAGCGCCTGCTGGATTTCGGATACCACGCACCGACCACCTACTTCCCGCTGCTCGTGCCGGAGTGCCTGCTCATCGAGCCCACGGAGAGCGAGTCCAAGGAGGAGCTCGACGGCTTCGTCGAGGCCATGACCCGCATCCGCCGGGAGATGCAGGAGCAGCCGGATACGCTGAAAGAGGCCCCCCACACCATGCCGGTGCGCCGCCTCGACGACGTCCGCGCCGCGCGCCAGCTCGACCTGGCGTGGAGGCCCGCCGCGGGCGATGGCTAACCAGAACGCCAGGGGATGGCGTCGGATCATCCGCGCCTTCGGCTATTCGATGCAGGGCTTCCACGCCTGCTACGTCGAGGAGGAGGCCTTCCGGCAGGAGGTCTGGGCGCTCCTGCCCCTGCTGCCCTTGGGCCTGTGGCTCGGGGAAACGCCGCTGGAGCGCGCGATGCTGATCGGCGGCCTGCTGATGATCCCCATCGTGGAGTTGCTGAACTCGGCGATCGAGGCCAACGTGGACCGCGTCGGCCCCGAGCACCACGAGCTCTCCGCGCGGGCCAAGGACATCGCCTCCGCCGCGGTGTTCCTCAGCATCGTTTTCGCGGCGGTCATCTGGGCGCTCATCCTGGTACCCAAGTGGGTCTAGGAACGTCTGCCGTTCCTGACCCGGATCAAGTATCTTGGCCTGACCAACGCTTAACCTCCTCCGCCCTCTGCCACGAACCGACACACCGCCATGACCGAGCACTTCAAAGACACCGGCTTCATCCCGCTCAATGTCGCCGTGCTGACCGTCTCCGACAGCCGCACCGAGGCGGACGACAAGTCGGGCGCGTTACTCAAAGCGAAGGCCGAGGCGGCGGGCCATAGGGTGGTGGCGAAGGAGATCGTCCGCGACGACGTCTACCAGATGCGCGCGGTCTTCTCCCGCTGGATCGCCGACCCGCAGGTGCAGGTCGTGCTCACCACCGGCGGAACCGGCATCACCGGACGGGACAGCACCCCGGAGGCGATCGCCCCCTTGCTGGACAAGCAGATCGAGGGCTTCGGCGAGCTCTTCCGGACCCTATCCTTCGAGGAGATCGGCACGTCCACGGTGCAGTCCCGGGCGGTCGCGGGGCTGGCCAACGGGACCTTCATCTTTTGCCTCCCCGGCTCCAGCGGTGCCTGCCGCACCGCGTGGGACAAGATCCTCGAGCCCCAGCTCGACCACCGCACCCGGCCCTGTAACTTCGCCCAGCTCATCCCCCGTCTGCTGGAGCGATAGACCACCGCAGCACCGAGCGAGAGCCATGAGCACCAACGACTGCTGCTCCACGCCGACCGGACCTGCCCTGCTCCCGATGGAGCAGGCGTTGGAGCTGCTCCTCTCCCACGCGCGGCCCATCGCCGACGTCGAGCGCGTCCCGACCATGGGCGGACTCGGCCGGGTCCTCGCCGAGCCCGTGTACAGCGCCATCGACGTCCCCGGCTGGGACAACAGCGCCATGGACGGCTACGCGGTGCGCTGCTCGGACCTCGACGCCCGTGGCGTTCTGCTGCGGGTCGCCCAGCGCATCCCGGCGGGTAGCAGCGGCGCCCCCCTGGAGCCCGGCACCGCGGCGCGGATCTTCACCGGCGCCCCGATTCCGGCGGGGGCCGACGCCGTGGTCGTGCAGGAGATCTGCGAGCCCCGGGGTGAATCGGTCCACATCCCCGCCGAGGTCAAGCCCGGCGCCAACATCCGCCGCGCGGGTGAGGATATCGCCGCCGGCTCCGAGATCATTCCGGCCGGCACCCGGCTCTCTCCGCAGCACCTGGGTCTCGCCGCCTCGGTGGGCGCGCCGGAGCTCGGGGTCTACCGGCGCCTGAAGGTGGCCGTATTCGCCAGCGGGGACGAGCTCGTGATGCCGGGCACCCCGCTGGGACCGGGCCAGATCTACAACTCCAACCGCTTCACCCTGTGCGGGCTGCTCGCCGCCATGGGCTGCGAGATCATCGACCTCGGCATCGTCGAGGACACGCTCGACGCCACGATCGCGGCGTTGTCCGACGCTGCGCGGCGGGCGGACCTGATCCTCGCCAGCGGCGGGGTGTCCGTCGGCGAGGAGGATCACGTCAAGCCCGCGGTGGAGCGCCTCGGCAGCCTGGACCTGTGGAAGATCGCGATCCGCCCCGGCAAGCCGCTGGCCTTCGGCCACATCGGCGACGCACGCACGCCCTTCATCGGCAGCCCCGGCAACCCGGTTTCCCTGTTCGTCACCTTCGTCCTCTTAGCCCGCCCCTACATCCGGCGCATGCAGGGCATCGCCGAGGCCAGCGAGCAGCGCGCCATCAGCGTTCGGTCGGGCTTCGACTGGCCCCGGCCGGACAAGCGGCGGGAGTTTCAGCGCGCGCGCCTGACGCGGGGAGCGGACGGAGAGCCCGAGGCCAGCGTCTACCCGAGCCGCTCGTCCGGCGTGCTGTCGTCCGTTGCCTGGGCCGACGGTCTGGTGGTCATCCCCGAGGGTCAGGTGCTAAAAAAGGGGGACAAGGTGCAGTTCATCCCCTTCAGCGAGCTTTTGACATGATCCATGTCCGTTACTTCGCCCGTCTGCGCGAGCAGGTCGGCTCCGCCGGCGAGGAGATCGAGGCGGCCTCCGACCTGGCCACGGTCGCCGACATCGCCGCCCGACTGCGCCAGCGCGGCGCCCCCTGGTCGGACATCCTGGGACGGGACCAGACCGTGATGGCCGCCGTCAACCAGGAGATGGCTCGGCCCGAGACCCCGGTCAAGGACGGCGACGAGATCGCCTTTTTCCCGCCGGTGACTGGCGGCTGACGCCAGCCGGCCAGGCCCCGAGCGGGGACCCGTGCGTCACCTCGGCCGCTTCGCTCTGCTGTCCTTGGTCTGGACCGGGCTGCTCGCCTGGGATCTCGCTGCCGAGCGTCTGGGTTGCGGCGCCGCGGCGGTGGCGATCGCCCTCCTGGCCGGCCTCCTGATGCTCTCCGGCACCGAAACTGCCTTCTATCGCCGGCGGGCCCTGCTCGACCATTACCTGCAGCGCGAGGGGATGCTGTTCCGCCTGCTCAGCCGGCGTGTCCTGATCCTTGCCCGCCAGCTGCTCAAGTCCGTTCTGCTCGCGCTGGCGCTCCTGATCGCGGTGCTCTCGTTCGATCGCGCCCAATGGGTGCTGCTGGCGGCGGACGTGCCGCTGCTGGTCGGCCTGCTGGCCGTGCTCGCCCCGTTTCTCGACCGCGAGGTGCGCTCCCCTTACCGCGGTCCGCTGACCCGCCACTGGGCGGTGCGGGTCAACGCCATGGCGCTGTGGCTCACCTGGATGCTGCTCCTCTTCTTCACGCCCCAGGAGAACTACACCGGGCTGCGGTGGGACGAGGTCCTCGCATATGGCGCTGCGCGCCCGGAGGTGGCGTGCGACCCCCTGGCGATGCTTGCCCGCGCCGCTTCGGTGGCAGATGCGCTCGGCCTGAGGTCGGCCGAGCACTTGTTCGCCGACCTGAAGGACCAGGTTCAGCTGCTCACCGCCTGGGCCGTTTTCATCGCGAGCTTCGGTGCGTCGTTCGTCATCGCCTGGGTGTACAGCCTCGCGCTGACGGGCATCCTGGCCCGCCCTTGGGACGTCTGGCATCGGGACGCCGACGGGCAATCGTACTAGAGTCGTCCCATGGGTCATCCGATGCCTTCCGATCCGAAGGACGCGGCGCCGCGGGGGTCCGCTGGCCGCTGGTTCTGGGGCGGCTTCTTCGCCGTGCTGCTGCTCGGACTCGCCTTTTCGATCCTCGCCTTCATCCGCGGCGGCACGGCCTGGCTGGAGGAACAACTGGGTAAGAGCGAGCTTCCACCCATCTTCACCGAGGCGGTACGCGTCACCCTTGCGCCCGGTGACACGGTCTACCTGGATGCCGCGGCGCTCGCCAGCACCCGGATGCAAGTGCTGACCGAGCTGGACAAACGGCGCGCGGCGGCGGAGGCGGGCCTCGGGCGAGCAATCGACCAGGGATTGGAACAAGCCTTCATCGCGGCGGAGGGGCGGATCCCGGCGTTCGCGGACTGGTATTACTCCCTGACTGGTGAGTACATGCGGCTGTTCAACGCGGCCTTCGGCAATCTCGCCACCTTCCTGGCGGAGCGGCTCGACCAGCTGGTCTTCGCCCCCGCCGGGACGACAGAGGCAATCGACGCCTTCGCGGCACGGCTGGGAGAGACCTCGGTCGCGGAGGTGAGCGCCGCGGTCGACGAAGTCCGCGACCTGCTGCTGGGACTGGTGCGCGCGAGCGGCCTGCCGGCGGATCAGGTGCGGGTCAGCGGGGAATGGGAGCTAGGCGAACGGCTCGGGTCGCGGCTCGAGCCATTTGTCGCCCTCAGCCCGGAGGACATCGCCCGACAAGGGATTGCCGCATCCGCCGGGGCGACAGCGGGCGCCGTGACCGCCAAGAAGCTGGGCAGCGCCGCGGTGGCCAAGGCGGCGACCAAGCTCGCGGCCAAGCCCTCCGTCGGCGCGGCGTCGGCGCTCATGGCCAAACTCGGGCTCAAGTCGGCGGCCAAGGCCGGGGGCGCCCTGGGAGCGGCCGGCGGCGGGGCAGCGACTGGGGCGGTCCTGTGCGCCGGCACCGTGGCCGGCGCCCCCCTGAGCCCAGCCTGCGCCCTCGTCGGCGGCGCCGTCTCCGGGGTCACCGCCTGGCTGCTGGTGGACAAGGCGGTGATCGAGGCGGACGAATACCTGAACCGGGATGCGTTCGAGGCGGAGCTTCGCGCCGCCCTGGCGGAACAGCGCACGGCCCTGCGCGAGGAGCTTGCCGCGCGCTACGTCGCCGGAACGGGCGCCGTGCTCGAGCACCTGAGGTCGGAGCTGGAGACGGAGCTCGCGCCGCGGTTGATCGAGCCGAGAAAGGATTTCGTGCCAGCCACAGCCGCCGACCGCGGTCAGCGGGACTAGACGAAAGGCCCATCCGATCCAGCGACCATCCGTCTGCTGCCCAGCGAACCGGGCGGCTAACCATCCGAGTGGTTGGCGAGGGTCATCTTGTGGCGCCGGACCTGCTCCGATTCCAGGAAGGCGCGCATGGCGAGCGCCGTGGTCCGGATGAGGGCCTCCCGCTGCGGGTAGGCCTCGATCTGCTCGGCCACCCAATCCCGCAGCGCGGCCTCGAGGGTCGCTCCGGTGAAGACGAACACCCGGTTGTTGAGTTCCGACACCCTTTCTCCGCTCGCGCTCATATTGCCCCCCAGGTTCGCCCCGGGATCCTTGGTAGCCTCGACCCCCGCCCTCGCACGCGACAGGATGGGGTCCGAGAACGGTAAGCGTGCATGCCGCTCGGGCCACGGCGTGACAAGGTCCCTTCGCGCTGGCAAAGTAAGTATCCATGACAGCGCACAAGTCCTGAGCGTCGCGCGCATGCTTCGCAACCCGCCCGCGCCCGAACCCGCCGACGTCTCAACCCGCTTCCCGATTCCCGCCCCACTCACGGGCATCGAGACCCTGGGTGCCGGGCTGATCAACGACACCTTCCTGGTATCGGCGGGAGAGTCGGGCTGGGTCCTGCAGCGCATCAACGGCAAGGTCTTTGCGGACCCCGAGCTGATCATGGCGAATCTGGCCTTGCTGTCCGAACATCTGGAGGCGCTGCCGCAGCAGGATCTGCGCATCCCCCGCCTCCTCCCGGCGGCGGATGGCCGGCCTTGCGTGCGCGATCGTGAAGGCGGTGTATGGCGGCTGATGGAGTTGATTCCGAATGCCCGCGTGCTCGCGCGCCTGGACACGATATCCCAGGCGCGGGAGGTGGGTCGATGCCTGGGCCGCTTCCACCGCCTGACGTTCGACCTCGACCCCGGACGGCTCGCGACCACCCTGCCCGGGTTCCATTGCACGCCCGAGTATCTGCAGCGCCTCGACCAGGCGGTGGAGAGCGGCGGTGACGCGTCCCGGGACGAAGACGTCCGCCAGGCGATCGACTTCGTCGCCAGCCGGCGCCACTTGACCGAGGTGTTGGAGCAGGGCAAGCGCGACGGCAGGCTCTCGCTGCGGGTGGTCCACGGCGACCCCAAGCTGGACAACATCCTCTTCGACCGAACCGGCGAGCGGGCGCTGGGCTTGATCGACCTGGACACGGTCCAGCCCGGGCTCGTCCTGCAGGATATCGGAGACTGCCTGCGCTCCTGCTGCAACCGCGGCGGGGAGACACGAGCGGGGGCGCCCCAGGCCGAGCTCGACACCACGATCTGCCGCGGCATCCTCGAGGCCTACGCCAGCGAGAGTCGGGGCCTGCTGAGCGCGACGGAAATCGGGCTGATCTACGACGCGACGCGTCTGCTACCCTTCGAGCTCGGACTGCGTTTCCTCACCGATCATCTGGAAGGGGACCCTTACTTCCGGGTGAGCGCCCCCGGGGACAACCTGCGCAAGGCGCTGGTCCAGTTCGACCTGGTGGCGGACGTCGAGCGCAAGGAGCCCGAGATCCGGCGGATCATCCTTGAATGTTGGGGCCCCGCCGGGGCGTGACACGCGTCAGCCGTAGCTGCGACAAGTGCTCTCGATCCCTCCCGGCATGATCGCTCACGCACACTGGAGACGATGCGACACCTAGCGCTCAATCGGTCGACGGCCCGCTGGACCGGCCTGGTTCTCGGGCCGGTCCTGGCCCTGGCGGCCTGGCTCTGGGTGGGGACGGAAGGACCCGATGCCCTCTCCCCCGCGGGACGCGCAACCGCTTCCGTCGCCGTGCTGATGGCCTGCTGGTGGCTGACCCAGGCAATCCCCCTGGCGGCGACCGCGCTGCTGCCGGTGCTGCTCTTCCCTCTGCTCGGGGCGGGCAGCGCCGCGGAGGCGACCGCGCCCTACAGCCGACCGCTGATCTTCCTGTTCCTCGGCGGGTTCCTGCTCGGGCTGTCGCTGCAGAAGTGGGGTCTCCACCGGCGCATCGCGCTGCTCACGCTGCTCGCGTTCGGGACCCGGCCGCCGCGCCTGATCGCGGGATTCATGCTGGCCACCGCCGTGCTGAGCATGTGGATCTCCAACACCGCCACCGTGATCATGATGCTTCCCATCGGGGTGAGCGTGCTGGAGACCATGCGCGAGCGCCTCGGCGGCAACCTGTCCAAGGCGCGGCACCCCGGCGACCGCTTCTCTCCTGCCCTGCTGCTGGGGATCGCCTATGCCGCCTCCATCGGCGGCATCGGGACCCTGATCGGTACCCCGCCGAACCTGATCCTGGCCGCCTTCCTGCAGGAGCGATTCGGAACCACGATCTCCATGCTGGGGTGGCTGCCGATCGGTCTGCCCCTGGTCGCGGCGCTGCTACCCCTGACCTGGCTCTATCTGACCCGAATCGCATTCCCGATCGGCCACTACAGCATCCGAGGCGGCCGCGAGCTGCTGCGCAGCCAGCTGATCGCGCGCGGCCCGATGACTCGCGGCGAGCGGGTCGTGCTGATCGTGTTCGGTCTCACTGCCCTGGGCTGGCTGCTGCGGCCGCAGCTCGCGGCCTGGTCCGGCCTGGCGGGTATCGACGACGCGGTGATCGCCATGGCCGGCGCCCTCGCCCTGTTCCTGATCCCGGTAGAGCCAGGCCGCCAGATCTTCGCGCTGGACTGGGAGACGGCGAGGCAGCTTCCCTGGGACATCCTGATCCTGTTCGGCGGCGGATTGAGCCTCGCGGCGGCGATCGAGCGCAACGGCGTGGACGCCTTCATCGCCGCATCCCTGATGGGCTTGCAGGGAATGGACCTCATCTGGTGCCTGCTGGCGGTCACGACGCTCATGGTGTTCCTGACCGAGGTCACCAGCAACACCGCGGTGACGGCCACCCTCCTGCCGGTGCTGACGGCCACCGCCTCGGCGCTGGGCCTGCCTCCCGAGCCGATCCTGGTCGCCGCCACACTGGCCGCAAGCTGCGCCTTCATGCTGCCAGTGGCCACGCCGCCGAATGCGGTGGTGTTCGCCTCGGGGAAGGTGACTGTCGGACAGATGGCAGGCGCCGGTCTGGGACTCAACCTGATCGCCATCGCGCTGATCACGGCGCTCGTGTACCTGCATCCCCTCGCCCAAGCCCTGTGAGCCTGGGGCGCGGAGCCGCTAAGGCTTCGGAAGTGTGACCCCCTGCTGCCCCTGGTACTTGCCGCCCCGATCCCGGTAGGAGGTCTCGCAGACCTCGTCGGACTCGAAGAACAGGACCTGGGCCACCCCCTCGTTGGCGTAGATCTTGGCCGGCAGGGGCGTGGTGTTCGAGAACTCGAGCGTCACATGTCCCTCCCACTCGGGCTCCAGGGGCGTGACGTTGACGATGATGCCGCAGCGGGCGTAGGTCGACTTGCCAAGGCACACCACCAGCACGTTACGCGGGATTCGCAGGTACTCGACGGTGCGCGCCAGGGCGAAGGAGTTGGGGGGGATGATGCAGACGTCGGACTTGAGGTCGACGAAGCTGTTGGAGTCGAAGCCCTTGGGGTCGACGATCGCGGAGTTGATGTTGGTGAAGATCTTGAACTCGTCGGCACAGCGAATATCGTAGCCGTAGCTCGAGGTGCCGTAGGAGATCACGCGCCCGCCGCCATCGGCCTCCCTCACCTGAACCGGCTCAAAGGGCTCGATCATGCCTTGTTCCTCCGCCATGCGGCGGATCCAGCGGTCGGATTTGATGGTCATGTCTCAACCGGAAAAGCGCCAAATCGCGCAGAATATAACGGCGTCTTCTCCTCTGCCAACCCAGCAGACCTGATAGCAAGGCCAGCCCTCGGCTGCGCCGCCCCGCCAGGAAGCGTGAGCACGATCACGAATTTCACGACCCTTTTGATCTATTTTCAAATCCACAACCAAGAATAAGGAATCAAGCGAGGGACTCTTTCGTGCGCGCCGCTGGGGCGCGCGCATCCTCCCGCCTTGCTTCCTCTACACCGGTGCCGCTACTCGCGGCGAAACTTTCGCACATCGCGCAAGCGATGGAGGTTTCCCGATGGCGGGAAGCGCAAGCAGTAACGTCATTTCGCTCGAGCGGCGCGCGAACGCCGCAAGGTCGGCGCCCGCGCGCGAGGTGCTGGGGTTGCTGAACCCATGCCGGGATCAGCTAGCGCACGGGGTCGCCACTGCCTTCTCCGAGGGCATGACCGCGGCGCGGGATCGTTTGTTCGATCTTGCCGACCGCGCGACCAGCATCGAGGTGCAAACCCTCTATTTCGCGGCCCAACGGACCCTGGACCGGAAGGGGAACGAGATCCTGGAGCTCTTCCGGACCGGCTTCACCCGTTCGTTCGACGCCTCGCTCGAATCCTTGGCGGTTGCAAATCCGCAGTCCGATTCCCAGGATGCCGACGACCTGAGCCTGGTAGAAAACGCGGACTTCGAGCGCGACCTGACGATAGCCAGACTCGCGTCGCGCGCGCTCTATGGATGTTCTGAACAGCTGACCGTCCTGGATCGGCGCATTGCGTCAATCCTGGAAATCAAGACCATCCATCCGGACGCGAATCCGCTGTTTCCGCGGGCGGTGTTCGAGGCGTTTCTGCACGCGACCGAGGAGCTGGAAATCGGAGGCCCGATCGGTATCGCGCTGCTGCAGGAGTTCGAGCGCCAAGTCCAGGGGGCCCTGCCGAAACTCTACGCCCAGCTCAACACCTACCTGATCGAGCGCGGCGTGCTGCCCAAGATTCCCCGCGGCGCTGCGCGCCGACCGGAGCAGACAGGCGTTGCCGAGCAGGCCGAGCCCGCCCCGTCCCAGAGTCCCGGCACCGAAACATCCCAGCCGGGAGAGCCGGCGGCCGAGGATGTCTTTGCCCAGCTGGCGAGCCGATTCCAGCCGGCCCCCTCCGCTGCCGGCGACGCGGCGCGCGCGCCGGTCCGAGACGACAGAACCCTGGCCCAGCTGCAAGCGAACATCTACCAGGCCCTCACCCACATCCAGAGAGAGGGCCACAGCCGCTGGGCAGTCCCGGGCGTGGAGGCCGCGCCGTCTCATCAGGGGATGAGCAATATCCTGTGGCAGATCCGCGATGCGCCGCTCATCAGCGAGGCGGACCCGCTCGACTCGGTGACGGCGGGGATCGTGGCGGCCCTGTTTGACCAGGTGCTGGGGGATCGCGACATACCCCTGCCATTGCGCGAGCAACTGGCGCGGCTGCAGGTACCGGTGCTTAAAGTCGCGCTGATGGACAAGCAGTTCTTCGCGAGTCCGCAGCACCCCGCCCGCCGTCTTCTGGACATCATCGCAAGCGCGTCGGTCGGCTGGAGTGAAGTGGATGCGCCCCGCCTGCACGCCAGAATCCAGTCCGTCGTCGATGAGATCGTCCGTGACTTCGACACCGACCTCCGGGTCTTCTCCGCTCAGCCGGAGAAGCTCGAAGCCTTCGTCAACCAGGAGGAGCAGCAAGCGCGGGGCAAGACCCAGGAAATCGTCAGGGGTTTCGAGCGCGGGGAGACGGTGCGGCAAGCCGAGGCAGCGGCCCGGGCGCGCGTGGAAAGGTATACCGAGACCCAGGATCTGCCGCCACTCGTGCGCGAATTCCTGAACAAGATCTGGCGCCCGGTTCTAACCCTCGCGTATGCGCAGGACGGTGAGTCGAGCCGTTCCTGGCGCGAGAGCGTGCGCACCATGGGGGATCTCGTCTGGAGCGTGGCGCGCAAGGCGGACACGACCCAACGCCATCGGTTCTTCGCCATGCTGCCGGGGTTGCTCCAGCGGCTGCACGACGGAATGCACTCCGTGAAGGTTCCGCGCAGGGACGAAGACGCGTTCTTTTCCCACCTGGCCCGCCTGCATGCAAGCGTCGTAGGACCTGAGTCGAAGGCCGTGGAAGCAGCGCCTCAGGGCGAAAGCGAGGCTGTCTTGTCACGGCTTCCGGCCTCCAAGCTGGAGGCCGAGGTGAGGGCCGAGTTGGGCGCGGACATCGCGCCGGAAGCCGCCATCCTGATCGACGAGCCGACCGAGGCTGTTGCCCCGGCACCCGCGCCCGTGCGGATCGAGCCGACGCCTCCGCCGCGGAGCCCGGAGCGCGCGGCCGCATCGAAAGACGTGGGCGAGAACAAGCATCTCGATCTGGCGAAGAGCCTGGAAGTGGGTGCCTGGGTCGAGTTCTCCACCGAACGTGGCAACAACACCACCCTGCGTCTGAATTGGGTCAGTGGCCTCAAGAACATCTTCATGTTCACCAACCGGCAAGGAGAGAATGCGCTCGCCGTGCCCGTAGATCGTCTCGCGGAGCGCCTGCGCGAGGGTTCGGCGAGGGTGTTGAGCGGGGACGCACTAACCAAGCGCGCCTTCGCCAACATGCTCCATGAGGCACATCAGGCACACGCGCTCTAGCCGCTGACCGACCTTAGGAGGATGAGCGGTGAAGCGACCCTACCGCCCGTTGCTCCGCTTTCCGCCACATCGTTCTTGTCAAGACGCGGGGCGCGATCCGCCCCGCGCCGGGCGAGGCTGTCAGTTGTTCTGGATGACGATACGCGGGAACTTGGCCGCGTAGTCCTTGGCCTGCAGCGACAGCATCGCCGCCGTCTTGCGCGCGATCTCGCGGTAGATCTCGGTGATCCGCGACTCGGGCTGGGCCACCACCGTGGGCTTGCCGCTGTCCGTCTCCTCCCGGATGTCGATGTCCAGCGGCAGGGACCCCAGGAGCTCGACGCCGTACTGCTCGGCCATGCGAGTGCCGCCGCCCTCGCCGAAGATGTGCTCCTCGTGGCCGCACTTCGAGCAGATGTGGGTGCTCATGTTCTCCACGATGCCGAGCACCGGCACCTCGACCTTCTGGAACATCTTCAGCCCCTTGCGGGCATCCAGCAGGGCGATGTCCTGAGGCGTTGTCACGATCACCGCGCCCGAAACCGGAACCTTCTGCGCCAGGGTGAGCTGGGTGTCGCCGGTACCCGGGGGCAGATCGATGACCAGATAGTCGAGATCCGACCAGTTGGTGTCGTTGAGCAGCTGCTCCAGGGCCTGGGTGACCATCGGGCCGCGCCAGATCATGGGCGTCTCCTCGTCGATCAGGAAGCCGATCGACATGGCCTGGAGGTGGTAGCTGTTCATGGGCTCCAGGCTGCTGCCGTCCTTCGATTCGGGCTTGCCCGTGATGCCGAGCATGCGCGGCTGGGACGGGCCGTAGATGTCCGCGTCCAGGATGCCGACCTTGGCGCCCTCCGCGGACAGCGCCAGCGCCAGGTTGACGGCGGTGGTGGACTTGCCCACGCCGCCCTTGCCCGAGGCGACCGCGATGATGTTCTTGACGTTGTCGATGGGCTTCAGGGACTTCTGCACCGAGTGCGCCGCAACCTTCCAGCTCACGTCGACCGCTGCCGCGGAGACGCCCGCGACCGAGCGCACCCTTTCCTCGACCGCCGCCTTGACCGCGTCCACGGCGCCCTTGGCGGGGAAGCCGAGCACGACCTGAACCTTGACCTGGTCGCCCTCGATCTCGATGCCCTTGACGCATCCGGCGCTCACCAGATCGCGCTCCAGATTTGGCTCGACGTACTCCTTGATCGCGGCTTCGACTTGCTCTCTCGTAACTTCAGACATGACTTGCTCCGTGAAATGGGCTCCGGCCGCGCCACGACGCCGGGATGATTTTCGGGTTGAAATTAGGTGCGGTAAGTCTAACGCCTTTGGCGTGTTTTACCCTCGCGAGAGTTGGTCTTTCGGGTCGGGAATTCAAGGTGCGAACGACGCCCAGATGGCCGCGCGCTGAGGCTTCGTGAGATACTTTCACGGTTCTACCGTTTCCCGTTCCCAGAAAACCCCGCCATGAACGCCAAGCGAGACATCCTGGTCACCAGCGCCCTGCCCTACGCCAACGGCCCGATCCACATCGGCCACCTGGTGGAATACATCCAGACCGACATCTGGGCGCGCTTCCAGAAGATGCGCGGGCACCGCTGCTTCTATGTCTGCGCCGACGACGCGCACGGCACGCCCATCATGCTGCGCGCCCGTCAGGAGGGCATCGCCCCGGAGGCGCTCATCGCCCGGGTGGCGGAGGAGCACAAGGCGGACTTCGCGGCCTTCCGCGTCGGCTTCGACAACTATCACTCCACCCATTCAGCGGAGAACCGCCACTTCGCCTGCCTGATCTACGAGCGCAACCGGGACAAGGGCCACATCGCCAAGCGCACCATCACCCAGGCCTACGACCCGGTGGAGCAGATGTTCCTGCCCGACCGCTTCATCAAGGGCGAATGCCCCAAGTGCGGCGCCCCGGACCAGTACGGCGACAACTGCGAGGTCTGCGGCGCAAGCTACTCGCCCAACGAGCTCAAGAACCCGAGGTCGGCGGTCTCCGGGGCGACGCCGGAGCAGCGCGAGTCGGAGCACTATTTCTTCCGCCTCGGCGACTTCGAGGACATGCTCAAGGAGTGGACCCGCGGCGGCGGGCTGCAGAAAGAGGTCGCCAACAAGCTCGACGAGTGGTTCGACGCCGGGCTGCAGGAGTGGGACATCTCCCGCGACGCCCCCTACTTCGGCTTCGAGATTCCCGGATCATCCGGGCAAGTTCTTCTACGTCTGGCTCGACGCCCCCATCGGCTACATGGCGAGCTTCCAGAACCTGTGCGACCGCACCGAGGGGCTGGAGTTCGACCACTTCTGGGCCCCCGCGTCCGAGGCGGAGGTCTACCACTTCATCGGCAAGGACATCATCTACTTCCACGCCCTGTTCTGGCCCGCCATGCTCCACGGCGCGGACTTCCGCACCCCGACGGCGGTGTTCGCCCACGGCTTCCTCACGGTGGACGGGCAGAAGATGTCCAAGTCCCGCGGCACCTTCATCAAGGCCCGCACCTATCTCGACCACCTCGACCCGGAGTACCTGCGCTACTACTTCGCCGCCAAGCTGGGTCCCGGGGTCGACGACATCGACCTCAACCTGGAGGACTTCGCCCTGCGGGTGAACTCGGACCTGGTCGGCAAGGTCGTCAACATCGCCAGCCGCTGCGCCGGCTTCATCACCAAGCGCTTCGGCGGGCGCCTCGCGGCCGAGGTCTCGGAGCGCGGAGCTGTTCGCCGAGTTCGTGCGCGCCGGCCCGTCCATCGCCGACGCCTACGAGCGCCGGGAGTTCAGCCGCGCCATCCGCGAGATCATGGCGCTCGCCGACCGCGCCAACCAGTACATCGACGAGAAGGCGCCCTGGGTCGTGGCCAAGCAGGAGGGGCGCGACGCGGAGCTGCAGGACATCTGCTCCATCGGGCTCAATCTGTTCCGTCTCCTGATCGGCTACCTGCGCCCCATCCTTCCCGGAACGGCCGAGGCCGCGGAGGAATTCCTCAGGATCGAGCCGCTCGCCTGGGACCAGCTACCCGAGCCCCTGGTCTGCCACGAGATCGCCAAGTTCAAGCCCCTGATGACGCGGATCGACCCCAAGCAGATCGCGGCCATGCTGGAGGCGAGCAAGGAGGACCTGAGCAGCGCCGACGCCAAGAAGTCCAAGCCCCACGAGATCACCACCGAGGGCCACCTGGTGAAGGACCCCATCGCCGAGACCGTCGAATTCGGGGATTTCGCCAAGGTCGACCTGCGCATCGCCCGCATCGCCGCGGCCCAACGGGTGGAGGGCGCGGACAAGCTGCTGCAGCTGACCCTCGACCTGGGGGGCGAGCAACGCAGCGTCTTCGCCGGCATTCGCGCCGCCTACGAGCCTGAGGATCTGGTCGGACGCCTCACCGTCATGGTCGCCAACCTGGCCCCGCGCAAGATGCGCTTCGGCGTCTCCGAGGGCATGGTCCTGGCGGCGGGTCCCGGCGGCAAGGACATCTTCCTGCTGCGTCCGGACGAGGGGGCGGAGCCGGGGATGAGGATCAGGTAGCCGGAGCGTAACGCAGAATCGCGGACGCGGAGTTCTGTGGTCGGTTCCCGCCGGCCGCTGTGGTTGGCGATCCAAACGCCGGTGGGCGGATCTATCGTCCCGTCAGATGTGCCTTATACTTTCAACATGGAAAGGACGACCGCGGCACTGGTTATCTCGCTGTTGATTCCCGCAGTTCTTCACGGAGGCGACTTTTTCAAATGGATAGACCCGGAAGGGAGGGTTCACTACGGAGACCGCCCACCCGTGGACACACCATGTGAGGAACTTCCGCCTCCGCCGTGCTTGAGCGATGCTGAGCTTGAGCGCGCTCGTGAACGTGCTCGTGTTCAGCAAGAACTCGCGAACGAGCGAGTGCAACAGCGGCTGCGAAGACAGCAGGAGCAACGGAGGATCGAGGCGCAACGATTGTCGGAAAGGCGGGAAAAATGCGCTTCGGCAAGGCGGGAGTTCAACTGGCTTCAGCAAACCATGGGCGCCCGTATTGCCGTTCCCGACGCCGAAGGGAATCCGCGCTGGATATCCGACCACGAACGTTTGCAGCGCCTCGAATCTAGCCGTTCCGAAATCGACCGATGGTGCGACTGAGGAGCCGCTCGCCGCTCGATTATTGGGAACGACGGGGCGGCCTCGCGCGCGGCCAGCGTCGGCTTTTTTCTAAACCGCGCTCGGCAGCGGCAGAACCCAAACTTCGCGCCAGCATCAACCGCGTATTCCATTAGCGCGCGCGTGGACCGAGCGCGGCGATAGCCAACCTCCCGACCGGGCGAGCGAGCGAGAGCGCAGGGTGAGGTGGGCTAGCGGCGGGATATCCGGACGCATTAGGTTACGACCAGACCGGGCAGCGCGAAAGCGCTTCTTTCCGGTCTTTCCTCCCGCCAATCGGCGGACCGGGAAAGACCTACCCTCCCGCGCCCGGCCGGCCCCGGCGGGGCTGACAAACGTCAACCCCACCCCCACGGCGCATGCGGTAGAATCATTCGCCGATCGCGCACGCGGAAGCGTTTCGCCGCTCGGCCCCGCCGCGGAATCCCGCACCAATTCCGCGTTGTATCGGTCAGAACGCAACCTTATGATGTTGAAAGGTTTTCGATTTGGGAGGCAGAATTCTCCTGTGCGCGCTGGCCACCCGGTCGCGCGTGACCGGGAACACACGGCTCCATGACAGAGTATGCCCTCATCCTGGTCGGCACGGTGCTGGTCAACAACTTCGTGCTGGTCAAGTTCCTCGGCCTGTGCCCCTTCATGGGCGTCTCCAAGAAGCTGGAGACGGCCACCGGGATGGGGCTGGCCACCACCTTCGTGCTGACCCTGTCCTCGGTCTGCGCCTGGCTGGTCAACGAGTACATGCTGGTGCCGCTCGGCATCGAGTACCTGCGCACCATCGCCTTCATCCTGGTGATCGCCGTCGTGGTCCAGTTCACCGAGACGGTGATGCACAAGACCAGCCCCGTGCTCTATCAGGTGCTCGGCATCTTCCTGCCGCTGATCACCACCAACTGCGCGGTGCTCGGCGTGGCGCTGCTCAACCTGCAGGCACAGCGGACCTTCGTCGAGTCCGCCCTCTACGGCTTCGGCGCCGCGGTGGGCTTCTCCCTGGTGCTCGCCCTGTTCGCGGCCATCCGCGAGCGGGTGGCGGTGGCGGACGTGCCCGAGCCCTTCCAGGGCAGCGCCATCGCGCTGATCACCGCGGGCCTGATGTCGCTGGCCTTCATGGGCTTCGCCGGGCTCGTGGCCGCCTGACGGTGGCGCCATCCATGTTCACCGCGATCCTCGCCTTCGCCGCCCTGGCCGTCGTCTTCGGGCTCCTGCTCGGCTACTCGGCGATGCGGTTCCACATCGAGGGCGACCCGATCGCCGACCAGGTCGACGCCCTCCTGCCGCAGACCCAGTGCGGCCAATGCGGTTTTCCGGGTTGCCGCCCGTATGCCGAGGCGGTAGCCAAGGGCGACGCCGAGATCAACCAATGCGTGCCCGGAGGCGAGGCCACGCTGCTGGCTCTGGCGGATCTGCTGGGCAAGGAACCGATCGCGCTGGAGGGCGGCGAGGAGAAGCCCAAGGCCGTCGCCGTCATCGACGAGCAGGAGTGCATCGGCTGCACGCTCTGCCTGCAGGCCTGCCCGGTGGACGCCATCATGGGCGCCGCCAAGCAGATGCATACCATCATCGCCAGCGAGTGCACGGGCTGCGAGCTCTGCCTCAAGCCCTGCCCGGTCGAGTGCATCCACATGGTGCCGGTCAAGGAAGACATCGGCAATTGGAAGTGGCCATACCCCGCCAGGTCCGGCGGAGTCGCGCAGGCCGCTTGACGAGACCGGATCGACCAGCCGCGGAACAATCAGTGCAGCACCCCCAGTCAATCTCGGGCCCGCGCCGTCTGTGGCGTTTCCATGGCGGGATCCACCTGCCCGACGAAAAGGCGCTGTCCAACGCCAATCCCGTGGTCCATGCCCCGGTCCCCAAGATTCTGACCATCCCGCTGCAGCAACACATCGGCGCCCCCGCCAAGGCGCTGGTACGCGTGGGTGAAGCCGTGCGCAAGGGACAGAAGATCGGCGAGGCCCAGGGCTACGTGAGCGCGCCGGTGCATGCATCCAGCTCGGGCACCGTCGTCGCCATCGAGGAGCGCCCCATTCCCCACCCCTCGGGCCTGCGCGCTCCCTGCATCGTGATCGAGACCGACGGCGAGGATGCCTGGGCCGAGCTGCCCGAGCCCTTGGCCGACTACAAGAACCGCGATCCCGCGGAGATCCGCGAGCGTATCCGCTGGGCGGGGATCGTCGGCCTGGGCGGCGCCGCCTTCCCGGCAAGCGTCAAGCTCAACCCGGGGTCGGACCAGGTGATTCGCACGCTGGTGGTCAACGGCGCCGAGTGCGAGCCCTACATCACCTGCGACGACATGCTGATGCGCGAGCATTCGGGGCGCATCGCGCTCGGCATCCGCATCGTCAAGCATCTCCTCGGCGCCGAGGAGGTGCTGATCGGCATCGAGGACAACAAGCCGGAGGCCATCGAGTGCATGCGCCTGGCGGTGGCCGAGAGCGACATCCGGGATTCCGCGGCCGTGGTCCCGATCCCGACCATCTACCCCTCCGGCGGCGAGAAGCAGCTGATCCGCATCCTCACCGGCAAGGAGGTCCCCAGCCATGGCATCCCGGCGCAGATCGGCATCCTGTGCCAGAACGTGGGCACGGCGGCGGCGGTGGCCGACGCGGTGCTCGAAGGCAAGCCCCTGATCTCGCGCTACGTGACCCTGAGCGGGCGCGGTTTCGCCAACCCGCGGAATCTGGAGGTGCGCATCGGCACCCAGATCTCGGAGCTCATCGAGCAGGTCGGCGGCATGGATGCGAGCGTGCGCAAGCTGGTGCTGGGCGGGCCCATGATGGGCTTCGATCTGGCGTCAACGGAGGTCCCAGTCACCAAGGCGGCCAACTGCCTGCTGGCCCTGACGCCGCAGGAGTCGCCCGACCCGGGTCCGGCGCTGGCCTGCATCCGCTGCGGCAAGTGCGCCGAGGTCTGCCCCGCAAGCCTGTTGCCCCAGCAGATGTACTGGTACGCCCGAGCGAAGGACCTGGACAAGGTGCAGGACTACAACCTCTTCGACTGTATCGAGTGCGGCTGCTGTGCCCAGGTCTGCCCTTCCCACATCCCGCTGGTGCAGTACTACCGCTACGCCAAGACCGAGAGCTGGACGCGGGAGCAGGAGAAGCGCAGGGCCGAGCACGCGCGTGCCCGGCACGAGGCCCGGGAGGCCCGGCTTGCGCGCCAGGAGCGCGAGCGCAAGGAGAAGCTGCGCCAGCGCAAGGAGGCGTTGAGCCGGAAACCCGCGGCGGCAAAGTCGGCAGCCGCCCCTGGGGCGGAAGACCCGAAGAAGGCCGCCATCGAGGCGGCCAGGCAGCGAGCGGCGGCGAAGAAGGCCGCGCTGGCGGAGCGGGGAATCGCGCCCCGCAACACGGAGCAGCTGACGCCCGCCCAGCAGCGCCAGGTCGATGCCGCGGAGGCGCGCCGCGCCGCCGCCAAGCCCGAATCCGAGAGCGAGCGCTCGTAGCCCGTCATGCCAGGCGTCATCGTCTCCTCCCCGCACAGCGCCCGAGCCAACCGCACCGACCGGTTGATGCTCGAGGTCGTCCTGGCCCTGGTCCCCGGCACCCTGGCCATGGTCTGGTATTTCGGCTGGGGCGTGCTCATCAACATGGCGCTCGCGACCGGCTTCGCGGTCGCGGCCGAGGCCCTGGTGATGAAGCTGCGGGGCCGTCGCGCCCTGCCCGCCATCGGCGATCTGAGCGCCGTGGTCACGGCCCTGCTGTTCGCCATCGCCGTCCCCCCCATCCTGCCCTGGTGGCTCACGCTGATGGGCATTCTGTTCGCCATCGTGATCGTCAAGCAGCTGTACGGCGGCCTGGGCTACAACCCGTTCAATCCGGCGATGGCGGGCTACGTCTTCCTGCTGATCTCCTACCCGCTCGCCATGACCACCTGGCTGCCGCCGAACTCCCCGAGCTGCTGGAGGCGCGGGACCTGGTCAGCCTCTCCTTCCTCGACTCGGCGCGGCTGATCTTCACCGGCGCGCTGCCGGCAGGGCTGACCTGGGACGCGGTCTCCTCCGCCACGCCGCTGGACGAGATGCGCACCCAGCTCGCACAGAACCAGATGATCGCGGAGATCCGCCAAAGCCCCCTGTGGGGTGACTTCGGCGGCCGCGGCTGGGAATGGGTGGGCAACTGGTTCCTGCTCGGCGGCCTGTACCTGCTGTGGCGGCGGGTCATCACCTGGCACATCCCGGTGTCGATGCTCCTGGGTCTGCTTCTGTCCTCCGGTGTCTTCTGGATGCTGGACTCTCAGGCCTATCCCTTCCCCGCGTTCCACCTGTTCTCCGGCGGCGCCATCCTCGGCGCCTTCTTCATCGCCACCGATCCGGTGACCGCCTGCACGACCAGGAAGGGGCAGCTGATCTACGGGGCGGCGATCGGCGTCCTGGTGTTCGTGATCCGCACCTGGGGCGGCTATCCGGACGCGGTGGCGTTCGCCGTGTTGCTGATGAACATCGCCGCCCCCACCATCGACTATTACACCCAGCCCCGCGTGTTCGGTCACGACAGAGGCAGCGGATGAACAAGACCCCGATCCTGATTGCCGCGGGCATTCTCGGCCTCTTCGCCGTTGGCGGCGTGGGGCTGGTGGCCATCACCCACGAGCTCACCGACGAGCGGATCGCCGCCAACGAGCGCGCCGCGATGCTGCGCAACGTGGAGGCCATCATCCCGACGGACCAGATGGACAATGATCCGCTCACGGACCGAATCGAGGTCAGCGACCCGGATCTGCTCGGCACCCCTTCCACCAGCGTCTACCGGGCGCGCAGCGGTGAGCGTCCGGTCGCCCTGATCCTGAACCCGGTGGTGCCGGACGGCTACGCCGGCCCCATCAAGCTCCTCGTCTCGGTGCTCGCCGACGGTACCTTGGGCGGGGTGCGGGTGCTCTCCCATCACGAGACGCCGGGGCTCGGCGACCGGATCGAGGAGACGAAATCGGACTGGATCGAGGTCTTTTCGGGCAAGTACCTCGGCAACCCGGCCGAGGATCGATGGCTGGTCAAACGCGACGGGGGAGAGTTCGATCAATTCACGGGCGCCACCATCACGCCGCGCGCGATCGTCAAGGCGGTGAAGAACACCCTGCTGTTCGTCCGCCAGCAGGGCGCGCTCCTGTACGAACGACCGGCGCTGGCGGCCGCGGCCGGCGGCAAGGAGGCATCCTGATGTCCGACAAGAGCTACGCCTCGATCATCGGGGATGGTCTGTGGACCAACAACCAGGCGCTGGTGGCCCTGCTCGGGCTCTGTCCGCTCCTGGCCACCACCACATCCGCGACCAACGGCCTGGGCATGGGGCTGGCGACGACGGCGGTGCTGGTGCTGTCCAACCTGACCGTCTCGCTGATCCGCAACCTGGTGCGTCCCGAGGTGCGCCTGCCGGTATTCGTGCTGGTGATCGCCTCGTTCGTGACGGCGGTAGAGCTGAGCATGCAGGCGTACTTCTACGAGCTCTACAAAGTGCTGGGCCTGTTCATCCCCCTGATCGTGACCAATTGCGCGATCATCGGCCGCGCGGAGGCCTTCGCGTCCAAGAACCGCCCGGATCGCGCGCTGGTGGACGGGCTCGCGATGGGAATCGGGTTCACCCTGGTGCTCACCGCCCTGGGCGGCATTCGGGAGCTCATCGGGCAGGGAACCCTGTTCCACCAGGCCCACCTGATGCTGGGTGAAGCGGCCCGCGGCCTGTCCATGAGTCTCGGGCCGGACTTCCCGGGCGCCCTGCTCGCCATCCTGCCGCCGGGGGCCTTCATCGGTCTCGGGCTGCTGATCGCCTTGAAGAACCTGATCGACAAGCGGGCGAGGCAATCACGCGCAGTGCGGACCCTGCCGGCTGGCGCAGGCGAGACGCGAGCCGCGGCCTGAGCCCCTGAAGGCGCGAACCGAGTCGGTGTGCAGCGGCCGAAACCGGTCACATCAACCCGCGCCGACGGAAGAACCTCCTTCAACGCCCGTGCGGGCATAGCGGCGGACCATCGCCGCCAGCTCTTCCGGCTGGACCGGCTTGCCGAGGAAGTCGTCCATGCCGACCGCCAGACAGTGCTCCTTGACGTCCGAGGAGGCGTTCGCCGTCAGCGCGATGATGGGTAGCCGCGAGCCCGGCGCCTCGGTCTTCCTGTACGCGCGGGTGAAGGCGATGCCGTCGAGCTTGGGCATGCGCAGATCGACGAAGGCGACGGCGAAGCGCGTCAACGCCGCCTGCTCGAGCGCCGCCGCGCCGTCCTGCACCAGGGTAACCGCGAGGCCCTGCTTGGCGAGCAGCTTGGTGATCACCTTGGCCGCGATCTCGTTGTCCTCCGCGACCAGCACCGGCAAGGCTTGACCTGGCGCCTCAGCGGCCGGCGCGCCTTCCTCCGTCGGGGCCTCCTCGGGCTCCGGCTGCTCCTGGTCGCCGGTCGCCAGGAGAGACCTGATGTGCTCCACCAGATCCTCCGGCAGGAACGGCTTGTTCAGGCAATGGCTGCAAGCGCCGTTGTCGTCGGCGCGGCGCCCACGGTAGGTCAGCAACAGATAGGGGATCTCGGCGCCCAGCACCCGGTGGAAGAGCTCCAGCAATGCGCCCAGATCCTGGCGTTTCGGGGAATCCGCGATGATCAGCAGGTCCGCCGCCTCCGCCTGGCCCGACATCCGGCTGAGATGCCCGAGGTCCCCGACCGGATCGCAAATCATGCCCTCGCTGCTGCAGACCTCGACGATCAGATCGCGGCTGGTTTGGTTGTCGTCGTACACGATCGCCCGATATCCGGACAGGCGGCGCTTTGCCGCGGATGCGACCGGACGCAGGCCGTCCGGGAACAGGGGCAGGCGCACCCAGAATCGGCTGCCCGCGTTCTCCTCGCTGTCCACCCCGATGCGTCCGCCCATGAGGCGGGTGAGATCGCGCGCGATGGTGGTCCCGAGGCCGGTCCCCCCGTAGCGGCGGGTGGTGGAGTCGTCGGCCTGCCAGAAGTTCTCGAAGATCTCCTCGAGCTTCTCGCTGGAGATGCCGATGCCCGTGTCCTCGACCTCCAGCAGCACGTGCGAACGCTCCAATCCTCCCTCCGCCGGACGCAGGCTGGCCCGCACCCGCACCTCGCCGCGATCGGTGAACTTGATCGCGTTGCCCGCCAGATTGAACAGGATCTGGCGTACCCGCAGCTGGTCTCCGATCACCTCTTTCGGAAGCTGCGGATCGATCCGGAGAATCAGCTCCAAGCCCTTGCCGAGCGCGAGGTTCTCGAGACTGGCGCAGACCTCGTGCAGGGTGGCGCGCAGATCAAACGCGATGGATTCCAGGTGCAGCTTACGGGCGTCGATTTTGGACAAATCGAGCACGTCTCCGATGAGGGCGCGGAGCACCTCCGCCGAGCTGGCGATGGAATCCACGTACTCGCGCTGCTCGGCCGAGAGCCGGGTAGTTTGCAGCAGGTGCGCCATGCCGATCACGCCCGTGAGCGGCGTGCGCAGCTCGTGGGTCATGACGGCCAGGAAATCACCCTTGGCCCGGTTCGCCGTCTCCGCCTCCCGGCGCGCCTCCTGCACCTTGCGCAGAAGGGAATGCTGGTACAGCGGCAGCAGCACGAGGAGCAGCATGAAGAACACCGCCTCGTAGGTGTGTCTTTGCCACTCGTCGAGCGCGATGAGCACCAGGTTGTAGGCGAAGACGCTGAGCACCGAGGCGACGATCAGATGCGTGCGCCCGTAGCGGGTGCCCGCCGAAATGAAGATCCAGATGTAGATCAGATAGAAGGGACTGATCGCCTCTCGCGTAAGGAAGATCGCGAGGCTGGTCGCCGTGATATCCAAGGCGAGCCCGACGTACCGCCGGGCCTCCCACACGGGACGCATCAGCACGCTCGCGAGCATGCCCAGAAACAGGACCAGATAGACGGCGAACAGGGTGAAGAAGTATCCGATGTCTACCTGGTAGTAACCCGTGATTGCGCCCAGCCCGACGTAGGCGACGGCGAAGATCCAGAACCCGATGCGGACCAGGGCGGATTGCAGCTCCGGGTTGCTGCGCAGCTCAGGGGTCAGTTTCAGCACCGTCAGTTTCCCTCAACGCTTAGTGTCCGTTTCCGAGCCCCTCTCCCGTCGTTCCGGTGCCGAGCGACGACGGGCTCAGCGGGAGGTTCGGATAGCATCCGATCGTGATATATTAGTCGATACTTCAGAACTTCATTTACGCCCTCGTGCACCGGGCACGGAAAACGTCAAATACTCCGCCGGAGACCGGTTCCTGCACGCCGCATCCAGCCAGTCGGCGGCGAGCCGTCCGGCACCCGAAATCCCACAATCCCCGAATTCATCGCGTCCCGCCGCTCCACGACCGAGGTAGAGCCGGTACGACCCTGAGCAGAGAGAAGAGGAGAGCACAATGTCCAAGCAACATCCCATCGTCGCCGTTACCGGCTCATCAGGCGCGGGCACCACGACCGTAAAACGCGCGTTCGAGCACATCTTCTACCGCGACGGCTTCAACGCCGCCGTGATCGAGGGCGACAGCTTCCATCGCTACGACCGGGCGGAGATGAAGGTCGCAATGGCAAACGCCCACGACGAGCATCGCAATCTGAGCCATTTCGGCCCGGAAGCCAACCGTTTCGACCTGCTCGAAGAGCTGTTCCGCGACTACGGGGCGTCGGGCGGCGGCAAGAAGCGATACTACATCCACAGCGAGGAGGAGGCCGAAGAGCACAACGCCAGGCTGGGCAGCAGCCTCAAGCCCGGCCAGTTCACGCCGTGGGAGGACATCCCCCAGGGCACCGACCTCCTGTTCTACGAGGGCCTGCACGGGATGGTGGTCACGGAGGAGCACAACGTCGCCCGGCACGTGGACCTTGGGGTCGGCGTGGTTCCCATCGTCAACCTGGAGTGGATCCAGAAGATCCACCGCGACAACGCCGAGCGCGGCTACTCCGCCGAGGCGATCGTCGACACCATCATGCGCCGCATGCCCGACTACATCACCTCCATCGTGCCCCAGTTCTCGCTGACGGACATCAACTTCCAGCGCGTGCCGACGGTGGACACCTCGAACCCCTTCATCGCCCGCGACATCCCGACCCCCGACGAGAGCTTCGTCATCATCCGCTTCAAGGACCCCAAAAAGCTGAACGTGGACTTCCCCCACCTCCTGTCCATGATTCACGACTCCTTCATGACACGCCGCAACAGCATGGTGGTGCCCGGCGGCAAGATGGGGTTCGCGATGGAAATCGTCCTCCAGCCCATCATCGAGCAGATGATGGAAGATCGCGGTTTCTGACCTTCCGGCCCGGCTCTCGCCCGGCGGCGTAGCCGCCGGGTTCAGCGGCCGACACCGGCCGCGTCGACCCGACCCCCCCGACAGCCGGCGGACACGCGCCTGCCGCGCCGCACCAGTTCCTCCAGGGTCGTGTCCTCGCTGATCGCACCCTCCAGACCGACGCGAAGCTCGGTAATCATCCCGTCGGAACAGCTCACCTTCACGCGCTCGCCGGCCCCGCGTCCGAATGCCTGATCGAAGGCGTCGCGGATCTGGCGGCTGCTCACATGACGGCCGACGTTCGACGCCAACAGCGCCCGCACTGGCGATCCATTGAGCTGGTCCAGCAACGACATGGCGTGCCGGAAATAGGCGTCTTCACCAGTTCCGTAGCAGGTGCCGTGCTTGGTCCATTCGTGCCGGTGCAGGTAGGAGATCGCGCCCGGCATGACCCGATTCAGGCGGGCGCGGGTCGCGTCCTCGAGGTCGAGCGCCGGCAGCCTCCGCCACAGACCGCGCTCCGAGAGCCCACGCTCCGCGGCCGGCACGCCGCAGTAGACGTTATCTCTCGGCTGAGGCCAAAGCCCGTGCAGGGAGAAGCGGTCCGGCTCGGCCGCCGCCGTCGCGCCTTCCCGGCACTCGCTCCTGTAGGGTCGAATCTCGCAGAAGGCCTGCTGCCAGCTCGCCGCCAGCACGTAGGCGCCCCCCGGTGCGGTCTCCCGCTCCGGGGCCGGCTGCGGCGGGGTTCGCGGTGAGGCGACGGAAGCAGCCGCGGAATCCGCCACCCGGGACCCGCAGCCGATCTCGACCCAGCGCTCCGAGGGTTGCCCGCCCTCGAAGCGGATCTGGTAGTGGGTGGCGGAGTCCGACCTGTTCTTGCCCAGAAGCGGATAGCTCCGCCCCGGGGTCAGTCTCAACCCGCCCGGGTTGGTGCCGCGCTTGATGGACGAGACCGCGGGGCAGTCGCGCTTCGCCGCCAGCTGACCTTCCAGCGGGACGGTCGCGCGCGCGGATGACGCGACGAGCAGGGTCAGGAGCAATAGACGGCCGAACCGACTGCGAAAGGGCATATGGCGTTCTAACTTTGCCGCGGGGCGCTTGCGCCGATCCAGGGCAGCGGTCACGGGCAGTGGTCTTTCACTTGCTGCCTGGCCCGGGAGAGCTCCTTGGCTCGCTGGTCGTCCTCCAGGAAGACCCGGTTCCCCTTCTCATCGACGCGATAGACGGGCCGCTCCAGCTCCAGGACATGCAGGTCCCGCCTGGCGGTGAGGCAGCGCGCCTGTCGCTGCGCCTCATCGCGGGCGCCGGCGGCGGCCTCTTGCTCGCGCTGCTGCGCCTCGGCCCGCGCCGCCCCCTCCCGCTCGACGATGCCGTCGAGCCGGCTCTGGGCGCGCAACACCTCCTCGTCCGACGGCGGCGGCGGTGTCCGCACCGTCTCAGCGGGCTGGTCCAGCGGCGGCGAGTCCCCGTAGTGGACGCGCCCCTGCTTGTCCACCCACTTGTAGACCCCGCCCCAGGCGCCGCTCGCGACCAGGCATCCCAGGGCAAGAATGGCGGCCGCAGACCCGCGAGCGAGACGCGGTCTCGATATGCTACGCACGGGCACTGGACTCTGGCTGCCCGCGCGCGCCCTCGTCCGCCAGGGGCTGCACGCTCAAGAGATGAACGCGCCGGCTGTCGGCGCGCAGGACGGTGAAGCGAAAGCCCCCGATCTCGACCCGCTCGCCGCGTTTGGGCAGGTGCCCGAGGGCGCTGAGCACCAGGCCCCCGATGGTGTCGAACTCCTCGTCGGAAAAATCGCTGCCGAAGTAGTCGTTGAACTCCTCCACGGTCGTCCGCGCCTTGGCGGTGTACTCCTTCTTGCCGCGCTTGAAGATGGGCGCCCCCTCGTCGAAGTCGTGCTCGTCCTCGATCTCGCCCACGATCTGCTCGAGCACGTCCTCGATCGTGACCAGGCCGGCGGCGTTGCCGTACTCGTCCACCACGATGGCCATGTGGTTGCGGCTGCTGCGGAACTCCTTGAGCAACACGTTGAGCCGCTTGCTCTCGGGCACGAAGACCGCCGCCCGCAGCAGCTCCCGGATGTTGAAGGCGCGTCGGCCGCTGGTCGAGGCAGGCGGGCAGCAGGTCTTTGGCGAGCAGGATGCCGACCACCTCGCCGCGATCCTCGCCGATCACCGGAAAACGGGAGTGGGCGGAGTCGACCGCCGTCCGCAGGATCTGCTCGAGGGGATCGTCGCGGCGGACGAAGACCATCTCGGCGCGGGGAATCATGATGTCGCGCACCCGCAGGTCGGCCACCTGCAGCACGCCCTCGATCATGCTCAACGCATCCGTGTCCAGCAGCGCCCGGCCCTTGGCCTCCTTCAACAGCTCGATGAGCTGCTCCCTGTCCTGCGGTTCGCCTCCGAAGAGCTGGCCGAGACGCTCGATCCAGCCCCTTGGACGCGAACCGGCGTCAGATCGATCGCTTGTCATGGGTTCCGTTGTGGGTCCTCGTAAGGTGGCGGGAATCCTAACCCGCGTAAGATGAGGGTTTCCAGCCCCTCCATCTCGGCGGCCTGGGCGTCGTCGAGATGGTCGAATCCGATCAGATGCAGCACGCCATGCACCACCATGTGCGCCCAGTGGGCGGTCGCGGCCTTGCCCTGCTCCGCCGCCTCCCGCTCCACCACCGGGGCGCAGATCACCAGATCGCCGATCAGGTCGCAGTCCGGCAGGCCGGGCGGGGGCTCGAAGGGAAACGACAACACATTGGTGGCGCCCGGCCGGCCGCGGTAGCGGCGGTTGAGCGCGGCGCCCTCGTCCTCTCCCACCACGCGGATGGTGAGCTCGGCGCGCTCGCGACGGCCCGCGAGCGCGGCCTCGGCCCAGCGACGCAGATCGGCGTCGCTCGGAACGTCCGGCGCGCCCGACGCGTCCTGGACGTCCAGCTCCAGATCGAGTGGCATGGAAGCGATCCGCTCAGACGCCCGCGCGCTCGGCCCCGGGCTGCTTGCGCTCGAAGGTCTCGTAGGCGCCGACGATGCGCTGGACCAGTGCATGGCGCACCACGTCGCGGGCATTGAAGAAGGTGAAGCTGATGCCCTCGACGTGGCGCAGGATCTCGATCGCCTGACGCAGCCCCGAGGCCTGCCCCTTGGGCAGGTCGACCTGGGTCACGTCGCCGGTGATCACCGCGGTGGAGCCGAAGCCGATCCGGGTGAGGAACATCTTCATCTGCTCCGGGGTGGTGTTCTGGGCCTCGTCCAGAATGATGAAGGCGTCGTTCAGGGTGCGCCCGCGCATGTAGGCCAGGGGCGCGACCTCGATCACGTTGCGCTCGATCAGCTTGTTGACCTTCTCGAACCCCAGCATCTCGTACAGGGCGTCGTAGAGCGGACGCAGATAGGGATCGATCTTCTGGGCCAGATCGCCCGGGAGGAAGCCCAGGCGCTCCCCCGCCTCCACCGCGGGGCGCACCAGCACCAGGCGGCGCACACGGTCGGCCTCCAATGATTCCACCGCGCTGGCGACGGCGAGATAGGTCTTTCCCGTGCCCGCGGGCCCGACGCCGAAATTGATGTCGTGGCGCAGGATGGCGTGCAGGTACTCCTGCTGATTAGGGCCGCGGGCGCGGACAACGCTGCGCTTGGTCTTGATCAGCAGCTCCGGCAGGCGGTCCTCCACGTTCGCGAGCAGGGCCTCCACCCCGGATTCCTGCAGGTGGAGGTGGACCGCCTCCGGCGTCAGCACCTCGTCTTCCGTGGCCTCGTACAGGCGCTTGATCACCTGCTCCCCGGCGGCAACCGCGTCCCGGTCGCCGATGATGCGGAAGAGGTTCCCGCGATTGTTGATCTCGATGCCCAGCCGGCGCTCGATCTGGCGCAGATGCCCGTCGAGCTGGCCGCAGAGATTGCGGAGCCGCTCGTTGTTCTCCGGCAGCAGCTCCAGGTCGGTGGAATGGGGGTGAATCGACAAATCAGGCGCTGCGGGCCAGGGGCACCGGCTGCAGCTCGCCGCGCAGGGAGTTCGGCAGGGCCTCCGTGATGCGCACCCATGCCAGCTCCCCGATCAGGTCCCGAGGTCCGGAGAAGTTGACCACCCGGTTGTTCTCCGTGCGCCCGGCGAGCTGGTTGGGGTCCTTGCGCGAGGGGCCCTCCACCAGCACCCGCTCGACGCTCCCCACCATTCGCCGGCTGATGACCTGGGCCTGGTTGGCGATCCGCGCCTGCAGCCGCAGCAGGCGTTCCTGCTTGACCGCGTGCGGCACGTCGTCCGGGTAGTCAGAAGCGGGCGTGCCGGGGCGGCGGCTGTAGATGAAGCTGAAGCTGGCGTCGAAGCCGATTTCCTCGACCAGGGACATGGTGGCGGCGAAGTCGGCCTCGGTCTCCCCGGGAAAGCCGACGATGAAGTCGGACGAGATGCTGATGCCGGGGCGCGCCCGCCGCAGCGCCTCGATCTTGGCCGCGTAATCCGCTGCCGCGTGGCCGCGCTTCATGGCCGCGAGGATGCGGTCCGAGCCGCTCTGCACCGGCAGATGAAGGTGACTGACCAGCTTGGGCACGTCGCGGTAGACATCGATCAGGTCCGGCGTGACCTCGTTCGGGTGAGACGTGGTGTAGCGGATGCGCTCGATGCCGTCGACCGCCGCCACGTAACGGATCAGCAGCGCCAGGTCGGCCGTTTCGCCGTTGTGCAGCGCACCGCGGTAGGCGTTGACGTTCTGGCCCAGCAGGTTGACCTCGCGCACCCCCTGCTCGGCGAGCTCCGCCACCTCCGCGATCACGTCGTCGAAGGGCCGGCTGATCTCCTCGCCGCGCGTGTAGGGGACGACGCAGTAGGTGCAGTACTTGGAGCATCCCTCCATCACGGAGACGAAGGCGGTCGGCCCCTCCGCCCGCGGCGCGGGCAGGCAGTCGAATTTCTCGATCTCGGGGAAGGACACGTCCACCTGGGGCGCGTGCGCCCGCTCCAGGTCCGCAAAGCATCTGCGGCAGCCGGTGCAGGGTCTGGGGACCGAAGACCAGGTCGACGTACGGCGCCCGCTCGCGGATCGCGTCCCCCTCCTGGCTCGCGACGCAGCCGCCGACGCCGATGACCACGGCCCGGTCCCGCTGCTTCAGGGGCTTCCAGCGCCCGAGCTGGGAGAAGACCTTCTCCTGCGCCTTCTCGCGGATAGAGCAGGTGTTGAGCAGCAGCACGTCCGCGTCCTCGGCGCGCGCCGCCAGCTCCAGGCCGTGCGACTCCCGCAGCACGTCCGCCATGCGGGCGGAGTCGTACTCGTTCATCTGGCATCCGAAGGTCTGGATGTAGAGCTTCTTGGGCATTGGTCGGCAGGGTACGGAAAAAGCTCTGCATGTTCCAGCATTTACGGGTCGCGCGTCAAGCGCAGACTACACCGAGCGCGGCCTAGCGTTCCATGCACGCGAGCGGCCGAAGCGTGCAAGTACCGAGAAGACCTCCCCGCCACTCGCTTGGTCAGCTGCGCCGGGTGCGGCGAGCGGGCGATCTCCGGCGGCCAATCGGCAATCCGCCCGAAGCTCGCGGCCGCCGGCCCGGCCAGGTAGGCGGGAGCGGCCGGACGCCGCCTGATGCGCAGCAAGCGCTTAGCGAGGTCCCGTATTTCCGGCGCATTCAACCACCCCGCGGGCCCCTCGTCGCGGATCAGCCGGCGCAACTCCTCTCTGGCACGGCCCCAGTCGCGCAGCTGCAAGGCATCGGTCAGGCCCTGGTGTCGGTGGGGGTGCAGGGAGTCGCCCAGATGCCCGTTGATGAGGACGTCGCACCCCTCAGAGCGGGCCGCCGCATAGGCCGCCAGGTTGAGGCGCATGAAGGGGTTCAGCTGCGGCAGATTGGGGCAGACAGGCCAGGTCTCGGGGTCCAGCGGCGGGCAGAGCCAGTCGCCTTGGAACCAGCGCACGGGAACCCCGATGTGGGCGGCGACCTCGGCGATCGCCCGGCTCTCGTCTGCCTCCTTGAAGCGATCGAGCCGCCAGCAGTAGGCCGCGACCTCCCGCCCGGAGGCGCGAATCGCCGGCACCGCGAAGGCCGCGGCGGTCGTCGAGTCCATGCCGCCGCTGAGCATCAAGCCGAAGCGGCGCCCCCGCCGCGTGGTCGGAGGGATGCCCGCGGCGAGAGACTCCCGCCAGCAATCGAGCGCGCCCTGATCCCCCAGGCCGCGCCGAAGAGCGACCGGAAAACCGAGCGGTACGCGACGCCGCGCGGTCTCCGCCGCCTGCCACTGCACCGCCTCCCCGGGCGCGACCTCGGAGATGTCGCGAAACGCGGTGCGGCCGGCAGGCAGGGGAATTCGCGGGCCGAAGCGCGCGAGCCAGCCGAGGTCCGGCGCCTTGGACACGCCCGGGTGGCGCAGGAGCGCCGCCTCCTCCGAGGCGAGCGCCAGCGGCCCCCGGCCCTCGGCGAAGCACAGCGCGCGCTCGCCAACATGATCGCGGACGGCCAGCAAGCGCGGAATGCGGGGCTCCCAGACCAGGGCGACCAGGGGACCGCGGAGCCGATCGAGGGCACCGGCGCCTTGGCGCAGATAGAGCGCCAGCGCCAGATCGACATCGTCCAACGGGGCTAAGGCCTGGGCGTCCCCCAGCTCGGCGACCAGATCCGAATAGTTCTCCAGCCAGCCGGAAAGCAGCACGTGGACCTGGCGCTCCCGGTCCGAGGCAAGCGCGACCTGGGGCTCGCCATCTCCGCGGCAGATTCCCAGCCACCATGCCACACCCGATTCCACCTTGCGGTTTGGCGCGAAGGCGTGGGACAAGGCATCCAGGGCCCGGGTCACCGATGCGCCGCAACCCCGCGGGGTCCTGATCGCCGCGCCTGTCCCAGAGAAAAAAGAACCCGCTCACGTCACGTTACCGACAGGGCGCTGGGCGATAGAAACCTGCGACAGAGCCGCGTAGACCTCGGCGAGGCGCCCCAGGTCCCTGGGCACCCCGAGCCGGTATGCCGGGACGGAGCTCGCGACGCGGGGTTGCGTTTCTGTGCGCCAAGCAGCATCTTTGGGCGACGAGGGCCGGGGCCTCCTCTCCGGCGCTGAACGCCGCTGACGGGTCAAGCCATGAGTCTGCACGCAACCGAACCGACCGACTTCCACGACCCGGCGCTGACCGCCGCCCGCGCCGGACTGGTCGCCGAGCTGAGGTCATTCCTGACGCCGGACTGCATCCTGGAGCACGAGGAGGAGGTCCGCCCCTACGAGTGCGACGGCCTGTCCGCCTACCGCCGCCTGCCGCTCCTGGTGACCCTGCCGCGTACCGTAGACGAGGTGCAGCGCATCCTGCGCCTGTGCAGCCGCCGCGAGATCCCGGTGGTGGCCCGCGGCGCCGGCACCGGGCTCTCCGGCGGCGCGCTACCCGAGACGAACGGCATCGTGCTCAGCCTGGCGCGCCTCAACCGCATCCTGGCCCTGGACCCGGTCAACCGCACCGCCCGGGTCGAGCCCGGCGTGCGCAACCTGGCCATCTCCGAGGCGGCCGGGGTGCACGGACTCTATTACGCCCCGGACCCTTCCTCCCAGATCGCCTGCACCATCGGCGGAAACGTGGCCGAGAACTCGGGCGGCGTGCACTGCCTCAAGTACGGGCTGACGGTGCACAACGTGCTGGGGCTCAAGATGGTGGCCATGGACGGAGAGCTGGTCGAGCTTGGCGGAGAGACCCTGGACTCCCCCGGCTACGACCTGCTTGCCCTGGCGATCGGCTCCGAGGGCCTGCTGGGCGTCGTGGTCGAGGTGACGGTGCGCCTGCTGCCGACCCCGGAGCGGGCGCAGGTGGTGCTGGCCGCCTACGACGACGTGGAGAGGGCGGGCACCGCGGTGGGCGAGATCATCGCCGCCGGCATCATCCCGGCCGGGCTGGAGATGATGGACGGCCCGGCGATCAAGGCCGCGGAGGACTTCGTCCACGCGGGTTATCCCACCGACGCCGCCGCCATCCTGCTGTGCGAGGTCGACGGCACCAACCAGGAGGTCTCGGAGCACATCGCCAAGGTGCGCGAGCTGCTGGTGGCGAGCGGCGCCACCGAGGTTCGCACCGCCAAGGACAACCTGGAGCGCGCGCGCTTCTGGCAGGGACGCAAATCCGCCTTCCCCGCGGTCGGCCGCATCTCCCCAGACTACTACTGCATGGACGGCACCATCCCGCGGCGCAAGCTGCCCGAGGTGCTGCGCCGCACCGCCGAGCTGTCGGCGGAGTACGGGCTGCCCGTGGCGAACGTGTTCCACGCCGGCGACGGCAACATGCACCCGCTGATCCTCTACAACGCCAACAACCCCGGCGAGCTGGAGCGCACCGAGGAGCTCGGCGGCAGGATCCTGGAGCTGTGCGTGGAGGTCGGCGGCACCATCACCGGCGAGCACGGGGTCGGCGTCGAGAAGATCCGCCAGATGTGCGTCCAGTTCAACCAGGTCGAGCTCGACCAATTCAACGCCGTGAAAAGCGCCTTCGACCCGGCCGGGCTGCTGAACCCCGGCAAGGGCGTGCCCACGCCGCGGCGCTGCTCGGAGTACCGCCAGCTGCCGGACCACAGGCATGACCACCCAGGCGCCGCCCACTGACCAGGCGCGGGGCCGCGACCCGAGCCGCGCAGGAGCCGCATCATGACCGGCAGCACCCCGTGCTGGATCTACAGGAGCCCGCGCAAGGACGAGATGTATCTCTATCTCGCCAAGGAGAACGGGTTCGACGCCGTCCCCGAGGCCCTCATGGCCCGCTTCGGCCAGCCCGTGTTCGTCATGGAGCTGGCTCTACACGCGGGAAGAAAACTGGCGCGCGAGGACGTTGCACGGGTGATGCAGAACCTGTCCGGACAAGGCTACCACCTGCAGATGCCACCGGTGCTCGAGCCCGACCTCTACCACGGCAATCAGGACTGACCGACAGTGAGCAACGACCAGACCAACGAGCTTCGTGAGCGCGTGCTGATTGCCGCGGAGGCCGGGACGCCGCTGAGCATCCAGGGCAGCGGCTCCAAGCGCTTCCTCGGCCGGGCGGCGACGGGCACGCCGCTGGACGCGACCGGCCATGAGGGCATCGTCAATTACCAGCCCAAGGAGCTGGTGATCACCGCTCGCTGTGGGACCAGGCTGGCGGACATCGAGGCGGCGCTCGCCGAGCAGGGACAGGCGCTGCCCTTCGAGCCGCCCCGCTTCGGACCGGGCGCCACCATCGGCGGCACCATCGCCTGCGGCCTCTCCGGGCCGGCGCGGGCCTATCTCGGCGCGGCCCGGGACCTGGTGCTCGGCACGCGCGTGCTCAACGGCCGCGGCGAGGTCCTGCGCTTCGGCGGCGAGGTGATGAAGAACGTGGCCGGCTACGACGTCTCGCGTCTCATGTCCGGCGCGTTCGGCACCCTCGGGCTGCTGCTCGACGTCAGCATCAAGGTGCTGCCCGTGCCCGCGAGCAATCGCACCGTCAGCCAGGAACGGACGCAGAAAGAGGCCCTCGAGCTCATGAACCGCTGGGCGGCCAAGCCCCTTCCCGTCACCGCGACCTGCTACGACGGCGAGCGGCTGTACGTGCGCCTGTCCGGCGCCGAGACGGCGGTCGCCCAGGCGGCTCGGGACATCGGGGGCGAGCCCTTGGCGCATGCCGAGATCTTCTGGCGCGACGAAATCCGCGAGCAGGGCCACGCCTTCTTCGCCGGGGAGGGGTCCCTGTGGCGCCTGTCGGTTCCCCAGTCCGCGCCGCCGCTGGAGCTTCCGGGCAAGCAGCTGATCGAGTGGGGCGGCGCCCAGCGCTGGCTGCACAGCGGCGCCAGCGCGGAGTCCATTCGCGCGGTCGTCAGCCGGGCCGGCGGTCATGCCGGCCTGTTCCGCGGCGGGGACCGCAGCGGAGAGGTCTTCCCGCCACTGCCGGACGCCCTGATGGCCCTGCACCGGAACCTCAAGCGCGCCTTCGATCCCAAGGGTATCCTCAACCCCGGCCGGATGTACGGAGCGCTCTGACATGCAGACCGAGATCCTGCCCGAGTTCCTGAGCACCCCCGAAGGCCGCGAGGCCGAGGGGATCCTGCGCGCTTGCGTGCACTGCGGCTTCTGCACCGCGACCTGCCCCACCTACCAGCTGCTGGGAGACGAGCTGGACGGCCCTAGGGGACGCATCTACCAGATCAAGCAGGTGCTCGAAGGCCACGAGCCGACCCGCATCACCCAGCTGCACCTCGACCGCTGCCTGAGCTGCCGCTCCTGCGAGACCACCTGCCCGTCGGGCGTGCGCTACGGCCGGCTGGCAGACATCGGCCGCGGCCTGGTCGAGCGGAAGGTCCGCAGGCCGATGGGAGAACGTCTGCTGCGGCAGGCGCTGGCCAAGGTGGTCCCCTATCCGGCGCTTTTCGGCCCGCTGGTGCGGCTGGGGAGCCTGGCCAGGCCACTGCTGCCCGCCGCGCTCAAGGCCAAGGTGCCGAGTCAGGCGTCCCCCCGGCGCCTGGCCGAAGCCCGCCGGCGGGCGGCGCATGATCGCGCTCGCGGGCTGCGTGCAGTCGGTCGCGACCCCGCTGACCAATGCCGCGGCGGCGCGGATTCTCGCGCGGCTCGGCATCGACCTGCGAGAGGTCCCCGGCGCGGGCTGCTGCGGCGCGGCGGCCTACCACCTGGGCGCGCAGGAGGACGCGTTGAACGCCATGCGGCGCAATATCGACGCCTGGTGGCCGGAGATCGAGAGCGGCTGCGAGGCGGTCCTGGTCAGCGCCAGCGGCTGCGGCGCGGTGGTCAAGGAATACGCGGAGATTCTCGCCCACGACCCGGACTACGCGGAGAAGGCGAAGCGGGTAACCGCGCTCACCCGCGACCCGGTCGAGGTCCTGGCGGGGGAAGACCTCACCGCGTTGGGCAGCCCCGGCAAGGGCCGCAAGGTCGCGTTCCACGCGCCCTGCAGCCTGCAGCACGGGCAGCAGCTCAAGAACCTGGTCGAGCCCATCCTTTCGCGCCTCGGCTTCGAGCTGACCGCGGTCCCGGACGCCCACCTCTGCTGCGGCTCCGCCGGGACCTACTCCATCACCCAGCCGGTGCTGGCGAAGCAGCTTCAGGCCAACAAGATCGCGGCGCTCCAGTCGGGGCAGCCGGAGCTGATCGCCACCGCCAACATCGGCTGCCAGCTCCACCTCGAGGCCGCGGCCGACCGGCCCGTGATCCACTGGCTGGAGTTGCTGGACCCGGGCGCGGAGCAATGACAGGAGATGGCGGAATGACAGACGCAATCGGTTTCATCGGCCTCGGCATCATGGGCCGCCCCATGGCGCTGAATCTGAAGCAGGCGGGCCACAAGCTCTTCGTCCATGCCCGCAGGGCGGAGTCCATGGAGCCCCTGGCCGCCGCCGGGGCCATCACCTGCGCCAGCCCGGCCGAGGTGGCGCGGCAGGCGGACGTGATCTTCACCATGGTCGCCGACACCCCGGACGTGGAGCAGGTGATCCTCGGCGAGAACGGCGTGCTCGACGGCGTCCGCGCCGGCAGCCTGGTGGTGGACATGAGCACCGTCTCTCCCGCCGCGACCCGCGCGATCGCGGAGCGGCTGCGCGCGCACGGCGTGGAGATGCTCGACGCCCCGGTGTCCGGCGGCGAGGCGGGCGCGATCAACGGCACCCTGTCCATCATGGTGGGAGGCAGCGAACAGGCGTTCGCGCGCGCGCTGCCCCTGTTCGAGGCGATGGGCAAGAACGTCGTCCACGTCGGCGGCAACGGCGCCGGGCAGGTCTGCAAGTCCTGCAACCAGGTGGTGATCGGACACACCATCGCGGGCGTGGGCGAGGCCATGCTCCTGGCCCGAGCATCCGGGGTCGACCCGGCCAAGGTGCGCGAGGCCCTGCTCGGCGGCTTCGCCAACAGCAAGGTGCTGGAGGTCCACGGCCGGCGCATGATCGACGGCAACTACGAGCCGGGCTTCAAGGCCCGTCTGCACCAGAAGGACATGCGCATCGTCATGGAGGCCGCCCATGCGCTCGGACTCGCCCTGCCGGGCGCGGCCCAGGTGGCGCAGTACCTCAACGCGCTCATGGGCCGGGGCCTGGGCGAGCTGGACTCCGCGGCGATCTACCGGGTCCAGGAGGACGCGTCCGGACTGCCGGGAGAAGACTGATGTCGGCGCCGGGAGCTTTTCACCCCGCCATCCCCGTCCAGATCGCGCGACAAGGCCCGAACTGACCAATCTCACCCGGGCGCCGGGGCCAGCGCCTGCGGCGCCACGGGGCGGCGCCCACGGATCTCCGCTGCGATCAGCGCATCCCCCTCACGCCTGGGATAGATCTGCGTCCATTCGGTCTGTCCTCGATCCTCCTGCCACCGCTGGCCGTGCATCCGTCACAGAAACAGGCCGAAACATCAGGGTAAACTCGCAGCCGCCCGCGTGACGGGCCTGGGTGCCGCGACCAGTATCCAGCGAACAAGAAACCTGTTTCAGGAATCACTGACCGCTGTCAGCCAGGCCAGTAATCGGCATCCCAAACGGGGGCATCGAGACATCGGGGCCGTGCCCGTTTACCGAGCATCGTACCGCTCGAACGCCGCGGCGTCCTGTAGTTGGCTGTTTCTTTGCTCCACCCATTCAGTGTGACGGGCTCGACGATATGAATAACAACATTCGCCAGGTGATCTCTCCCTTTGTTGCCGCCGCGCTCCTGACTATTACCCACAATTCTTTCGGAGCAATATCCACCAGAGACCGATGCGAACAGGCATTGAAAATGATGGGTGTGGAAACGCAGGGGACGGAGCGCGGCTGGGCGTCGCTTTGCGCGGGAGTAATCAAGAATGAGCCGATTACGAGATATGGTAACTGGTACGGGCCAGGCTATTGGGGCGGCGGCGAAGACCCGGACAAGGCCGGCCTCAAAGCGCCGGTAGATTCTCTCGACGCAATCGCGATGCGCCACGATTACGGATACCTGGTAGCGGAAAAATACGGAAAGATCTACGGCAAGCAGTATGAATATCGACTCAAGGCCCTCGCGGATATGGCCGCGGTGAGGGACTCGATGAAGCTGCCCGAGGATCCCGCCAAATGGGACAAGGTGCCTGCCGATATCGAGGCGGCATCCAGATACCGCGACCGCATCATTACCGGCTTCATCATGGAGTCGGATCTCTACAAGAATCTGGCCGACGCCACGAAGGTGGGCGATGCCGTCACCAGCCCCTTCATTACCTGGTTCGACGAGATCGACTATTCTCATATCCCCGACCTCGAGAAGCTTGACCGAGAGGTGTCGAGCCACATAAACGGCTGGAAAAAGGAGGTCGATAAATACGAAGCGGACGAGAAAAAGATTCGGGAGCATCGGGAAAGAGAGAAGGCCAGACAAGAGAAAGAGTTCCAGGAAGCGGACGCGGCCGAGAAATCAAGGAAAGAGACCGACGAAAAGCAGCGGAGGGAGGCCGAGGAGGCCAGAAAACGACTGGAAGAGAAGATCAGAGAGAGCAAGCAAGAGCCGACGCCAGATCCGGAACAGAAAAAGAGCTATGGCGAGATGACCCCCGAGGAGCGCCGGGAGGCATTGAAACAGAACGATGACGAGGCGTGGAACGCACTCCAACGAGAGCTCACGGGCGCTGACGCGGGAGAGGGTGAGAAAGAGGAGGAGCAAGCACAGAAAGGCCAACCGATAGGCGACTCCCCCTCGGACATCCCGCCCGTCAAGATCACGGCATCCGGCTCGATTGACGAAGACTACAGCGCCGATGGAATTGCAAACATCGTGACGACGACCATGTCGCTGTCGTTCTGGAATGTCGGCGGTCAAGTACCCGGATACGGCGGAGCCACGATGAAGAGCAGATCCGTTTCGTCGCTGAATGGATCAACGTTCGAGAGCTCATGCAGCGGCACCTTCTCGGGCGGACCCAATGGAGTCATCAGACTCGGCGGCGACTGCGACGGCATGACTTTAGGTATCCAGGGGGGGACCAGCATCGATATGGAAGATCTCGTTCTGACGATCTCGAACCCATCCGCCTTCAGCTATTGGAAGTAACCAGAACAGGGGATTCGGCTTCGCGTCCAGACGATCTGCGGTTGCGTCGCCTGCCGGTCGGCGCGCGGCATGGCTCGATGCGAAACCGGGTCGCCCTGTCGCGCTCTTTCCACGTAGGCCATTCGCAAGGCGCAAACGCGCAGGCGGCGTTTCGGGCCACGGGCCTCGACACGTCCGGAGCCGACCAGCACCAGGGTACTGGATTACACGACCCGACCCCGGTTTCGCGCGAGGCCGCGCTCGTCGACCGCGGACCCGGCGTGTCAATCCTTGGCCGGCCGCGCGGCGACGAAGGCCGCGATCAGGGCGCCATCGGCCGTACGCAGCTCCATCTTCTCCCCGTCGATGCTGACGCTCGCCGCCTTGGGTAGCATCAAGAGGTAACCCTGTTCCTGCTTCATCTCCGCCTCGTCCGGGCAGATCATCCGCGACGACGCCGGGGGCTCGATGCTGATCGAGTCTCCGTCCCGGCTGTATCCGGTCATGTAGGTGTTGCAGGCACGCCCGGAAAGCTTACCGTCCTCGGCGAAGACCGCGGTGATGGCCGTGCCCTCCACCAGGGGGCTGACGGCTTCCCGGCCGTTGTTGACCATGGTCGCGCTCCAGGTGGTGCCGGTCAGGGGCAGCGGGACCACCTCACGGAACACGGCCACCGGCATCTCCCCCGCGTCCGCCAGCGTCAGCACGCCCATCGCGTTCTCGAAACCGACCACCCGCTCCAGGGTTGCGAAGAAGTCACGCTCCAGCGCCTGTGCACCGGGCTCGCAGGCCATCATGGTCGCGGCGACGGGGCCGGTCCAGTTGATCCGCGACGTGCTTTCCGCCCGGTAGCCGACGCGGAAGCGATTGCAACCGCCGGAGCCCGCGGCGGCGCCGTCGGCGAAGGCGATGGTCACCTCCACGCCCTCAGGGATCGGGGCGAGGGCGGCCGTCCGCACGCGCGAGCTGGGTCAACTGCCAGGAGGTCCCGTTCAGCACGTCTCTCTGGCGTTCGGCGGCCCCGGCGGTGAGCGGCCCCCAGACGACCGCAAGCAGCACCAGCAGGACGAAGAGCTTCGGGAACGAGTTGTTGCGTGTCATAGAAATGCCTCTCAGGCCGCGACTGTTGATTTAGTTACGATCTCCCACCACCCGGTTGTCGGGACGGGGCGACGGGTTCGCGTTGCGACGATTCGGCGGCGTCGGCCTCTCGGCGCACGCCGTGGGGTCCATGCGCGACCTGCTCAGGAGTATGCGAGACCGATCGCTGCAGGAGTGGCTGATCCGACACGGCGGGCGACACCAATAGCCATCGCCGCGCCCGACATGGAATCAAACCGCATCAGGACGGGCGTAGACTAAGCAGGGACCGGGCACCGGTCAACGCGCGTTTGGCCGGGGCAATACGGGCCTCGTAAGGACAACGAGAAGCCTCCGGCGGCTCAGGTAGCCCGTTCGGCTCAGCCAAGATCGCCTGACTCAGGCAAGACCCTACCTGACCAAGGCAGTGACATCGCTTGATCGAAAGCGGTAACCGCCGACCTGGATCTCCCAGGTGGCCCGGGATTCGCCCTTCCCGCCGGGCTGGTGGGCGAAGTAGACCCGCACCCGTGATCCCTCGGCCAGATCGACGACCCGGCCGACGGGGAAGATGGAACGCCCCCAGTGGGTATCCGGTTCGCCGGGTCCGTTGCTCAGTCGGACCCGGTCACTGAGCTCGGCGTCGAACCAGGCGGCGAGGGCGTTGAACTGCCCGCCCCGTTCGGCCGTGAACTCCAGCCGGGCCTGGAAGGGACGGTTGGCGTCCGCGACGGAGCAGGTCCCGCTTTCTACAGCCCACAGTGCCTGCGGGGTGCAGAGAATCTGCCCTTGTTTCAGGTCATGCCTGCCGTTATCCGCCTGGGACGCCCGCGCCGCCCCGATCGCACTGAGGTCGAGGCCGTAGGGTCCGCTGCGCCAGAAATCAATGTCCTGCTGCAGAAGGTTGTCATAGGCCGGCGCGAGAAAGGAGGTGACGGCCCGCGGAATCACCCTGCCGCCGGGCTTGAGCCAGCGCTCCCGTGCCAGCGCCACGATCGGCATCAGGTTCTCGTCCAGGGCGTAGCCGCCGAGCCACTCGGAGACGATGATGTCAACTTTCCGCGGGAGCTCGACGGCCTCCATGTCCTCGCGCAGCACCTGTACCCGGTCGTCGAGACCGTTCTCGGCGACGACCCGCTGGGCGAGCTCCGCGATGCCCGTCCGCTCGACGGCGTAGACGACGCCCGCCCCCGCCTGCGCCGCGAAGAGGCTGAGAATGCCGCTGCCCGCCCCGACGTCCAGCACCGAGCAACCGGGAGTCACCACCTCCGCAATCGCTTTGCGGAACGCCTCGCAGCGGACCGAATCCTTCAGCATCCACTCGTGACTGCGAAGATCGTGGTAGTCGAGCTCAAGTGGCATTTACGACCCTTCGTGACTGCAAATCGCCCCCGGTTCTCGCCGATGTCCGGGTGCCCTCCTGGAATCGGACGCTATCGCCGTATCTGCCAGGGCTTGCCGAGGAACAGGTAGATCGCATCCTCGCCGCCCTCGGCATGACCGTAGGCCCCGTACAGGGGACCGAGGAAGGTGTCAGCGCCCAGGAACAGGCTACCCGCGACCAGCGTGTCGCTGAGACCGATGTCGTCTCTACCCTGCCAGGTGCCCCCCCACTCGAGGGAGGCGCCGAAGTAGGTTTTGACCAGCTTGGTGCCCAGGTTCCGCAGGTAGGCGAAGCGCAACAGGCCCTCGTGCTGCCCCGACAGCGCATTCTGACTCAGGCCGGAGAGGTTAAGGAAGCCTCCGGTGCGGAAAAGGTTTTGGATCGGGGCATTGTCGTCCAGGGTTCCCCGGTAGCGTCCGCCGAGGCTGAAGCTGTCGCGCCCCTGGGACCAGGCGCCGAGAAATCCGATGCCTCCCTGCTCGAACTCGTCGTCGGCGCCCAGCGCGTCGCGGGACGCCAGGGCGTACGCGAAACCGCTCCAGCCCCGGGTCGGAAAGCCCAGATTGTCGAGGGTGTCCCCACTCCAGCCCAGCTCCAGCTCACCCTGGCGGAACTCGAACCCCCGCAGACCCGGGCCGCCTACCCGGACGTCCGCGTCCCCGTCGAAACGCCGATAGGTCAGACCGGTCCGGCCCCAGTTCCCGAGGTTGCGGCCCGCCTCCGCGAACAGCCCCCAGCGCGTGATGTTGTACTCGGCCTCCGGGTTCTTGCGCGAAGCAGGCGTGTAGAGGAAGACGTTGTTCGCCAAGTACCCGCCGCCGACATTGACGTACCAGCGTTCCCGCGGATCCAACGGCTGATAGAGCTCGGTGACGAAGGCCGGCTCCTCGCCCAGCTTGAGCAGGGTGCGCCACTCGCCGTTGAGGCGGTTGACCGGCAGCATGGTGTAGGCCGCACCGATGTTGAAGAAGGACTCGCCATCCAGCGTCGACGAGAGCTCCAATCCACCCTGAATGGAGCTCGTACCCCAAGACTTCTTCTTGGCGGTGACCACCACGCCGGTGCGCCCGTCCGCTTGCTCCAGCCGATAGGACACATGCTCGAAGTTGTCCTGGTCGTAGACGCGGGCGATCTCCGCGTCTAGCTTCTCCGTATCCAGGGGCTCCCCGGGCCGGATGTCGAGGCGGCTGGTGATGATCTCGTCACTGAGCCCCGAGTCGTTCTCCACCCGGACATAGGCGATGACGGGGGTGCTGTCGGGCGGCGGCGCATGCCTCTCCCGGTAGGCCGCGTAGCGGCTCTCGGACTCCGACAGCCGCGCGAGGTCCGCTCGTTTGTTTTCGGCAGCCGCTTCGCCGATCTCGACCGCCCGCAGCAGCTTGTCGAAATCCCCCGCGAGGACCTCGTCGCCCAGACCGGGGATAATCAGCACATCGCTTTTCCGCAGCGTCGCCAGCTGCTCCTCGGTATTGCGCCAGGTGACCAGCGAGGCGATCTGGTCGAGCATCTGCAGGGCATTGGTGATGTCCTCGCGACCGCGCCGGGGCCCGCTGATGTCCACCGCGATCACGATGTCGGCCCCCATCTCCCGCACCACGCTGACCGGGAGATTGAGCGCGATCCCGCCGTCGACGAGCAGCTTGTCGCCAATCTCCACCGGCGCGAACGCCGCGGGAATGGCCATGCTCGCGCGGATGGCCGTCGCCAGGTCGCCTGAGCCCAGAATCACCGCCTGACCGCTCTCCACGTCCGTGGCCACGGCGCGAAAGGGGATGCGCAGCCGGTCGAAATCGCTCACGCCCGCGACCGGCAAGGTGAGCCTGCGCAGCGCCAGGTCCAGCTTCTGCCCCTGGATCAGGGCCGGCACGAGATTGACCTCGCGCTCGCGCTCCTTGACCCCGGGGCGCTGCTTGACCAGGAACAGCCGGTCGTCCTGCTTGCGGCGGTAGCGACGATCCTCCCGTGCCGGCTCATCCCTGAAGATGTCGTCCCAGTCGATGCCCTCGATGGCTTCCTCGATCTGCCGCGGACTCATCCCGGAGGCGTAGAGCCCCCCCACGACGGCCCCCATGGAGGTGCCCGCGACATAATCGATCGGGACGCGCAGGCGCTCGATGACCTCGAGCACCCCGACGTGGGCGCCGCCGCGGGCGCCACCCCCGCTGAGAGCCAAACCGATCCTGGGCCGCCCGGAACCGGCCGCGGCAGCGGGCTCGACGACGACGAAGGCGGCGAGGAACACCAGCAGCAGAGTCAGGGTGGAGAGGGAACGAAGCTTGAGTGCGAACCGCATGAACGAGTCCATAGTAACCGGCGACAGGGCGTGCGATGTGATCTAGCGCTGATGAATACAGCGCTTCCCGCTATACGTGGCTGTGACGCCTGGCTTTCGCCAGGATGGCCAAGTATCAGTTTCTGGGAAAACGATTTATCGCGTTTTCCGTCCGGGCCATGGCTGGCCCGGCATTTCCGACGGCTGCAAGCCGTCGGAAATGGAGCGATTCGGGAGTCGCGCCTCGCGAATTGCGAGCTGATCAATGCCAGGAAGGCATTTGATCAGTCCATCCCGTTTTCCTAGTAAGAAATCCCTTGGGCGACGCCGTCGACCACGGAGACGACCGCCACGCCCGCCTCGCCGATGGGACAGGCGAGATTCGAGACCGTGACGGCCCGCTGCTCCCCGCTGCGGCTGACCACCGAGGCGCCCCCGGAGGTCGTCATCCTGCAGCCGCACGCCATCAGCTCCGCGACGGTCATCCCCGCCTGCAGCTTGCAAAAGGTCCTCTTCGGGCGGTCTGACTGGCAGGCAGCAAGGGCTAGCGAGAGGGAGACCAAAGGCAGGATCAGGCGGGGACGGACCAGGGCCAAAACGCCTGACGCCCGTTCAAGACCCACCCTCGCCGCCCGACGAAGTCGCCGGCGATGGTCCGCGAATGCTCGGCGAGCGATGTCGGATGCGAGATCTGGCATGGGCTTTGGTCCTTTTGTTCGGCGGAAGTGGCAACGGACCGGCCCGGACACCGCCCTCGCCGGGCGGCTAGGGCGCGGGGGAGAGCTCGCGCAGCAGCGCGACGACCTCCGGGTCGTCTGGCCTGAGGCGGCTCAGGGTCCGCGCGTAGTCCAGGGCATCCGCCCGGTTGCCCGTGTCCCGGTTGATGGTGATCAGGGCGACCAGGAGGTCGACATCGGCCGGATGACGGCGATGCGCATCGGCGAGCACCCGCAGCGCCCCAGCGACATCCCCGGTCTCGTTCAGCACCAAGGCGTGAACGTAGGCGTAGCGCGGATTCTCCGGTGCCAGCTCGTCCGCCCGGCCAAGCTCCGTCACGGCCTCGTCGAGCCGCTTTGCGCGGATCGCGAGCAGCCCGAGGGCGTGGTGGAGATCCGCGCTGTCCGGGGCCACCGCCAGACCCGCCCGCAGGATCTCCGCTCCCTCCGCGTCGGAGCCCAGGGCGCGATAGAGATCCGCCAGATTGACGTATGCCGGGACAAAACCTGGGTCGAGGCGCAGGGCGGTGCGGTAGGCCTTCTGCGCAGCCGCCGCTTTTCCCTGCGCCATCTTCACCAACCCGATGTTGAGATGGGACTCCAGGCGCTCCGCGTTGACCAGCTGTGCGGCATCGTATGCCTCCAGAGCCGCGTCCAGCCGGGCGCGCACCGCCTCGGACGGCTGCTGCCGTATCAAAGGCGCCAGGGTGCGCGCGGCCTCCAGACGCACCGCCCGCACCGGATCATCGAGCAGGGGCATGCCGAGCCGGAACAGGGTCGAGGGATCGGTGGTCTCCAGAAAGCGCACCGCCGCCTCCCGCACCAGGGGGTCCTCGTCCGCGAGCAGCTTCGGCAGGGCCAGCACCTGCGAGGGCTCCGGATAGCCGCGCAGCAGGTCCAGCGCCGTAGCACGCGCGATGCCGGGCCGCATGGGATCGACCGCGAGGTCCATGAGCAGCTTACCCGCATCGGGCGACTGGACGCGCCCTGCCTGCAGGGCCTCCCCATAGTGCGGCTCGTCGCGCTCGCGGTCCCCGTACCACTGCTTCACGGCATCGGCGGCCCATTGCACCGACTGATCAGCGTGGCAGCCATTGCATGCGTTGGGAGTGCCGATCTTGAGCGAGAGATCCGGACGGGGAACGCGCATGCTGTGATCGGCCCGCTCGTCGTTCACCATGTAGAGACGCTGCGGCATGTGGCAACCGACGCAGGAGGCCCCCGGCGTCCCCGGCTGGTGATGATGGTGGGTCTCGGCGGCGTAGCGCTCGACGCCATGGCACTGGGCGCAAACCAGGTCGCCCTCCAGCTTGAGCCGCAGGCTGTGCGGATCGTGGCAATCGGTGCAGGTGACCCCGGCGCGGTGCATCTTGCTCTGGAGGAAGGAGCCGTAGACGTAGACCTCGTCCAGGATCTGGCCGTCTGGGTGATACAGGTGCTCGTCGAGCAGGGACAGCCGGTGGGTGTTGCCGAGTGGCGCGCCATACTCGTAGCGGTCGTGGATCTGGCCGCGGCGGGAATGACAGCGGGCGCAGAGCTCCATCTCGGTGCGATCGGAACGGGGCACCGAACGCGCCGGCACGCCCGTCGTCGGGTCGATGGACCAGGTGCCGCCATCGCGGTCGGCGAGGTCCACCGCCAGACCCCTGTCCGGGTTCCAGGCGGTGGCATCGCCCGCCGCCACCGCCCTCGCCTGCTCCACGTGCGCCGCGCCACGCCCGTGGCAGGCCTCGCAGGCGACGTTAATCTCGGCCCAGGTGGTGGCGAAGGTGTCCGTCTCCAGATCGTAACCCTTCCTCAGCTCCGTGGAGTGGCACTCGGCGCACTGGTAGTTCCAGTTCTGCTCGCGGCCGGTCCAGTGCAAGGGATGGCCGGAGCCCATGTCCTGCGCGTCCGGGTAGAGGTGGAACCAGCGCTGCCCGCCCTCTTCCCGCGGGCGGCTGTCCCATGCCAAGCCGAGGCTCTGCAGGCGCCCGCGAGAGAGCTCCACCAGGTACTGCTGCAGCGGATACCAGCCGAAGGTGTAGGCGACGCGATAGTCGCGCAGCTCACCGTCGGGTCCGTCGGTCCGCACGTACCAGCCGCCATCGCGGCGAAAGAAGGTGGAGGTGACGCCGTGGGCCGTGAACCGCGCATCGGCGAAGTCGCCCAGCACCGTTTCCTCGCTGGCCTCCGCCATGGCCAGATCGTGGTGCGAGCCGCGCCAGGCCGCGTGCTCGGCTTGGTGACACTCGGCGCAGACCCCGCTGCCGACATAACCGGCCTCGTCGGTCTTCGCCGGCGCGGTCCCGAATGCCGTGCCTACCCACGAGATGGCCAACAGGACCCCAACAACACTGCGCCGCGCACTCACGGGGGTTCCTCCCTTTGTACTCGCCCATAACCGAACCTCGACGCTTCATCCTATCAGATCTCTCCCGCGCCGCCCCGGACACTCCTCCGGACGAATCCTTAACTTTTCGTAATCCCGGGGAAAGACCCGCGTAACCCCACAGCCTCTATAACTTGGCGCGTGACCGGACCCGGGGCGCGGATCGCCAACGGTCCCTCGGCCCACATGCAAACCGTCAGGAGCGAGACCATGAGCAACCCAGACATCGACACCCAACCCGCCGCGAGCGGCCGAATCCCCCTTGTACGACGCGGACTCTTCGTACCCAGCGCGATCGCCGGCGCGGTACTGGTCGCACTGGCCGCGGCCCACGTGGGCATCCCAGGGCAGGCCATGGCGAACTTGCCCGCGACCGCACCGGCGGGGGCCACCAGTTTCGCGGGGCCCCCGAGCTTCGCGGAGATCGCCGAGCGGGTGAGCCCCGCCGTCGTCAACGTGGCGGTGACCCAGGAGCAGGGCGATGACGCCAGCGCGCAGGTCGTGATGCCCGAGCTACCGGAAGGCAGCCCCCTCGGCGAGCTTTTCCGCCGCTTCAATCCACACGGCGGGCACTTCCCGCCGGGACTGGATATGCCGCGACAGAGTCAGGGATCGGGGTTCATCATCGACGCGGACGGACACGTCGTCACCAACGATCACGTCGTCGAGCAAGGGAACAAGATCGAGGTGATCCTGAACGACGGCACCCGCTACCAGGCGCGCGTGGTCGGACGCGACGCCAAGACCGACCTGGCCCTGCTGAAGATCGACGCCGGGAAGGCGCTGCCCTTCGTCGAGCTCGGCAGCTCGGAGCAGGCGCGGGTCGGCGACTGGGTGCTCGCGGTGGGCAACCCGTTCGGCCTCGGGGGCTCGGTGAGCGCCGGGATCATCTCCGCGCGGGGCCGGGATATCGCATCGGGCCCCTATGACGACTATCTGCAGATCGACGCGCCCATCAACCGCGGCAATTCCGGGGGACCCCTGTTCGACGCCTCCGGGCGTGTGATCGGCATCAACACCGCCATCTACTCCCCGAGCGGCGGCAACGTGGGCATCGGCTTCGCCATACCCGCATCGAGCGCCGAGACCGTAATCTCCGCGCTCAAGACCAACGGTCGGGTGGAACGGGGCTGGCTGGGAGTCCAGATCCAGGGGGTGACGGAGGAGATCGCCGCCGCTCTCGGCCGCGAGGACCAGCGGGGCGCTCTGGTCGCGGAGGTGATGCCGGACGGACCGGCCGCGAAGGCGGGCCTGCGCACCGGTGACCTGATCCTGGCCGTCGACGGCAAGCCGGTCGACAAGGTCAAGGACCTGCCGCGCATGGTCGCCGACATCGCGGCGGGAACCAAGGTCCAGATCTCGCTGCAACGCGATGGCGGCGAGGCTTCGGTGGATCTGACCGTGGGCGAGATGCCGGGGGAGCAGCCGGTGGCTGCAACGCCGCAGACGGATAAGGCCGAGCCCCGCCTCGGTCTCTACCTCGCCCCGCTCACGCCGGAGGCGCGCGAGTCCCAGAAGCTGGCTAGCGACGCGCGGGGCGTCCTGGTCGCCGGGGTCGAGAAGAACAGCGCTGCGGCGAAGGCCGGAATCGAGCCCGGGAGCCTGATCACCATGGTCGGCCAGAGCGAGGTGACCTCCCCGGATCAGGTGGCGAGCCGGGTGCGCGAGGCGGTCGGAAAGGGCAACCAGGCGGTGCTGCTGCGCATCGAGCAGGACGGCGAGGCGCGCTTCGTGGCCGTGAAGCCGGCCGCCTAACCGATCAGAGGCGACGCGACAGTGGGGGGCGCATGGGGGTCCGCTTTCCCTTTGCGTCCCCCGCGCCTTTGTGGTTCAACTACCGCATCGCACCTGCAGACTTGTCCCGCTCCGACCCCGCGAACCATGCGCGTGCTCCTGATCGAAGATGACCACCAGGTGGTCGGTTACCTCGGCAAGGCCCTGCGTGAGTCGGGGGCGGTCGTCGATCACGCCGGTGACGGCAGGGAGGGGTTGTTCATGGCCGCGGGCACCGACTATGACGTGCTGGTCATCGACCGCATGCTGCCGAAGCTGGACGGGCTCGCCATCGTGCGCACCCTGCGAGCCTCCGGGAATCGCACCCCGGTGCTGATCCTCAGCGCCCTGGGCGAGGTGGACGACCGGGTCGAGGGCCTGCGCGCGGGCGGAGACGACTACCTGGTCAAGCCCTTCGCCTTCGCGGAGCTCCACGCCCGCCTCGAGGCCCTGCTCCGGCGCGGTGGCGGAGAAACGCCGGAGACCCGGCTGGAAGTCGCCGACCTGGAGATGGATCTGCTGGCCCGCACCGTCACCCGCGCCGGCAGGGAGATCCAGCTGCAGCCCAGAGAGTTCCGGCTGCTCGAGTACCTGATGCGCCACGCCGGACAGGTCGTCACCCGCACCATGCTGTTGGAGAACGTGTGGGACTACCACTTCGATCCCCAGACCAACGTCATCGACGTCCACGTCAGCCGGCTGCGCGCCAAGATCGACCGCGACTTCGAGCAGCCCCTGCTGCACACGGTACGTGGCGCCGGATACATGCTGTGTGATCGCGACTAAGCTGCTGCGCAGCTACACCTTTCGTCTTGCACTTCTGTACACGGCCCTGTCACTGGGCTCCGTGGTGGTGCTGCTCGGTTTCATCTACTGGGCCACCGCCGGCTACATGGACCGCCAGACCGACGAGACCATCGAGGCCGAGATCCGGGGGCTGGCGGAGCAGTACCGGCGCCGCGGTCTCGCCGGGCTGACCGCGGTGATCGCCGAGCGGGTGGCGCGGGACCCGGACGGCGCCGCGGTCTACCTGCTCGCGGATGACGACTACGATCCGGTCGTCGGAAATCTCAACCGCTGGCCCGACGTACCGACGACCGAGGACGGCTGGATGCGCTTCGGGCTGCTGGACTGGGGGCGCGACAAGTCCGAGCAGCACGAGGCCCGAGCCCGCACCTTCCTCCTGCGCGGCGGGCTGCACCTGCTGGTGGGACGCGACGTGCGCGAGCTGGAGTCGATACGCAGGCTGATCCTGAATGCCCTGCTCTCCGGGCTCGCCATCACCACCGCCCTCGCCCTCGGGGCGGGCTTGCTGGTCAGCAGCCGGGTCGCGCGCCGCGTCGAGGCCATTACCCAGACCGGCCGGGAAATCATGGAGGGCGACCTGTCCCAGCGGGTCCCCACGAATGGCAGCGGCGACGACTTCGACCAGCTCGCCGCCAACCTCAACCGCATGCTGGAACGCATCGAGGGCCTGATGGCAGCGGTGCGCCAGGTCTCGGACAACATCGCCCATGATCTGCGGACACCGCTGACCCGGCTGCGCACCCGCCTGGAGCTCGCACAAGCCGCTGATCCGCGGCAGGCGAGGGAGGCGGTCGACCAGGCGGTCGAGGACGCCGAGGAGCTGCTCGCCACCTTCAACGCCCTGCTGCGCATCGCCCGCATCGAGTCGGGCAGCCGGCGCAGCGCCTTCGCGACGTTCGATCTCGCCGGGCTCGTTCACGACGTTGGCGAGCTCTACGAGCCCCTGGCGTCGGACAAGGGCCAGCAGCTGATCGTGAAGGCAGAAGGGGCAATCTCGGTCCGGGGAGATCGGGACCTGCTGTTCCAGGCCCTGACGAACCTGGTCGACAACGCGATCAAGTACACCCCGCAGGGAGGCCGGGTCGTCCTCGCGGCGACTCCGGGCGACCGCGGCCCGGAGGTAATGGTCGCGGACACCGGCCCGGGCATCCCGCCGGAGCTCAGGGAGAAGGTCTTCCAGCGCTTCTTCCGCGCGGACGACAGCCGCGCCACCCCCGGCAGCGGTCTGGGCCTGAGCCTGGTGCGGGCAGTTGCGGATCTCCACGGCGCGAGCATCGGGCTCGAGGCGAACGACCCGGGACTGCGCGTGGTCCTGCGCTTCTGAGGCGGGGCGATCAGAGCCAAAGGTCACCTTGGTTTCGCCGCGCTGGACGGCTTGCACTCCAGGCCCGGAACCGCATTCGGCGATTGCAGCCGGGGAGCAAGCGCCGCGATCCCTTACGAACTCCGAGGCTTTTTCCTACAGACGTTTCCGCCGCAGCTTACTACGCTCCTTGATAAGGGAGTCGCATTTTGCCGACAGTGACCCGGCGCTGGGCCGGAGCCCGCGAGAAGACTCCCGCAGACTTCGACGCCAGGGGAAATCCATGAACAATAACCTTCGTCGCAGCACACGAGTCCCTGTCAGCATCCCGTTCGAGGTGTACGACCTGACCCGGCGCATGGGCCGATACTGGAGCTCGAACGCCAGTCAAGAGGGCGTGTTCCTCAAGGCACGGGCACCCGATCGCCTCAACGGCATCCTCGATCTGCGGTTTCAGGCGGAGGGGCGGGAGCATCGGCTGCGGGGCGTCGTCGTCCACCGCGAGAGCAAGCGGGGGGTTGGCGTTCAGCTTGCCTACTGGCGCAAAGCGGATCAGGCGTCACACAAGGCCTATATGGAGGTCAGCGGCTGCCGTCAGCGATAGCCGGCGGGAGGCTCCGACCAACGTACCATTCTCCCCCTCCCGTACGCCGGCTTCCCGCCGATCTGCGCGCAGGATCGACTCCGGGTCCTGAGACCGCGCCACCCCGCGTCCCGATCCCGAACAGTCCGGATGCACCGCCACCCGAACCCAAACAGCGGACATTCGGTTAGACTCCGCCCGCCCGGGCAGAAGAACCGGAATCCGCCCACGTTCGCGAGAGAAATCGCCAACCCACATGACCGAGCGCATCCAGAGAAACGGTATCGACGTCCTGTTGGACAGCCCCCGACTCCGCGCGGAGCTCAGCGGCCGGAGGCTCGCCCTGCTCGGCCACCCGGCCTCCATGACGCGAGATTACCGCCACAGTCTCGACGCGCTGATCGCCCGCCCCGAGCTGACGATCACCTCCGCCTTCGGCCCCCAGCACGGGATGCGCGGGGACAAGCAGGACAACATGATCGAAACGGCGGACTACCTGGACCCCCGCCACGGCATCCCGGTTCACAGCCTCTACGGCGAGGTGCGCTATCCGACCGCCGCGATGCTCGACGGTTTCGACGTACTGCTTGTGGACCTGCAAGACATCGGCACCCGCATTTACACCTACGTCACCACCCTCGCCTACATGCTCGACGCCTGCGCCGCGAGCGGCAAGTCGGTTTGGGTGCTGGACCGCCCCAACCCCGCCGGACGGCCGGTGGAGGGCACTATCCTCGAGCCCGGATGGGAGAGCTTCGTCGGCGCCGCGGCCCTGATCATGCGCCACGGCCTCACCTTTGGGGAGCTCGCCGACTGGATCTCCGCCGAGAAGGGATTGGACCTCGACCTTCGGGTGATAGCGATGGACGGCTATCGTCCACAGGAGGGTCCCGGTTACGGCTGGCCTCTGCACCAGGCGTCCTGGGTGAATCCCAGCCCCAACGCGTCCAGTCTGAACATGGCGCGCTGCTTCCCGGGCACCGTCCTGTTCGAGGGGACCAGCCTCTCGGAAGGCCGCGGAACGACGACCGCGCTGGAGGTGATCGGCGCGCCGGACATCGATTTCGAGCGCATGCTGCGGCGCATGTCCGCGCTGCGGGATGATTGGCTACAAGGTTGCATCCTGCGTCCGTGCTGGTTCGAGCCCACGTTCCACAAGCACGCGGGGAGACTCTGCTCCGGAATCCAGATCCACACCGACAACGAGCACTACCGGCATGACCGATTCCGCCCTTATCGGATCGCCGCTCTGCTCCTCAAGGCGATCCGCGCCGAGCACGCGGAGTACGGAATCTGGCGCGATTTCCCCTACGAGTACGAGTCGGAGCGCCTGGCCATCGACCTGCTGAGCGGCGGGACCTTTCTGCGCGAGTGGGTGGACGACCCGGAGGCCGAGCCAGGGGATCTGGAGTCCAGGCTGAGATCGGACGAGGAAGCCTGGTTCCAGTCCCGAGTGGACTTTCTTCTCTACACCTGACCCCGGCTGGCGCCCGGACCAGGCAATCGCCCGGAGCGCGCCGAGCTCATCCGCTGATGTAGTTCACCAGCTGCTCGATGGTGAATTCCTGATCGGAAATGATGGCCTTGACCAGGTCGCCAATCGAGATGATGCCGATCAGCTTGTCACCTTCGATGACCGGGAGGTGGCGGGTACGCTTTTCGGTCATCACGGCCATGGACTCCTCCACACTCTCATCCGGCGTGGCGCAGACCGGCCGCCGTTCCATGATCTCCCTGACAGGCGTGTCCTTCGACGAGCGCCCCTTCAGAATCACGTTACGGGCATAGTCACGCTCGGAAATCAGTCCCACTAGCCTTCCGTCCTCCAGCACCGCGAGTGAGCCGATCTCCTTGTCGGCCATCAGCTTCATCGCGTCGTACACGGTTGAATCCGGACTGATGGACCAGATCTCACGCCCCTTCTCATCCAACAAATCTTTGATCTTTCTCAATTTTTTCTCCTCGGTGGTGGACACCAGACATCGCTTTGGACAGCGATGGCGATTGCGTTTTTTCGTCGGGTGTTGCGATGAAGATTAGCAAACCCGCGGCTTGGGGAGCGCCGATCAATTCAGCGCTTGCCGCGGCACGTAGAGGCAGGGCTATTTTCGAGTGCGTCACCGACCAAAAAAATGAAGCCGCCCCGGACACCGGGGGGAACCTCTCGCGGGGGCGGCTAACCCGCGCCTCCCGCCCTTCCGGTTCCACTGTGGCGCTCCTTGCCGAGCTCCGATTCCAGCCACTTGCGCAGGCGGTTGGAGTCGCCGACCGGCGTGAGCTTGCCGGAAGAGTCCAGCAGCACGATGGAAAACGAACGCCCGGCGATGTCCGCCTGCATGACCAGGCAGCGCCCGGCCTCGTTGATGTAGCCGGTCTTGCTCAGCCGTATCCGCCAGTCGGGGCTGGCGTTGCGTACCAGCGGATTGGTGTTGCGGTACTCCAGCGTGAAGCCGTTGCCGTACGGGTTGACCTCCATCCTCTCCCGCGTCGTCGCCTGCCGGATGAAGGGATAGCGGACCGCCGCCCGCACCATCTTGCCCAGGTCTTCCGCGGTGGCGCGGTTGGCGGCGGCGAGACCACTGGCGTCGGCGAAATGCGAATCGAGCATCCCAAGCGCCTGAGCCTTGCGGTTCATGGCCTGCACGAATGCCCGCGTGCCGCCCGGCAAGGAGGTTCGACCGAGTGCCGAGGCGGCTCGGTTGTCGGAGGACATGAGGGCCACCGCCAGCATCTCCGCCCGCGTCAGCGTTGCATTGCCGGTGCGCAAGCGCGAGCGGCTGTTGCGCAACCGGTCACGGTCGGCGTCCAGAATCGTGATCGGCTCGTCCATGGGCAACCCGGCGTCGAGCACCACCATGGCCGTCATCAGCTTGGTAATCGAGGCGATCGGCTTGACTTGCCTGGCGTGCTTCTCGTAGACGACACGCCCCTGGTCATCCACCACCAGCGCCGCCGCGGAGCGCAGCTGCAGCCCGGTCGCGTCGAGCAGACCCCAATCCGTTTGCGCACTCGCCGGCGCGGTGCCGAAGATCACCGTTTCGGCGCGCGCCCCAACCAAGATACCGAGGCCCAACAGGAGGCCCAACAACTGCCGCCAAGCAGGGCGTTGGGCGAATGAATACGAGGTCGATGGCATCCGCATTTCTCTGAGTTAGGAGACAAGTCGACGAGGGCGCGTGAACGGCCCGCACTGCATACCACAGCGCCGCGCGGGAATATAGCACGACCCCACGATCAGCCAAGCCTACCGCACGGGGCGAGCGAACGCGGCGGTTTGCCAAACCCCGTGGGCGCCCGTATGCTCCCGCGCCATGTTTCGCCGCGCCTACCGCTGGTTCGACCGCACCATCCTGGAGCTGGGGAGGGAATTCCGTCTGTCCTATCTGCCCCCGCTGATGGTGTACGTGGCAGCGGGCGTCTCCGGCCTGACCAGCATCGTCGGCACCTTCTTCGTCAAGGACTATCTCGGGCTGTCGGCCGAGTTCCTGGCGGCGCTGGGATTCTGGGCCGGCATCCCCTGGGCGCTGAAGATGCCCCTCGGTCATCTGGTGGACCTGATCTGGCGCTACAAATCGGGACTGGTCTACGTCGGCGCGGTGCTGATCGCGGTCAGCCTGACGATCATGGTGGGCCTGCTCGCCCAGCCGGAGGCCATGGGCGCGATCATGCCGGTGGAGGCCTGGTACGTGCTGAGCGCCCTGCTCGCCCCCACCGGCTACGTGGTGCAGGACGTGGTGGCCGACGCCATGACCGTCGAGGCGGTCCCCGCCGTGGACCGGGAAGGCCATCCCTTCCCCGCCGGCACCCGGCGCCTGATGCACACCACCATGCAGACCCTGGGGCGGGTCGCCATCATCGGCGGCAGCGTTTTCGTCGCCCTGCTCAACGTCCTGCTGTTCCAGGGCGTTGAGTCCATGCCCGAGGCGGAGAAGGCGGCGATTTACGTCCGCATCTATGAGCTGGCGCTCCTGATTCCCGTCGTCTCGGTCACGGGCGTGCTGCTGGGAGGCATGCTCAAGCGCCGCGAGCTCAAGCGCCTGCGCGACCACGGCTTCGACGCCCTGACCGCGGAGGAGATGGTGCACGGCCACACGGAGCCGACCGAGCCCAACTGGTGGATCCTCGGCGGCAGCCTGGTCTTCGTGGTCTTCACCCTGTCCATGGGCCTGGGAGAGGTGCCGTTCAATCAGGAGATTATCTTTGCCGGCTCCATGGCGATCCTGATCTTCCTGATCGCCCGCCTGATGCGGGAACTGGAGCCGGAGGCACGCCGCGTGCTGCTCGGCACCGCCATCATCATCTTCGTTTACCGCGCCATGCCCAACGCGGGCGCGGGACAGACCTGGTGGTTCATCGACGAGCTCGGTTTCGACCAGCAGTTCCTGTCCGTGCTCTCCCTCATCAGCAGCGGGCTCACGCTGTTCGGCATGTTCATCTTCCGCCGCTTCATGGCCGAGAAGTCCATCGCCTACATCGTCGGCTTCCTCACCCTCGTCAGCACCGTCCTCGCCCTGCCCATCGTCGGCATGTACTACGGCCTGCACGAGTGGACGGCGGCCCACACCGGAGGCGTCGTGGATGCCCGCTTCATCGCCCTGGTGGACACGGCCATCGAGTCACCCCTGGGGCAGATCGCCATGATCCCCATGCTGGCCTGGATCGCCAACTCCGCACCCGCCAACCTGAAGGCGACCTTCTTCGCCGTCATGGCCTCCTTCACCAACCTCGCCCTTTCCCTGAGCCAGCTCGGCACCAAGTATATGAACCAGATCTTCACCGTCACCCGAGAGGTCGAGGACCGGACGACGGGCGAGATCACGGTGCCGGCGGACTACTCGGAGCTCGGCTGGCTGATGATCACGGTCACGGTCCTGACACTGGTGCTGCCCCTGACCGCGATCCTGCTGGTGAAAATGACGCGGCTGCGTTGCGCCTGAGGCCGGGCATTCCGCTCCATGCTAGTCTGAGTGCGAGAGCGCCGTCGCGAGGACGGCCGTAACCCCCTGGGAGGATTTGATCATGAGCGAAGTTTCCCGAGACGAGGGCGTGATTGTCGCCGTCCTCGAGCGATTCGAGAAAATCAGGCTGCCGCGGGCGCTGGACATCGAGGAGAAGGTCGATCGCGGGGAGAAGCTCAACGACTTCGATCTCGAGTTCCTGGAGGAGGTCCTGCAGGACGCCGAGGAAATGAAGCGGTTCGTCGACGAGCGGCCCGACCTGCAGGAGCTCTACGCCCGCGCCCTGAGCCTCTATCACGGCATAACCAAAAAGGCGCTGGAGAACGAGCAGGGGTCGCAGGGCTGATCCCCCGCCCGGCTATTCTGGTGAACCGCGCTCCAGGCGTCCGGCGAGGGCGACGGCGACGGGCCTCGCGGTTCTCTCTAGCCTGCAACCCCGGGAGCTGAGCCATGTTTCTCGACTACTTCGCGCTGGGACTCCTGTTTTTCGTCGCGGTCGTCCTCTTCTACGGCATCATCGCCATCCACGACATTCCCTACGAGATTGCCAAACGCAGGAATCATCCGCAGCAAGACGCCATTCACGTCGCCGGCTGGATCAGCCTGTTCACCCTGCACGTCCTGTGGCCCTTCTTGTGGATCTGGGCGACCCTCTACCGAGAAGATCGGGGCTGGGGATTCCACAGTCCGCACCCGACCACGGCCGAGGCGTTGGCGGAGCTCAAGGCGGAGCTTGCGGCCGTGTCCGCCCGCGTCGAGGCCCTGGAGAAACCCGCCGGAGACTGAGCGCGCACCATGGATCTTCTGCTCATCCTTACCTACGCGGCAGTCTGCGTCGCCGTCTTCAAGATCTTCCGCATCCCGCTCAACAAGTGGACGGTGCCGACCGCGGTGCTTGGTGGCGTGATCATCATCGGCGCACTGCTGCTCCTCATGAACTACAACCATCCCTACACGGAGGTCGTCCGCCAGTACTACGCGACCACGCCGATCATCGCCGAGGTCCGCGGGCGGGTGGTCGATGTGCCGGTACAGGCAAACGCGCGGCTCAAGAAGGGTGACGTCCTGCTACGGATCGACCCTGCGCCCTTCGAGGACGAGCTCAAGGGGATCAAGGGGGAGCTCGACGCCGCGAAGAAGGATCTGGCGCGGGCCGAGGAGCTATTCAGCAAGCAGACCGCGAGCGAGCGCAGCGTCGACCAGACCCGCGCCAGGGTGGACGAGCTGCAGGCCAAGCTGGCGGACGCCGAATTCAATCTGGAGCAGACCATCGTCAGGGCACCGACCGACGGAATCGTCACACAGCTTAACCTGCGGCCCGGAATGCTGGCCCTGCCCCTGCGTCCGCTCATGACCTTCGTCCACAAGCAGGAAGGCGCCTTTGTCGGCTGGTTCCGGCAGAACAGCCTGCTCCGGCTCAAGGAGGGTGACGCCGCGGAGGTCGTGCTGGACGCGCTCCCCGGAACCATCCTCGAGGGTGAGGTCGACTTCATCGTTCCCGTCATCGGCGAGGGCCAGATGCAGCCCACCGCGGACTTTCTGCGTTTCGCCCAACAGACGATCCCCGGGCGCGTCGCGGTATCCATCAAGATCACCGACCCCGACCTCCTTGAGCAACGCCTCCCCGGCGGGCTGTTCGGGCAAGCGGCGATCTACACGGAGCACTTCCACCACGTGGGCATCATGCGCAAGGTGCTCCTGCGCATGGCCTCCTGGATGAACTACGTGTTTCCGCTGCACTGAAGCCGCTCGGATGCTGGGATCGCATAGAGCGCTACCGTCCCGACGCGGAACGGGGATGTCGCGCCATGCCGGGACCGGAGCTCGGGATTTTGACGCGGCAGGCGTCCGGAAATCGCGGAGCGAGCGAACCCGGGAATGGCGGACAACCACCGTCGCCGAGGCATCCGCTCAGCCGCGCAGGAACTGGCGGAGCCAAACGGGAGCGCATAGCCTGCGTCGCAGGCATCTCTGATCTGGAGTCACCATGAGCAGACAGGCCCCGCGCCTCCAGTCGATGCTGGAGGGCTTGATCGCCACGCCGTCGGTGAGCAGCATCACACCGGCGATGGACCAGGGCAACCGAGCCGTAATCGACCTGCTGGCGGACTGGCTAGAATCGGCCGGTTTCCGCACCGAGCTCATGCCCCTGCCAGGGCACCCGCCGAAGGCGAATCTGATCGCGACCCTGGGCGCCGGTTCAGGGGGCTTGGTGCTGTCCGGCCACACCGACACGGTGCCCTGCGACCCGGAGCGCTGGCGCCACGACCCCTTCCGCCTCACCGAGGACTCGGGCCGCCTGTACGGGCTCGGCACCGCGGACATGAAGTCCTTCCTCGCCCTCGCGATCGAGGCCGCCCGTAGCCTCAAGTCCAAGGACCTCCAGCACCCACTGGTGATCCTGGCCACGGCCGACGAGGAATCGTCGATGAACGGCGCGCGTGCGCTGGCGGACGCCGGAAAACCCCTGGGGCGCTACGCGGTGATTGGCGAGCCCACGTCCTTGAGGCCGGTGCGCACGCACAAGGGGGTGATGGGCGTGGCGATTCGGCTCATCGGCCGCACCGGCCACGCGAGCGACCCGAGCCTGGGAACGAACGCCCTGGACGGCATGCACGAGGTGATGAGCGAGATCATCGCCTGGCGGCGCGGGCTCGCCGGGAGATTCTCGCACCCCGCCTTCCCGGTACCGCATCCGACCGTCAACCTCGGGCACATCCACGGCGGCGACAACCCCAACCGGATCTGCGGGGAATGCGAGCTGCACATCGACCTGCGGGTGCTTCCCGGGCTGGACATGGGCGAGCTGCGCGGTGAGCTAGCGCAACGGGTGAAGGCGGTAGCGGAGCAACGGGGGCTCGGCTGGGAGCTGACCGAGCTCTTCCCCGGCATCCCGCCCACCGAAACCCCGGCGGATTCGGCCATCATTCGGGCCGGGGAGGCGCTGACCGGACATGCGGCCGAGGCCGTGAGCTTCGGCACCGAGGCTCCCTTCCTCAACCGGATGGGCACGGAGACCATCGTTCTTGGCCCCGGAAACATCGCGCAGGCCCACCAGCCGGACGAGTACCTGGAGGCCGCCCGCATTCCCCCCACCCTGGAGCTTCTGCGCGCGCTGATCAGTCGATTCTGCCAGTAAGCCTGAGGCGCTGCCCCGCAAGCAGCTGTCCGGGTCACCTAACGACGACAGACGATGAAAAACAAGACGCCCCGACATCGCTGCCGGGGCGTAAGACACCACTGAGGAGGAAACATGGAAAGTGCCGTCCCTGGCAAGACACACGCAGCAAATCCTGATTCCCTTGCCACGACTACAGACTAACGATTCCCGCCCCGTCTTTTCGTGACTCGTTTCACAGGAATCGCTCGGGCAACCCCTGACCTCCGTCGGTTAGGTATTTCCGGGTGCGGGCAAGCACACGGACGCGCTCGACCTTCCAGGGGCGCAACACCCCGCTGTCGTTCTCGCGGGCTGAACTGTCGGGACCAGGCAACACTTTTCCGCACGTTCGCGCAGTGATCCGACTTGAGATCGCGCAACCGCGCGCCCCGACAAACATGGCACGCTCTCTGCAGGGCATCTATCGTACGCACTCGACACGGCTAGGCCAATCGGATGCGTGCGAGTCCCTCGCTAATTCGAACCGCGCGCCCCAAACCGGGTGTGCGGTTTTTTTTTGACCGACCATCCCGTGGCCTGGTCCACGGGGCATGGACCGACCGGGCTCCCTCGCCCCGCACCTCTCCGGGCAGTGGCGGACCAAGGTTTGCGGGGCGCAACCCCGGATTTTTCGCTCACCGAGCAGCAGGACGTTCGCCCAACAAGTGGCCTTGTTCCGATTCCCGCTTGCCGTAGTAGTCGAATTTGCTGGCGTGGAACTGTTCCTTCGTCGCATTCAGGTCGCCTTGGAAACGGGGGTCTTGCGGTCGCTCGTGGCTGTTCATGAAAGCGGCCAAGTCCCACGCCTCTTGGTCGCTGAGCGAGTCCCGCAGTCCCAGCGGCATGTTGTGCTTGATGAAGGCCGCGGCAACGTCGATTTTGTGCATGCCGGCACCCCAGTTGTACGACTCGGCCCCCCACAACGGCGGGAACAGGGTGCGCCCGTCGGCGAGCGTGACACCGGCGCCGTCGGCGCCATGGCAAAGGGCGCACTTCGCGGTGTAGAGGGACGCACCGCGCCCGGGGTCGAACCCCTGCGCCGTTTCCTTCAAGCGCGCATACCCTCGGCCGGGCATGTTGTCGTCTCCCGTCGGCGCGCCCTTCGCCAACCAGAAACTGTACGCAACCAGTGACACGACCGTGTCACTGTCCGCCGCCGGGGGTCCGCCAGCGGTCGATGCCTGGGCGTTCATCGAGTATTTGAAACAGCCCTGGATGCGCTCGATGTAGGTGTTGACCTTGTTGTTCTTCGACCGATAGGCCGGATACGCCACCCATGCGGCCCACAGGGGCGCCGAGTCGGCGAGGCGGCCGGCGTCGATGTGACAGTTGCCGCAGGCTTGATCGTTCCCTACGAAGCGGGAGGACACCGGATGCGCGTTGGTGTTCTCGAAGATCTCCTCTCCCTGACGCACGATCTCGCCGAAGGGATCTGCCGGCAGCTCGGCGCGGGAGGGCGAAGCGAAGTAACTTTCCTTCTTCGGATCCCGTCCGGCCGGCGGTTCGCCGTGATGCGCAATCTCCCCTGTGTGGACATCGCCCCCAGCAATCCCGCCCGCGCTGACCTCGGACGCGTTCTGGGCAGACGCGGGCGCGCCACCCGGCTGGGCGGCGTAGTAAGGCGGCCAGGGCATCGACCTCCGCGTCGGTAAGACCATCGGAGATGGCCTTCATCAGACCCAGCGGGTCGTTGGCCCGGGCTCCGCTCTTCCACGCCAGCAGCTGAGCCTTGATGTAGCTGGCGTGCTGGCCCGCGATCCCGGGAAAATGGGAGCCGATTCCGTTGCCGTCCGGGGCGTGACACTGGCCGCAGCCCGGTAGACCGCGTCCGGTCCAGTCCCCCCAACGAGCGAGGTCGGCAGCGCTTTTGGCGATCTCTTCACCCGGCGGCGTTGCCGAAGTCGCCGGGACCGGCATCGCCGCATAGAAGGTCGAAACCGCGGTGATCTCCTCCTCGGTGAGATTGAGGGCCATCGGCATCATCACGGGATTGTTGCGCTTGCCGGAGCGAAAATCCCCGAGTTGCTTGGCCATGTAGTCCGCATCGAGCCCCGCGATACGCGGATAGCCGGCGGCCGCGATGCCAGCTCCGTCGGCACCGTGGCAGGTCATGCACGGTGCAACGCCGTTCGGCGTGCCTTGCTGCGCGATGCTGGCGCCCAGATCGCCCGCGGCTGCGACGGATGGACCGATCTGCGCCAACAGTGCAAGGCAGAAACTGTTGGTGTAATAGGGCATACGCATCATGTCTTCCGGCCTTTGTCATCCGAGTCGAGGGGCTGATTATCTCCGAGCTCGCTTATCGGGCACAAAGCGCGGCCCTGAGAGGCTTCTATCGCACGGCGACGGAAACAGTTCGCCTGGCGTCTGTCGCCGACGCCGCGTGCTGCTATGCTTTCGCGCACCGAAAACGCTATCGCCGCGGGAGGAGTCATGCGTTGGAGAACCGGGAGACGCAGTGAGAACGTCGAGGACCGCCGCGGGGAAGGCGGTTTCCCGGGCTTCCCGGGGGGCGGCGTCGGGCGCAGGCGCTCGCCGGTGCGCATGGGCCGGAAGACCGTCGGCGGCGGCCTAGGGACCATCGTCCTCGTCCTCGCGGCCCTGTATTTCGGGGTCGACCCCACCGTCTTCCTGGGAACCGGTAGCACGACACCTGCCTCCGTGGGTCCAAGTCCGCAGGGCCAGCCCCAGTCGCCGGTCTTGCGCAGCGGCGCCGAGGACGAACTCAAGCAGTTCGTCTCCGTGGTCCTGGCCGACACCGAGGACACCTGGCATGACCTCTTCCAGCAGCTGGACGCCCGCTACCAGGAGCCAACGCTGGTGCTCTTCTCGGGATCGACACGCTCGGCCTGCGGCTTGGGTCAGGCGGCGATGGGTCCCTTCTACTGCCCGGAGGACCAGAAAGTCTACATCGACCTCGCCTTTTACGACGAGCTTCGCTCGCAATACGGCGCTCCCGGTGACTTCGCGCAGGCGTACGTCATCGCACACGAGGTCGGGCACCACGTCCAGAATCTGCTCGGGATCTCCGACAAGGTCCAGTCGGCGCGGCAACGGGTGAGCAAGACGCAGGGGAACGAGCTCTCCATGCGTCTCGAGCTGCAGGCCGATTGCCTGGCCGGCTTATGGGCGCATCACGCCGATCGCGCCCGCAATATCCTCGAGGTGGGTGATGCCGAGGAGGCGTTGCGCGCCGCCGCGGCCATCGGGGACGACCGGCTGCAGAAGCAGGCTCGCGGGTACGTGACGCCGGACAGCTTCACCCACGGCAGCTCCGAGCAGCGTATGCGCTGGTTCCGCCGGGGTCTCGAGCGCGGGGAGCTCGCCGCCTGCGACACCTTCGCCGCCGATCAGCCGTAGGCTTGGCGACGCCCCCTACGACAATCTCTGGTTGCATCCGCTCGCCGCCGTTTCCGCGCCGGCGATGCTAGGCTTAGTTCCATCACACGCGAAGGAGTGGCGAGATGGAAGAAAGACCTCCCCCGCAGGGCGGTCCGGTAAGCGGCAATCACCCCTCGCGCCGCTGGAGTGCCTTCGTTGACAGGCTCGGCCGGCTTCCCCTGGTGCGACGCACCGTCGTGGCATGGAACTGGGCGTGGACGACGGTGCGCATACTCCTGCTGTGCGGCTACGCCGCCGTCGCCGCGCTGTTGGTTGGTTTCCTGTTCGTTTTCAACGACCAGGGCCGGGATCTGCTGCGCATCTCCGCCGAGCGGCTGGTCTCCGGGTGGAATCTGCTGTTCTTCCTGGGGACGGCGGCACTCGCGCTCACCCTCTGGTACACGTCGCGTCTGCTCCTCGGGCGCGAGTTCGACTCCTACAGGCTCGATCTCCGCAACGCCGAGGGGCGCCAGCGCTGGCTGCCGCGGATCTTCGGCATCTCCGTACCCCTCTCGGTCGCGCTCGGGCTGACGCGCATCGAGAGCGCCCTCTACCAGACGCAGATATGGGTCCTGACCGGTGCCTACCTGATCCTGGGCCTCCTCGCCTATGTCTTCTTCCAGCGCCGCCGGGGCTGGTTCGGCGTCCCCCCGGACCGGATGATCCAGCACCGGGTCAAGGCCATGCCAGGCGGGGACCTGGTCCTCGTCTGGGCGGCGGCAATCCTCTCGTTTACCCTGCTCGTCTCATTCATGGTCTGGCCGGTGGGGCTGCCGCAAGGCCTTGGGGCGCCGGCCATCGTCATGCTCGGGCTGGTCGGCATCGTGCTGTTCGGCAGCATGGTGCTGACGTACGCCTTTCTCGCTTACGGCCAACCAGCGGCTACCGCCCTCGCCCTCGCCCTTGCGGTACTGTTCGGGTTCTGGGTGGACAATCACGACGTGAGGTTGAGCGAGGACGCGCCGACGCTCGTCCGCGCGGCGCCGGCGGAGCACTACACGAGGTGGCGCCAGGCGCATCCCGGTTTCAGCCCGATCGCCGGGCGTGAACCCGTGATCCTGGTGGCGGCCTCCGGCGGCGGCATCCGCGCTGCCTATTGGACGGCCGCGAACTTGGCCGAAATGGACGCGCTGCCCGGTTTCGGCGACAACCTATTCGCGATCAGCGGCGTCTCGGGCGGAAGCCTCGGTGCGACGACCTTCACCGCGCTGCGGCATGCACTGGGCTCCGATCGGGCTCAGGATCTGGGCGCGGGAGTCCGCAGCGTGCTGGGTTCGGATTTCCTGTCGCCGGTGGTAGCGGGGCTGCTGTTTCCCGACCTTGCCCAGCGATTCCTTCCTTTCACGGTGCGAGCGGCGGACCGGCAGCGCTTTCTTGAGCTGTCCTGGGAGGAGGCGCTCGGGACCTATGTCGGCGCGGCTCCCAATCCTTTCTCCCGTGCCTTCACCGACCTCTACGCGCTACCCCAGGGACCGGCCCTGCCGAGTCTGCTGCTCAACGCGACCCTGGTGGACTCCGGGCGACGCGCTATCGTCTCCAATCTCGACGTCCGCGGCTTCACGGACACCCTGGACCTGCTCGCGCCGGACGTCTCCACCCACCGCATCCTGCTCAGCGCGGCGGTGGGGGCGAGCGCGCGCTTCACCTACGTCAGCCCGGCCGGGCGCCTGACCTGGACGCAGGAGACACCTGCCGGCGATAAGGTGGAGCACAGGTTGCGGGTCGTCGACGGGGGTTATTTCGAGAATTCGGGTACGGCGACGGCCATGGACCTCCTGACCGAACTGCGCAAGGCCCACGGAGATCGCCTATACCCCATCCTGGTCCTGATCCGCAACGACCCCAAGGCCTCAGCGGTGTGCCGCCGCGTCTCGGACGACCCGGACAAGGATCTGAGCGGCGACGCGTCTTCGGGAATCGCCGACGATCTGCTGAAGGAGGTCGCGGCACCGATTCGCGCCCTGCTCAACGCCCGCACCGCGCGCGGCCGACTCGCCGAGGTGGACGCGGCCCGCGCCGTCGAGGCGAGCGGAGGCGCCGTTATCGAGCTCTCCCTGGCGGCGGTGCTCCAGTCGGCGATCGAGGCGACCGCGGGAGACGAGGCCAAGCTCGCGCTGCTCCGACAGCGGGCAGTCGAGCCGCCCCTTGGCTGGTCTCTCTCCGAGGAAGTGCGACAGGAGATGGATCGGGTCTTGTCCCAACGCAAGGGCGGACTGGATACCGAATACAAGATGCTGGCGGCCATCCTGCGGGGAGATGCAAGTGGCTATGCCCCGTGCCAGGCGCAATGACGAGCGAGAACCGGCGCAACGCGGGACAACGGCTTTCAGGCTGGAGCACACAGCGGTGAGACATGCGATCCCGGTCCTCTCTTGGCTGGTCGTCCTGACGGGCTGCGCCAGCTCCCAGGTACCGCAGCCGATCCGCGCCCAACCGGCGATCATCGCAACCGTGAGCGAGGTACAGCAAAGGCCGGAGCAGTTCCTCGGCAAGCGGCTGCGCTGGGGCGGGACCATCATCGCGGTCAACAATCTGGAGCGGATGACTGAGATCGAGATCCTGTCCCGCCCACTCGGGGCCGAAGGCCGACCGCGTGCGCAAGAGCCAGGAGAGGGACGCTTCATCGCGCTGCTGCAGGGTTTCGCCGATCCCGCGGAATATCCCGAGAACCGATCCCTCACCGTGACCGGGCGCGTCGAGCGCGTGGAGACCCGTCCGGTGGGGGAATATCCCTACGCCTATCCCGTGATCCGGGTCGAGAACCGGTATCTGTGGCCACAACCGCCCACCCGCCAGCGCTACTACTACCCGGGACCTTGGTATGATCCGTGGTATCAACCTTGGTATCCCTGGCGTCCTTGGTATTGGTGAGCCCGATACGGACGGCAATGAACCGCACACGCTGCTTGGCCATCATGCTGTGTCTCCTGCTCGCCGGCTGTGCCGGCACCGAGTGCCGTGCGCCCGCTGGAGTTTCAACGCTATCGCCGTCCTCGGTGTCCGCCGCGAGCACTCACGAGGGCGAGCTGGTACGGTGGGGAGGAATCCTGGTCGAGGCGCGCAACCTGAAGGCCAGCACCGAGCTGGAAGTGGTCGGCTATCCGCTCGACGAATGCGGGCGCCCGCTCACCGACTCGCCGCAGGTCGGGCGGTTCATCATCATCCGTCCCGGCTTCCTGGAGATCGCTGACTACCGGACAGGCTCGCAAGTCAGTGCTACGGGCCGCATCGCGGGGATCCGAGACGGACGTATCGGCGCGGCGGAATACAGCTACCCGCTGCTGGAGAGCTACAAGATACAGCTGTGGGCGGACGAGCGCGCTGGTGGCGGCCACACCCGCCCCTGGATCACCATCGGCATCGGCGGCGGCAGTGGCGGCGTCTACCGAGGGGTCGGCGGCGGCGTCGGAGTGTCTTTCTAGCCCCGGGCACTATCCCTCGACCGCGGCGGACGGCCAGTGTCATCCACTTGGCCGCGTTGCGTCATCAAACGATTCTGCGTGAACGGCGCGCAGGGCGATGGCCAAAGAAGAGCGGGGCTGAGATCGACATCTACGCGCTCCCCGCGCGCCGGCTCGGGCGGGGCCCATCAGTTCAAGCCCGTGACCTCAGAGGTCACACGCTCGCCTGCGACGCATGGTCCAAGGCTAGAAAGCCGCATCGCGTATCGAAGGAGAAGCTGATCATTGGCCATCCTGGCCAAAATCAGCACATCCATGTGCCGCGGCGAGCGCCGAATCGATCAGCGTTTGCCTAACCGGACAATCGGAAGCGTAACGCAAGATCGTTACGAGAATCGGCATTCTCCAGCGCCTGCTCATGCGTAATGCGGCCGCTCTTGTAGAGATCGAACAGCGCCTGATCGAAGGTCTGCATGCCATCGGTCCTGCTCTGCTCCATCGCGTCCTTGATGTCGCCGAATTCTCCCTTGCGGATCAGCTCGGAGATATATTTCGACAGCAGCATCACCTCGACCGCCGGTATGAGGCCGCCCTTACCGTCGGGAATAAGCCGCTGGGAGACAACGGCCTTCAGGTTGAGCGAGAGATCCATGAGAATCTGGCGGTGCGCAGAATCGGGGAAGAAGCTGATGATCCGGTCGAGCGCCTGATTGGCATTATTGGAGTGGAGCGTGGACACGCACAGGTGCCCTGACTCGGCGTATGAGATCGCGTACTTCATGGTGTCCAGGTCCCGAATCTCCCCGACCAAGATCACGTCCGGGGCCTCCCGCATGGCATTCTTGAGCGCCGCACCGAACGACTCGGTATCCATCCCGACTTCCCGTTGGGACACGACGGACCGCCGATGCGTGTGCAGATATTCGATGGGGTCTTCTATCGTCAAGATATGGCCGTCCCTTTCCCGGTTCCGGTAATCGATCATGGAGGCCAAGGTAGTCGACTTCCCCGATCCCGCGGCCCCGACGACCAGTATCAGCCCGCGCGGCTCTACGGCCAGCTTTTGCAGTACCGGCGGCAAATTGAGCGCATCGATACTGGGGATATTGTGCTTCACGAAGCGGATGACCATAGCCGTCTCGCCACGCTGACGGTAGACATTGACGCGAAAGCGGCCGACGCCCTCCACCGGGACGCCCAGGTTGCACTCCCAGGTCTGCTCGAACTCGCGCGCCTGACGCTCGTCCATTACCGAGCGCGCCGCATTGCTGACCATTTCGCCGTCCAACGGCTTGTCCCCCATGCGCACCGCTCGGCCATTGACCTTGAATACCGCTGGCGCGCCCGGAATGAGAAAGAGGTCGGATGCGTCTTGTCGCTCCATCAGTTTCAGAAATGGCAGCAGGTTCATGTTGGAGTATCCCTCGTCACCCTATTGAACGTACCGAACATCAATATACCGAGATTTGGTTGACCTTGCCCTGACGTCATCCGGACCTTCAGATCCTCAGCCGCCCCCTGCCGGGTGGGAGCGCCCGCCCGCAAGGATGCACAGCACCCGACGCCAAGCCGCTTCGCAAGAAGTACAGGGACCGCGCCGTCTGTGGACGCTTGTGGGGCACCGTCCCGGTTGCTCCGTACCCGTGCAACGCGCGAGCTTGACGGGGACCAAGGCCCGCGTCGGCCCTACACTCGGACAGGGGGTTTCCCTCAGCTTATTGGAAACTTGACCGCGATCTGGGATCTTGATCACGGTTTAAACTGTGTATTGTGGGAACTTAGAATCATGCACCGGGAAACCGCAAAGACGCGGGATCATCCGGCGCTCATTTTGTGTCCGGCGGACACACCTATCGGAGGGACCAAGATGCACCGCAAACCGACCTTACCTCTCGCGATGCTCGCTGCGCTGATTGGGGGCGACGCGTTCGCTCTCGGATTGGGCAATATTCAGGTGTTTTCGGCACTCAACCAGCCGTTCTACGCTGAGATCGAGCTGGTGGACATCCGCACGGATGAGTTGGACGCAGTCAAGGCGAGCCTCGCTGGCGAGAAGGATTTCATGAAAGTCGGAAGTGAGCGGCACTACTTCCTCACCGGGCTCAAATTCCGACCCCAAGTCTCGCGAAGCGGACAACCGGTCCTCGGCATAACGACCACCGAACCCATACGCGAGCCGTACCTCGATTTCCTGCTCGAGGTCAACTGGCCGCAGGGCCGGATGCTGAAAGAGTACACGGTCCTGTTGGACCTGCCGGTGAACCGACGCGGTTTGCCAACTCAACCCCGATTCGACCGTGCCCGGCGCGATGCGCCTCGGAGCCCAGCGTTCGAAGCTACCAGTCCCTCCATGACCGCGTCGAAGATGACGGTGGCCACCGCTGAGGCGCCCAGTCGCGCCGTACCCGATGTCAAGCCAATCCAGCGTCAGCTCCGCGAGATCGAGGAGCGCAGCGCGAGCAATCGCCTGGAAACGGCAGAGCTGTTCGAGCGACTCAAGAAGCTCGAAGATGAGGTGAGCGATGCACAAATGGAGCTGAAGCAGGCAGACGATGAGCTCGCCGCGCTGCAACCTGCAGGAGCCCAGGGAACGGCAACCGCGGCAAGCCCTGGCGGCGCTGAGGCCGAACCCGAAATGACGCCTGAGTCCGAAGCCCGATAACGCCGACGCCACTCCATTCATCCCGCCACGACGGACCGCGAACCCGGCTCCAACGGCATCGAGCCACGCGCTTCAGGATGCCGAAGATAGAGCCGGAGTTCGCCGTCCTGCCCTGCCTGCCGGGCATCGACAGAGCACGCGCGCCCAATCCTTGCCCTCTGTCGTTTTTGCCAACCGTGGGTTGAGCCGAGACCGCCTCCGAGACGGAGGCCGAGGCATACAAGACGCCCCGGTATCGCTACCGGGGCGGAAAGCACCACTCTGGAGGAGGATACAGACCAAACGCAATCCCTCGCGCGACCCCTGCCCAATACACCCATACCCTTTGGACGCTTACAGATTAACGCTTTGCCGGAACGCGTTTCGTGACCGGTTTCACATGAACGCAACCTTTCCCTATAGCCGGACGCCGGGGCCGATGGCATGACAGGAAGGAGGAAGCGCCCCGGAGTCCAGCACGATCATCGTCACCGAGCCCCTGCTGGCGATGTAGGCGCACCGATCCGGTACACTGGACGATGCTCCCTGGTGCCCAGGCGGCTGAACAACCCCGCAACGACGGGCCGGAGTTGAGCGAGGCCATGGAGATGGGATCGGTCCAATCGGCCGCGCATCGGCAGCACGCGCCGCAAGACCGGCAGTTGTTCGGGCGATTGGCGTCGGTGCTCAGTCCTGGGGACTGTCTGCGATGCGGTCTGGCTTCCCATAGGTTCGCCGCGCGGTGACTCTATGGGGACTCAAAAAACAAAGAGGTCAGACGAAGATCGTCTAACCCCTTGTTTTGATTGGCTCCCCATTGTGGATGCGTATCGAACTGTGTGCATTGTGCCGTCCTGCGAAGTGCGAGCGGTGTTCGACGCCTACCGAGACTTCCGCGCCGGGGTTTAGTGAGAGACTGGCCCCTCTGAATCGGCTCATCGCCACCTCCGCCTTCTATCTGGTGACAGGCGCTGAAGTTGTTTCGCCGCAAAGGAAAGGGCGGGCTTGACAAGCGTACGAGAATACGTACGCTCATTGGAATTAGCCATCGGAGTGCACCCATGTCTGCCGTAACCGCAAGCGAGGCTCGATCCAATCTCTATCGCCTCATCGATGAAGTCGCCGCATCCCACGACCCGTTGCTGATCACCGGCAAGCGCGGGAATGCCGTGCTTGTTGCCGAGGACGACTGGAACGCAATTCAGGAGACCCTCCACCTGCTGTCGATTCCCGGAATGCGGGAATCAATCCGCGAAGGCATGGAAACGCCCATCGACCAGTGTGACAAGGAACTGGATTGGTGACCTGGAGGGTCGTCTACACGAAGCAAGCACAAAAGGACGCGAAGAAGCTGGCCGCCGCAGGACTGAAGTCAAAGGCTCAGATGCTCCTTGAGCTGCTCGCGGAAGACCCGTTTCGACACCCACCTCCTGTCGAGAAGCTAATGGGTGATCTGAAGGGTGCCTGCTCGCGGCGCATCAATATCCAGCATCGCCTCGTCTACCAGGTTCTGGAAGAGGAAAAGATTGTGAAAGTCCTGCGGATATGGACCCACTACGAGTAGCCGGCGCTCCTGGAACAGGAAGGATCCTCTCCGCCTGAGGACGCGAGGGCCGGTGCAGCGCTCGGATCAAAATGACAAGCAAACGTCTTTCCCCGAGCGGACGCGTGTCCGAGCGTCCGGCGGGCGCCGCCCGACAGGACTCGCGCGCCCTACACATGCATCCCAATTATCGTAGCGGGCGGTTCCGGGCGTCGACAATTTCTGGCGACTTGTCTGATCCTTCATTCAGATGACCTGACTTCGGGGAATTTATGTTGAACCCAATTTCAGCACCAGACGCAGAGTCGTGCGCGGGAAGATCGTCTCGGTGGCGTTGAGTTCCTCGCACAATTTCTCGATCACCTGATCGGTGGCGGCGTTAGCGGCGTGGTGCAGGCGTACCGTGAGGGTGCCCGCCTCGGGGTCGGGTAGCAGATCGGCTTCGGTGGTGTAGAGGGCGCGCAGCAGGCAACGCGCCTCGTCGGGCCGGGTGAGGTGCTCGCGCAGGGCGTTGGCCATTGCCGTCTCGGCGCGGTAGGCGATCATTTTCACCGTATCGAGGAGGTGCTTGCTCTGGGTGCTGAGCTGGCGGAAACGTGCCTCCTCGGGCAGCTCCTCGACGGTGATGTGATGGGGGGTCTGTTTGCGCTTGGCCTTGAGGGTGTCGAGGTTGTGCTGCAGGGTTTCGATCTCCTCCTGTAGCACAGCCTTGCGCCGCAGGAAGGGCTCGACATGCTGGGGCTCGATGGGCTCCTCGAGGGTCATGGCGGCGAAGCGTGCGAGGCGCCGGCTGAGCTTGCCGGTGGCCGAGCGGACCTGGCCGTCGAGGTGGCGATAGTCGGGGTTGACCACCCGTAGGGGCTCGGAAATGACCTCGGTGCGATAGTCGACCAGGCGGTCCAGGGCGAAATGCTCGCGGGCATACTTGAAGAAGTTTTCCTGCGACCAGCGGGCGAACATGGCCGCGGCCAAGGGGGCCGCCTCGCAGCGGTAGTCGGTGCACAGGATGGCGGTCTGGTGGGCGCTCTCGGTGCGTTTACGCAGCTCTCGCACCCACAATCCGTTACTCAGGCAGGTGCCCCGTTCGGCCAGGTCCATGGTCACGCTCTCGCCATGGGGTAGGCGCACCCGGGCGGTGGAGAATTCCTCCGCGGGCCATGGCTCACCGGGGAACTTGTGGTAGGTCAGGCAGGCGATGCGCTGATCTTTCATGCGCCGGAAGAAATCCGGCGAGTAGCCTTCGCGGTCGAACACGAGGGTGAAGCGATGACGCAGCGGATCATCCGGGGTTGGCTCACCCTGGATCTGGACAGGCAGGCGTTGCTCCAGGCGCGGGAGCACCTGCTGCTCGATGACCTGGATCAGCCCCGGGTCGACCACCTGGTTGACGACGAAGAACGGCTGCCCGTCCATGGCGTTGACCCAGTAGTCGGTGGTGGCGCGCAGGCACAGCCGCTGGCGGGCCACGTAGTGACGGGGCAGCTGGGTCTGGCTGCCGTGGTAGACGCGCACGTGGCCGTCGATGTAGAGCACCCCGGCCTGCTCGGGGGCGGCGCTCATCCAACGCTCGCACAGCGCGGCGCTCCACTGGGCTGGCGCATCCTCCTGTGCCAACAGCTGGATCTTGGCGCGCAGGGTGCGCACTTCCGGCACCCGATCCAGCCCCAAGAGCTTGCCCCATTCGCCCGGGGCACGGTAGCGCAGCGACTCGATGGAGGACAGCCGCGCCAGCGCCATGAAGGCGAGCAGGAGCAACAGGCTGTCGAGGCCGTAATACCCTTTGGGCAGCGCCAAATGGCGCTCGACATCGTCCAGCAGACCCACCGCAAGCAGGGCCGGCAGCGCACACAGCAGGCCGCCGTTGGGCACGTCCAGCGCCGGGGTGAAATCCGGCGCCACCGCATTGAGCTCGCCAACACTGGCAGCCAAACGGCCCACCACGTCCGTCGCGCCCACCCCCATCGGGGCGGCACGGTCGGCCGCCGAGCGCTCGCTCTTGCTCGTCAGCGCGCTGCCAGGGTTTTTTTTACCCCCTGGTGCAGACGCCCCGCGCGCACCGCCTTGGAGAAGGTGTCGCGCTTGATCCCCAGCCGATCGGCCACCTGCGAGGGCTCCAACCCCTCGTCAAGCAGCTGCTGGGCCTCGGCGAGCACCGGCGCCGTCAACACCGCCGGCCCACGCCGTTTCTGCGGCTGGTAGAACCCCTTCGGTCCCTCCTCGCGGTAGCGCTTCACCGCACGCTTGAGGCTGATCTTCGATACCCCGAAGGCGCGCCTGATCTCCGCCTGGGTGGCGTTCCCATTGATGCAGAACTGCGCGGTGATCATGCGAAACGACGCCAGGTCGTCTTGCGCATGGACAAACACCGGCATGCTGCCGTTGAAATAGGTCACCTGCCCATCCTCCTGGCTGAATGCCAGCACCGAGGTGATCGGCGTGACACCGGGGGGAAACAAAGGCAGCTGGATCTGTGACATCGACTCTGACCCTTGCGAAGGGGGATGCACTCGCGGCGCCACCCGCTGGGGTGCCGCGGGGGTATCTTCGCAAAATCCGGCCCCAGCGCCATCGCGCTGTCAGCGAAATCCCCGCCCCGCCATCCTTCCCACTGATCCGCCATGTCTTTTCTCTGAGTGGGCACAAAAAGACCGAGGGGCGGAGATCAGGTCATCTGTCATTGCCAACCCCTCCTGTGATCGCGTTGTCCCGGGAGCCGACCTTGGCCGCTGCGTCCCCGGGCGGCAAGGTTCCGCCGAAAGCCGACATCAAAGGCTCGGGACTGGGCTACCTGGTCTATGCTTTCACAGCGGCCGTCGTTTGATCGGACCGACTAACAGCAACCGACCAAAGCAGTCACTCAGCTCAGAGTATCCGAGCGCCCGGTTGACGCTGAATCCGGTCATCGAAGCCTGGATATTGGAAGGCCGGATTCGTCGGATTGCCGACACTGGCTGCGTTGTCTGCAAGCATGTTTAGAGCCGCTCGAAGCGAACGCTCATCGGGCCCAGCCGGTAGAGGACTGCCCAGCGTCAGGCGAATGCGCGATAGTGTACTCGGGACGGTTGCGTGCGTATGGCCTGGACGGACAGTCAGAACCGCCCCTCACGCAAGCGAGCCCAGTCGATGCAACGCGCAACTGGCACGAAGCAGATAAAGCCCTCGGACAGACCGCGATTGGCGCCCAGGAGCGGGTAACTGTTCTGGTTCAACGTCAGATCCTTGTGAAACGCCGGGGACGATTCGACGGCGTCGGCAGCGTCCCCGGTCCCCCTCAGGTCTTGGCGCTCGTCGATTGGGCCACGGCGCTCCCACAGATCTCGTTCCGCCGCACACAGGCGCCGATCCACCGCCGCACCGCGCGCGGCCAGGCCATGGATGTGCCGCGGAATGTCCACCTCCGCCAACTCGGCCTCGGACGCAATCGGGCGAGCGTCCGTTGTAGTCGCGTCAGATCGCGACGGTATCCAGCGCCGTCGAGTTCAGCTTACCCGACACCGCGCTGAGCGCACGGGTTGCTTGTCCCCGTATCTGATCCAGCATGCCCACAACCGTCCTGGGCGAACAATCCGATCAGAAACAGCACCAGGGGTACTGCGAGCAAGGTGCCCAGAACACGGCCGCATCCCCTCGTTGAAGGATTCCCCAGCGGTGCTCAGACTACACAAAGCTGCCGCCATGCCGGCTCACATCGGCTTGGGCCAATCCATGGCGAGGGCGACGCCGTTGGCCAGCACCATCGCGAGCCCGGCCTGCACGGCGACGCGAAAGCGATCCGAGGCGATCATCAAAAAGCCAACCTCGCGCGAAGCCCCGCAATCCAGATCAGGTCCGCGTCGGGATTTGCGGCGGGGTTCTTGATCACCTGAACATCCGGCGTTATCGCCAGCCTGTCGAAGAGCTGCACTCGGTAGTACGCCTCGACGGTGTATTGGTCTTCGGTGGCTGTGGCGGTCGCGGTGCCCGAACCGCTCTGGTTCGGACGGCCCCAATTGACACCGAGTCCGAACACCGTGTCACGACCGGGGGCATCGTACGCGAAACCGGTGCTCAGGGATCGATCCAGTGCCGCCCCGCTGCCGTTCGCATAGCCGACGCGCAGGAAAGGAAGCCAGCGCTCGCGGAGCCTCCTGCTGAACGAGAACTGTGCGCCCCAGCCATCCGGAACGCCGGCGTCGGTGCGCTCGTCCGCCTGCCAGAGCGTCAGGTGGATGTTGTCTTCGAAGCGCGCCTCCCAGGAGCCGAACCAGCCGGCCTCGAGGTGCTTGAAGGTCTCGCCGTTGCGGAGGAAGGCGTCGATGCCGTCGGCGGGCTCGCGTGGGTTGCCCGTCGCGTCGGCGAGCCCGGCGAGCACGTAGTAATGCTCGGCCGGATTCCAGCGCACGGCCGCACCGAGTCCTTGGTCCGGGGCCGGGGTCGTGGGATCGGTGGAGAACGCGAGGTTGATGAAGTCGGTCCAGGGGTTGACCAGTCCATAGACCCCAACGTAGTCGGTGACATCGACGATGCCGACGATGTACGCGAGTCGGTTGTCGTCCAGCGACTGGTGCCAGTAGAGATTGGTCAACAGCCAGCCGGCATCACTGAATGGGACGGCGGTCAGGCCCGCGTAGCCGATCTCCCCGGCCAAGGCCGTCGGCGCAATCTGCGTCCCGACGCGGTGGCGATTCTCGACCTTGAATTCGATCGCACCGGGATGTCCGGACTCCGGTTCGAAAACGGTCGCGGTGCCGTAGAGACGCAGCACGCCGCCCGCCGCGTGCTGCTTATCGAGGCTCTCACTCGCGTATTGAAACAGCAGGTTGTAGTCCAGGCCGAAGGAGAAGCCGTGCTCGGTGCGCAGCCGCTCCTTGAAATCCGCGTAGGAGAACGCGCTGTACGGCAATTGTTCGCGCTGAAGAACGGTCGCCTTCGCCTGCTGATCCGATTGGATCTGCGAAGCGACACTGCTCGGGCCACCGAATGCACTCGGGTCCGCCGCGTCGTTGCCATCCGTGCTCGCCGGAGCGGCAAGCAGCTGTGTGCTGAAGGTTGCCCCGGCGAGCGCGCACAGGGCAACGGCACGCACGCCGGCCTTCAACACGTGCGACTCAATGGATGTGCGGCTGTACCTCGGGCGCTCCCACTTTGCGAGGCTGATCGCCGCGCAAGCCGCCGCCGAAATCCACCGGTGAGGTGTAAAACTGCTGCGTCCAGTTCTCAACGGTGAGCGGCTCAAACCGGCTCTTTTCTGGCTCATAGCGAATCGGTTGCCCGGGATTGACCCCTTCGAGCACCGTCGAGTCCTTGACCACGATTTGGCCATTGACGATGACATAAGGAACGCCCGTGGATGCTGCTGCGTCTGGACAGCGGTAACGATGCGATCGACAACATCGCCGTGGTCGAAGCGCACAACGAGCAGCATCCCGACGCCTTGCCCGTGCGCTACATCATCAAATGGAACCCGCGCCAGGGAAGCCCGGAGCAGTGGCTTGCCTATGCTGAAGAACACGCCGAGTGGGTCGAGCCGCGCCCCGGAAAGCGCGTGGCGACCTTCGAGGTCATCGTTAACCGCGAGCATGGCGACTATGCGTATCTGCTTCGCCGCGTCATGCGCGTCGTCGAGCGCACCATCGACAAACACGGCCAACAACTGCTGATCCCCGAGATCGAGATCGAAGGCTGGTGGACCAGTCTGTGGACGGATCCCGAGGACATTATCGCGCTGTACGCCGATCACGCCACCTCCGAGCAGTTCCACAGCGAGCTCAAGACCGATCTGGACATCGAACGCCTGCCGTCCGGCAAGTTCGCCACCAATGCCCTGGTGCTGGCCTGCGCCCAGTTGGCCTACAACCTGCTGCGCTGGATCGGCCTGCGCGGCCTGCTCGGCCCCGATGCCCCGGTGCGCCACAAGGCCAAGCGCCGCCGTCTGCGCACCGTCATGCAGGAGCTGATGTATCTGGCCGCTCGGCTCATTCGCACGGGCCGGCGCCTCAAGCTCGCCTTCGCCTGGGGCTGTCCGGCCCTGCCCACTTTCCGTCGGCTCTACGCACAACTGGCCGGTACCTGATCTCATCCGCTCCAGGCGATTGCCCGCTGCGATGCGGCGGCGGCTCCCGATTGTCCACAACGCCCAGGCGCCATCGAACCCTACGCTTGACGTATGGTATTGCCCCGCGCACCGGCCATTATTCCGTTTGACTCAGCAATTCAGGGCAGTGGTTGCCAAAAAACCGATGGCCCCGCCTATAACGTCACGGATTCAGAACTTAGGTTGTTCAAGCGCATTTTTGTAATTACGCCATCTTTCATAATGATTTTCAGGTTATCTAAATTGGTTACAGCACCAAGATCTTCAAGCGGATTACCCTCGACTAAAAGAAGGTCTGCATACCCGCCAGCAGAAACTGTACCAAGAGTGCCTTCTTGATAAATGATCAGCCTCCCGTCTCGGGACTGAGCCCGTCAGAGAGTGAACGACGATAGCAACGCATCGCTGGCAGCAATCCAGCCAACAGACCGGCCACGAGCAGCCCTGAGAATAGTGGCGCGATGGTGCTCCCGGTGAATGCAGCGGACAGACTCAATCCATAGTGCTGGACCAGCGTGCTATCGAGTGCCGACAAGGTTAACGCCGCGAAGAATATCCCCACCACCAGGCCGCCAAGGGTGAGCAGAAGGGCTTCGCCGATGATCAGCAGAAATATGTGCCGAGGCCTCGCACCGACAGCGCGCAACACGGCCATTTCCCGACGGCGCTCTTCCAGGCCACTCCAGAGTACGGTCAACATCCCCACCAACACCACAGTGATCACACACCATGACATGCCACGCAGTACATTCTCGGCCACGCCAACAATCTCCCAAAGTTCGAGCAAGCGCCGGGCCCGGCATGACAGCGCTGAGCGGCTCCGCTGGCCAGCTGCCGAGTCGCGCCTGCATAAACAGCGCAGCGGCGCGCTGATCGAGGGCCACCAGCATCGCCGAGATCCGCTCCGGAGCTTTAACCACCAGGCGGGCCTCTTCCGCGCTGAGCTTGTCAAATGCATCAGGGGGGCGCCCATCCACCCAGTCGGCGTGCATCGCTTCGATACCAGCAAGGCTGACATGAACCGTACGATCAACCGCCGTGCCCGTGCGTTGCAGGATGCCGACAATGCGGAACGGTTTGTCCTGATGGCTGTGCTCCGCATCCATCGCGGCTTCCAGACCATGCTCAAGGGCGATCTGCTGGTTCAGCTGGTAGCCGAGCCGTTCAGCGACCTCGGCACCGATCACGGCGTCGAAAATATCAGCAAAAGGATTTCCTGCAGCAAAGGTCAGCGGCTGCGACCGTCCATAACGAAAATGTTTGAAATAGTCCGCCTCGGTGCCCATCACCGGGTAGCCATGGTGCGAATCCCCGAAACTGACCGGCAGCGCCCAGGTCACCCCGGGAAGTGCCGCTATCTGGCGGTAGGACTCGAAGGTCATACCGCGTCCCGGCGTGCCGGTACGAAATACCACCCCCATCAGCAACTCAACCGAGCCGCCGCGTGGCCCCACAATCAGGTCAACCCCGGAGACGCTGCGCGTGAAGGCTTCGCGGGCCTCCATACGGATCTGTTCGACGACGATCAGTACGGCAGAGCCCAGACCGATACAGGCAACCGTCAGCAGCGCGACGAAGCGCCGCGAACCGAGACTGCTCCAGGCCAGGGTTAGCAGAGACCGCATCAGCATAGGCCGCCCTCCAGCGTCAGGTGACGTTCGAAATGCGGGCGCAGGTTGGTATCGTGGCTGACGAGTACGATCGCGGTATTGGCGCTGCGCGCCTCCGAGAAAAGCACTTCCAGAAAGGCGTCGCGATTGTCGGCATCAAGGGCCGAGGTCGGTTCATCAGCGAGCACCAACGATGGCCTTCCGATCAGCGCCCGTGCGGCGGCAACCCGCTGTTGCTGGCCGACGCTCAAGCGCGCCGCGCGACGCAACTGGATCTCCTTGGCGCCGAGCCCGAGGGCGGCGAGCAGGCGCCGCGCTTCATCCATTAATCCACCGCCGCTTTCCGCTGCCTGACGCCGTGACGGCGAGAATCGGCACGGCAAAAGGACGTTCTCAAGAGCGCTCAGGTAGGGGACAAGATTGAATTGCTGAAAGATAAAGCCAACATGGTCAGCCCTGCGCAGATCGCGCTGGGCCGCGGTCAGCGCCGCCCAGCTCTGACCGAGAATTCGGACGTCCCCCCGCTGCGGTAGCAGCACCCCTCCCAGCAATTGCAGCAAGGTGCTCTTGCCTGAACCGCTCGGTCCTTCAAGCATCCAATGTTCACCTGACTTGACATTCAAATCCGTGATTCCAATCTGGAACGAAGATGCTGGCCAGGCAAAACTCAAATTTTTCACGGCAAGAACGGACGTTAACGGTGACTCCGTCAGCTGAGCGGCTTCGACCATTGCGGCATCTGTTGCGGGCGAACCTTCATGCTCGTGCTCAGGTGCGGTTTGGACCTGCTCGTACATCAAACTATTTTCCATATAGTTCAATGGAGTCGGCATCCAGCGTGTAGCTGCTTGGGATATCCGAACTGCCATCGATCAAATAAAGTTTAGTTGTGCCAATCTGTGTAATCATTTTTCCCTGTACCCACACCGGTGTGAACCGGCCGTCGACCTCAATCCCTTGCGCAAACTTCACCAGTACGATCTGATTGGCTGGTGGCACCGGCTCATGAATGCAGGCGCCGACGTAGGGCACGAGCAGGAACTCCGTTATCTTCTGCCCGTCCATCTCGAGTGGCAGGACATAGCCGGCGAGCCGCACCTGCTGCTCGTTCAGGGTTTCGTTGACCGATTCCATCGCGTGCTTTCGCTTGGCGGCAATCTCTCCGCGCAACGCGAGCAGACCATCGATATCGATGTGGTCCTTCTCAAGCCGCTTTAAAGCATTAGTGAGCCTGTCAGTTTGCTCTGATGTCATGTCTACGCCGCTCGACTGTAGCTGCCTTGTTCTGGAGACTATCACCAGGTCGAGTTTCTGCTCAGGGGTCAGCTCGAGGAAGGGATCGTTATATACCTCAACTTGCGGGACAAGATCTCTCCACGTTATTTGTTGCGCCTCTTCAGTGGTGGCAGCCAAGGAGATGCCGGCGAGGCCGACGAGAAAAAGCAGTGAAGCAAGAGCGTTTAGCGCCACCCTTCTGCAAAAAATGCTTCTTTTGAAAATTCTGAATGGCACTGCTTAAGCTCCTTTTATGACAATAGCTGCAGTCAGTTTGAGACAGCCCGTCATTGTTAAGTACTGAGAAGAAGTGGTTTCCAATTTTTAAGATGGAGGTTTATCATGGGTTAGGAACGATTCAACAACAAGTAACACACTCGGCGCGGCGCAACCTCCCGCGGGTTTTGAACCCGCGGGAGGTTTTTCGCAGCCAGATGTTCAGGTAGTTGTTGAATCATTCCTTACTCCTTGCTTGGAAATTATGACGAATAGGAAATATAACAGGCCTTTCTGCTGGAAGTCGTGTCTTTTCTTCCCCGGTTTTTCCTGAACATGTGCTTTTCTATGGATCACCCGATAACCGCTTTCAATACCCGCAACCAATTGCCGCCCCAAAGTTTGGCGATGTCCTCTTTCTTGTAGCCGCGACCAAGCAACGCATCGGTCAGATTAGGAAAAGTCTTTGGAGTCTCGACGCCCTTTGGATAGGCCAACACGTCATACGGATAGGCCTCTTTACTCCAGGCGCCGGAATCAATCATCATTTTCCACCCTGCTTTTTGCTCCGCTTCGCTCATCGAGATTTGATAGGTGTAGTCCGAAGCAATGGCGACGTGGTCGATTCCTATGAGCTTCACGAGATAATCGATGTTGCCGACGTAGTCATCCATGGTTGGAAAGGGTTTCGCGGCAACGAAGGGTGGGTACATGACCGCGCCGATCAGCCCGCCTGATTTGGCCACCGCCTTGATCAGCTCGTCCGGCGTATTGCGGGGCGACGGGTGATAGTTCCGCGAATTCGAGTGCGACAGGACGACGGGCGACTTGGAGGCCGCGACCGCATCGAGCCCGCTTTTGGTGCCGGTATGCGCAACGTCGATGATTACCTTCGCCTCGTTCAACCGCTCGATCAACTCCAGGCCCAAAGCGCTCAATCCCCCGTCAACCGGTTCAGTGACCCCGTTGGCAAACTGATTTCGTTCGTTGTATGCCATCCCCATGACATTGATCCCGAGAGCCTTGTACATGTTGACCAGGTCAAGATTGTGCTCCACGACCGCTGCGTTTTGGAACTGCAAGCACAATGCAAGCTTACCTGTCTGCTTGGCTTTTTCGATGTCCGATGCCGACCGCACCAAAATCAGGTCATCTCTGGTCTGCAGAAGCTTATGGATGAAGCCCAGCCCATCCAAGGTATCGTCCTTATGCCTGACGTTCGACGTCGCAACCATGTTGGCTGACGAGATCGTCATCACCACGGCTGTTGCACCACCTTGCTTATACCAATCGAGATACTTGACATCCTTGTCGAGTCCCGTACAGGTTGGTGGTGCCATCGATGACCATCAGATCTTTGTGAACCTCCATATAGTTCGAGGTGACAGGTGTGTACGTGGACGAGGGAGCGTCCTGCGCGAAGGCGCGGCTTGCGCCCAATCCAGCGCCCAATGCGATCGCTCCCAAACCCGCAGTCTTGATAAACTCACGGCGCTCCAGATTCGTTTCGTTGGTGGAGCTCCGCTGGTTGCTTATCGCAGCTTCTTGCATTTGTTTATCGAGAAAATTGCGTTTGAGGAAGTCCTTCACATCTTGCTCCTTGTCAATGGCGGGACGTGCAGCCTCTGCGGCTTCTTGTAACAGGCTGCTCGTTTCTATTCTTCCGTCATAACAATTCAGTCTATGCTGATTGATTTTATTGAGTGAAATTGACCTAACGTCTACTTCCAGGCAAGAGGTCACTCGATGGTATTCTTGTAGATCACGCCGTCCTTCATAATAATGACGAAGTTCTTTTCCGGGTCGGCGATCAAGTCGATGTTCTCGAGCGGATTGCCGTCGACCAGAAGCAGGTCGGCATAGGCACCCTCCCGAACCACACCGTTGTCACCGGGATAGGGATCGCGCGGCCCGGAACGCTTGAAGATCTCGTAGTTCTGGCTGGTCGCAATCTTCAGCACTTCCCAGGGCTCGTAATAGCGGGCGAGCTTCGCCAACTGCGCCCCCTGACGCGCGGCGAGCGCGGGATTGCCCTGACTGTCAGTGCCGAACCCGAAGAGCAGGTCGTATTTCTTCGCTAACGCGAAGGCTGTATCAGTTCCAGAGATCAGCAATTGGTACTTTTTTTCCTGAAACGAGCCGGCAGGTAACGGGATCGCATCCTCGTCGTTATAGAATGGCTGCAGGCAGACCGAAGTATTCGTCTCCTTCATCAGTTTGGCGGTTTCCTCGTCAATCATCTGGCCATGCTCGACATTCCGGACACCGCCGCGGATCGCGTTCTGGATCGCCTTTGCAGAGTAGGAGTGAACCGTCACGTAGGTGCCCCAGTTCTGCGCCACTTCGACCGCCGCCGCGATTTCCTCGACGGTGTATTGCGAGACGTCGAGCGGATCCGAGGGCGAGGCGACCCCGCCGCCCCCCATCAGCTTGATGAAGGCCGCTCCCCGCATCAGGTTCTCGCGCACGCGCTGCAGGACTTGCGCCTTGCCGTCTGCGATGGCGACCGACCCCATCCTTTCCTGCGGGGTAAGATCCCTTGAATAGCTCTGAGGTATATCAATCGGTTGACGGAAATCTGCATGGCCCGACGTTTGGGAGATCATCGACCCCGCAGCGTACATCCGGGGACCAACGTACATACCCTCGTCGATCACCGACTTTAGATCGAAGACATTGCCGCCCATGTCCCTGATCGTGGTGAAGCCCCGCATAAGCGTCTTTTCCGCCCCATGGGCCGCCACGAGGTTCAGCTTGCCCTCATCAGCCGCGAACGCGTCGCCACTTATATTGGCCGCCATGCTGTGCCAATGGCAGTCTGTCAGGCCAGGCATCAGCGTACGCCCGCCGCCGTCGATCACCCTGCCCCCCGCGACGGCAAGCGGTTCGGTCGACACCGCGGTGATCAGGTTGTCCGTCACCACGACATTGGCGTTTTCGATCAGGGCTTCGTTCACGCCGTCAAAGACGTTGACGTTCGTGAACAGGATCGGCCCAGAGGCGTCCTGAGCAACCGCCGGCAGGGCGACACTCACAGCGACGGCAAGCGCCGCAATCAAGTTCTTTGAGTTTAGTTTCCCCATTTGGCTTCTCCTACTGGCGTTACAGAGGGCATTTCTTGAAGAGTGCAATCGTCGCCGCGCAGGATCGCCCCTCCACGGGACTCGTCCGTCTTGCGTGTCATCGATTGGTCCATAGGTTTCTGTTGGTGGGGGCGCACCGGCAGAGGGTGCGCCCCCGAGCGGTTTACCCACCTATTGCTTCGCCACCGGAGCCAGGTAGAAATAGTCGAACAGCGAGCGGGCGATCTCGGCAATTGCCCGATCCCTGTCCGCCTCGGATGTCTTGCTGCTGTTCGTGAACACGGCGATGGCAAACCGCCGACCGTCGGGGAGCGTGACATAGCCGACGTCGTTGGCAATTCCGCCTGCGGTTCCGGTCTTGTGCGCGACGGGCGTTCCCTTCGGCAGCAGCCCCTTGAGTACGGCCAGCGCCGGTGCGCGTGCGCGACATGACTCCCAGCAGGAACTCGCGGCTTTCCGGGCTCATCGCCGTGCCACCGTCGATGGCAAGCAGCAGTTTCAGCATCGCAAGGGGCGTTGCGTGGTCGCGGGGATCCGCCTCGAAGTCCGGATTGGGATCAACCTGGGCCGTCACCAGTGCCGGGTTGTTGTTGATGGCCTCAGCGACAGCTTCTGGCGTGGCCGCCGGCAAGCCGTAGAAATCCATGAGAATCTCGCGGGTAGTCCGATCGACCCTGAAATCGGTGATCCCGAGCCTGCGCAGGTTCTTGGTCACCGCCGCTGCTCCACCTGCCAGTCCCATGCAGACGTCGGTCGCCGTGTTGTCGCTTTCCGTGATCATCACCTCGATCAGGTTCGCCACCGAGAGCTGGATCCCGCGGTGGGGGAATGTCTCGGCAAGCGCAACTACGCCGGTGACGTACATGTCGGGCGGGACTTCGACCAGTTGGTCGAGACTGAGTTCCCCCTTGTCCACGCGATCCAGCACGGTCGTGGCGATCGCAACCTTGTAGGTGCTGGCCATGGAGAAGGTCTGATCGCCGTTGAACGCGATGACCTTGTCGCCGGCGATTTCCTGTGCAGCCACACCAATGCGGCCAACCAGCCCCATCCGAAAGTTTCATCAATGTTTGAAAGGCCTGGATTAATTCCAATAGTATGCTTCACCTTCCAATCATCTTTATCAATCGGCGTAAACCTTCCTTTGGCTTCTATTGGGAAACGAATTTGCTTTCCTGCTTTTACAGGCAATACTTCACTGTCTTTTACTACGATAACACCATTTACAATAACATAAGGAATACCGGTGGTAGGGATACCATTTTCCCCTAATTTAAAAGTGGAATTATCTGTGATCGTTTCAGGGTTAAAAATGGTGATGTCTGCAACTTTTCCTACTTGAATTCTTCCTCTTTGCTTCATAGACTCAAGCCCGGAATCACCTAGGTGTAAAGCTGCCCAATAGCTTGATTGTGCAATCGTAAACATTAAAGGAACGCCTTGTTCACGAGCCATACGAAAAGCTGTACCACGCGTACCAGCCGTTCTGGGATGGCCTCTATAATCCTTCCAATCTGCTTCCCATGGTAATGATTCTCCATCGGGACCAACACCAACCATGGCATCAGCTGCTATAGTCATATGAGGTATTGTTAAAAAATCTTTCAACCAAGGCTTCCGGTATGGAAATACTACGACAACCGATCTTCCTGGTTCTTTTTTCATCAATGCTGCATAGGTTTCGTTGGTAAGGTATGCATTATCAATAGGGTCGAAGATGGTTTCTTCGTATTTGAAACCACGCTTTTCTACCCATTCAGAAGGTTTCAAGAAATCTGCAGTAACTGCTGTTGCTCCAGCAGCGTAAGGATAGTACTCTGACCACATATTCAAACCTTTTGCTCTGGCCAATTGCAGTTTTTCTTCTATTTCCCACCAACCATAATCATTATTATGGCAAATTAAAAATGGAGCGCCTAACAACATGGCATTGGTAAACATCTCATCAAAAGCTATTGGCGCTTCGGTAGGTGTTTCGTTTAATAAATGATATCTGGTATGAGAAGCTGTAAGACGACCATAATTAGCAGCTACTTTTTGAGCCATAAAAACTTCGTAACTACTTGTTCCCATACTTATATAAGCAACAGGAGCTGCCATACCTATTGCACCCTGTCTTAGATCTTCATCTAATATTTGCATCGTTCTATTCATTTCGTCCAAAGTTGATTTTGTTGATGCCCAACCTTGAACGCCATCTTCTGCAGATTTGGCAACGTATGGTCTTGCACCAGCATAATCCATTGGGCCAACCATGTCCGTTTCAGGGTCATGAATAGACATTCTTGTCCACAATAAACTTGCAGTAGTACCATAGTTTACTTGCCAGCCCGTTTTTTCTTTTTCGTCGTACCATCCTTTAACATTGAATGATCCGGCTTCGAGGTCCATCCCGGAAGTTACACCGTCTCGAAGTGCCATTTTAGTACTGAACACATCCATTGAATGGTAGTGTGTGTCAATAAACCCAGGAGCAACCACATGCCCTTTAGCATCAATGGTTTCATTACCTTTAATAGGAGATTTTGTTATTGCAACGATTTTGCCGTCTTTGACACCCACATTGGCTATATCGTCAAACATGGTTTCAGGGTCCATGACCCTGCCGTTATTGATCACGATATCGTAATCGGCGGCAATGGCGGGTGTGGCTATAGCCGAGGCGAGTACCGATAGGGCTACGAGATCTCTAAGTCGCTTCATTTTCATTCTCCGTTGAGCATTTTCGCCGCGTTGCGCAGATAACCCGGCGAGTGATCGATCCCCGAGATTTCGTCAGGGTTGGGCGCGAGACCGAAGTACATGCCACAGAAATCACGGGCCGGGTCGACATAGATACCCTGTCCCATGTTCCCGTGCTTGAACATGGCGCCATCGCTGAAGACATGGTCCCACTGGGCCGAGTTGTAGGCAGGGACTTCGCCGAACCAGTCGGTGCCGTATTGCTCTTCGGTCGAGCCCTTGTAGGCCTCGGGATTGCCCATGGTCTGGATGCTTTTCAGCAGCCTGTCCGAGACGATCTGCTCATCCGACACGACATTCCAACTGGGCGTGTAAATCATCGTGTAGCGCAACAGGTCCTCGGGCGTAGTGTTGTGCAAACCGGCGGCCAGAGCGGTTCCGTCCTGCGCGAGCCCGGTAATGAACGCGTTCTTCGCCCCGATCTTCGACCAGACCCGCTCGTTCCAAAGGTCCTGCCACCGCATTCCGGACACATGTTGCGTCGCCAGCACCAGCGTCTGGGTATTCGCGCCGGAATAGCGGAAATGTTCGCCTGCGGATTCACCCGGCAATGGCTTGGCATTCTTGGACATCTCGCGGAAATCGCCCTTGTTCAGCTCGAAAGCCGCCGTAAACCAGTTTGCGATCCACGATTTAGGGTTCAGTAGGTTCTCCATGGTTTCCTCAGTATCGAGGCCGGAGGACATGTTCATCACGTTCCTGACCGTCGCCTGCTCCCAGGCCGACCCTCTGATCTCGGGCACGTAGGTCGGGACCGGCTTGTCCAGATCGATCTTGCCCTCTTCAGCAAGCATCGCGACAAGCAGACCGACCGTCGGTTTGGATGCCGACATCCAGATGTGGATATCGGTGGGATTCATGCCCGGATAGATCTCGAAAACGACTTTGCCCTTATGGGCCATCATCATCGCCTGAACCTGACGCTTGCCGACCAGATATTCCTTCAGCGGCGGCGTGGGTGTGCCGTCAACAGCGGTATAGGTCAGATCCAGAATTGACGGATCGATCGCCCGCTCAAGCTTGGAAAACTCCTTCGGCGGAGCGACGTAGGAGCAGTGGAAGAACTCGGGGATATTGAGGTTGTAGTAGATGGAATCTTCGTTGCCCGACTGCCAGTTGGGAAAACTGTAGTTCTTGGTCGCCTTTTCGATGAATTCCAGGGACTGGGGCTTTTTCCACCTGGCCATCGGGCTGTCGACTTCAAGCGGCTCGAAACCCGATGCGCCAACTCGGACTGGCCCGCTCGTTGCTGCCGCGGCAGGCCAGGTGGGCAGCCCGAGCCCGGCGGCACTCGCCGCCGCTCCGACAGCAACTCCGCGCGCCATAAAGCTGCGCCGTGAAATACCCTTCGGAGCGTCGTAATCTTTGTCGTGTTTTGTGTTCATTTTTGTTCTCTCCTCGTAATTAGTCATTCGTTTTGTTTATTTCAGTGCGCATCTGCGATGGCCTTGTCGACTGTCGGCCACCAGCCGTTCTCACCAGTTGGATTTGTCCGGACGCTCATAACTTTGCCACGTCTGGGCTTTCATGGTTTCAACAGTTCGACATCCGCGCTTGTGCATCATCGATGTCGCACAATCACGAGCCGTCGGTGTGTCAACCCCCGGCGTCGGTTGTGACGGTTTTCTCGGACGCATCAACAACACCATTCCCGCCCATATCTTCCCGTCGCTCGACGGTGCTGGCGTCAAGGGTCCAGCCGCTGACCATGCGCGCCTCTCCATCGAGGATGAATATGGTGGCATCGCTTGGTTCGACCCGGAGCCGGCCCGTCACCCGAACCGGCACATAGAGGGACTGGCCCTGCGGGTCGTCCAGCAACCTCACCCGAACGAGCTGGTTCGGTGGAGGGGGTGGAAGATGACTGCACATACCCACCTGAGGGACCAGATAACCGAAGTACCTGCCATCGGGGGCCTGCGGCGCGGGTATTAGATAGCCCGATAGCGCAACCTCGACGCCGTTCAGAACGGGGTTTGTAGCCATGCGCGCGGTTTGCCGCTTCCTGGCGACGTCCCAACGCTGGGCTAAAAGCGCATCGACGTCCTGACCGTTGATCTCCAGCATGTCCTTCGCCGCTTTGCGCCGGGCTGTGAGCCGGGCGCGCTCCTCTTCGGCAAGATCATTTTGAGAGAGTTTCTGGTCCAGCTCGACCAGAAGCTTCAACTCATTCAGCAAACGGAACCCCATGTCTCTGTAGGGATCGTCGAAAACGACGGCCAGAGGGTCCACAAGGTCTGAAAACCCGATTTCCTCGGGTTCTGCAGACGCCTGGGTGGCGGCCAAAATGGCCGCCACGAAGACAGAGGTCAAAAAACGCATGTTCCCGCCTCCTTGCTCAGGTTTCTCACCGTCAGTTTTCGACTTTCTGGGGAAAGGCACCCGTGAAGTCAGATGGCAAAGGCATACCGGTCGAGAATTCGGCATTCCACGCCTCTTCCGAGATCGGCACGAAGCGCGGCTTGGCTTCGGGCTCAAACCGGATCGGCTGACCAGGGAAGACAGGAAGCTGCACATCGTCACGCACAACGATCTGACCGTTGACGATCACGGCTTTCATGCCCGTCGAAGGGATAGCGCCCTTTTCGTAGGTTGAATTGTCCGTGAAGGTTTCGGGGTCAAAGACCACGATATCGGCAACCATGCCCAGTCTGGATGCGGCCGCGCTCTTGCATGAACTTCAGACCGTATCGCCCAGATGCTTGGCAGCGGTGTAGCTGAGGATCGACATCAGCTGCATCATCGGGATGTTGTTTTCCCGACCGAGGCGAATCGTAGCGCCTCGGGCGCCAGCCGTGCGGGGATGGGTGCCGCCCAGCTTTCTCCAGCGGGTAATCCCACGGGGCGTCGTACGGCGTGGCAGCAACCGCATCGCTGGCCATGGTCACGCCCTTCAGCGTCAGCCACTTCGCCTGGTTTTCTTCGGGCTGCTTGAATATGACGATCGGCCTGGTCGGTTCGGATGCGACGGTGGCCTTGTAGGTCTCCAGGGTATAGTACTCACCCGTGACCGGATCCAGCATGGTATCTTCATAGCGTTTGCCGAAACCGTCGATCCAGCTCTCAGGCTCCAGGAACGAAGCATTGATCGTGGTGGAACCCGCAGCGTAGGGATAGATTTCACCCCAGATGTTGTGGCCCTGTTCCTGAAGCTTGGTAATCATCTCGTGTGCAAGCCGCCAGCCGTCGTTGTTGAAGTGCAGCACGATCGCCGGGGCGCCAAGCGCCAGGGCGTTGGCGACGAGTTCCTGCGCGCCGTTATTCTCCGTCGTGTCGGTGCCGAGCGTATAGCGTGTATGTGCGCCGGTCGGGCGGCCATAGCGTGCCCCGACTTTCTGCACCTCGAACATCTCGCGTGAAGAGACGCCCTCTCTCATGTAGCCCACGGTGCTGCCGATGCCGGGGGCGCCAGCCTGCAGGCCCTTGTCAATCTCTTCGAGAATCGCGTTGCCCTGTTCCAGGGTCGGGCGCGTCTGCGCTCCAGCCCGTTTTCTTCCGGGTTGTCAAAGCGGCTATGGGGCCGTCTTTCAGGTAATCGCCGTCTGACCCGTCGATGACCATCGCGCGGGCAAATTCGTGGCTGACCGCGCAGCCATAGTTGGCCTGGGTCACGCCGGCACGCGCCTCGTACCATTCCGCCATATAGGATCCCGCACAGCCCATCTCGAAATCCATGCTGCTGGTCAACCCGTCGCGCAACCCGAGGGAATAGCCGACCGGCATTTGAAAGTGGAAATGCGTGTCGATGAAGCCCGGCGCCACGATGTGGCCGGTGGCATCCACCGTCTCGGCCCCCGTCAGTGCATCCTGGCTGATCGCGACAATGCGGCCGTCCTTGATGCCGACATTGGCGATGTCGTCAAACAGCGTTTCGGGGTCGATGACCCGGCCGTTGTTGATCACCAGATCGTAATCGTCGGCCAATGCCGGCATGGCCATAACAAGGGTCAGTGCCAATAAACTCAAAGAAATTCTTAGCGTTTCATTTCTCTTCTCCTTTCATTGGCTGCAAGTGTCGTGAAGTACTTTTAGCAATGGCTCCCGCCCACTCGCTGGGTATTACTCACTGGTTCGGGTCAAACTTCCCTGGGTTCGATAGATAATCTGGTCCAGCCGACCCTTCTCCTGCACCGGGAAACGAATTGGCTTGCCCGGAAAGACCTTTTGAACCACGGAATCCTTCACCACCACGACACCGTTCACCAACACGTAGGGAATGCCGGTAGAGGGCAATGTGCCCATGCCTGGCTCGTAAGTGCTGTTGTCAGTGACCGTGTCCGGGTTGAAGACGACGATGTCTGCATCGGCACCCACCTGCACCCGACCCTTGGTCCTGAACTGGCTGATGCCGCCCAGCTCATCAAAGTACTTGGCGTGCAGGTAGCTCATCTTGGAAATGGCTTCCATCAAAGGCATGTTCTTGTCTTCACGCACCATGCGCAGCACCTTGGCGCGGGTACCTGCACTACGCGGGTGAGCCGACTTGCCTTCGTAAGGGGCATCCCAAGGGTAGTATTCGCCATTTTCGTCCACGATGGCCATACCGTCTGAGACGACGACAACTCCAGGCATAGCCATCCATTTGGCGATGTCTTCAGGGGAGTTGTTGTAAATCAGAATCGTTCTGCCCGGATCATTCTTGCGAACGTCATCATACATCGCCTTGTCCCAACGCGTGCCGTCAAGGTTGGAGATGTTCGAATAGGTTATATTCATCTGAGCCATGCTCGACTCTGTGAGAATATCTGTCGAAGCAACGGTACCGCCCGCTGCATAGGGGTAAACCTCACCCCATACTTTGGCCCCTCGCTTTTCTCTTGCGTCGTTGATGAGCGGGATCGTGTACTCCCAGTCCATGTTGCTGTTCAGGTGTGAAGCCAGGAAAGGTGCATCCAAAACCATGGCATTGGCCAGCATTTCCTGAACACCCAATTGTCCCTCGGTGGGAGGCCTGACACCCGCAAAGCGTACATGCGCATTCGAAACACGACCGTATTTTGATGCCAGCTCCTGGTATTTATACAATTCGTACTGGGTCACGCCCGTGGTCATATAGCCGACTGGAATGCCCACGCCCAAGGCGCCTTGGCGAAGGCCTTCATCGACGATACTCATGATCTTGGTCATCTGCTCTTTATTGGGCAAGGTGGCAGTCCAGCCTGGCTTGCGTCCTTCTTTCTCAGCCTTTGCGGCGGCGCGACCCACCATAGGGAACAGGCCGCCCATGTCATTGGCACCAGCCACTACTTCAGGACCGTCCAGCACCAATCCACGGGCAAGAGTTGCGAGCACGACCATACCGTAGTTGGCCTGGGTTTTACCCTCGGCCTCTGCATACCATTTAGCGATATCGCCGGCGCCTGCTTCGAAATCCATCTGGGTGGTCAGGCCATCACGCAAATTAACCTTGCGACTAAACGGATCTGTTGCGTGCTGGTGCCCCTCGATAAAGCCCGGGGCGACGACGTGACCATTGGCGTCGATGGTTTCTTTGCCCTTGATTGCGTCCTTGGTGATGGCAACAATTTTCCCATCTTTTATCCCAACATTGCGCACGCCATCAAAGTTGGTCTCGGGGTCCATGACCCTGCCGTTGTTGATCACGACATCGTAATCGACGGCCATTGCCGGCATGGCCATAACAAGGGTTGGTACCAATACGCTCAAAAGCGCTCTTAGTCGTTTCATTTCCATTCTCCGATGACAGGGGGGGTGGGCGTTTAGGTGGCTCTGGATCAGTTTACTGAACGGTGACCTTGTAGATCTCTCCGTCCTTCATTATGACAACGAAGTTCTTGTGCGGGTCAGCAACCCAATCAATATTTTCCAATGGGTTGGCATCTAACGCCTTGGTTCAGCGGCGGCGCGAAGCGCCGTCCGCCGCAACCAATTGTTAGGCATGACAAAGGTCATTTGTCTTGTGCCGTCAAATAATAAAAGTCGTATAAAGTCCGGCTAACTTCCGCAATGGCTCTATCCCGATCAGCTTCGGACGTCGTACTGCTCTTGGTGAATACCGCAATCGCAAACCGTCGGCCATCTGGTAGAGTTATGAAACCCACGTCATTAGCGACACCGCCAATAGTGCCTGTTTTGTGGCCAACCGGTGTTCCTTTTGGCAGA
>CAVORB010000001.1:0-242296 GCA_963698495.1 uncultured Gammaproteobacteria bacterium | reverse complement strand
CGCCATCTGCCGAATCGAGCCGCGGCGATGGAGATGCTGATCGGAGTTTATGTTCCCGATCTAAGGCCCAACTTGATGCCGGCATTCCCGAGGTTGAAAGCCACGTCGTAGCGTGAACTTCCCTTCGTGCGCTGCGCGGATTGCCGACCACAAGGCTGATCAAATTGAGTCATCAAGTTCGTTCGTCCTCCCCTTTAGAGGGTGTTTCCAGAACACGCAATCCTGCTGACTCGATCGTAGCCGCAGGTAACAGCCCTCTCAAAGCGTGAGCGTCCGCCGAAGTTGAAGGCGAAACATTGCCAGGAATTGAGCGCCATTGTCGAAACGAACCGGACGGCAACGCTCGAGTAGATCCAGCTGGAGTTGAAGAGGCGCACGAGCTTGAGGGCGCACGAGCAGACGTTGGCGTCGGCGCTCGAGGATGCTGGCTGGTCTCGGGCGCGAGACGGCAGCACCGTTCAAGTCGAGCGATCGGAGGACGATCCAAAGCGCTATGGTTACGGCGACGCACATCGCCGCTTGGAGCCGGAGCAGGCCTATCCGAGTTGTTTGACGGATGCGGAATGGGCCTTGGTCGAACGGATGTTTGGCAATACCGGCAAGCGCGGAGTTCCGCCGGAGTATCCGCGACGGCTCTTGGTCGACGACTGCTGTTACGTGGTGCACACGGACTGTGCCTGGCGCATGCTGCCGAAGAAGTTTCCGCCGTGGCAGAACGTCTACCGCAGCTTTCGGCGCTGGAGCGAACAAGGCAAGTTCGAGCAGATGCACGATCGGCTGCGAGCGATGTGGCGCGAGCGCGAAGGACGTGCCAGCGAACCGACGGCGGCAGTATTGGATGCACAATCAACACGCAACTCGCCCAAAGGCGGTTAGAGTGGCTACCACGCCGGCAAGAAGATCAAGGGGCGCAAGCGCCACATCCTCGTAGATACGCTCGGACTGCTGCTGGCGGTGGTCGTCTCCGCCGCGAGCGTGCAAGATCGCGATGGCGCCCATCCAGTCGTCGGTGCAGCGATGGACAAGTACCCGGGTATCGAGACGCTCTTCGTCGACCGCGGCTACGCAGGACGATGTGCGCAGACGGTCTCGCAACGGCACGATCTGCAGGTCCAAGTCGTGCGTCACCCGGCAAACAGTAACGTCGGTCGATGGACATATCCCGGGCAGCCGGATCTGTTCACCGTCGAAGCTGACGCCAGCGGCTTTATCGTCCTGCCCAAGCGCGGGGTCGTCGAGCGTAGTCACGCCTGGAATAAGCGTTCGCGCCGCTTGGTCATGCATCACGATCGCCTGTGCCGCGTCTCGGACGCCTGGGTGTGGCTGACTGAGGCACGCCTGCTCGCGAGGCGGCTGACGACGTAGGTTTTGTAAACACTCTCTTAGGGCGATCAGCGTCGTGCATCGTTTCCGCTCCTCGCTCAACTGCCAAGCCCACTCAGCATTGGGAGGGAAGACCCCTGGCGAAGGTCGGAAATCGTCGGCTTGGCGCGAGCCGACGTCCTGCCTTGATAGACTTCCCCTATCGTTAAGATGGGTTTTTCCAAATAGCTCTTGTTGATTCGATGGTCTGCGTTACTCTTTACGTAAAGTTCCTGCCAAGGAAAAGCCGATCCGGGTTCGGACCGCGTCGTTTAGGTGCATACCCCAGACCGTCTCGCGAAAACAACAGGGCAGGTTCTTTTTGCTTTGCGTCCGACAGTTGAATTCACCTAAGGCGAGGAGACAACTCCCATGCTCAGAAAAGCGTTGCCCGCAGCCATCCTGGCTGCCCTTCTCACAGGGCCCGCAGCCGCAAACCCGACCATGGCGCCCGGTAAGACGAAGTCCAACCAGTTCTGGTGGCCGGAACAAGTTGACCTCGGCCCGCTCCGTGACCATGACAACAAATCAAGTCCATACGGTGACGACTTCGACTACGCCAAGGCTTTTGCCAGTGTCGACCTCAAGGAGCTGAAGGCGGATATCGAGAAAGCCCTGAAGACATCGCAGGACTGGTGGCCGGCGGACTGGGGTCACTACGGGGGGTTGATGATCCGCATGGCCTGGCACAGTGCGGGCACCTACCGCATACATGACGGCCGTGGCGGCGCCGATGGCGGCCAGCAGCGCTTCGAGCCGCTCGGTAGCTGGCCGGATAACGCCAACCTGGACAAGGCGCGCCGCCTGCTGTGGCCGGTCAAACAAAAGTACGGACCGAATGTGTCCTGGGCCGACCTGATGATCCTGGCCGGCAATGTTGCGCTGGAATCGATGGGTTTCGAAACCTTGGGCTTCGCCGGCGGGCGCGTGGACGACTGGGAGGCTGACCTGGTCTACTGGGGCCCCGAGACCGAAATGCTCGGCAACGACAAGCGCTTCAGCGAGGAAGGCGAACTGGAGAAACCGTTGGCCGCTCTGCACATGGGTCTCATCTACGTGAATCCGGAGGGACCCAGTGGCAATCTCGACCCCGTCTCCGCGGCCGCGGACATACGCCAGTCGTTCTATCGCATGGCAATGAACGATGAAGAGATCGTTGCGCTGATCGCGGGTGGCCACACCCTGGGCAAGGTTCATGGCGCCACGAAAGCCGACTGCGTAGGCCCCGAGCCTGCCGCCGCCGCGATCGAAGAACAAGGCCTCGGCTGGAAGAACAAGTGCGGCAAGGGCAATGCGGAAGACACCATGACCAGCGGCCTTGAGGGCGCCTGGACCCAGACGCCGACCGCGTGGTCCATCCTATACCTCAATAACCTGTTCAGCTTCGAGTGGGAAAAGCAGAAGTCACCCGGCGGTGGAACAGTGTGGGTACCAACCGACAAGTCGGCGCATACATCGGTGCCGGATGCCCACGTCGAGGGCAAACGTAATCCGCCTGTCATGCTGACAACGGACCTTTCATTGAAGGAAGACCCCGGCTTCCGCAAGATCGCTGAGCGTTTCTGGAAGGATCCGAAGGAATTCGACAAGGCGTTCGCAAAGGCTTGGTTCAAACTGACGCACCGTGACCTGGGCCCGCGCACCCGTTACGTCGGCAGCGAGGTCCCGGAGGAAGTGTTCATCTGGCAGGACCCGGTCCCGGCAGGCGAGGTGATCAGCGACAGCGAAGCTGATGAGCTGAAGGCGAAGATCCTGAGCTCCGGTCTGACGGTGCCTGAGCTGGTCAAAGCAGCCTGGGCATCGGCGTCTACCTATCGCTACTCTGACATGCGCGGCGGTGCCAACGGTGCACGCGTGCGACTCGCTCCGCAGAAAGACTGGGAAGCCAACGATCCGAACGAACTGGCCAAGGTCCTGGAGACGCTGGAGAAGGTCAAGGTGGATAGCGGCAGCAAGATCTCCACGGCCGACCTGATCGTCCTCGGCGGCGCCGCAGCGATCGAGAAAGCAGCCAAGGATGCCGGTCACGATGTCAAGGTGCCTTTCACACCGGGTCGCGGTGATGCGACACCGGAGATGACCGATGGGGCATCGTTCGAGGTACTGGAACCGAAGGCGGATGCCTTCCGCAACTTCTACAGCGACGGTGCTTACGGCTCCCCCACCGACATGCTGGTCGAGAAAGCCGACCTGCTGAGCCTGACCGTGCCCGAGATGACCGCGCTGCTCGGCGGTATGCGTGCGATGGGCGCCAATGCCAATGGCTCGAAGCACGGCTTGTTCACCGACAATCCCGGGACGCTGAGCAATGACTTCTTCGTCAACCTGCTCGACATGGCAACTGAGTGGTCGAAGTCGGAGGACGCCGATGGCATCTACGAGGGACGCGACCGCGCCACGGGCGAACTGAAGTGGACGGCGACGCCGGTGGACCTGATTTTCGGATCGAACTCCGAGCTGCGTGCCGTCGCCGAGGCCTATGCGTCTGCGGACGGCGGCGAGCAATTCGTCCGCGACTTCGTCGCCGCATGGACCAAGGTGATGACGGCTGACCGTTTCGACATGGGACAGTCGTAAGGAAAAGCCGCTCGGGCCGCGGCTGACCTAAGCCCGGCCCGAGCACTCGCGTCGACAAAACGGCTGCGAGTCCCGTCGAGCCGTTGCAAAGTTCAGCTTCTAACGTCCGCCGTGATTGTGACGGTCCGCAATGCGAACTCCACCGGTACTTCGCGATCACCGGTAGGAAAACTGAGTCTTGCCCAAAGCTGGGAACGAATGTCCCAGACGTGAAGGACGGCTCCTGGGACAGAGCCGCCTGTCGACGAGACAAGCCAGATGTCGGGATTACGCTGCGGACACAGGCGCACACAGATCCTCCGTCCATAGAGGACCACTGTTTTTCACGCTATCACCACGGCCGATGGTCGGGCGGTTTGATGGTGCCGATGGCGCTCTTTGACCATCGTCCGTAAATGGCCGGCGAGCAACCGGCGTTACTTGTCTCGCCGATACAGTCCCCGTTGGATGGTTCCCTTACCGAACTTGGTTCGGATCGCGTCCAGCGTCTCGTGGAGACGGTCTTCCCGGGGATGGGAGTCGGGGGCCTCGTCGGCAGCGAACAGATCTGGTTGCACCGCCGCCGGCTCCCAGCCGGAGAGACCCAGCCCGATCAGCCGCACCGGCCTGCCGGTCCAGGGTTCGGCCTGGAAGAGTCCCCACGCAGCCTGGAAGATCTCCATGTCGTTCTCTGTCGGCACGCGAAGCGTCCGGGAACGAGTGTGGGTCTCGAAGGGGCGGAAGCGGATCTTCAGCGTCACAACGACCCCCTTGCGACCCTCGTGGCGGGCCAGGTACCCCACCTCCTGCGCCGCCCAGCGCAGGGTGTCCTTGAGTATCGTCGCATCGCTGACATCCTCGGCAAAGGTCGTCTCCTTAGAGATCGACTTGCGTTCACTTGCCGCGTGGACCTGATCGTCGGCGATTCCCCGGGCCTGCAGATGGACCTGGGTACCCGCCCGCGCCCCGAGATGGCGGCGCAACTCCTCGAGAGAGAGCCGTCGAACATCGCCGACCGTCTTCATGCCCAGGCGCTCGAGTCGCGGCGCCGTCTTGATGCCGACCCCGCGCAGGACCGACAGCGGCATGGGGTCCAGGAATGCGCTGACCTGCTCGGAGGGAACCACCGTTAGCCCATCGGGCTTCTGCGCGTCCGAGGCGAGCTTGGCGATGAGCCGGTTCGGGCCGATGCCGACCGAGGCGGTGAGACCCACGGCCTTCCTGATCGCCGCCTTGGCCCGCCGGCCGATGACCTCGGGCGGACCCATCAGGCGTTCCAGGCCGGTGACATCCAGATAGGCCTCGTCGATGGAGATCTTCTCGACGACCGGGGCAAGGGTCCCCAGCACCTCCATGATCTGTCGCGAGACCCGCGCATAGCGCTCCATGCTCGGGCGCACGTAGACGGTCTCCGGCGGCAGACGCCGCGCCGCCTCGGAGATGGGCATGGCCGAATGCACGCCATAGCGGCGGGCCTCGTAGGAGCAGGTCGCGACCACGCCCCGCCTGCCGGGCTCGGCGCCCACCACCAGGGGGAGCCCGCGCCATTGTGGGTTGTCCCGCTGCTCGATGGCGGCAAAGAAGGCGTCGAGGTCGACATGCATGATGAGGCGGGGCATTGGCGGAGAAGGCCTCCGACCTTCCGGGACTACGCTTCACTCCCCGCAGATTGTCGATCAGTCCCGGGTCCATGACCAGCGCCAAGGCGCGCCGCTCGAGATGTGACGGGATGATCCGACGGCGTTCCAGTCTCCCCGGTACGGGCTGCGTCGGGGTGGAGGCTAGGGTTCCTTATCGGAGCCCGCGGTTGCTTCACTCTGGTCCTGTGCCCCCGCGATCTCCGAGTTCTCGCTCTCGACCTCTGCTGCATTCGCCGCGTCTGGTTCACTCCCACCCTCGGCCTCCGTCGCCGCGATCTCTTCCGTCTTGCCGCGCTTCTCCGCCGATGCACGGGCCCGGCGTTCGATCTCGATGATCCGCCGCCCCGTGCGCAGCAGCCGCGTGCGCCAGTCGTAGGCGCCCCGGGCACGCTGCTTGTTGGTGAGCACACCGGTCAGCCACAGGGTGTCCATGGCGATCATCAGGCGGTCGAGCTCCTCGACCAGGGCCGTGTACTGGGCCAGCTGGGGCGAGGAGATGTGGACCGAGACCTCGCGCGGGTTCGTGTAACGGGGCGTGGCGCTGATGGCATTGCTCTCGCGCAGCTCCGCGAGGCGGGCCATCTCCGCGCGCAGCGCCGCGGCCAGCTCACCGATGAGATCGCTCACGATCTCCTCGACCTGATCCATCTCCTCGTCGTCGCCCAGGATGCGCAGCACCACGTCGATGCCGTAAAGCGCCCGCACCACCAGCTGGAAATCCCGGTCGAGGACGCGCTGCGCATGGTTGCTGTGGATGGTGATGGTTTGGTCGAAGACCGGGCGGCTGAAGGCGCGGCTGGACGTGGGGCTCATGGCGGGGCTCCGAATAGGCGATGGTCTGCCAGAGCCTACCGGGGCGCCCGGAGCGCGGCATCCGGGAAAGGTGCCGGAAAGCTGCACCTTTCGACCTAGGTCCCGGGACCCCCGTTGCGATACACCTAAGTGCGATCCCGCGGTTCGCCTGTGCGAACGGCAATCGGCGCCAGCTGGGCGCCCAACAAAACCAGCCCGCAGATGCGCGGCGCCGCGTGCGCCGCATTCCAACGACCCAAGCCGGGTAGCCAACCCCGGCAGCGGGGTCGTGCCTCCCGGTCCCGCACCCGGAGGTATCCCCGATGTTCGATCTGATCATGCTCGGCCTGGTCCTGGCCGGCGTGGTGGCGATTTCCCGTGCCCCCGCGCCCAAACAGGAGGCCGAAACCCCGCAACGGCCGGCCCCGGACGTCTGGACTCCCCAGACGGACTGGCGCCGGTTCCACAAACCCACCTACCTGCGTCGCGGTGTCGTCCCCGGTAGCGGGCAGGCCCGATCCACCCGACACCGGGGACGGCGCATGTCCCTTCCCAAACCCGCGTTCGGCCCTGACGACGGAGAAGCAAGATGAAACGGATCCTTCTTGCCGTCGCCGTCGCAGCCCTGCTGACGGCCCTGACCGTCGAGCTCGGTCGCTCCGCCGCCGGCGCGGTGGAACGCGCCGCCGACTGGCACGAAACGCGTATCGAAGAAGCCCTGTCCGGCTAGGCCAGGGCTTTTCCATCGACCCGGGAGACCGGTCCCCAGCGGGGACCGCGGCTCCCAAACTGACGAGGAGATAGCCATGTTGAACAAGGCACAGCTGATCGGCCACCTCGGCCGTGACCCCGAGATGCGCCAAACCGGTGACGGCAACGCCGTCGCCAACCTGGCGGTTGCCACCAACGAGACCTGGAAGGACGGCCAGTGGCAGAGACAGGAGCGGACGGAATGGCACCGAGTGGTGCTGTTCGCCCGCACCGCCGAGGTGGCCGGCGAGTACCTGAAGAAGGGCGCGCTGGTCTACATCGAGGGCCGTCTGCAGACCCGCAAGTGGCAGGGCGAGGACGGCCAGGACCGCTTCACCACCGAGATCGTCGGCGAGCGTCTGCGCATGCTCGGCGGGCGGGGAGACCGGAACCAAGGCGCGGCCTCTCAAGCGACGACGGAGAAGGCACCCGACTTCGACGACGACATCCCCTTCTGACGACCGATGACAGGGTGGCCAGAGGCCACCTTCACCCCACCGGGGCACCTGCAGTCCCCGCGTGGGGGTGCGGTGCCCCGCGACTCGAGGAGACGACCATGCCGAGAAAGACAACTTCGCGAGCGACCAAGGCGGACGCGCAGACCCAGCCGATGGTGCGCCTTGCCGCACCGGAACAGGCCCTCAACGAGCTCGGGCTCGACCTTGGTACCTGGAAGGTGCTGACCGAGAGCATCTTCCCCAGCGCCAGGACCCCGGAAGGGATCCTGCTCGCGGTGCGCTACTGTCAGGCCAGGAACCTGGACGTGATGCGCCGACCGGTGCACGTGGTGCCCATGTGGAGCAAGGCCCTCGGGCGCGAGATCGAGACCGTGTGGCCCGGCATCGCCGAGGTGCAGACCACCGCCGCGCGCACCGGCCAGTGGGCCGGGATGGACGCACCGCGCTTCGGTCCCGACACGACCCGCACCTTCCGGGGGCGGGCAAGGACGGAGGAGGGCTGGCAGGACATCGAGATCACCGTCAGCTTCCCCGCCTGGTGCGAGGTCACCGTCTACCGCATGGTGCAGGGGACCCGCTGTCCTTTCACCGAGCCGGTGTTCTGGGAGGAGGCCTACTCCAGGGCGGGCGGGGCCCGCTCGGAGGTGCCCACCGACATGTGGGTCAAGCGCCCCCGCGGCCAGCTGCTCAAGTGCGCCAAGGCCGCGAGCCTGCGTGCCGCGTTCCCGGAGGAGGCCGACTACACGGCCGAGGAAATGGCAGGCAAGGTGATCGAGGCGGATGGTTTGCCGGTACCCGGCGATGTGTCTGCCTTCGGCCCGGAGCCCGCACCTGACGGTACGGTCACCGACGGAGCAGCGGATGCGACCAAGGTCGACATGGAGGCGGCAATCGAGGAGGAGGTCAGGGAGCAGGTCGCCCGTCTGGTCGCGCGCGCCGATAAGGCGGGTGCCTGGAGCCAGGCGGAGGACTACTGTCGCGCCCGCTTCCAGGGCCCGCATCTGGTCTTCGCACTGGCCGAGCTCGAGCAGGCCAGGGCGGCCACCAGCCAACAGCCGGTCGAGCAGGCCGCCTGATCAACCAACCCCACGCGGGGCGCACGCGCCCCGCAGGGGTTCTGGTGTGCCCCGCGCCTGCGGAGGGCATCACCATGAAGATCATCGATGTGGCCCAGCGCTCGCCGGAATGGCTGCGCTGGCGTTCCGGGGGCATCACCGCCTCCGAGGCCGCGGTCGTCGTCGGGCGCTCCCCCTACAAGACGCCCTGGCGCCTGTGGGCGGAGCGCACCGGTGTGGCGCGCGAGCCGGACCTGTCCGCCAACCCGCACGTGCGACGCGGCGTGGCCCTGGAGGACGCGGCGCGACGGGCCTTCGAGGAGCGGCACGACACGCTGCTGCTGCCCGTATGCGCCGAGGCCGACGAGCAGCCGATCCTGCGGGCCTCCTTCGACGGCATTGCCGACGACGGCGCGCCCGTGGAGCTCAAGGCGCCGGCGGCGGGCACCTTCGCCGAGGTCTCGGCGAAGAAGACCGAGGCTGCGGCTTTTCGCCTCTACTGGCCCCAGGTCCAGCACCAGCTCTTCGTGGCCGGGGCGCAGCAGGGATGGCTCGTCTTCTATGCCGACGGTGAACCCCTGCTGGAATTCCCCGTGGCGCGTGACGAGACCTTTCTGAGCCGGGAGCTGGTACCCGCGTGCCTGCGTTTCTGGGAGCTGATCGCGACACGCAAGGAACCCATGCGCGACCCAGTTCGGGACCTCTATGTCCCGAAGGGCGAAGACCTGGAGCGCTGGACACTGCTCGCCGGCGAATACCGTTCGCTGGTAGCGGAGGTGCAGCGCCGGGAAGTGGCGCTGAAAACACTCAAGGGCGACATGGCCGGTATCGAGCGGGCGCTCGTGGCCATGATGGGCGAGTTCCTGGCGGCGGAGGCGGCGGGCATCAAGGTGTCCCGCTACCTGCAAAAGGGCACGGTCGACTACCGGGCGGCCCTCGGGCAGCTGCTGCCCCAGCTCGATGCCGATGCGCTCGAGGCCCATCGGCGCAAGTCCGCCGAGCGGGTGCGCGTCACGACCCTGGAGGAGGAGACCGCGACCGTGCCGTTCGACGGGGTCGCGGTGGAGGAGGCCTGGCAGGAGGCGGCGGGCGAGTCGTTCTTCTTCTGAACCTGACGGCGCTGCGGACACGGACGTCCGTAACGCGCCAACGCGACGGCACCGGTCCGTCATCCCCCGGTGACCCCGGCGCCTGTCCCCTGCGTGTCCGTTCGGACGCTCTGAATGAATCCATCCTGAATTCATCAGAGCACGGAACCGGAGCTTGATCGCAAGCTGGGCGGTTTCCCGGTTCCTTCGTTTTCGACGCGAACAGGCGTCGAAAACGGCTAGGCATCCTGCCTCGCAGGAAGCTCCGATTTGATCGGAGCTTCCCGAACGGACCGCAGCGGAGAGGCGATTTTGTTGACGCTGTCCGTTGCGGACGGCAACACGGGACCTAGCTGGGGTCCAAAAACAAGCAGCCCGACGATGCCGCGGCCCCGGCCGCTTCCTGCAACCCCGCCGGGGAGACCTTCTCCCCGCGGGGACAGGTGTCTCCTCACGGGCAACATCCCAAGGAGACACCGATGACCCAGACCAACCGCTTCGTTGTCGCCGAGACCTTCGGCGTCAAGGCCCCCCGTGGCCTCACCGTCGAGGGCTTCGCCGACCCGACGCATCCGCAGATCCCCGCGAAGCGTCCCTACGTGTTTCGCGAGTACCTGCGCGACGTGCTTGCCTTTCTCGCCGACCCGGCGGGGGACGGCCTGCTGCTGACCGGGCCCACGGGCGCCGGCAAGACCTCCCTGGTGTTGCAGGTCGCCGCCAGGCTCAACTGGCCGGTGCAGGAGGTGACCTGCCACGGGCGCATGGAGCTCACCGACCTGGTGGGTCAGTTCATGCTCGTGCAGGGGGAGACCCGCTTCGTCCACGGTCCGCTGGCGACGGCGGCGCGCGACGGCCATCTCCTGATCCTCAACGAGATGGACCTGATGGACGCCGCCGAGCTGGCCGGCCTGAACGACATCGTGGAAGGGGCGCCGCTGACCATTGCCGCCAACGGCGGCGAGGTCATCCGTCCCCACCCGAAGCTTCGGGTGATTGCCACCGGCAACAGCGCCGGGGCAGGGGACGCGAGCGGGCTCTACCAGGGGGTACTGCGCCAGAACCTGGCCTTCCTCGACCGCTTCCGGGTGATCCAGGTGGACTACCCGGACGGGGCGACCGAGCAGGGACTGCTCAGGACCCTGGTGCCCAAGCTCCCCGAGGCCATCGGCGAGAAGATGGTCGGTGTGGCCAACGAGGTCCGCCGGCTCTTCATGGGGCAGGCGGACGCCGGGCGCGAGCTCACCGTCACCCTGTCCACGCGCACCCTGGTGCGCTGGGCGCGGCTGGCGCTGACCTTCAAGGGCGCGCCGCAGCCGCTTGCCTACGCGCTGGACCAGGCCCTCACGGCACGGGCCGAGCCCGAGCAGCGCGAGGCCATTCACCGCATCGCGGCGGATGTCTTCGGCGACCTGTGGACGGGCAGACCCCAATGACGGCGGGGACGCCCATGCGGCTGTTCCGCTTCACGCACGCGGACGGCAGCGCCAAGGAGTGGGCCTGGGGCCGGCACCCGGACGGCTCGGTGGAGGTGCGATGGGGCAGGGCGGGCCGCCTGGTCCAGTCCGCGACCTACCCCGCGTCGCGACTTGCCGAGGTCCAGCGCAGGGAGCAGGAGAAGACCCGCAAGGGTTATGTCTACCAGGGCCAGGCGAGGATCGCCGCAGACGGACGACCCGTCCCAGTCGGTTCGGCGGGGGCTGTTCGACCGCGGCACATCGATCGTCCGACCGCTGCCAGCCCCATCGATCTCTCGCGGATCGAGACGGGCGGCGAGGACTACTGGTTCTGATCATCACATGAGTAACTGGGCCGGATGCGGCGCGTTTCCGGCCCTTGGGTCGGCATGCGCGTCCTCCGGCGAGGAGGTGTCATGCACACGCAGATTCTCGACCGCCTGGTGGCGGTCAACCTGGATGTCCGGATCTGGTCCGGACGCAAGAAGCTCACCGCCGAGGACCTGGCGTTGGGCGACGAGGTACCGCCCGAGGACCTGGTGTCCCTGGGCTCCAAACGCATCTGCGATCCGGAGCGGATCCGGGTGTTCCACCGTTTGAAGAAGCAGGCCGAGCGCATCTGCCTGACCGGCGGCACGCGTTTCCTGGGAGGCTTCGCCATCCCCGAGAACCGTGCCGAGGCGGTGGCGGCGGAGCTCGATGCCCTGGGCGAGCGGTTCCGAACGGAACGAAGTGCCTTCGTGGCCGGTTACGCCGACGCCATCGAGGACTGGATCGCACAGCATCCGCGATGGCAGGCGGCCCTGCGTCGTGCGGTGGAGCCCGCGGCGACGATGGAGTCGCGACTCGCCTTCGGCTATCAGCTGTTCCGGGTCCTGCCGGCGAAGTCTGCCGGCAACCTCGCGGAAGAAGTCGGCTCACTGGGCGACACCCTGTTCGGTGAGGTCGCACAGATGGCCCGGGAGCTCGACCAGAGCTTCATCGGAAAGGAGGCCCTGTCCCAACGGGCGCTGTCCACCTTCCGGCGCATCCGCGAGAAGCTCGCCTGTCTCGCCTTCGTCGATTACCGGGTGCAGCCGGTCCTGGACAGCCTGGACGAGTGGCTCGCGCGGGTGCCCGTCAAGGGCCCGGTCGAGGGCACGCTGTTCAACGAGGGCTTCGGGCTGATGCTCCTGGTCTCCGACCCGGGGCGGATGAGCGACCACGGCGCCGGCCTGCTGGCGCTGCAGGAGCTGATCCCGGCGGCTCGAACAGAGTCCACCGAAGACCAAGATGAAGAGGCGATTCGAATGGGCCATCGAAGGCAGTTTGGGGGATGAGGAGTCCCCCGTGGTGTCGAGGCCCGAGACGCCCCCTCTGACGGACATCGGCCATCCCGGCCGGACGTGCAGACGGAGTCCGACTCCTTCTACTTCTGACGAAAGGGCCGCTCCGTGCGGCCCCTCTTTCCCCAACCGGGGCGCCTGTGCCCCCGGTGGGGGTGGCGGTGCGCCCCTCACCGAGGAGACACACCGTGAAGAGAAATACCTTGTTGAACGCGCTGCCCATCGTGGCGGCGGCCCTGGGACGCAAGTTCGGGGTGCAGGTGCGCGTCGGCGGGCTCGAGGCCTTCACCGACGGGAACGTGATCCAACTGCCGGATCTCCCCGAGGACGCGGCGACCCGCGCCCTGGCCTGGGGCTACCTGGCACACGAGGCCGCCCATGTCCGCTACACGGATTTCGCGGCCTACCGCAAGGGCGCACAGGAGGGCCCTCTGCAGGAGACCCTGCAGAACCGCATCGAGGACGTGCGCATCGAGCGCGAGCTGGCCGGACCCTTTCCCGGCACCCGAGCCAGCATCGAGGCGGTGGTGCGCCGTCTGCTGGCGGAGGGACGCCTGTCCGCCCCGGCGGCGGGCGACCACCCGGCACGGGTGCTCGCGGCGTACGTGCTCCTGGCACTGCGTCATGAGGTGCTGGGTCAGACTGCCCTTGCAGATGAGGCTCGAAAGGCGGAGGAGGTGCTCCGGCAGGTCTTTCCGGCGAACGTCGTCGGTCGGCTGAGGGCCCTGATGGGCGAAGTCGGGACGCTGTCGAGCACCGCGGAGACGGTGCAGCTGGCCCGGCGCATCCGGCGAATGCTGGAAGACGAGGCGCAGCGGGAGCAAAGGGCCGAAGAGTGGCGCCGATGAAGACACCGGCGAGCAGGAACCCGAGCGGGGACAGCAAGCCTGTGGCGGCGGATTGGATGAGGATCCCGGAAGCCAAGGCGATGCCGGAGCGGATGGCAGGCGAAGGCGCCGCCATCCGCCTGAGGACAAGCATGGCACGGGGGATTCTGAATCCCAGGACCAGGACATCGCGGGTGAGGGATCTTCAGACGAAACAGCCACCCGCCCCCGGGATACCGGGAGGGATCCCCGAGAGTACAAAGTCGAAGGCAAACCCGACGGCGGCGCGGTCTCGACTGATGACGACGAGAGCGGCGAGGTTCGATCGCGCGATGCGCTCGCGAAGGTGCTGTCGGCGGCTGCCGATGAGTGCGACGGCGATCCCTTTGCGGGGGTGGCCGATCTGCTGCGCACGGCTGCCGTCCCTTCGACCGAGATCAAGCTCCCGACACTGGAGGGCTTCACCGGCGACCGCCAGGCAGGCACGCGCCTGCTGGCGAGGGTCCAGGCGGAGTCCGCCCGGCTGAGCGCCAGGCTGCAGGGTTTGGTGCAGTCGAGCCGGATGGACCGGCAACGCGCGGTTCGCAGAGGACGACGGCTCGACCGGTCCCGGCTCCATCGGATTGCGGTGGCCGACGAGCGCGTATTCGCGCGCAAGGCACGACGGCGCACGGCATTCACCGCCGTGCACCTGCTGGTGGACCTGTCCGGGTCGATGAACGCGCCGGTGACGCGTGCGAGTGGCGAAACCACACTGCGCGCCAACCTGGCCCTGGAGTCGGCCCTCGCCCTCGCGTTGGCCCTGTCCGGAATTCCGGGCGTTACCGTGGCGGCGACCGCCTTTCCCGGTCTGGACGGGCGTGAGCGTCGCGTCACCCGCCTGCTCGCCCATGGGGCGCAGGTCCGTGCCGCGGCTGGCGACTTCGCCCAGCACCCGAGGGGCGGGACGCCCATGGCGCAGGCGCTCTGGTACGCGGCCGCCGATCTGCTCGGCCGCGAGGAGACGCGACGGATCGCGATCGTGCTGACCGACGGGGTCCCGAACAACCGTCCCGAGACGCTGCGCCTGCTCGCACTGTGCGGGGAGGCCGGAATCGAGACCGTGGGGGTCGGGATTCAGACCGACATCGGTCACCTGTTTCCGGTCAGCGTGGAGGTGACAGACGTGGCGGACCTCAAGCGGGCGCTGTTCGGCGTGGCCGAGCGCCTGCTCGTCGAGGCCGCCTGAGCTGTCGCGGTCCGACCGGGCCGTCCGGATCTCCGGGCGGCCGGTCGGACCCGGCATGCGGGCGAAAGGTCACGGAAGCAGCGACCTTTCGCCCTTCCGGGTTGTGAATTCGCCGCGCTAGGGTTGATGCAGCGGCGCGTTCGCGGTGCCTCCTGGATCGCAGGGGGCAGCGCAAACGCGGATTCTGTCGGTGCTCCGTGGTGAGCCCGAGGAAGGACCTAGCTGGGGTCCCAAAACAAGCAGTCCTGCGATGACGCGGCCAACCGGCCGTTTCCGATACCCCGCTTGGGGAGAGCACTCTCCCCGACGGGACAGGTGCGTCTCCTCGCCGGCGGGTTCGACCGACCCGATGAGGAGACACTCATGAACCATGACTTCTGGCGTTCGTTCTACCGCTGGCTGGAGACCGCCCGCAAGGGCGCACTGATTGCGCGTCGCGATGCGGTGCGCGAGCTCCTGCGTAACCGGGAGCTGCAGGATCGGGACGTGATCGCCGCGGCGCGGCGCATCATCCGCCTGATCGACGAGGAGATGGTGGCCCGTGCCGAGGTGTTCGATCTCGTCAAGGGCCGCAACCGGCGCTAAGCCGATTGTTTCGAGGAGGGTCCCCCGACGAGCCGAAGCCGGCCGCGGGGGGCGACCTGGCGATCCAGCGCGAGCAGACGCACGCGCTCGGCATCGTCGCCCGTGGTGACCCAGCGGATCAGCTGTTCCGTGGCGGCGTCCTTCAACGCCTGGCCGTCACCCTGAATGGTCCGCAATGGGGGTTTGTCGGTGTGCATGGGTAGTCCTCCGCTAGTCCGGCAAGGCTAACACGCATCCTGCATCCGGCAAGTCCAAAGGCCAATTCCCGTGGGGCGGCATCTCCCCTCGGGGATGCACTCGTCCCCTCGGGTAACCGAGGAGACAGACATGAAGAAGACCAATGCATTCCGGGAGCTGTTCGTCATCGCCGCCCAGCTCGACGAGCCCGTGCTCCAGACCCTGGTCGGAGCAGTCAAGGCGCTGGTGGCGCCGACCGGTATCGTCGTGGTGGGCGTGCATCGCCCGGAGCAGCGCGGCGCCGTACTGAGCGTGGAGGCGCCGAATCCGGCGGAGGCCGAGCGAATGATCACGCGGATCGTCGACGTTGGCGAGCCGATTGTTCTTGGCCCCGGCAGCGATTTCCTGCCGGCGGCCGGGCTGACGGCAGCGGACCTGATCGGTCTCGCGGCATCCCTTTCCGAGGTGCCGGACATCCCGAGTGCCATGCCGTCTGGAATACGTGACATCGGATAACACGACCGATCCACCTCAAACGGGGCTCGGGAGGTCCATCCGGCCCGGCGGCTCCCAAAGCGCCGGGCGTCACGATTCAGGACCCGGCAGGCCCGGGTCATGGCCACAGGTGCAACATGTTGAGTAAACACACCGACGCGCGCGCCGTGCGCGCTCTGGCGGCCGGGCATTGGCTCGGCCTATTCGAGCAACTCGCGCCGGAACTGAATCCGGCACTGGAACGTCCCGGGCGGCACGTGCCCTGCCCGGTGCACGGCGGCAAGGACGGCTTCCGTCTGTTCGCCGACGTACAGGAGACCGGCGGCGGCATCTGCGCGACCTGCGGCGCATTCCCCGACGGGCTCGGCCTGCTCGGCTGGCTCAAGGGTTGGCGGTTTCCGGAGGTCGTCGAAGCCGTGGCGGGTGCGCTCGGCACCGGCGCGCCGATCACTCCCGCGAAGCCGCAAGCTTCAGCAAGTCGTCGCCCGCGGTCGAGATCGGAGGAGGGGAGTCACTCAGAAAGGATCGTCCGGTTGTGGGCTGAATCCTGTTCCCCGGCAGACACCCGAGCCGGTCCGTTGCGGACCTACTTTTGGCGCCGGCGGCTCGACCCGGACGTACTGGACGCGGACGAGGTGCGCATGCACCCGTCGCTCGGGTACTGGGACGAGGGCAGATGCATCCGCCGCTTACCCCGCGATGCTGGCCAGGGTCGTCGATCCGGATGGGAGAACGCGCACCTTGCACCGGACCTACCTCACCCGTGACGGGTTGAAAGCGCCGGTGCGCTCGCCGCGGAAGCTGATGCCCGTCGAGACCGGCATCCGGTTGTCCGGCGGAGCGATTCGGCTGTTCCCCCCAAGTCCTGTGCTGGGTATTGCCGAGGGCATCGAGACGGCGCTCGCGGTTCGCCTGGCGACCGGCATGCCCGTCTGGTCGGCGGTCTGTGCGTCTCTGTTGGCGCGGTTTGCGCCCCCGGCCGGCACCCGTCGGCTGGTGGTCTGGGCGGATCGGGATCTGTCGGGCGCCGGTGAAGCAGCGGCTCGCGATCTGCGGTCGCGCCTGCTCTCGCGTGGAATCGCCGTCGACATCCGATTGCCGGCTGGACCGATTCCACCTGGCGCCAAGGGGCTGGACTGGGCGGATCTCTGGGCCGTGAGAGCTTCCCGACGCTTCGAAGATCGAGCGGTCGCATGAGACTCAGGACCACACCGAGGCTTCGTCCCGGTGTGGTCCATTTCTCGTGCCGATTACCACGAAAAGGGTTGTGGCAACAACAACGAAAGGGTCAGGCAATGTATTACCTATCATGTGTCATGTTGCATAAAAGTACATTTTGTAATATAAATGCGCCGCCCCGCGAGAAGTCGCTGGGGAAGACATCATCCCCGTCCCGTAGTCTTGTGGCGGGGATTCAAAGATCCGCGCCCACGACCATGCGCCGCGTGCCGTGGTCGACGAAGTCACTCGAAGTGAACCGGACAGGACATGGGGACCATGCCCAGGACAAGCTGCGCCCTACCGCGCACGTCGCAGGAATCGGCCGAATGGCGATTGGCGAGACTGGTGCTTCCGGTAGTCGGGGCGTTAATGAGAGGCGGTCGCGCAATCGAATCGCGGACCGGTACTCTCCTGAAACGCCGAGGTAGGCGAATGGACACTTTCTTGACAGAAGAGGAGCTCCGCCATATCACGGGGAGGCGCCGGTACAGTGCGCAAATCCGCGCCCTGACGCATATGGGTATCGGCCACGTCGTGCGACCGGATGGTCGCCCGATCGTGACCAGACGGTCCCTGGAAATGTCGCTGAGCGGTTCCGCGTACGATCGGACCGCCGAGCCCGACTTCTCGAGCCTGATCAATGGCACCGTACGCCCGTAAATCCGAGAACAAATCCCTGCCCGAGCGCTGGCGGTACAAGCACGGCGCCTATTACTACCGCGTGCCGCCGGGGGCGGAGTCGCAATGGGACGGCAAGACCGAGTTCCGCCTGGGCAAATCGCTGCAGGAGGCCTACCGGTCCTGGAGCGACCGACTCAACGTGGACCCGTCCAAGATCGGCAACATGGGGAAGCTGATGGATCGCTACGCGCTGGAGGTTGTCCCCACCAAGGCGCCAAAGAGTCAGGAGATCAACCGGCTCAGCCTTCGTCGGTTGCGTCCGGTATTCGGGCACATGCACCCCGGCAAGGTCCTGCCGCGTCATTACAACCAGTACAAGCACACCGCAGCGGGCAAGTTCGGAAAGACGAGCATCAACCGCGACCTCGAGGTCCTCTCCCATCTGCTCACCATGGCGGTCGAATGGGGAATCATCGACAAGAATCCCCTGATCGGCCAGGTGAAGAAACACCGCACGCGGCCGCGGGACCGCCTGGTGGAGGATTGGGAGATCGCGGAGGTCTTCAGCCTGAAGATGCCCAAGGACAAGCGCACCGCCCGGACCGTCGAGCTGGCGAAGCTCTACGTCCGGCTCAAGCTGATGACCGGACTGCGCCGCAGCGACATCCTGCGGCTGCGTCTGCCCGATCTGCGCGAAGACGGCATCCACGTGCAGCCGCACAAGACCAAGGACTCCACGGGCATCCGCCTGATCATCGAGTGGGACGCCGCGGGAGAGCTGAAGGATCTCGTCGAGGAGATCAAGCGCATGCCGCCGCGACGGGTGGGGGACATGCCGCTCTTCGTGACCAGGGAGAACATGGCGTACATCAAGGAGGACGGCAGCGCCAACGCCTTCGACAGCCTGTGGCAGCGGTTCATGGACCGGGTCATGAAGGAGACGAAGGTCAAGGACCGGTTCCAGGAGCGCGACCTCCGCGCCAAGGTGGCGAGCGACAGCGACACCCTGCAGGAAGCATCACAGCGGTTGGGGCACGCCGACTCGGCCATCACGCAGCGCGTCTACCGCCGGAAACCGGTTCGGGTCCAGCCGCTGATCAGGGCAAAAAACACATGACCGCGGCGAATCTATGGGACAGGGGGCATTCTATGGGACAGGCAATAAAAAAGCCGGTCGATGGGGGTCATCTAACCGGCTGTTTTATCGATGTTTTTGGCGCGCCCGGAGAGATTCGAACTCCCGACCACCTGGTTCGTAGCCAGGTACTCTATCCAACTGAGCTACGGGCGCGAAGAACACTGAATTATCCGGATGCATGATTCGTCCGTCAAGCTGCTGCAGCAGCAGATGCAGCGCTGTCTTGACACATCTCGTTCGGCAGGACAGCGCGAGCATCCCCGCCAAGACGGCAGCCGGCGGCGGAGCTTCTGGTGGCGTGTGCCCTGGTTTCAGGCTCTCGGCCCCGCTTCGCGGGGCAAATCACCGTAACCTGCGAGCAAGGTGTGCTCGTGGACGTCCGTTGGGGCCAGCGGTACCATGGCACCCTTTTTCGGCCCCAGCCAGCGGTGCGAGGTGGGAGCATGCGGGCATCCAGACATCTGAGACCGGGCGAGCACTGTGTCGTCGTGTTGGGGGCGAGTCCTAAACCCACCCGCTACTCCTTTCAGGCAGTCGAGCTCCTGCACGCGCAGGGTTACCGTGTGATTCCGGTGCACCCGAAGGCGTCTCGGATCGACCGCATTCCGGTGGTCAACCGACTGGCGGATATCCGGGATCGCGTTCATACGCTCACGCTCTACGTCGGAGAGGCGCGCAGTCGCGATATGATCCGCGATATCGTTGAATTGGTACCCGGCAGGGTGATACTCAATCCAGGAACCGAATCGCGGGCGCTTGAGCGCGCGCTGAAGGAGGCCGGCATACCCTATGAACGTGCCTGTACCCTGGTCTTGCTTCGCACGGGGCAGTTTTGACGTTTGCGGCGGGGTCTCGCTGGTCTGCGAATCCGAATGCCCTGTCCCGAAGTCAGCCCCGATGGTAGCTCTCGCATGCGCGCCGAAACGACCGATTGTTGGACACGCGATCCGCGCTTTCGGCATCCGCATGGACCTTGACAGCCGCAACACGAGGTTCTTCGGCGCTGATTCTGGTCGGAAGATCTGCTCTGGCGATCACGCGGGGGCGTTGCTGCGCCGCCAGGTTGGCGCCCACCGCCGCACGTCCCGATTGAGTCCATGTCTGGTGCCGGTATCGCCGACGCGCCCATCCCGCGCTGAGGGTGGTGCGCGATCGTCTGTCGGCGGCACTCCACGCGAGAGGTATTGACCGCGCATGCGGCTGGTTATCATTCTCATTGCCGCCGTATGGGGCGTAACGGCGGTCATGGCTTTCGCCAAGACCCGAGAGAAGTCCGCTGACGCGCGCATGACCGCCGCTTACATCCTGTTGTGGCCGGTGCTCGTGGTCACCTTACTGCTCAACGAACCGGTGCCGATGTGGATCGCGGTGCCGGCCATGTTTGGTTTCATTCCCTGGCTCATGGCGGGACCCCATCTGTGGGAGATCTCGCGGGATCCGTCCAAATCGCTGCCAAGCGAGATCATCGGGATCCCCAAGCTCTACTGGTACTGGGGCGGAATCGGCGCGCTGCTGCTCGGGATTCTGTTCAGCTGATGCCCCTGGACAAGGCTGCTATGGCTCTCGAGGACCCTATGTCGGATCGCCCCACCATCGACGATTTGCTCGCCATCATGGCGCGCCTGCGCGACCCAAAGGGCGGGTGCCCGTGGGATCTCGCGCAAAGCTTCCGCACGATCCTTCCCTATACCCTCGAGGAGGCATACGAGGTCGCCGAGGCGATCGAGAACGACGACATGGACGCTCTGCGCGACGAGCTCGGGGACCTGCTGTTCCAGGTCGTTTTCCATGCCCGGATGGCCGAGGAGCAGGGCAGCTTTGCGTTTGCCGATGTCGTGGAAGCCATCTGCAGCAAGATGATCCGCCGCCATCCGCACGTCTTCGCGGATGCCGATCTGTCGGATCAAGCGGCCGTGCGCGCGAATTGGGAACGCGAAAAGGCGTCGGAGCGAGCGCGCAAGGGTGGCGATCGGGACTCAAGTCTCCTCGCTGGCGTCGCCGAGGCCCTGCCCGCGCTGGTGCGGGGGCAGAAGCTGCAGCGGCGGGCCGCCAGCGTAGGGTTCGACTGGGATGCGATCGATGGCGTGTTTGACAAGGTCCGCGAGGAGCTCGATGAGTGCCGGCAGGCCATTGACGAGAACGCCGATCCCGTTGAGCGGGTTCACGAGGTTGGTGATCTGCTCTTCTCCTGCGTCAACCTGGCCCGTCACCTGGGCGTCGATGCGGAGCAGGCCCTGCGCGCCGGGAACCATCGCTTCGAGCGACGCTTTCGCGCGATCGAGGCTGGCCTGAGGGAGCAGGGCAGAGCCCCCGGTCCTGATGAGCGCGTGGAGATGGAGAGGCTGTGGGAGGCCGTGAAAATGGAGGGGAAGTAGTGCGCGAGCTCGTTCGATTCCGCACCAGCGCCCGGGAGGAGCTGGTGGATATCACGCCGCAGCTTCGTGATGCGGTCCGTCGCAGCGGGGTGCGCGATGGGCTGGTCGCCGTCTACGCGCAAGGGGCCACGGGCGCCGTCATGATCCAAGAGAACTGGGATGACAGCGTCCAGACGGACGTCGTGGATCTGCTGCGCAAGCTCATCCCGCGCGGGGTGTGGCGTCACGATGCCCAGGACGGGAACGGCGATTCCCACCTCAAGGCGGGTCTGGTGGGACCGTCCGAGACCATACCCGTCATCGCGGGCGAGCTTGGCCTCTCCACCTGGCAGAACGTGTTCTTCTGCGAGTTCGACGGGCCGCGCAAGGAGAGGACCGTCGTCTGCACTATCCTGGTCGATTCGGCGGCTCCGGCATGAGCTTTCTCGATCACATTCGCGAATGCAACCGCTGGGAGCCCGCAGGGTTCATCCCGTTTCGGGTGGAGTCCGATCGCGTCGGGCTGGTGCGTCGCGCCTTCGCGGAGCACCTGCGACGGTTTCCGAGGACCTTCCGGGTCGCGCCCGACGGCGTCGACTGGATTCATTCGGCGGGGGACTTCGCGTCCCGCACTGGGGCCATGCAGGAGGTCGTTGCAACGCTGGTGGAGCAAGGCGCAATCAGCCACCTGCACGGCGAGATGTACCCGGTCACCAGCGGGAGCCGGCTCGCGCCCCGGATGCTGATCGACCGTGCCTGCGCCCCCTATTTCGGCGTTCGCGCCTTCGGCCAGCATCTGAACGGCTTCGTGCGGGATGGCGATGACTTGAAGCTGTGGGTGGCGAGGCGATCGGCCGATCGGCGCGTCTTCCCCAATCACCTGGACAACCTGGTCGCGGGCGGCTTGCCCTGGGGAGCGACCCTCGCCGAGAACCTGCGCAAGGAGTGCCGGGAGGAGGCGGCCATGCCGCAGGCGCTGGCGGATCGGGCCGTGCCGGTGGGGGCCGTTACCTATTGCCGGGAGTCCGAACGGGGCCTGAAGCCGGACGTCATGTACTGCTACGATCTGGAGCTGCCGCCGGACTTCGAGCCTCGCTGCCAGGACGGTGAGGTGCAGGCCTTCTACCTGTGGCCGGTGCGGCGCGTGCTGGAGACGGTCCGCGACGGCAACGAGTTCAAGCTCAACTGCAATCTGGTCATCATCGATTTCCTGGTGCGTCACGGCTACATCGATCAGGACGCGCCGGATTACCTCGACATCATTCAGGGGCTGCGCTCCGTCTTGCCTTGATCGCGCGGCGATGAGACCCGGGCTCGAGGTTCCTGCTGGCCCGCCCCTTTACACGCCGGGGAGGCGAACCAACATTCAAGCTATCGGCCGCGGGGTCGCGGCTTCCCAAAGAGCACAGGCCATGAGTCCCAGTCCAATCGAGCGTCACGGCACCGTGCCCGTCAACGTTGGCGGCGTGATCGTGGGCGGTTCGGCACCCGTGGCGGTGCAGTCCATGACCAATACCGACACCGCTGACGTGGCGTCCACCGTTGCCCAAGTCCTCGAGTTGGCCCGAGCGGGCTCGGAGCTGGTGCGGATCACCGTCAACAACGAGTCCGCGGCACGGGCGGTGGCAGACATCCGCGAGGCGCTGGACGCACGGGGCGTGGATGTGCCCCTGATCGGGGATTTCCACTTCAACGGACACCGCCTGCTGACCGATTACCCGGAGTGTGCCGAGGCGCTCGGAAAGTACCGCATCAACCCGGGCAACGTGGGGCGCGGGGAGAAGCGCGACAGCCAGTTCGCCACCATGATCGAGATCGCCTGCCGTTACGAAAGGCCGGTGCGCATCGGGGTCAACTGGGGCAGTCTGGATCCGGAGCTTATCGCTCGTCTCATGGACGAGAACGCCCGCGCTCATGCTCCGAGGGACGCCGAGCAGGTGATGCGCGAGGCCATGGTCTTGTCCGCCCTGGAGAGCGCCAAGCGGGCGGAGGAGCTCGGTCTGGGGCGCGACAGGATTCTGCTCTCCTGCAAGATGAGCGGCGTGCAGGACCTGATCGCCGTCTACCGCATGCTGGCGAGCCGCTGTGACTACGCCCTGCACCTGGGTCTCACCGAGGCGGGCATGGGCTCCAAGGGCATCGTTGCTTCCACCGCGGCACTGGCGGTGCTGCTGCAGGAGGGTATTGGCGACACCATCCGCGTCTCCCTGACGCCCGAGCCGGGTGAGTCGCGCACCCGTGAGGTGGTGGTTGCCCAAGAGATCCTGCAGACCATGGGGCTTCGCTCGTTTGCCCCACTGGTCACCGCTTGCCCCGGGTGCGGCCGCACCACGAGCGACTATTTCCAACGGCTGGCCAAGGACATCCAGTCCCACCTGCGGGCGCAGATGCCGCTGTGGCGCGGCCGTTATCCGGGTGTCGAGGCCATGCAGGTTGCGGTGATGGGGTGCGTGGTCAACGGCCCAGGCGAGAGCAAGCAGGCGAACATCGGTATCAGCCTGCCGGGCACGGGCGAGCGACCTTCCGCCCCCGTGTACGTGGACGGCGAGAAGGTGGCGACCCTCAAGGGGGACCGCATCGCCGAGGAATTCACCCACATGGTCGACGAATACGTGCACGCCCGCTACGGCAACATTCGACCGTCCGAGTAGGCGCGGCGTGAGACAACCTTGTATCACTCGTTTGGCTTCATTCCCATAGCAGGAGTATCGAAATGAAAACGCACATTCCCGCAATGCTCATTGCCGCCAGTCTGGGGCTGCCGGCCGCGGCGGACGAGGTTGCAATGGTTTCCGTCAAGCGTCTGTCCCTCGACACGGCGACGAAGGTGGCCCAGGCGACTCTGAACGCATGCCGCGAGAAGGGAATCCAGATCGGCGTCACGGTGGTGGATCGTGACGGAACGGTCCAGGTAACCCTTCGGGACACGATCGCGGCCCCGATTACGGTGCCCATCAGCAAGATGAAGGCCTCCACCGCGGTCAATTTCAACGCCGCCACCTCGGCACTGGTGTCACGAGCCGACACCCCGATCGGGCGCATCGACGGACTGGTGATGTCTGCCGGGGGCGTGCCGATCGAGGTGGGCGGGGCGCTCGTCGCCGGGGTCGGGGTGAGCGGGGCGCCGGATGGCGCTACCGACGAGGAGTGCGCACAGGCCGGCGTGGAAGCGGTAATCGAGGATCTCGAGATGGCGCTCTGAGCTCGCGCGTCCCGTGGCTTAGGTGGTGATGGCCATGTAGAGATTGGTTTTGGCGGCCGGCACCCTGCTCACACCACTTTGGGCAGTCACCGGTGGGGCCGCCCTGATCTTGATGACGCATTGGTTCGAGATCGACGCCACGCACCGCGCGGATCGGGTAGCTTCGGCCTTCAGCGCGCGGACTGGTTTGCAGATTGAGGCTCGGTCTTAGCGTCCGTCCCCGCCTCGCGGTTTTGGGCGGGGGCGCGATCTCACGACCGCCGCCGGCCTCGGCCCGGAAATAGACACGGTCGCTTCCCGATGAACCCGATCAGGATTGTTGGTCAGTCCGATGTTGGTTGATGGAGCACCAGTCGAATGCATAGGCGTTCAACGCCAGGGCGCGCGTGCGCTCGCGGCGTGGTCGCGCCGTCCTTGCCCCAATTCCGATGCGCCAAGTGCGGCGAAGAAGGGGAGCAGCTGGTCCTCGGTCGGATGGGTTTCGGGCGCGTGGGGCGCTCCGCTCCGATAACGGATCATCGCCGCCGTGTCTCCCGCCTCCGCGCGGTCGGCGAACCGATTGGTGAATTCCTTCACCCACTCTTAGGCGGTGCTCGGCCGGGCGCCGCCCTTCCGGTCCAGCGCGCGCAGGTTGTGGCTCATGCCACCGGAACCGAGCACCAGCACCCCTTGCGCAGCGGATCCCCGTAGCGCTTGCCCGAGACGATAGTGGTGGCCCGCATCCCGGAGCGCACGAGCGAAAGCTGTACCGACCGGGATCTCAGCCCCCCGGCCCATGAGCCTGATCGCGGTCCAGGCCCCGTGGTCCAGACCGCGGAGCCGGTCCAAGTGAGCTGGCATACCGGTATTCGTGATGCGTTCCGCGACTTGCTGAGCCAGCGCAGGCTCACCCGGTGCCGGGTAGGGCATCTCGTCGAGCCGATTGGGGAAGCCTCGTAAGTCGTGCACCGTGGGCGGATCGGGATGCGAGGTCAGGGATGGCTCCTGCTTGAGGAAATGCGCGGAAATCGCCAGCACGGCCCGCGGTCGATCAAGGCTTTAGCCGAGTGCGGAAAGGAATTCCCGCGTTGGCCTGGGCGTGAGAGTCATGTCCGTGGAGCCGTAGGAGACGAACAGGGTTGGCAACATGGTTGTGTCCTGGCGCTTGACAGTGTTCTAAACACTGCGCGTCCGCGCTCGACTTCCAGCCGGCGATCACCCGGACGCAGGCGTTGGAGTTAGCATCAGGGGCGCAGCTCGATCGGCGTACCGTCCTCGACGGCGTTCCAGATTTCCTCCATGGCCAGGTTGGTCACGGCGATACAGCCGTGGGTCCAGTCGCGGAACTGATTGAACCAGCCGAGCCAGCCCCAGCCGTTCTCCTGCCCGTGGATCATGATCAGGCCGCCGGGATCGTCCCCGCGCTCGGCCGCCATACGCCTGTCGCCGTCCCCTGGGTAGGAGACGTGCAGGGACTTGTAACAACAGCTATTCGGATTGCGCCAGTCGAGAAGGTAGCGGCCTTCCGGCGTGCGCAGATCGCCCTCGCGCTGCTTATGGCCGCTGGGCTCGCCGCCCAGGGATACTCGGTAGGAGCGGTAAACGCGGCCATCGCGGATCAGGGACAGGCGCCGCTCGCCTTTATCGACCCGCACCGTGTCAGCCTTGGGCAGCTCGTCCGCAAGCAGGGGGGGCAGGTCCTTCTCGAAACGAACGAGGGTAGCGATGATCGCGCCGGCGATGAGCAACGCGGTGGGGATCAGGATCATGGGCGGCGTTGCGCGGCGCGGCTCACCCCGCCGGGGTTTGGACGTTTGCCTGGATTTGGGTTTTGCCCGCATGCACAAGATGTCCTTCGCCATTGCGCATCCGCATGCCTTACGCCGACGGAGCGTTCTCGGTGCGGATGAGGCGCGGTCAGGCGGGAACGATAGGCGGGAAGGTGGCCCGGCGCAACCGTATCGGTGTTGCGCGTGGCCCGGCTTGAGGTCGGTTGCTTTGAAGGACATGGCCGCCACCCCCGATGAAGATCGGGGAGTGACGGCAGCATGCGGGAACCGCCGGATCAGGTGACCTTGACCTGGATCTGCTCCCCGGTCTCGGGATCGCTCGAGATGCACGGCGCAGGCGATGCAGGGGTCGAAGGAGTGGATGGTGCGCAGGATTTCCACCGGTTGTTGGACGTCCACGAGCTGGTGGTTGTCCTGAAGGGCCGCCTCGTAGGCACCCGGTTGACCCTTGGGATCGCGGGGACCGGCATTCCAGGTCGACGGCACCACCGCCTGATAGTTGGCGATCTTGCCGTCCTCGATCACGATCCAGTGGCCGAGCGCCCCGCGGGGGGCCTCCATGTAGCCGGCGCCCTGGCACTTCTTCGGCCAGGATGACGGATCCCACAGCGTCTCGTTGAAGGTCTTGGTGTCTCCGGCCTTGATGTTGGCGATCAGGTTGTCGTACCAGACCTGCATGGTGTCGACCATTACCTTGGTCTCCAGGGTACGGGCGGCGGTGCGCCCGAGCGTCGAGAACAAGGCCTCCACGGGCACGTCGAGCTTGCTGAGCGTCATGTCGACCAGCTCTTTGGTCTGCGCGTGGCCCGTCGCGTATAGCATGAGTACCCTGGCGAGCGGGCCGACCTCGACCGAGTGGCCCTTCCAGCGCGGAGACTTGAGCCAGGAGTACCCGTCTTCGACGTTGAGCTGCTTGTACGGGGGCTGTACGCCGCCGCGGCCGTCATAGTCCAGCTCGGTCTCCCCGGCGAAGGGGTGCAGACCCTTCTCCCGGCCTTCCTGGTACTGGTACCAGGAGTGCGAGACGTACTCCTCGATCTGGTCCGGGGCGTTCAGGTCGACCTCATGCACCGTACTGAGGTCGCGGTTGAGGATGACCCCGGGCGGGATGAGGAAGCTCGAGGGATCGTTCATGCCCTTTTCCGGCAAATCGCCGTAGCACAGGAAGTTACCGAGACCCTCGCCGCGGCTGGCCCAGTCCTTGTAGAAGCTGGCGATGGCCAGGGTGTCGGGCACATAGACCTGATCGACGAACTCGCGCATCTGCTGGATGACCGTTTGTACCTGGGAGAGGCGCTTGGCATTGACGGCCGAGTCGGAGTTGAGGTCGATGGGCGACGGGGCGCCGCCGACGACGAAATTGGGGTGCGGGTTGCGGCCGCCGAAGATGGCGTGCAGCTTGACCACCTCGCGCTGCCACGCAAGCGCGTCGAGGTAATGGGCGACGGCCATCAGGTTGGCCTCCGGCGGCAGCTTGTAGGCCGGGTGTCCCCAGTAGCCGTTGGCGAAGATGCCGAGCTGGCCCGACTCGACGAAGCCCTTCAGCCGTTTCTGCACGTCGGAGAAGTAGCCGGGTGACGACTTGGGCCAGTTGCCGAGGCTTTGCGCGAGCTCCGCCGTTGCCTTGGGGTCGGCGCTCAGCGCGCTGACCACGTCAACCCAGTCGAGCGCGTGCAGGTGGTAGAAGTGCATGACGTGGTCGTGCACATACTGTGCGCCGATCATCAGGTTGCGAATGAGCTGGGCGTTGGGGGGGATCTCGTAGTTCAGGGCCGCCTCGACGGCGCGTACCGAGGCGATGCCGTGGACGAGGGTGCACACGCCGCAGATACGCTGGGCGAAGGCCCACGCGTCGCGCGGATCGCGTCCCCGCAGGATGATCTCGAGCCCGCGCACCATGGTGCCTGAGGAGTAGGCCTCGGCGATGTTCTCGCCGTCCATCGCGGCCTCGATGCGCAGATGGCCCTCGATGCGGGTGATGGGGTCGACGACTACGCGTTCACTCATTGTCTGTTCTCTCCGTCAGGGGACCCCGCGGGGCCCCGGCGTCTGGATGGGCGGACTCTTACCGGTCGAGCCGGCCGTGCGTGCTGAGATTGCCCCGGCCGCGCTCGACCGGGGCGATCGCGGACGTCAGGCCGGCTTGTTCTTCTCGACCAGGTGCTCGGCAATCATCTCGGTGAGGCCCACCACGGGGATGTCCATGTTGAACTCCTCCAGGCCCTCTTCGAGCTGGGTCCGGCAGGTGGCGCACATGGTCACCATGCGCTCGGGCTCCACCTCCTCGATCTGCGCCTTCTTGCGCTTGAAGGCGGCCATCTTGAGCTCCTCGGCGCGCTCGTTGCTGCTTACGCCGCCACCGGCGCCGCAGCACCACTGATACTTTCCGTGCTCCTTGAGCTCCACGAAGTTGCCGGCGACCAGATCCATGAGGTTGCGCTGCTCCTGCACGACGCCGCTCTTGCGCGCCAGGTTGCAGGGGTCGTGCATGCTCAGCCGGTCCATCTCCTTGCCTTCGGTCTTGAGCTTGCCCTTGGCGCGCAGGTCTTCGAGCACCTCGATGATGTGGAACACGCGGAAGGGGTAGGATTTGCCGATCAGGTTCGGCCCTTCCCAACGGATCGCGGTATAGGCGTGCCCGCACTCGGGGCTGATCACGTTCTTCACCCGCAGCTTCACCGCCGCGTCCACCACCCGCTGTACCAGCTCGGCGGCGATGTCCTTGTTGCCGATCTGGATGCCGGCGTTGGTCGCCTCGAAGCATTCCGTGGACAGGGTCCAGGTCACGCCCGCGTGGTCGAAGATCTTGGTGATGGCCTCGAGGTACTCGGGGAAGTTGATGATCTCCATCGAGGACAGCAGCACCATGTAGTCCGCGCCCTCCTTGTCGATCGGCACTTCCAGCCCCGAGCTCGACTCCACGTGCTTGATCTGCACATCGAGGGTCTTCCACTTGAGACCCATCGGGCTGCCGGTGCGCACGGCGCGCGAGGCGGCGTTGATCAGGCCTTCCGGGGCGTGGCCGGAGGCCACCATGCCTTCGCGGGTCTTGCGGATCATGTACTGGAGGTCGTTGCCGACCGGGCACACCATGGAGCAGCGTGCGCACATGCTGCAGGAGTCGTAGAGCAGTGGCTCCCACTCTCCGAGCATGTCGTCGGTGACCTTCTTGAGCAGGCCGAGCTTGCTCTTGACGCGGCCCCACAGGGTGTACTCCGCCTCCCACAGCAGGCGCAGGGGCTCCAGCTTCATGATGGGCGTGTACTTTGGGTCGCCGGTCTCCAGGTAGAAGGGGCAGGCCTGGGCGCAGAGTCCGCAGTGGACACAGCTCGAGAAGAAGGCGGCGACGGGGGCGTCGATCTCCGCGCGCAGCGCGTCGAGCCCGCGTTCGAGTGTCAGCTCGGTCATGATGCGATCCCCTTGCGGCCGAAGATGGCGCCGTTGTACCAGCGGGCGATGAAGGCCGTGAACATATGGGTCAGCTTGGTGAAGGGCAGCACGATCAGGAAGATCTCCACCGTGAGGATGTGCAGACCCAGGGCCAACGGGTAGGGGTTGATCAGGCGGTGGTAGGCCAGGTACCCGGTGAGCAGCGGCAGGAAGGTCACGGCCCAGATCAGATAGTCCTCGAAGGTGCTGATGTGCTTCTTCACCGGATGGGTAACGCGGTGCACGAGGGTGGCCACCAGGGCGAAGATGGTCACTGCCGAGACGGCATCCACCACCGGATTCGGCAGTCCGGGCCAGGAAACGCCCAGCACGCTCTTGATCAGCTCGATATGGGGTATGAAAAGCAGCAGCGCGATCAGAAAGCCGAGGTGCCAAATCCAGCCGACGATCACGTTGAAGGGAGCGCGCTGGAAGGTGCCGGGGTCGGCGACGCTGCGGGTGAGCATGGTGCGGAAGCCGGGTCCCCATTCCGTGCCGCGGGCCTCGGCGTAGTTGACCTTGCGTCCGAGCAGGAAGATCTCGACGATCCGCACCAGTATTCCGAGGGCGAAGATGGCGATTGCCCAGTCGAACATGGGACCCTTGGTCCAAAGCAGAAATTCCATCGGATCGCTCATAGCTTCTGCTCCAGTTCATCGATGGTGACAGGTTTGCGCCCCGCCACGACCGCCTTTTGCTGTTTCTTCGCCAATGCCGCCGAGGCGCCGCCGACGATGGCTCCAGCCACGCCTGCCGCCAGCAGGGTGCCGCTGGCATTTACCGTGGGCACCGACAACGGCTTGTAGAAGCCGCCGGCATCCCAGAAATTGGGCTCCGAGCAGCCGAGGCAGGGGTGGCCGGACTCGATCGGCCAGCTCGTGCCGTTGTTCCAGCGCATGGTGGCGCAGGCATTGTAGGCGCTGGGGCCCTTGCACCCGAGCCGATACAGACACCAGCCCTTGCGCGCCCCCTCGTCGTCGAAGGTCTCGGCGAACAGACCCTTGTCGTAGAAGGGACGGCGATAGCAACGGTCGTGGATGGATTGGCCGAAGAAGGCCAGCGGCCGGTTGTACTGGTCGAGCTCGGGCAATTGCCCGAAGGTGAGGTACTGAGCCAGCACACCCGTAATGACCATGGGAACCGGGGGGCATCCAGAGACGTTGATCACCGGTTTGTCGTGAACCAGGTCCTGGACCGCGACGGCCCCGGTCGGGTTCGGCCGGGCGCGGGGCAGACCACCGAAGGCGGCACAGGTGCCGACGGCGACCACGGCGGCGGCGCCCTCCACGGTCTCCATGAGGATGTCGTAGTTGCTGTGGCCGGCGATCGTGGAGTAGCCCGGGTTGGAGTCAGGCGCCGGCAGCGAGCCGTCCACGATGACCAGGTAGGAGCCATGGTTTTCTTCCATGGCCTGCATGCGGGCGGCCTCGGCAGCGTCGCCGGAGGCGGCCTGGAGCGTGTGGTGGTAGTCGAGCGAGATGACCCCGAGGATCAACTCCTCCAGTGTCGGCGAGAAGCTGCGGGTGAGCGATTCGGTGCAGCCAGTGCACTCCTGGAAGGACAGCCAGATGACCGAGGGTCTCCTTGCCGTCGCCAAGGCCTCTGCGATGGCCGCGGTCATGGTCGGCGGCAGGGCCATCATGGAGGCGGTTGCGGCGCAGAACTTTGAGGAAGCCCCGTCGCGATACCCCATGCTCGGTCAGGATTTCGCCCAGGGTTTTTTGGTTGGCCATTGTCCCTCCTTCAGTTGTCAGGACTGTGCTTGGTTACGACTTTGGTGCCCGCTGCGATGCGGGCCTCGAGCTTGGGGAGCGCCTCTTGCAGGTCCTGCGGTTGGGTGTGCAGGATTTCCGGAATGGGAGCGATCTCGACGTGAAGGGCGATTCGCTCGTCGTCCGCATTGCGGTGATCGACCAGCCAGACGCCCGGGATGGCGGTCTCCCAGATGCGCGTGGGACCGAAGGCGTCTAGGCGGGCCTCTACCTCACCACGGCCGAGCAGGGCGAGCAGGCGATCCTCGTCACCCGGACCAAATGGGATTGCCCGCAGGTCGATGACGGTGCGTTCGCCGTCTTGTGCCAGCCGGTGCACGGCGTGGCGGATCTCGTGTAGCACCGGCAGGGCGTTGCCCCAGTCTTGCGCCTCCTCGGCTGGCGCTTCGACGCTGATCGGAATCGATTCAAGCCCGGACATCGGGAGATGCTCTAGTGCGCTTATTAGCTTTTGAGAATTTTACCGCCTTCTACTGCATGAAAATTTGACGCAGCGCACTAAAACGGGTGTTTCAGCACAATGGGTCAGGGCCGGTCCCGTGCCACGGCGTCCCAGCGCGCGATGAGGTCGCGAACGGCGTCCATCGCAAGAGGAACAGCGGCCTCGACCGCGGGCGTGAGCTGCTCGCCCCAGTCGACCTCGGCCGGCTCGATGCCCACCAGGGCGCGGAACGACGGGAGGGTATTCGTGAGCCGCGCCATATCCATCAGGTCCTGGAGGCTCACCTCGTGCACGCTCTTTCCCTTGCCGCTGAGCTGGCGGTCCATCGCCTCGCCCTCGAAGACCTGGACGGTACCAGCCGCCGCGCCCATAACGGCGGCGTCGACGACGATCAGACGCGGAGAGTCGGCGATGGGGCCGGCGAGGGTGAAGCTGAGGGTGCCGCCGTCGACGAAGACCGCATCCGGCAAGTCCCCGGCGGCCTCAAGGCGGCGAATGACCTCGCTGCCCACCGCCTCATCGCGCAACAGCGTGTTGCCGAGGCCCAGGATCAGGGTGGATCTAGTCATGGCTTTATGGTCTGCGTGTATTCGGAGGAAGGAATGCGCGAGCCGCCGCGCACGTCCCGTTTAGTGTAAGGGTTTCGCCGCGGCTTCGCCCTCGTGTACGCGGATCATTTGCAGCATCCCGGTGCTCGGTCGGGGCTTGCCGGCACACCTCGTCCGCCTTAGTCTGTTGCGGAACGCAACTTCCGGAGCTTTCACGTTATGTGTCTCGGAATACCGATGCAGATTCGCTCTATCGACGGTCTACTGGCCCGCTGCGAGGCCAAGGGCGTGGAGCGGGAGGCCAACCTGCTGATGCTGGAGCACGAGTCGCTGAAGGCGGGCGATTACGTCGTCGTGCACCTGGGTTACGCGGTTGATCGCGTAAGCGCCGAAGACGCAGCCGCCGCCTGGGAGATCTATGATCAGATGCTGGCCGCGGAGGACGCCCATGGCGCGGAGCGCCGCCGCTGACAAACGCGTTCCGGCTCTTTCTGCGGCCCGGCGATTGCGGCGCGCCGGGCGATTGCGGCGCGCCGGGCGCCTGCGCGATTACACCGCCTCGCCGGCGATGCGGTATTGGCGCTCCGATTCGCTTTCCGTTTCGCCCTCGTCCTCTTCCATCATCTCGCAGTTCTTCGCCATACGCGCTTGAACCGCTGCTTTCCAGGCCGGATTGACCTTATCCGAGAGCTGGGACGACGGGGTCAGAGCAGCTGCCGCGGATGCGGCGACGAAGTGATCCGCCTGGGCGAGCCAGTCCGTGTCTTTCCCGCAGTCCGTGTAGGTCTTGGTCGCGTAGGCCTTTGCTGACCTGAAGGCATCCTCCAACTCGACCTCGCTCGCAGTCGGGCTGAGCGCTGTTTCCACGGCACGCGCCACGCGCTCGTCCTTGCACAGGTGCATGACGCTCTTCGTGAACCTGGCGCCGACGACGCGCCGTCGCTCCGGCGAGAGACCGTTGAGCACGTCGCGAAGGTCGTGATCGTTGGAGATACTTGCCATGATTGCATTCCTGTGGCTTGTTGATTGGGTCGGCTCAGCCCCCGACAGCGGCAGAGTTTGCCAAGAAAGGTCTGGCGTCCGCATTGACATGCGTCATGAGGCGCCGTCGCGTAGCATCGGGTCGTCTCCTCAACCCAGTAACCCCGCATGAAACGAACCGTTTTCTTCGTCTCGGAAAGCACCGGCATCACCGCCGAGACCCTGGGTCATAGCCTGATTTCGCAGTTCGACGGTGTGGACTTCGAGCAGGTCTATATGCCCTATATCAACACCGAGCTCAGGGCGAAGGCGCTCAATGAGCGAATGCAGGAGGCGGCCGATCGCGACGGCGCGCGGCCCCTGGTGTTCAGCACCATGCTGGACGACAAGATCAGGGCGATTCTCAAGAGCGGAAACTGCTATTTCCTGGAGTTGTTCGAGATCTTCGTCGATCCGCTCAGCCAGGAACTCGGGGTTTCTCCCAGCCGCAAGTCGGGTCGCAGTCACGCGATCACCAAGCAGAGCTCCTATACCAAGCGCATCGAGGCGATCAACTTTGCAATGGCCAACGACGACGGTGTGAGGCCGGACAACTTCGAGCGCGCGGATGTGGTGCTGACGGGCGTCTCCCGCTCCGGAAAGACGCCGACCTGTCTCTATCTCGCCATCCATTACGGGCTGCGTACTGCCAACTATCCGATCACCGAGGAGGATTTCGAGCGCGGGGACGTCCCCAAGGCCTTGTGGGACTGCCGGGACAAGTTGTTCGCGCTCACCATCGACCCCGAGCGACTTCAGCGCATCCGCGAGGAGCGGCGTCCAGGTAGTACCTATGCCTCGCTGGAGCAATGCAAGGCGGACACCCGCCAAGCCCTGGGGATGTTCAAGCGCATGCGGCTGCCGGTGCTCAATACCACGAGTCAGTCGATCGAGGAGATATCCACGCACATCCTCAAGGCGGTCAAGAGCAAGCTGGACTAGGCCGCGGCCTCAACCACGCCGACTGTGGGAGAGTCCATCGCGCGGCGTCTGCTATTCTGCTCGAGGACAGGGGTAGCCTCGGCGCTCGGCGCGGAAGCCCGGTTGGCGCGCGATCGCCGGGTGTGGGATGACTCGGGTGCGTCCAAACGAAAAAGAACGACGGCGCGGGAGCGGTCCGCCACCTTGAGCTGACCGGTGCGACCACCCATAATGCGGCGATTTACGAGCTACCGGCGGTAGCATCGAGGAGGGGGAAAAGACATGCAGATCGGCGTTCCGAAGGAGACCGCCGCTGGCGAGGCGCGGGTGGCTTCCACCCCGGAGGTGGTCAAGAAGCTCGCCGGCAAGGGTTTCGATGTGGTCGTGGAGCGGGGCGCGGGCGTCGCTGCCCACTACCCCGACGACGACTATGCCTCCGCGGGTGCCAGGATCTCGGACCGCACGGCGGTGCTCCAGGCCGACATCCTGCTCAAGGTGCGGCGTCCGGACGCGCATGACGCGGCGGCCATGAAGCCAGGGGCGATCTACATCGGCTTCGTGGAGACCTGCGGCGAGGACGAGATCGTCGGTGCCATGGTCGCCCGGGACGTGCGCGTTTTGTCGGTGGAGCGTATCCCGCGCATCTCCCGTGCCCAGTCCATGGATGTCCTCTCTTCTCAGAGCAATATCGCGGGCTACCGGGCGGTCATCGAGGCCGCCGCCCAGTACGGTCGCTTCCTGCCCATGATGATGACCTCCGCCGGCTCCGCCAAGCCCGCCCGTCTCGTAGTGCTGGGGGTGGGCGTCGCCGGACTGCAGGCCATCGCGACCGCGCGCCGGCTTGGCGCCGATGTACACGCCTACGATGTGCGTCCCGAAACCAAGGAGCAGATTCTGTCGCTGGGGGCGAAGGCCATCGAGCTCGATATCGGTGAGAGCGGATCGGGCGAGGGCGGCTATGCCAAGGAGCTCTCCGATGAGGCCAAGGCCAGGCAGCAGGCGGCACTGGCGGACGAGCTGGCCAAGGCGCATGTCATCATTTCGACGGCCTTGATTCCGTGCCGGCCAGCGCCGGTGCTGATCACCGAAGAGGTGGTAGGGCGCATGCGTGCGGGCTCGGTGATCGTCGACCTGGCGGCGGCGAACGGCGGCAACTGTCCCCTGACCGAGCCGGACAAGGTCGTCACCAAGCAGGGGGTCGTTCTCGTCGGCCACACCAATTACCCCTCCATGGTCGCGGCGGACGCGAGCGCCTTCTACGCGCGCAACCTGGCGAACCTGCTCGACATCATGGTGGAGAAGGGCGAGCAGGGCCCGGTTCTGAAGGACCTGGACGAGGACGAGATCACCAAAGCCATGCGGGTCGGCGTCTAGGACGTCATCGGTCCAAGGCCAGATTCCGAGCCAGCTGAACTATAGATCGGTGGGCGCTGCCCATCCTGAGGATGCGAAGCCATGTCTGAAACACTCATCGCGCTGTACGTCTTCGTCCTGGCCTGCTTCATTGGCTATTACGTGATCTGGGGGGTAACGCCGTCGCTGCACACGCCCCTGGTCGCCCTCACCAACGCCATCTCCGGCATCGTGGTCGTCGGCGCGCTGCTGGTGACCGGTCTCGAGAGCGCCGGCACTGCCGCCGAGCTCATCGGCTTCTTCGCCGTGCTCCTGGCTTCCATCAACGTCTTCGGCGGCTTCCTGGTGACCCACCGTATGCTGTCCATGTTCAAGAAAAAGAAGTAACGGCACCTTCCTGACGCGGTACCTTTCCTTCTGGCGCGAAAGAGCGATCCGAATAAGAGAATAAGCATGGAAATATCGGCAAACACCCAGGCGTTGGCATATCTGGTCTCGGCTATCCTTTTCATTTTTGCGCTCAAGGGATTGACGCATCCGGCGACCGCTCGCCGCGGCAACTTCTACGGCATGCTTGGCATGGTGATCGCCATCGCCGCCACGCTGGTGGGCACGGAGGTCCAGTCCTACGGCTTCATCATCGCGGGCGTGGCCGCGGGTGCGGTGATCGGCATCATCGTGGCAATGCGCATTCAGATGACCGCGATGCCCCAGCTGGTGGCGGCCCTGCACAGCTTCGTCGGCATGGCCGCGGTGCTCGTGGCCATCGGCACCTTCCTCAACAAGCGCGACGCAGGTTCCCTCGATGGCGTGCTCATGAGCGAGCTTTCCGTCGGGATCATCATCGGCGCCATCACCTTCACGGGCTCCGTCATCGCCTTCGGCAAGCTTCAGGGGTTGATCAGCGGCAAGCCGGTGAAGTTTGGCGGACAGCACGCGCTGAATGCCGCGATCGCGGTGGCCACCGTCGCCCTCGGCGTTCATTTCGCGCTGACCGGGAGCGTCGGCTCCCTGGCCCTGATGACCCTGCTGGCGTTCGTGCTCGGCGTGACTCTGATCATCCCGATCGGCGGGGCGGACATGCCGGTCATCATCTCCATGCTGAACAGCTACTCCGGATGGGCGGCAGCGGCGACGGGCTTCACCCTTGGCAACAAGCTTCTGATCATCGTCGGCGCGCTGGTGGGCTTCTCCGGCGCCATCCTCTCCTACATCATGTGCCGGGCCATGAACCGGTCCATCATCAACGTCGTCTTCGGCGGCTTCGGCAGCGGTGACGAGGGCGGTGCCAGCAGCGCTGGCGCGCAGGCGGCGGAGAAGGGCGTCAAGTCGGCCTCGGTGGAGGATGCGGTCTACTGGATGGAGGATGCGGGCAAGGTCATCGTCGTGCCCGGTTACGGCATGGCCGTGGCGCAGGCACAACATGCGCTCAAGGAGATGATGGAGCTTCTGGAGGCGCGCGGGGTCGAGGTCAAGTTTGCCATCCACCCGGTGGCGGGCCGCATGCCGGGACACATGAACGTGCTCCTGGCCGAGGCCGACATCCCCTACGAGCAGGTGCTCGAGATGGACGAGATCAACCCGGAGTTCCCCACCGCCGACGTGGTCCTGATCGTTGGGGCAAACGACGTGGTCAACCCGGCCGCGAAGCAGGACAAATCGAGCCCCATCTACGGCATGCCCATTCTGGATGCGGGCAAGGCGCGCCAGGTCTATTTCCTCAAGCGCTCCATGCGGCCCGGTTACTCGGGCGTCGACAATCTGCTTTTCTACCAGGACAACACCTCGCTCGTCTTCGGCGACGCCAAGGACACCATCGAGGGCATGGTCTCGGCCCTGAAGGGCGGCGGGCACTGATTCCGCCACGGCCGGCGCGGTTCGCCGGCCCGCATGCTGCTCACCGGTGCCGCCCATCGGCGGCAGCGATCGCATCTTTCCGCCGCGGCGCACTTCGCGCTATGTCACCAGGTGAGGAGCGCCCCAATGACCGAAAATCCCGACCGCCCGCGTCCCTTTCACCTGCTGCTGATCAAGCCGTCGCACTACGACGATGACGGCTACGTGATCCAGTGGTGGCGTTCCTCCCTGCCGTCGAACAGCCTGGCGGCCGTCTATGGCATCGCCCAGGACTGCGCGCAGCGCCGCGTACTGGGCGAGGACGTCGAGATCCGGATCCGGGCGCTGGACGAGACCAACACGCGGATCGATCCGAGGCGCCTGATCCGGGAGATGGGGGCCGACGGGGGGCAGGCGCTGGTGGGCATGGTCGGCGTGCAGTCCAACCAGTATCCGCGAGCGCTGGACATCGCTAGGCGCTTTCGCGAGGCGGGGCTGCCGGTGGTGATCGGCGGATTCCACGTCAGTGGTTGCCTGGCCATGCTCAAGCAGCTGCCGCGCGAGCTCCAGGAAGCCCTCGATCTCGGCATCAGCCTGTTCGCGGGAGAGCTTGAGGGGCGCCTCGACGGCCTGCTCGCGGACGCCGCGGAGGGCAGGTTGAAGCCGGTCTACGATTACCTCAACGACCTGCCCGACATGACGGGCAAGCCCACGCCCTATCTTCCTCCTGATCGTGTGCGGCTGACCATGGGCAAACGCGCGAGCTTCGACGCGGGCCGCGGCTGTCCCTATCTCTGCAGCTTCTGCACCATCATCAACGTCCAGGGTCGCAAGTCCCGCCACCGCGATGCCGACGACGTGGAGCGGCTGATCCGTGCGAATGCCGCGGACGGGATCGGCAACTTCTTCATCACCGACGATAATTTCGCGCGCAACCGGAACTGGGAACCGATCTTCGACCGCGTGATCGAGCTTCGCGAGTCAGGGATGGACATCCGGCTGGTGATCCAAGTGGATACCCAGTCCCACCGCATCCCGCGCTTCATCGAGAAGGCGGGCCGGGCGGGGGTGACCCGGGCCTTCATCGGCATGGAGAACATCAACCCCGATTCCCTGAAGGCGGCCCAAAAGGGTCAGAACAAAATCACCGACTACCGCGCCATGCTGCAGGCTTGGCATCGCGCCGGGGTGCTGACCTACGCGGGCTACATCATCGGTTTTCCGACCGACACGCCCGAGAGCATCCGCCGCGATATCGAGATCGTCAAGCGCGAGCTCCCGATCGATATCATGGAGTTCTTCATCCTTACGCCGCTCCCCGGATCCAAGGATCACCAGCGGCTGGTCGAGGAGGGCGTGCCGCTCGATCCGGACATGAACAATTACGACACCCAACACGTGACCGCGGACCATCCCAGGATGTCCAAGGCGGAATGGGAGGCGATCTACCGCGAGGTCTGGGACCTCTATTACACCGACGAGCATGTCGCCACGATTCTGCGTCGCGCCCGCGCCTGGGGCTACGATCCCAAGCAGATGCTCGCGCAAGCTGTTCGCCTTCCACGCGCCCGTCGTCTACGAGGGGATGCACCCCCTCGAGGGGGGCCTGATCAGGCGCAAGGTGCGGCGGGACCGTCGCCCCGGCTTCCCGATCGAGAATCCGCTCGTTTTCTACCCGCGGTTTGCCTGGGAGTCGGTCGTCAAGTACGCGGGTGCCTATGGCATGCATCGGCGCTACAGACGCATCCTGAATGCCGTCATGGCGGACACGAGACCCGAGCTCTACAACGACACCGCGATGCAGCCTGTCGAGCAGGGGGAGGAGGAGACGCTCGAGCTGTTCACCGCCACCGTCTCCGCCCAGGCGTTCGTCGAGAAACGGCGGACGCTGGCGGAACGGCGTGGCAAGGCGGGCTCCAGCGGAATCTAGCCGCTGTCGGTCTGGTCCGCCGCGCGGTGCGCTGGGACTCGACGACCCGCGTGGATGTCCCGCAACTTGAGCGAGAGCACGACGGTCGCCAGCGCGAAGGTCAGGCCGTTGGCGAGGATGATGGGCCAGGCGTCCAGGAGAATGCCGTAGATGCCCCACAGGGCGACGCCGGCGGAGAACATCAGGTACATCCACAGCGAGATGGCGCGTGTGTCCCCGGTGCGGAGGGTGCGCACCACCTGAGGAACGAAAGCGGTCGTGGTCAGAAGGGCGGCAAGTGCGCCGATCAGCTCGTGGCTGGGGAGCGGCATGGGGCTTGTCCTCGGGTCTCGGATCGCGCCGCGTTTCTTTGTTGACGTGCTGATCTTGGCCAGGATGGCCAAAACGATCAGCGTCTAGAATTTTTCTTCCACCCGCACGGACTGGAAACCGATGCCGCGTGCCGCTTCGGTTGCGTGATCCAGCGAATGGTAGATCTTCTCGGTACCGGTGCGGTCGGTATAGAGGACCCGTTCACCGCTGCGCGTCGTGAACATGAGTACCCACCCGCCGGCATCCTCCGCCGGCGTGGCGATGGCCTCGACCAACTCTCCGTCGTGCCGTGCGCGCTGGGCTTCATCTTGGTCCATGGAGATACCCGTCGGTTGCTGGTTGAAAGGATTCCACCGGATTGACGCTCCGGCTAAAGAGCATAGGTCTTCGGGGGCGTGGACTCCAGCGGTTGGTCGCTGCGGTTGATACCGGCGTACCCGCCTCCGCTGCGGGGCTGCATCGGATCGGATAGAATCCAGCAACACGAGGCCGTGACTCGCGCATCGAGGAGGTTCGACCCTCTCACCCACGGCTGCGAGTGCCCCGCCCGCGGCCCCGGCGACACCCAAGATCCAGTCGATTGCCAGATTTCCACTCACCCCTGACGTTTCCCACCCGGGAGGATCTGGAGACCTGCCTCCTGAGCGACCAGGCCTTCCTGCGCGGGCGTCTGCGCGGCCTCCACCGCCGGCAGCAGCAGGGCAAGCCCTTCGACCAGGGGCTGGTCAAGCTGTGGCAGACGATCGCCCGCTCCCAGACCCTCGCCGAGCGGCGCCGGGCCCTGGTTCCGACCATCGACTACCCGCTGGAGCTTCCGGTCAGCGAGCGTCGGGAAGAGGTGGCGAGGCTGATTCGAGACCACCAGGTGGTGGTGCTCTGCGGCGAAACGGGCTCAGGCAAGTCCACCCAGCTGCCCAAGATCTGCCTCGACCTCGGGCGCGGGATTCTCGGGCGCATCGGCCACACTCAGCCCAGGCGCATCGCCGCCCGCAGCCTGGCGGGCCGGGTGTCCCAGGAGCTCAAGTCCGAGCTGGGGACCCTGGTCGGCTACAAGGTCCGTTTCCACGATCGGGTGGCGCCCGAGACCGCGATCAAGCTGATGACCGACGGCATGCTGCTGGCCGAGATTCAGCATGATCGGCTGCTCAACGAGTACGATACCCTGATCATCGACGAGGCCCATGAGCGCAGCCTCAACATCGACTTCCTGATCGGCTATCTGCGGGGACTGTTGCCGAGACGCCCGGACCTCAAGGTCGTCATCACCTCAGCCACCATTGATCCGCAACGTTTCGCGGAGCACTTCGCAACGGAGGAAACGGGTCCCGCGCCTATCATCGAGATCTCCGGCCGCACCTACCCGGTCGAGGTCCGCTACCGCCCGCCGGAGGAGGAAAGCGCCGGCGAGCGGGACGAGGACATACAGCTCGCTATCTCCCAGGCGGTGGACGAGCTGGCTCGGGAGGGCAGGGGGGACGTGCTGGTGTTCCTCTCCGGCGAGCGCGAGATCCGCGAGACCGCGGAGACCCTGCGCAAGCATCATCCGCCGTCCACCGAGATCCTGCCGCTCTTCGCCCGCCAGGGGCCGCAGGATCAGGCACGCATCTTCCAGCAGCACGGAGCGCGCCGGGTGGTGCTGGCGACGAACGTGGCGGAGACCTCGCTGACCGTGCCCGGTATCCACTACGTCATCGACCCGGGATTCGCCCGCATCAGCCGCTACAGTCATCGCAGCAAGGTGCAGCGCCTGCCGGTGGAGCGGGTATCGCAAGCGTCCGCGAACCAGCGCAAAGGGCGCTGCGGACGCGTCGCCAAGGGCATCTGCATCCGCCTCTACAGCGAAGACAATTTCGAGTCCCGGGCGGAGTTTACCGAGCCCGAGATCCAGCGCACCAACCTGGCCGCGGTTATCCTGCAGATGAAACTGCTGGGGTTCGGGGCGATCGAGGACTTTCCGTTCATCGACCCGCCGGATTCCAGGCTGATCTCGGACGGGTACCGCACCCTCGAGGAGTTGGCCGCCATCGACGAGGGGGGGAATCTGACCCCCCTGGGACGGCAGCTGTCCCGGCTGTCGGTGGACCCGCGCATCGGGCGCATGCTGTTGGCGGCGGAGGAGCATCACTGCCTGCGCGAGCTGCTGGTCATCGCCGCGGCGCTGAGCGTGCAGGATCCCCGCGAGCGCCCCCTGGACAAGCAGCAGGCCGCCGACGAGATCCACGCCACCTTTCACCACGAGGACTCGGATTTCATTGCCTTCCTCAACCTGTGGCGTTTCCTGGAGCAGGAGCAGAAGCACCTGTCGAAGAGCAAGTTCCGTAAGCTGTGCCAGAGACACTTCCTGTCCTGGAACCGGGTTCAGGAGTGGCGTGACATCCATGCGCAGCTGCGCGGCCAGCTGCATGAGATGGGGCACAAGGAGAACCAGGCGGAAGGCAGCTTCGAGGAAATCCACCGCGCCCTGCTGACCGGGCTGCTGAGCAACATTGGGTTCCGGGACGAGGGCCGGGAGTATCAAGGGGCGCGCAACAGCCGCTTCTTCATCCATCCCGGCTCGGGGCTGTTCCAAAAGTCTCCGAAGTGGATCGTCGCCGCCGAGCGGGTCGAGACCACGCGCCAGTACGGGCGCATCGTGGCCAATGTTCAGCCCGGCTGGATCGAGCAGGCAGGTCGGCATCTGGTGCAGCGGACCTACGCGGAGCCCCACTGGCAGGCGAAATCGGGGCAAGTCGCGGCCTTCGAGAAGGTGACGCTGTTTGGGGTCACCATTGTTCCCAAGCGAAGGGTGAACTACGGGCCGATCAACCCGGCGGAGGCGCGGGAGATCTTCCTGCGCTTCGGGCTCGCCGAGGGTGACTTCGACACCCGTGCCCCGTTCTGGCGCCACAACCGGGAGCTGATCGAGTACGTCCAGCACCTCGAGGCCAAGTCACGTCGCCGCGATATCCTGGTGGACGAGGAGGGCATCTACGCCTTCTACGCGCAACGGGTGCCGAGCGGCATCTACTCCACCCCGCAATTCGAGCAGTGGCTGCGCAAGACGACGCGTCGGGAGCCGAAGATCCTGCACATGCGCATGAGCGACGTCATGCGCCGGGAGGCGGCGGAGATCTCCCAGCAGGCGTTCCCCGACGGGCTCCCCGTGGGGGCGACGAAGCTGCCCCTGGAGTACCGATTCGATCCCGGACACGCGGCGGATGGCGTGACCCTGGTGGTGCCCCTGCCGCTGATCAATCAGGTCTCCGCCGATCGCTGCGAATGGCTGGTGCCCGGCCTTCTCGAGGAGTTGATCACCGCGCTGCTGCGCGGCCTGCCGAAGCAGGTCCGAAAGGCCTTCGTCCCCATTCCCGACACGGCCGCCAGGCTCGCCGGTCGCCTCACCCCGTCCGAGCGGCCCCTTCTGCCCGCGCTGGGCGAGGGATTGAAGGAGCTGACCGGGGTTCAGGTCCCCGAGGACGCCTGGGACCCGAGCGCCGTTCCGGCGCATCTGCGCATGCAGTTCCGGCTGGTGGACGAGCGGGGGAGACAGGTCGCGGTGGGGCAGGACTTCGCCCGTCTCAAGCGCGAGTATGGCGGCACAGCGAGCGAGGCCTTCGCTCATATCCCGGTCGAGGGGATCGAGCGCGACGGGATCACACGCTGGGACTTCGGGCGCCTGCCCGAATCGATCGATCTAGACCGCGCCGGCATTCGCCTGCGGGGCTACCCGTCCCTGGTGGACGAAGGGGACAGGGTCGCGATCCGGGTGCTCGATTCGCGGGAGAGCGCCGCGGTGGCGATGCGCGAGGGATTGCGGAGGTTGCTGTCGCTCCACCTGGGCGCCGACCTGCGCTATCTGCGCAAGAACCTCCCCGGGCTGGACCGCATGCGCCTGCAGTATGCCAAGGCGCCCCAGCCGCCGGGTTCGGAGGCGGAAAAGCCCCTGGACCTCGCCGACGAGCTGGTCGCGCTGGTGCTGGATCTCTGTTTTGTCGAGGGGCGTCCGGAGATCCGTGACCAGGTGGCCTTCGAGCAACGTCTGGCGGAGAACAAGTCGAGCCTGACGAAGGTGGCGGCGGAGGTCTGCGCGCTGGCGGCGGCCATCCTCGAGCAGTATCAGGGCGTGCGCAAGCGACTGGCCGGCATTACCCAGATCAACTGGATGCACTCGGTGCTGGACCTGCGGGAACAGCTGGACGGGCTGGTCTTCCGCGGCTTTCTGCAACGCATTCCCTACCAGCGCCTCAAGGAGTACCCCCGCTACCTGAGGGCGGCGGACGCGCGCGCCGAGAAACTGCACCACGCCGCCGTAAGGGATCAGGAGCGCCTGCGTGAGATGGCCCCGCTGTACGAAAAATGGAAGCAGCGCGCGGCCGCCGCCAGGGAGGCGGGACGGAGCGATCCCAGGTTGGACGAGATTCGATGGATGCTGGAGGAGCTGCGCGTCTCCCTTTTCGCCCAGCAGCTCGGTACCGCCTACCCGGTTTCACTCAAGCGCATCGAGTCGCGCTGGAAGGAGCTGGGGCTCTGAGAGCCCCGGGGTCCGCCGACGCCGTGGCGGGGCCCGTCAACGGCGGGAGAGCAGGATCAGCCGGTCGCCGCGCCGGATTCGCAGGGTGCTGATCCCGCGCGAGCGGGAGAGGACGAGCCGCAGCTCCTCGAGATTCCGCACCCGTTCGCGGTTCACCTCCAACAGGATGTCTCCCTTGCGCAGCCCGGTCTGCCAGGCGGGGCTGTCCCTGTCGACGGTGCCCACGGCGATCGCCAGCAGACGTCCGCGACCGGTGTCCTGCAACAGCTCGCCGAGGCGGGCGCCGAGGAACACGGGGTTGAGGCTCGCGCCGTCCACGTAGCCCGCGTAGGGATCCGCGATCTCCCCGCGCACGACCAGTCGCTGGCCGTCCCGCAGAAGGGTGAGCTCCAGCTGGGTTCCCACGCGCATCAAGCCGATCCGGTTTCGCAACACCGCCGCTCCGGTCACGGGTCGGCCATCGACGGCGACGATCACGTCCCCGGGGCGCAGGCCCGCCTTGGCCGCGGCCGAATCCGGCTCGACGCTCAGCACGACCGCCCCGCGCTGTGCCTCGGCCCCCAGCGCTTGGCTGAGCTCGGGCGTCAGGTCCTGGACGCCTAGGCCGAACAGGCCGCGCCGTACCTCCCCGTGCTCGAGTATCTGATCCACCACGGTGCGCACCATCTCCACCGGGATGGCGAACCCGATCCCGACGTTGCCGCCGCCAGGGGCGAGGATCGCGGTGTTGATGCCGACGAGCCGTCCGCCCAGGTCCACCAGCGGACCTCCCGAGTTGCCGGGGTTGATGGAGGCGTCGGTCTGAATGAAGCTCTCGAAGCCCTCGATGCCGAGCCCGGTGCGCCCCAGGGCGCTGACGATCCCGGAGGTCACCGTGTGGCTGAGGCCGAACGGGCTGCCGATGGCGACCACGAAGTCGCCTACCCGCAGGCGCTCCGAGTCCCCGAAACCCACGGCCGTCAGCCCTTGCGCCGGGATGCGCAGCACCGCGATGTCGGTGTCGGCGTCGGACCCGATCAGCTCGGCGGAAAGCTCGCGGCCGTCCTGAAGCCGGACCTCGATCTCGTCGGCGCGGTGGACCACGTGGTGGTTGGTGAGCACCAGCCCCTTCTCCGCATCGACGATCACCCCCGATCCGAGGCTCTGGCTCTCGCGCTCCCGCCGCTCGCGGGGCAGGTCGAAGAATCGGCGGAAGAAGGGGTCGCTCAGCAGAGGGTGGGACTCGACCTCGATCTGGGTCACGGTCGAGATGTTCACCACCGCCGGGGTTACGCGTTCCAGCATCGGCGCCAGGCTGGGCAGCGGCTCGCCGTCTACAATGGCGGGGAGCACGGCGGCGGCGGGGAGGGGCATGGCGAGCGCGGCCAGGAGCAACAGGCCGGCGCGGTCGACAGGGTTCGAAAGCGACTTCATAAGACTTGCGATTGCTGTCTTGGTTAGCGTGGCGGCCTCACAACGCCCGGATCTTCTGCGACTGCTCCTGCAGCTTGGCCATGGCGGTGCGCAAGTCGGCGATCTTGTCGCGCTCCTTCTGCACCACGGCAGGCGGGGCCTTGTCGACGAAGTTGGCGTTGGCAAGCTTGCTCTCCGTTCTCGCGATGTCCGCGGTGATCCTGGCGATCTCCTTATCCAGCCGGGCAAGCTCCGCGTCCTTGTCGATGAGCCCGGCCATGGGGATCAGGATCTTCATCTCCCCGACCAGGGCGATGGCCGACTCGGGGGCGTGCTCGTCGTCCGAGAGCACGGTGACGGATTCGGTGCGCGCCAGGAAATCGAGATAGGGCCGGCTGGCCTCCAGCCACGCGAGATCGCGCGATGAGACGCCCTGAAGCAGCACCGGAAGCGGCCGGCCCGGCGGGATGTTCATCTCGCCCTTGATCCGCCGGACACCGAGTATGAACTGCATCACCCACTCCATTTCCGCGGTGGCCTCCGGGTCGTGCAGTGACCCGTCGGCGACCGGGTACGGCTGGAGCATGATGGTGCTACCGTCGACTCCCGCCAGCTCCTTGATCTTCTGCCAGATCTCCTCGGTGATGAAGGGCATGACGGGGTGGGCGAGACGCAGCAGGGTCTCCAGCGTCCGCGCCAGGGTGCGCCGCGTGCCGCGCTTGGCGGCCTCGCTGGCCGTGTCGCTGGTCAGCACGGGTTTGGAGAGCTCCAGGTACCAGTCGCAGAAGGCGTTCCAGGTAAAGTCGTAGATGGACTGGGCCGCATGGTCGAAACGGTAGCCGTTGATCGCTTCGGTGACCGTGCGCACGGTGCCCTGCAGGCGGGAGATGATCCAGCGGTCCGCGGCGCTGAGCTGGACCTCGCCCCCGGTCTGGCCGCAATCCCGGCCCTCCGTGTTCATCAGGACATAACGCGACGCGTTCCAGAGCTTGTTGCAGAAGTTCCGGTAGCCCTCGATGCGGCCAAGGTCGAACTTGATGTCCCGCCCGGTGCTGGCGAGGGCCGCGAAGGTGAAACGCAGGGCATCGGTGCCGAAGCCCGGGATTCCGTCAGGGTAATCGCCGCGCGTGGCCTTCGCGATCTTCTCCTCGAGATGGGGCTGCATCATGCCCTTGGTACGCTTCTGGACGAGGGGCTCCAGCTCGATGCCGTCGATGAGATCGATGGGGTCAAGGACGTTGCCCTTCGACTTGGACATCTTGTCCCCGTGAGCGTCGCGCACCAGGCCATGGATGTAGACCTCGCGGAAGGGCACGTCGCCCATGAACTTGAGCCCCATCATGATCATGCGGGCGACCCAGAAGAAGATGATGTCGAAGCCGGTTACCAGGACCGAGGTGGGGTAGAAGGTCTGCAGGCGATCGGTCTGCTCGGGCCAGCCCAGGGTGGAAAAGGGCCAGAGCGCCGAGCTGAACCAGGTATCGAGCACGTCCGGATCGCGCTCGAGCGGGAAGTCCGCGGCGAGCGCATGCCGTTCGCGCACCTCCTGCTCGGAGCGGCCCACGTAGACATTACCCTCGGCGTCGTACCAGGCGGGGATGCGGTGGCCCCACCAGATCTGGCGGCTGATGCACCAGTCCTGGATGTTGCGCATCCATTCGAAGTAGGTGTTCTTCCAGTTGTCCGGCACGAAGCGGATGCGCCCGTTCTCCACGGCCTCGATCGCCGGCTGAGCGAGGGGGGCGATGCGCACGTACCACTGGTCGGTGAGGTAGGGCTCGATGACCGCTCCGGAGCGGTCGCCACGCGGCACCATGAGCTTGTGGTCCCTGACGCCGGCGAGTAAGCCCTGGGCCTCGAGGTCGGCGACGATGCGTTTGCGCGCCTCGTATCGGTCGAGGCCTGCATAGGCCGACGGGATCAGCTCGCCCTCCTCGGGCAGGTTGTCGCGGACGGCGGCATCCGGGGTGAAGATGTTGATCAACCCGCCGTGGGCCTGCGCGGCGATGTGAGTCTCGTCCCGGTGGCGCAGCCAGACCTCGTGGTCGTTGAAGTCGTGGGCCGGGGTGATCTTGACGCAGCCGGTGCCGAACTCGGGGTCGGCGTGCTCGTCGGCGATGATGGGAATGCGTCTGCCGGTGAGCGGCAGCGCCACGAACTCCCCGATCAGGTGCTTGTAGCGGGGGTCTTCCGGGTTCACCGCCACCGCGCAGTCGCCAAGCATGGTCTCCGGACGGGTGGTCGAGACCACCATGTGGCCCTGACCGTTGGTGAGCGGGTAGCGCATGTCCCACATGTGACCGCTCTCCTCCTGGGACAGCACCTCCAGGTCCGAGACCGCCGTGTGCAGGACCGGGTCCCAGTTCACCAAACGCTTGCCGCGGTAGATCAGGCCCTCCTCGTAGAGACGCACGAAGACCTCGCGCACCGCCGCCGAGAGCCCCTCGTCCATGGTGAACCGCTCGTGCGCCCAGTCGAGCGAAGCCCCCATGCGCCGCAGCTGTCGGGTGATGGTACCCCCCGATTCCGCCTTCCACTCCCAGACGCGCTCGATGAACCGCTCCCGCCCGTAGTCGTGACGGGTCTCCCCTTCGGCGTTGACCAGACGTTCCACCACCATCTGGGTGGCGATGCCCGCGTGGTCCGTGCCCGCCTGCCACAGCGTGCGCTCGCCCTTCATGCGGTGGTAACGGATGAGGGCGTCCATGATGGTGTCCTGGAACGCATGACCCATGTGCAGTCTGCCGGTCACGTTCGGCGGCGGAATCATGATGCAGTAGGCGCCTTGCCCGGCTTGGGCCGGCGCGAAATAGCCCGCATCCTCCCAGGCCTGATACCAACGCTGCTCCAGGGCCTGTGGATCGTAGTTCTTGTCCAGCATGGTTCGGTGTGCTCGTGGGCGTGCTCGAATCGCGCGATTATACCCGATCGCACGTCCGCATCCGGACGTGGCCTAGGATGCCGCGCGGAGGCGCGAATATTGCTTGGAACCCCTGAAGCCGCGGGGAGATGAGGCGATTGTGTTCCGGCGTGGTGCAAGTCCGCGGTGCCTGCACCGGCACGGACTTCATTCCGTAACACTGGCGTGAGAATCTAGGGCGAATTCGATGGTGCGCTACATCATTCGGATGTATTACGCGCTATCATAAAGCGCATTCGGGCCGGCATCTTCCGGTGTCGCTCGAATCCAAGCCGATTCTCTTTCGCCTCGGCCCGGCGGAGGGGTGCGGGAACCGATCGGCACAGACCCCGTTGTTCGAACCGAGATTCCAGGTGCGTACGCCACCCGGCTACCGCCTATTTTCTTTTTTTCCATAGAGTTGTCGCGAGGTACAGAGACGAGATGGATGCAGAAGCAAAGAAACACGTGTTCTCTTTCCCGGAAGGAAACGGCAAGGACAAGAAACTTTTGGGTGGAAAGGGAGCGAACCTGTGCGAGATGACCCAGATCGGGCTCAATGTCCCGCCGGGGTTCGTGATCTCGACCGAGGCTTGTCTCGAGTACCTCGCCTCCGCGGAGCGCAGGCTGCCGGCCGGCCTCATCGACGAGGTCCGTAGCCACATGAAGGGCCTGGAGGAGAAGACCGGCAAGGGCTTCGGCGATCCGGATAATCCGCTCCTGGTCTCGGTGCGCTCCGGTTCCGCGCTGTCGATGCCGGGCATGATGGACACCATCCTCAACCTGGGGCTCAACAGCGAGACCCTGCAGGGCGAGATCCGGCATACCGGAGACCCCCGTTTCGGCTACGACGCCTACCGGCGCTTCATCCAGCTCTTCGGCAAGGTGGCGCTTGGGGTCTCGGACGAGCTGTTCGACAAGCAGTTCGACGAGGTCAAGCAGAAGGCGCATGTGAAGGAAGACGTCGGCCTGTCCGCATCGGACCTCAAGGAGATCAGCGAGCGCTTCCTCAAGGTGGTGGAGGAGCAGACGGGCCGCCCCTTCCCCGAGGACCCCTACGACCAGCTGGAGATCGCCATCAAGGCGGTGTTCAACTCGTGGATGGGCAGGCGCGCCGTGGACTACCGCCGGCAGTTCAACATCACCCCGGACATGGCCAACGGCACCGCGGTGAACGTGGTGACCATGGTGTTCGGCAACCGCGGAGATGATTCCGCCACCGGCGTCGCCTTTACCCGCAATCCGGCCACGGGCGAGAACAAGCTGTTCGGGGAGTACCTCGTCAACGCCCAGGGCGAGGACGTGGTCGCTGGCATCCGCACGCCCAAGCCGATCGACCGCCTGGCCACCGAGATGCCGCAGATGGCCACGGAGCTCGAAGAACTGCGCAACAAGCTCGAGACCCACTACCGGGAAATCCAGGACTTCGAGTTCACCATCGAGCGCGGTCAGCTCTATTGTCTGCAGACCCGCAACGGCAAGATGAACGCCCAGGCCATGGTGCGGACCTCGGTGGAAATGGTGCGTGAAAACCTCATCAGCAAGGAGGAGGCGCTGCTGCGCATCAAGCCGGATCTGCTCGAGCAGATGCTGTTCCCGCGCCTGGATCCGTCCCATCGTGCCGAGTCCGTGGCGCAGGGCCTGCCGGCCTCTCCGGGAGCGGCCTCCGGTACCGCCGTATTCGATGCGGACCGGGCCGAGCAGATGGGTAAGGACCTTGGTCAGAAGGTCATCCTGGTGCGCGAGGAGACCAAACCCGAGGACATCCACGGCTTCTTCGCCGCCCAGGGCATCCTCACCTCGCGCGGGGGCAAGACCTCCCACGCCGCGGTGGTCGCGCGCGGCATGGGCAAGCCCTGTGTCGCGGGAGCGGAGGGCATCAGCGTCGATGTCGCCCGGCGCGAGGCCTATGTGGGCGAGACGAGCTTTCGCGAGGGAGACGTCATCACCATCGACGGCACCACCGGCAAGGTCTACCTGGGCGAGATCCCGACCGTCGAGCCGGACTTCACCTCCGAGCTCAACACGCTGCTGGACTGGGCGGATCAGGTCGCGAGGCTCAAGGTCATGGCCAACGCGGACACCCCCGACGACGCCCGCCGCGCCATCAAGTACGGCGCGGTCGGAATCGGTCTGGCGCGCACCGAGCGCATGTTCAACGATGTCGAGCGCCTGCCCATCGTCATCGAGATGATCGTCGCCGAGACCCCCGAGCAGCGCCAGGCGGCCCTGGACAGGCTGCTGCCGCTGCAGCGCAAGGATTTTCGCGAGCTGTTCGAGGTCATGTCTCCCAATCCGGTGACCATCCGCCTGCTCGACCCTCCGATCCACGAGTTCCTGCCGGACGAGCATCAGCTCGAGCGGGAGCTCGCGGAGCTGCACCGCCTCGGCGAGACCACCCGCGGCATGGCCGTCCTCGCCGGCACGCTGGGCCTGCTGCACGCGAACGACGTGGTCCGTCACGACATCGACTCCATGCGCAAGCTGGTCGATCCGGGCCTGGTGGAAGACGCGATCGCCAAGAAGGAGACCATGCTGCGCAAGGTGCGCGCCCTGCACGAGACCAACCCCATGCTGGGTCATCGCGGCGTGCGCCTGGGCATCTCCTTCCCGGAGATCTACCAGATGCAGATCCGCGCGATCCTGGAGGCGGCGGCGGACTGCGCCAAGATGGGCATCGAGGTGCATCCCCAGATCAAGGTGCCGCAGGTGTGCACCAAGCAGGAGCTGATCAAGGTCAAGTCCTACGTGGACGCCATCCACGAGGAGGTCACGCAGCGCTACGGGCACCCGGTCAGCTTCAAGTTCGGCACCATGATCGAGGTGGTGCGCGCCTGCATGCGCGCCGAGTCCCTGGCGGAAATGGCCGAGTTCTTCTCCTTCGGCACCAACGACCTCACCCAGGCCGCCTTCTCCTTCTCCCGCGAGGACGCGGAGAACAAGTTCCTGCCGCTCTACAATCAATCCGGCATTCTCCAGGACAACCCGTTCGAGGTGCTGGACGTGAAGGGCGTGGGCAAGCTCATGCAGCTGGCGGTGGATTGGGGGAAGCAGGTGCGTCCCGATCTGCATGTCGGCATCTGCGGCGAGCACGGGGGGCACCCGGAATCCATCGCCTTCTGCCACAGTGCGGGCCTGGACTACGTGAGCTGCTCGGCGCCGCGAGTCCCCGTCGCACGGTTGGCGGCGGCGCACGCGGTGTTGCTGGATGCCCAATAAGGAGCCGGGTTTCGGGCCAGGGAAGGCCAGCGGCGCACACATCTGCTGGTTTTGGCCAGGATGGCCAATCATCAGCGTCTTCTCAGGTATCCGGGTCGATGTCCTCGTAGGCGCTTGAGACGAAGCGCGGGGTGCACACGGCGAGGAAGACCAGGTCGTCCTGACCCGTGTTGCGGATGCGCTGCGGACAACCGGCCGGGATATGGACCACATCCCCGGCGGTCACGGGCCGCTGGGTCTGGTCCGACACCTCGACCAGTCCCTCACCGGCCAGGATGAAATAACGCTCGGTGATACCCGTCAGCCGATGCAGGCGGGTCGTGATGCCGGGAGCGACTCGGGCGCGGGCGATCGACGCGGCGGGATCGTCCTCCCGATTCCAGCTCTCCAGGATGCGGCAGCGTTCGGGTGTGTCGTACTCCTCTTCCTCCAGCGGATGGCGGACGAGGGCACCCGGCCCCCTCATTGCTTTCGGCTGGCGGCGGCCGCCGCCGCTTTTCGGTAGGCTGCCGACCGCCGGTCGCCGCCCCTGGGCCGTGGCGTGGCGCGCCGGTTGAGCTTTTGCTCGAGGGCATGGCAGAAGCTCTCGTCCCCGAGCACCCACGCCTTGTTGGTGGACTCGCGGATCTTGGTCAGCAGCGCGTCGTCCAACGGCACGTCGAATAACGCGCGGTACCCATCCTGCCGCGCCTTGCGCGACCGTCCGAGCTTGCGGTACTGCGGATGGGGGGTGATCAGCCCGTCGTCCCGGCCGTCTGCGTTCGCGCCGTAGCTGGACCAGTCGTAGTCCGCCGGCGAAGACACGAGTCCGGCCCGTACCGGGTTGAGCTCGACGTAGCGGCTGCAATCGAGCAGGTAGGTCTTGGGGTCGAGCAGGGTGGCGCGGTAGCGTCCCTCCCAGAGCGTCCCGGTGCGGTCGTAGCGACGGTTGAAATACTGCACGTAGTAGCGCCCGGCGTACTGCATCAGCTTGCCGATGCCGTCCTCCTGCCAGGGGGTGAGCAGCAGGTGGAAGTGGTTCGGCATGAGCACGTAGGCGTGAATGTCGCAACCGAATTTCTCCGCCGCGGCCTTCAGCTTCTCCCAGAGAAACCAGTAGTCGGCCTCGTCGAACAGGATGCGCTGTCGGTTGTTGCCGCGCTGGATCACGTGTTGCGGGTAGCCGGGCAGAACGAATCGGGGAAGGCGGGCCATGATGGGGGTCGGAGCGTATCGATTTGGAGTGACATCAGTATAGACGACGCTCGTACGCTCATGTTCCCGGCCGCCGAGCCGGATCTTTCTTCGTCCCGAACAACGGTTTGCGCTACCATGATCAGCTTTTCAGAGACCGAGGCGTCCATGCAGGACATCAATCCGATCGTTTCGCAGATCAACGACCTCAAGGGACGCACCCAGTCCCTTAGGGGGTATCTTTGACTACCCGGAGAAGAAGGAGCGCCTGACCGAGGTCCTGCGCGAGCTCGAACAGCCGGATGTCTGGGGCGACCCGGAGCGGGCGCAGTCCCTTGGACGCGAGCGCGCGGCCCTGGAGTTGGTGGTCGAGACGATCGATGTCCTGGAGTCGGGCCTCGCGGACGCCGCGGACCTGTTGGCCATGGCGGTGGAAGAGGGCGATGCGGGCACGGTAGACGCGGTGGTTGCGGACCTGGCCGGTTACGAGAAACGGGTGGCGGATCTGGAGTTTCGCCGCATGTTCTCCGGCGAGATGGACGACAAGAACGCCTTCCTCGACATCCAGGCCGGCTCAGGGGGCACCGAGGCCCAGGACTGGGCGGAGATGCTGCTGCGCATGTATCTGCGCTGGGGCGAGCGCCACGGCTTCAAGACCGAGCTGATGGAGGTCTCGCCCGGTGAAGTGGCGGGGATCAAGTCAGCCACCATCAGCTTTCAGGGGGAGTACGCCTTTGGCTGGCTGCGCACCGAGACCGGTGTGCACCGCCTGGTGCGCAAGTCCCCGTTCGATTCCGGCAACCGGCGCCACACCTCCTTCGCCGCGGTGTTCGTCTCGCCGGAGGTCGACGACTCGGTGCAGATCGAGATCAATCCGGCGGATCTGCGGATCGACGTCTACCGTGCCAGCGGCGCGGGTGGTCAGCACGTGAACCGCACCGAGTCCGCGGTGCGCATCACCCACTTGCCCACCAATATCGTGACCCAGTGCCAGAACGACCGCTCCCAGCACAAGAACAAGGACCAGGCCATGAAGCAGCTCAAGGCCAAGCTCTACGAGCTGGAGATGCAGAAGCGGCGCGAGGACCAGCAGGCCTTGGAGGACACCAAGTCCGATATCGGCTGGGGCAGCCAGATTCGCTCCTACGTGCTCGATCAGTCGCGCATCAAGGACCTGCGCACCAACGTCGAGATCGGAAACACCCAGTCGGTCCTCGACGGCAATCTGGACCCCTTCATCGAGGCCAGCCTGAAGGGCGGCTTGTGACGCGGATGGCAGCTTCATGACCAACCAGGACCAGCAACTCGACGAGAACAAGCTCATCGCGCAGCGGCGCGAGAAGCTCAAGGCGCTGCGGGAGCAGGGCAACGCCTTCCCCAACGATTTCCGCCGCAACCTGGTGGCGGGCGAGCTGCACGCCGAGTACGGAGAGAAGGACGCGACGGAGCTGGAATCGGCCGCGCTGCGGGTCAAGCTCGCCGGCAGGCTCATGAGCAGGCGCGTCATGGGCAAGGCCAGCTTCGCCCATATCCAGGACATGTCCGGGCGCATCCAGCTGTTCGTGCAGCGCGACCAGCTCGGCGCTGAGGAGTACGCCTGGTTCAAGCAAGGGCTCGACATCGGCGACATCGTCGGCGCGGAGGGCACCCTGTTCAAGACCAGGACCGGGGAGCTCTCGGTCAAGGTCGAGAGCCTGCGCCTGCTGACCAAGTCCCTGCGTCCCCTGCCGGAGAAGTTCCACGGCCTCACCGACCAGGAGAGCCGCTACCGCCAGCGCTACCTGGACCTGATCATGAACGAGTGCGCGCGGGAGACCTTCCGTACCCGCACCCGGATCGTGCAGTTCATGCGACAGTATCTCGACGCACGGGGCTACCTGGAGGTCGAGACCCCCATGATGCAGGTGATTCCCGGCGGGGCGGCGGCCAGGCCCTTCATCACCCATCATCACGCGCTGGACATGCAGCTCTTTCTGCGCATCGCCCCCGAGCTTTACCTCAAGCGGCTGGTGGTCGGCGGCTTCGAGCGGGTCTACGAGATCAACCGCAACTTCCGCAACGAGGGGCTCTCGACCCGTCACAATCCCGAATTCACCATGCTGGAGTTCTACCAGGCCTACGCGGACTACGAGGACCTGATGGATCTCACCGAGGACATGCTGCGGAGCATGGCACGGGAGGTGCTTGGCAGCACCGAGATCCCGTATCAGGGTGACACCTACGACTTCGGCAAGCCCTTCGCACGCATGACGGTGCGCGAGGCCATCCTGCGCTTCAATCCGGATCTCGCGCCCGCGGACATCGACGATCTTGCCAAGGCGGGGGAGGCGGCTCGGCGTCTCGGCATCCCGTTGAAGGAGAGCTGGGGGTTGGGCAAGGTGCAGATCGAGATCTTCGAGAAGACCGTCGAGCACCGGCTGACGGACCCGACCTTCATCACCGGGTACCCCACGGAGGTCTCGCCGCTGGCCAGGCGCAGTGACAGCGACCCCTCCGTGACCGACCGCTTCGAGCTGATCGTCGGCGGACGGGAGATCGCCAATGGCTTCTCGGAGCTCAACGACGCTGAGGATCAGGCCGAGCGCTTCCGCAAGCAGGTCGCGGAGAAGGAGGCGGGGGACGAGGAGGCCATGCACTTCGACGCCGACTACATCCGCGCCCTCGAGCACGGCATGCCGCCGACCGCGGGGGAAGGCATCGGCATCGACCGGCTGGTGATGCTGTTCACCGATTCCGCCTCGATCCGGGACGTGCTGCTGTTCCCGCACATGCGCCCGGAGGAGTGAGGCAGGCCGACCGCGGCTCCGCAGCGATGCCTGCTCGGGTTAAGCGACCATCAACTCGACATGGGAAAAAAGACGGCCTGCCATCCGTGATGGCGCGGATCTCGATCCGGAGGGACCGGAATCGACGCCTCCCGGGCGGCACGGCGGGTGGCGTCCGCTACGATCGGTCCGATCCCGCTGGTGCGCGGCGAGTGGCGGACGATGATGGTACGGTTGCGGCAGTCACGCTCGCGCGTCGAAACCATAAGGGGGCTCCGCGAGCGAGAGCCGCGGCCCATCCGCGCCGAGGCGCACGTCATCCGCTTCGGCAGCGGCGATCTCCACTACGGCGAGCAGTTCGTAGCGGCCGCCGCCGGTGGGGCAAACATCGACGATCCGGCCCGCGGCCTGCTCCGAGCTGCTGGTCGCTGAATGCAGCTCATCCCCGGGCCTCGGCGCGGTGTCCGCGGTCACCTCGGCGCGGTACATGCGGCGTTTCAGCTTGCCGAGGTACTGCATCCGGGCGACGATCTCCTGACCTGTATAGCAGCCCTTGGTGAAGCTGACCCCGTCGATGTGCTGCAGGTTGACCATCTGGGGGACAAAGGCGTCCGTGGTCTCCGGATAGACGCTCGGGATTCCGGCGCGGATGTCGAGCAATCGCCAGTAGTCGGGATTTACGACCGTCGCCTCTGGGGCGAGTCGGTCCCACAGATCAGCGACCGTCTTGGTTGGGCCAACGACCTGGAAACGCGGCGTCGCTCCGGCCATTCGGATCGCCGTCAGCGTCCCGCGGCGCGCGACGTCGTTCTCAAGCGCGGGGAGGGCATCGAAATCAGTTGCCAGGAGTGCATCGGCGCAGGCGCCGGCGAGGCCGAGCACGACCAGGTCATCGGCGACCTCAAGCCTCACCTGGGCGCGGAGCACGAACATGCGCAGGCGCTGCAAGGTCGCCTCGAGCTTGGTGCGCGGGAGCTGGAGATAGATGGTATCGTCCAGGCGCAGCGCGCGGAAGGCGGTGAGTATGCGGCCCTTGGGGCTGCAAGCGGCGCTGAGCTGGGTGTGGGTCGCGCTCAGCTCGCGCACGTCGTTGGTGAGCTGCCCCTGGAGGAAGTGCTCCGCGTCGGCTCCGGTGACGGCGATCAAGGCCAACCGGCTGAGGTCGCAAAGGGCGCATTCGGCGCTGTGGGGGGCGCCGGGGAAGGTCACATTGCCCTGATCGTCGATCTTGGCCGATCGGGATTCCAGGAAGGTTTTCCACTGAGGGTTCATGTTGATCGGGTTCTCCCACAAGTCGGTTGGGGGCGGCGCGTTCATCGGCTACGGCCGGCGACAAGGGCCCGGGTATCATACCCAAACCGCAACCTCTTTCGGGACCGCGGAAGTGATCGGGAGGCGCGGCGTCCATCGCCGGTCCGTCCCGAGGGAGAGATAGTGAGGCCTTGAGTATTCATCAACCCAACGTCCGGGTGGACAGCCTGGTGCTCTACAAGAGTCACCCCGCGCGGGTGTTGTCTCTGGGCGAGAAGATCGAGATCGGTCTCGACGGCGGCCAGGTCAAGCGGGTCCGTCCCAAGGACATCGAGCTGCTGCACCCGGGGCCGATCAAGAGCCTGGGCGAGCTGGGCCCGATGGAGGGCGAGCTGGTCGCCGCCTGGGAGCTGCTCGAGGGCGGGGAGACGAGCCTCAAGGAGCTGGCCGAGCTCGCTTACGACGAGTTCTCGCCCGCGACGGCATGGTCGGTCTGGAAGGTCGTGGCGGAAGGGCTCTATTTCTCGGGTACCCCGGCAGCGATCCAGGTCCGCACGCGGGAGCAGGTGGAGTCGGACCGGGCGCAGCGACAGGCCAAGGCGGAATCGGAGCGCGCTTGGCAGGAGTTCCTCGAGCGCATGGCGCGGTCGAGCCCGGCACCGGAAGACGCGGAGCGCCTGGTCGAGGTGGAGCGCCTGGCGCACGGACAGTCCGAGCGAAGCCGGATCCTGCAGGCGCTCGGCCACCAGGAGACGCCCCAGAACGCGCACCGCGCGCTGATCGAGGTGGGCCATTGGGCGCCGGATCACAACCCTCACCCGGCGCGCAATGGTCTTCCGGAATCGGATCCGGATCTGGACGTGCCCGACCTGCCCGCAGAGGATCGTCTGGACTTGAGCCATCTCTCGGCCTATGCCATTGACGATGAGGGCAACCGGGACCCCGACGATGCGGTCAGCCTGGACGGGGACAGGCTCTGGGTGCACGTGGCAGACGTCGCGGCCCTGGTCACGCCGGACAGCGAGCTGGACCGCGAGGCGCGTTCCCGCGGCGCCAATCAGTACATGCCGGAGCGCACCGTCAATATGCTGCCCGAGGAGGTCACCCTGCGGTTGGGCCTGGGCCTGCGGGAGATCTCCCCGGCGCTGTCGTTCGGCTTTCGATGCTCGGAATCCGGCGAGCTGTCCGACATCGAAGTCCGTCGAACCTGGGTGCGGGTGCAGCGGTTGAGCTACGAGGAGGTCGAGGGGCGCATGGGAGAGGAGCCCTTCGCGTCCCTCGAATCGATGGTCCAGCGTTTTCGTGCCCGCCGTCATGCCCAGGACGCGGCGAGCATCGAGCTGCCCGAGGTCAGCGTGCGGGTCAACGAGGGGGAGGTGGTCATTCGGCCGCTGCCACGCCTGCGCAGCCGGAACCTGGTGACCGATGCCATGCTCATGGCCGGGGAGACGGCGGCCCGATTCTGTCAGGACAAAGGCATCGCCATCCCGTACGTCACGCAGCCGGCGCCGGACAAGGTGGAGCGGCCCGAGGACATGGCCGCCATGTACGCGTATCGCCGCCGTTTCAAGCCTTCGCGCCTCGTGGGTGAGCCCGCACCCCACTTCGGCCTGGGCCTCGCGATCTATACCCGCGCGACCAGCCCGCTCCGCCGCTACTCCGATCTGCTGGTTCATCAGCAGATCCGGGCGCATCTGGCCGGCTCGGTGCCACTCGATGCCGAGGATGTGGCGCGGCGCGTCGGTGAGGCGGAGGCGGCCGCAGCCGCGGTAAGGCGCGCCGAGCGCCTGTCGAATCAGCACTGGAAGCTGGTTTGGCTGCGTGGCCAGGAGAAGTGGCGCGGAGAGGGGGTCCTGGTCGCGAAGGAGGAGCGCAAGTCGGTGGTTCTGATCCCGGAGCTCGCGCTGGAGGCGAGGGTCCGCCTGCGTGGCGACCCGCCGCTCAACGCCAGCGTGGGACTGGCGGCGCGGGAGATCGATGTTCCGGAGCTCACCTGCTACTTCCGGGTTTCGGAATGATGGGATGCGACGAGTCTGGGGGGAACCTGGCGGCCGTTCTGAAAATCCGGACAATGCAGGAAACGGTAGTGGGTCGGTCCGTGCGTGAGCAGGTGTGTCGATGATCAGGCTCCCCTTCGGTCGAAAATCGAGTGAACAGGATGGCGACCGCCCCTCACGCGCGTTCGAGGACTATTGCCGCGAGGAGCTCGAACGGGCAAGGGACTCCGGCGCTGCCTTCGACGAGCAACGGTTCCGCGCTGCCATGGAGCTGGCGTTGGAACGGCTCCAGGCATTGGAGCGAGGCGAAGGGCAATGATCATTCGCGCTCTGGCGGCGGAAAATCTTCTCAAGTACCGGACGCTGCGCCTGAACGATCTCCCGGAGCGCGGCATCATCGCGGTCAGCGGGGAAAACGAGACCGGAAAAAGCGCGATCGGCGAGATCATCTGCTTCGCGTTGTTCGGGCGCACCTATGCCCTGGACCCGGCCCGGTTGCGCAAGCTGTTGCGTTGGGGCGCCCCACGCGGCGCCGTCACCATGCGCTTCGCAGCCGGCGGGAGTGAGTACGAGGTTCAGCGACAGCTGGATCGCGACGGCAGTGAGTCGGCGCGTCTCAGCTCCGTCGATCAGCCCGATCCGCCGCTGGCCCGCGGACCGGAAGCGGTCAAAGAACGATTACGGCGGCTCCTCGGCTTTGGCTTTGACGAGTACGTCGAGACCTTCTATCTCGCCCAGCGCGAGATCACCGCGCCCCATCCGCACAGTCCGACGGTGAAACGGCTGACGGGGATCTGGCTCCTCGAGCGCTGCGCCAGGGATCTGCGCCTGGCGGTGGAGCGGGACGAGCAATCGTTACGGGACATCGAGACACGCCTCGCCGAGATCGAGGAGGAGCTTCGTCTCCTCGAGGTTGACTCCGCCGATCCGACGATACTCAAGGCGTCGGTTGCCCAGACCAACGAACGGGAGCAGGAGGTCGGGAGACGCATTGACCAGCTCAACGCCGCGAGCGAGGCATACTGCGAGGCCAGCCGCCGAACCCGCATGCACGGATTTCGGCGGGGCGCGGCGAGCCTGACCCAGAGTCTCCTGCTGCTCGCCGTCCTTGGCGTCGCGGGAATCTGGTTTCTGCTGCGGTTTTACCCGCGGCTGTGGCCGGTTTCAACGCTTCGGGAATCGTTGGAGGGATTCGCGGCTATCCTGGGTCTGCCAGCGGAAACGGCGGCGGCCTACGTGGCTGTCGCGCTCGGGATACTGCTTGTCCCGGTTCTGATCTGGAGCCTCGCGCTCGGACTGCAGGACCGTAAGCGGCGGGCGCGGGGACGCCGCCTGGCCGACGTGCTGCTCGGCATCGACGAGCTTGGTACCGCCGCCGGCGGCAGGGTGGATGCGAAGGCCGATGATTTGCTCGTGCCGGGGGAGGCGTCGTTGCAGGGGGTTACCCCGGTGGACAAGCCGGACGCGGAGCGGCGCGCTCGCCTGGCCCGGCGGATCCTGGCGCTGCAGGCATCTCCGCCGGAGGTGCGCGCGGCCACGGAGCACGAGAATGCATGGCTCGGTCGGTTGCTAGATGAGCTCAGGGGACAGTATCGGGTTCTGGAAGACGCGCTCGATCGAGCAACGAAGAATAGAGAAAAAATTAAGAAAAATAGTGATGAAAAAGAGATTCTTAAGAAAAAGCAGGAGGTGTTGCTAGAGGGTCTCGATACACGCCGACTTGCCTGCAAGCTGCTAGAGGGGGCGGCCGAGCGCGTTTCGGCTCAATTCAACCGGCAGTTGCACGCCAGCATCGGCAGGACCCTGCCGAGATTGACCGAGGGGCGCTACGGGCATCTCGAGGTGGACGGGGACCTGCAGGTGCGCGTCTATTCGGAGGACAAGCGCGGCTTTCTTGGGGCCGACGAGGTTTCCAGCGGGATGCAGCGCCAGACGCTCCTGGCGTTGCGCTTCGCGCTGGCCGAGGAGCTGGTGGCACGCTTCGTCAAGGGTAGGCAGTTCACCTTCCTCGACGAGCCGTTCGCGTTTTTCGACGGATCCAGGATGCGCAGTGCGCTCAGACTGCTTCCCGAGTTGAGCGGCAACATCGTCCAGATCTGGGTCGTCGCGCAGCGATTCCCGCAAGACGTCCCCATTGCGTTGGAGCTGAACTGCGGCGGACACCCGGATATTCTTGAGTTCGGCCGCGCTTCGGCGAGTTGAGGTAGTGCCGGAGAGGGGAGAAGGCGGCAACATCGGGGAAGCTGGGCAACCCGTCGTCCACAAGGAAATGGGGCTTCTTAAACCGGGTCCAACGGTGCCCGTTCTTTGTCGCGTCACCCGGTTGGATGGGCGGCGTAAACCGCTGAATCCAGCAGATACGGAGGTGGGGAGTGAGGAGAGTCCATGTGTTGCTGCCAACCGAGGAGAGTTGCCGCGCGGTCGTGGCGGAGCTCGAGGCGGCGGGGATTCCGGTCAGCCATCTGCACGTCATCGCGGGGTTGAGTCATGAGCTCAAGGACTTGCCGGAGGCCAGCGTTTGGCAGCGCACCGAGTTGGCGCATGGCATCGATTGGGGTATCGGGCTGGGGGGTGTTGCGGGGTTTTTGGGCGGATTGCTGGCCGTGGCTTTCCCTCCCGCGGGCATCGTGATCGGTGGTGGCGCCTTGCTCGCCGGGACGGCTGCAGGTGCGGGATTCGGAGCCCTGATCACTTCTTTGCTTGGCAGTCAGGAGCACAACCACCAGCTCGATGCGTTCCAGCGCGCCTTGTCGGAGGGCAAACTGTTGTTGATGGTGGACGTGCCTCGCCAGCGCTTGGACGAGGTGCGAAGCGCCATGCTCCGGCATCACCCGGAAGCGGAGATCGGGTCGGTGAAAGCGACTCCGCCGGCATCGATGTCCGTTGAATCTTGATATAATATTTTTCTAAAACAATTAGATACCAAAAATTTCTAGAAAATACTTGAGTAGATCGAGGAATCTCGAACAGCGGGATGCGGATTGTCCGAGGCACGCACCTCGCGGGAACTGTCTGAGGCAAGAAAACCCTCAGGCGATCTGGCTCAAGCGCCCCACCGTCTGACACTGCCCGTGTCGAGGTGGACGAAGCTCGACTTCGGGTAGTAGCCGACGCCACCGCGGTGTAAGGCCACGGCGGAGTCACGAACCTTTCGCAGGGAGGCTCCCTCGAGACGGATGTCCACCGCACGACCAGACACATGCAGGCTGCCTTTGGCAACACCGCGAGAGGTCTTCCGTAGCATGGCGTTGGTCCCTGGTGAACGGAACGCGCTGAAGACCTCGAATACACCGTCGGGGTGGCCCATTCTCTCCTTCACGTCATAGAGGATGTCGAATAACTTCGGGTCGATGACGGTTGATTCCCCAGAGCGGAAATCGCGGAGAAAATGACTGAGCTTCTGCAGGGCATCGCGTTGATAGCGGTCGCCGACACGATAGGCGATCCGGAGCTTCTCGTCGGTGTGAAGATGGCGGAGAGAGAGGATGCGGGGCTGGCTATTTTGTTTTTTTGCGAAGGCGGGAGTTACTGCTGCTGAGAGGGCGAGTCCGAGGAAGTGTCGCCGGTTCATAGATACCTCACGGTGGCCTCTGTTGCAGATGGGCGCATTATATTGTGTTGGCCCGAGATTGCAACACCAAATCTTCCAAAGACGCGGAAATTCGAGCAATTGATTAAAGCGTTTGTTTGAGTAAGAGAATGCGGAATTTTCCCCTTTAGCTGGCTGAATGAATCAGATGAAATATGCAATTGAGGTGATCGCGAATAAGGCCTGTTTCGAAGGCTTTTTGAAAGTTGTTCGTTATCGTATTAGACACAGCCTTTTCGCCGGCGGTTGCAGCCGCGTTCTTGTCCGCGAACGAATAGAGGGTCTGAATGCAGTTGCGGCGTTGCTGTATGACCCTCGGCGCGACGAGCTGGTGCTGGTGGAACAGTTTCGTATCGGTGCCCTGGAGGCCGGCCACGGTGCATGGACCTTGGAGCCCGTGGGGGGCGTGATCAGGGATGGCGAGGACCCGGTGTCAGTCGCCCGGCGCGAGGCGATGGAGGAGGCGGGGTGCGAAATCCAACGCTTGGAAACGATCGGCAGCTACTACGTCAGTCCCGGGATCTCCGTCGAGCGGGTACGACTATTCTGTGGCTGCGTCAACGCCTCAGCGGCGGGGGGTACATTCGGTGTGGATGCCGAGGGCGAAGACACGCGAGTTGTTGTTGTCGATGTTGCGTCCGCGATTCGCAAATTATTCACGGGCGGAATCGATACAGCGTTGACCATTATCGGGGTTCAGTGGCTGGCCATGAATCGGGAGCGACTACGCCAAGTTTGGGGTGCTTGAGCGCGATGGCGTAGACATGCGTATTCCGAGCCTTCTCGAGGCTCGGCGTCGTGCGGGCGTTCCTATAGGATCGGGGCGTCTGGTCCCCGTATCCGGGCGGGGTTGCGCATCGCTCGCGAGGCGGCATGAATGACGGGAGATCCGCCTTAGATGACACGCCGGCGCGCTTTATTTTGGCTTTTGTTGATCAAGATCGGGTTGACAGTTTGGTAATTCCCTGTGCGCGGGGTATGATTCAACGCCAAATACGAGCAGATGTGGCGGCTCCAGCCTGGAGATAAAGTCTGCCCCGAAGCGAGCGATGACTGGCGCAAAGTTTGGATTTTTCGTGCTTCTGTTGCTAAGCGCCTCCCCTGGGGGCGCCGACGTGTATAAGTACGTCGATAGCCAGGGCATGATCTATTTTACGGATGCGCCGCTACAGGGAAAGCAGTATCGGCTCGAATGGAAACGGACGAGTAAGAAGCTCATCTCGGAGAACAGCAAGAAGATCGTCGCGATCGGACGGCGGCGGGCACCGCCTTCGCCACGTAAATCCTCGGCGCGACGTGCCGACTATGCGCAGCTAATCGAACGCACCGCGCGCCGACACGGGTTGCATCCGGAACTGCTGCACGCGGTGGTGCGGACTGAATCCGCCTACAATCCTTCTGCCGTTTCCTCGGCGGGCGCCATCGGACTCATGCAGCTGATGCCGGCAACCGCCAAGCGGTTCAACGTGCAGGATATCTGGGACCCCGAACAGAACATGCGGGGAGGTGCCACCTACTTGCGGCATTTGCTCGACTTGTTCGAGCAGGATCTACGTCTGGCGCTCGCGGCCTACAACGCTGGGGAGAATGCGGTCATGAAGTACGGCAACCGCATTCCGCCCTATCCGGAGACGCAGCGTTACGTGCGCAAGGTTCTGCAGTTCCTGTGGGCGGAGAGGGCATCGGCAGGTTCGTGAGGGGGCCGGGCGGCTTCATCCCGCGGGGAGATACTCCACCCTTGCGGCAGCGCCGATTCAACTTCTGGCTCTCTGTGTGCTTTCGCGCCCGGTGGAGAGCCACGTAGCCGAGATTGCGCGCAACGCGAGCCTGGGGACGGACTGCCCCGATCCCGAATTGATCAGCGCTGACCGGGGACTGCCGCGGGTTTCTTGTCCTCGCTCTGCAGCATCTTGCGGATAGAGACCATCGCCCGCTCGATAAAGGGATGCTTTGGCCGCGGGATGACTTTGGCGCGGCCCGACAGGATCTCCTGTGCGAGCTCGTGGAGTGTCTTGATCTCCGCCTGCATGCCCGATCGATCCACGAACATGCAGGTAGCGGTCAGGGGGCTGAGCCAGGAGAGCTTGATCCTGCGTGACGGTCCGCCGGATTCCCCGCTGAATTCGAACCAGGTTCCGAACTTCATCTTGCGCAGTCGTTTGATGACTGCCTGCTCCTTCTCGCTGATCTGCTCGTCGGCCGCGGACGGGCCTTCGGCTAACGCGGGAGGAGGTTCCAGCTGTTGTGCCGGAGGAGCAGACTCGGCGGCGCGCTCCGCGGCCTTTTCGTCCCAAGCATCGGGTGCTTCGAGCAGCGAATAAAGGGCGTCCAGGGTCGCGTGCGTGTAGCTGCCCGTGTGTTGAATCGCGGCGGTGATCTCCTCGCGCAACGTCGGGATGGATGCGTACCGCCGCTTGCGCTCGGCTGGATCAGCATCGGGGTCGAAGAGCGAAAACAGGTTCTCGGCGGTGTTCACGGCTTGCTTCCACGCGTCGCCCCGGTCCTCGTGCTCGTCGCGGAGGAGGATGAATACCAGATGGTCCATCCAGGTCTTGCTCAGGAAGGCAACGACCTGGGGTGGCAGTGGACCGTTCTGCAGCAGGAGCTGAATCTGGTGATTGGCCCTGCGTTTGGCTAATTGCAGCTTCTCCCGTCCGCGGGCGGCGTCCTGGGTGCGCTGCTCCGTGGTGTCGGTCCGCCGCTGCTGCTCGCTCATAGATTGCTCGAAGGAGGTGAGCAGCTCCTCGAACAGCGATACGTCGTTGGTGAATTCCTGTAGCACGCGGTCTACGATCCGCCGCATGGCCGGGAAGATGCCCCGTTGCGGGTTGTTCTCCTCCACCCACAGGCTGCCGGATTCCACCATCTGATCGAGCAGGCGTCGGGCCGGGTGATTCACATCCACCAGCAGCCGGCGGTCGATGAGCGCGACCTTGAGGTACGGGGTATGCAGGTGGCTGAGCAGTGCCTTGGCCACGTTCGGGAGGACCGGGTCGTTGAGCATGTACTCGAACAACATTCCGATGAGATCGATGAGGTCCGCATCCATCGGAGAGAGCTTGTCGCGGTCGATTTGCGACAGCACATGCTCCCGCTCCTGGGTGAGCGTGCTCTTGACCTTTTCGATGAAGGCCGTGTCGACCTCGATGTTCGGGATCTCGACCGCTTCGGTGACCAGGGCCGACACGGATTCGCTGCTCGTCTGCGATTGCAGATTCCCGAGGGCGGAGACGAGCTGGCGCGATTCCGCCGCCGCCACGGCGGGATCGACAGGCGCGCGTGGCCGGCGCGCCGCGGAGCGACGACCGCCGAAGCGGCGATTGGACATCAGGTCGATGATCGAGTCGAAGAGCTCCGCGCCAAGCGACGGCGCCTCCTGACCCTCCGGGGGCGATTTGGCTTCCTCCTCGCTCGCATCCGGCTTGGCGCCGGCTTGCGCGCCACCCTGATCCCCGCGCAGCGGCACGGGCTTCAGGTTGGGAAGGATCCCGGCGGCCTTGAGGCTGCTGTTGAGCTCGTCATACAGACCCTTGGCCTGCTTCATCACGAACTTGTCGAACAAGGCGTAGAGGATGATCTTGATCCGGACCTCGAGATCGAGATTCGCGAGCGACCGGCGATAGGCGCGCACCAGATGATGGGGGCCGGCGGGAATCTCGTATTCCTTGAGCTTCTTGCCGTCGTTAATGACCGCAAGGCGATGGCTGAGGGCGTAGAGCTCCTGGAAGTAGGTCGCGTTGGCCTTGATGGTCAGATTCTCCGCGGCGACGGATTCCTCCATCTCGTCGGGCTCGACCAGGGACAGCTTCGAGTCAAGGCCGTCGGGATCTTCTCCATCGGCGGCGCCGGACTCGTGCTCTTGCGAGGGCGGTGCCATGTGGCCGAAGTTGTCGAATCCGTCGGCGATCTCCTGGCGAAAGATATGCTCGATGTCGGGGCGACGCCGTTGCACCAGACCCATGGCCTCGAAAAACCGGCCTTGAATGGCGTTGTTCTCCGCGCGCTCGGCGAAATCGAGCAGGGCGGAGCCAGCGTTCTCGAACAGTTCGGAGAGTTGGGAGTTGCTGAAGATCAGCACGATATCCCGGCACTGTTCCAGCACCTCAGAATAACGTGCGCGATCCGAGGTGCTGTGGGGTCTAGTCTCGATCATTGCTGATTCGGGGCGCTCAGAACTGGTCTTATGGGCAGGTGCATGGTCCGCCTTCGCGCGATTGCCTCAGGTGAATCCGGTCGGTCGGCACGGTGCGGCACCCTCGCGTTGTGGCTCGCGGCTAGTCCTCTCCGATGACCCTTTCATCGCGGGGCGTAGACAAGAGCTTCTCTGCTTCCGCCTGGTTTTTGGCGAACACCATTCGAATCTGAGCTTCGTCACCATTCTGTAGCCCCTCCCGCAACCCGCGTACCAAGCCGCGAGCGTCTTTGTAGTTTTCTTTGGTGTCGATGTGAGTCAGGTCGAGTGGCGGAGCGATCCTGTAAACGTAGTAGGGCATTGTCGGCTCTCGGAACTCAACTGGACGAGATACGGATACTGAAAATCGAAGCGGCCGTCCGCGGTCGGCAACCGATACTCGGCGAAGCCTGAATCTTAGTGCTTTTCGGCAATGGTATCCGAAATCGGCGCGGCCGGTAAGCGTCCGCGGGCGTTGCCGTTTCCGCCCCCCGGCCAAACCCGTCTCGTGGCGCCGGCGAACCGTGCCATTGTACGCGAAATGGCAAGGTTTTTTGTTGCCGCTATAAACACAACCTTGGAGGGTCAATCCCGTGACTGTGGTAAGGTTTCGGCGGTTGTGCCTGCACCGTCCCGGTCCGAGTGACGAAGCGGCTGCGCGTCCCCGGCGATTCCCGCCGAAAGCTTTCAAAACCAAGGCTCCTCAGCGTTCCGGACGTTGTCTCCCGCGACATCCGGGTTCACGAGAGAGGGTCGTAAGGAGAGGCAGAAGATGATCAAACCAGTCGGCGCTGATGAACTGCAACCCCTGTTCGTCTACGATCCTGACAAGCACCATGAGCTCATGAGCGAGGCGGAGGGCCTGCCCTCGGTCGTCATCAGCTCCCAGGCCGCCGGAAACGCGGTGATGATGGGCGGCGGCTACTTCAGCCCGCTTCGCGGTTTCATGAATGTGGCCGACGCCATGGGCACCTGCGAGAACATGCGCATGACCAACGGCGCCTTCTTCCCGGTTCCCGTCATGTGTCTGCTCGAGAACGTGGACGCGATTCAGGGCGCACAACGCATCGCGCTGCGTGACCCGAACGTCGAGGGGACGCCTGTGCTCGCCATCATGGACGTCGAGGCGATCGAGGAGGTCACGGATGAGCAGATGGCCTACATGACCGACAAGGTCTACCGTACCGACGACGTGGAGCACCCGGGTGTCGCGGCCTTCAACAGCCAGGGCCGTTTCGCCGTTTCCGGAGCCGTCCAGGTCCTACACTTCTCGTACTTCCACGACGACTTTCCCGATACCTTCCGCACCGCGGTTGAGATCCGCAACGAGATCCAAGAGCGCGGTTGGAAGAAGGTTGTCGCCTTCCAGACCCGCAATCCCATGCACCTGGCCCATGAAGAGCTTTGTCACATGGCCATGGACCGGTTGGGATGTGACGGTCTGGTGATCCACATGCTGCTCGGCAAGCTCAAGCCGGGCGACATTCCAGCGCCGGTCCGTGATGCCGCGATCCGCAAGATGGTCGAGCTCTATTTCCCGCCCAACAGCGCCATGGTCACGGGTTACGGCTTCGATATGCTCTACGCGGGGCCCCGCGAGGCGGTCCTGCACGCCTACTTCCGCCAGAACATGGGCGCGACTCACTTCATCATCGGTCGCGACCACGCCGGCGTCGGCGACTACTACGGCGCTTTCGACGCCCAGACGATCTTCGATGAAGAGGTGCCCGAGGGCGCGCTCGAGATCGAGATCTTCAAGGCCGACCACACCGCTTACTCCAAGAAGCTCAACAAGGTGGTCATGATGCGCGAGGCGCCCGACCATACCAAAGAAGACTTCGTGCTCTTGTCGGGCACAAAGGTGCGCGAGATGCTCGGCAACGGAATCGCTCCCCCGCCGGAGTTCTCCCGTCCGGAGGTGGCCAAGATTCTGATGGATTACTATAAGTCTCTGAAGTGACGGGATTGCTCCCGCCTGGAGTGCCGCATTCGCGGCCGGGGCCGGATGGTCCCGAGCAGCGGTCGGCGTCCAGTCGGGAGCGCGGACCTCCCCGGACGCTGATGATGGGCCATCCTGGCCACCGTCAGCACGCCACCCATGGACCTTAGTTCTCGGGTGGCTTCGTTTTCATTTGCTCACGCGCTTGAAAACGGCGTCACATCCATGTGCCGCCGGAGGCGCTGACTCGGTCAGCATTTCCCTGGAGGGTCAGGCCGGGGGAGCAGGAAGACTGGGTTTGGCGTTGCGTCGACGCAGTCTCGGTGACAAGCGCCGGAGCTACCGGTCGCCGGCGCAGTAGACCCGATCCGTTACCGCAGGTTCTTCTTGTACGCCGGAATCACCGCGTTGCGGGCCTTGGAGAAGTTGGCGAATTCCATGGTGACGCTCGCCAGCTCGACACCGGTGAAGTCGGCGTTGGCGACGTTCGCCCGGCGCAGGATCGCTCCCCCGAGCACCGCCTCGCTGAAGTCCGCATCGCGAAGGTCGGCATTGCGCATGTTCGTGTCCTGGGCGGAGACATTGCGCAGGTTCGCCCCCCGCAGGTCCGCGCCCTCCAGGTTCGCCAGGTTGATGACGGTGAATCCGCCCGGATGCACGCTCGAGAGGTCGGCCTCGTGCATGCTGGCGCGCACGAGATTGGCGTCGTTGAGGTGCGAATCGCGCAGGTCCGCGCCGCACAGGTTGGTCTCGCGCAGGTTGGCGCGGATGAACAGGGCCTTGCGCGCGGTCACGTGACACAGGTTGCTGCCGTAGAAATCCGTTCCCCGCAAGTCCGCTCCGCTGAGGTTGGCACCCTGCAGATTGGCCTGACGGATCTCCGCGTTGCGCAGGTCCGCACCCTCCAGATTGACGCTTGAGAGGTCTGCCCCGCTCAGCATCGCCGATCGCGATGGATGCTCCGAGCCCAGGCGCGCGCGGGTGAGGTCCGCACCGGCGAGATTGGCGCGGTTGAGGTGCGCGCCGAGCAGGACGGCGTTGCGCAGGGTAGCGCCGCTCAGATCGGCCTCGATGAGATCACTCAGCTCGAGATCGGCGCCGCTCAGGTCGGCGCCGCGAAAGTCCGCCCCATTGAGGCGCATATCCCGCAAGTCGGCGCCAACGAGGGTTTCCACCTCCAAGGTTTCGAGCACGTCCCCGGTATCTTTGTGTCTGATCTCGATCATGTTCGCCCCTTCTGAACGGGTGTGCCCGATCGCAAAAGAGTAGCCGCGTCCTTCCCGATATGCCACTGCGGGAAGCATGGGCATTCATTACTATTCTAATACCGATGGCCGACAAAGTTGGACCGATTCGGACAAGCTTGGGCTGATTTCTCGGTGCTGGGGCGTCGGACGACTCGGGTCGGGTTTGGCGGATGGCTCGAGTGTCACTCCGGCGTGCCGGCGTCGACAGCCCGACGGCACGAAAGTACCATCCAACAGGCACGACCGCGTGAGGCGAGGATCTTTCCAGTATCGCCGGAGAGATTCGGAATCCTGTCCGGCCGTGCATCCGACATCGGCACCGGGACATGGCGCAGGCGCTCCCGCCACGCACCCGCGGTGCCATGAGAACGACAACCACCAAAGGACACACCAGATGAAGATCGAGACCCTGGCCATCCACGCCGGCTTCGCGCCGGACCCGACCACCAAGGCGGTCGCCACCCCCATCTATCAAACCACTTCGTATGCCTTCGACGACACCCAGCACGGGGCGGATCTGTTCGACCTCAAGGTGCAGGGCAACATCTACACGCGCATCATGAATCCCACCAGCGACGTGCTGGAGAAGCGGGTGGCGGCGATGGAGGGCGGCATCGGCGGGCTGGCACTGGCCTCGGGCATGGCGGCGACGACCTACGCCATCTTTACCATCGCGGAGTCCGGCGACAACATCGTCTCGACATCGACCCTCTACGGCGGCACCTATAATCTGTTCGCCCACACGCTGCCGCAGCTAGGGATCGAGGTGCGGATGGTCGCCCCCAACGACGTCGAGGGCATGGCCTCCAAGATCGATGCCCGTACCAAGGCCGTGTTCTGTGAGTCCATTGGCAATCCGGCGGGAAACGTCGCGGATCTCCAGGCCATCTCGGACATGGCGCACGCCCATGGCGTGCCGGTGATCGTCGATAACACGGTACCGACCCCCTATCTCTGCCGCCCCTTCGAGCATGGGTGCGATATCGTCGTTCACGCCCTGACCAAATACATGGGAGGGCACGGCACCACCATCGGCGGCGTCCTGGTGGATTCCGGCAAGTTTCCCTGGGCCGATCACGCCGAGCGCTTCCGCCGTCTCAACGAGCCGGACGTATCCTATCACGGCGTGGTTTACACCGAGGCCTTGGGTCCGGCGGCCTACATCGCCCGCGCCCGCGTTGTGCCGCTGCGCAACATGGGTGCGGCCATCTCGCCCTTTAACAGTTTCCTGATTCTGCAGGGGATCGAGACCCTGCCGGTGCGCATGGACCGCCACTGCGAGAACGCGGTCGCGGTCGCGAGCTACCTCAAGGAACATGCGCAGGTGGAATGGGTGCGCTACGCTGGGCTCGATGACAGCCCCGACAAGGCCCTGGTGGACAAGTACATGGGCGGCAGGGCGTCGAGCATCCTGTCGTTCGGCATCAAGGGCGGGCCTGAGGCGGGCGCGAAGTTTATCGACGCGCTGCAGCTTGCCGTGCGCCTGGTCAACATCGGCGATGCAAAGACCCTGGCCTGTCACCCCGCTACCACGACGCATCGTCAGCTCTCGCCCGCCGAGCTGGCTACCGCCGGCGTGTCGGAGGACATGGTCAGGCTCTCTATCGGCATCGAGCACATCGACGACATCGTCGCCGACATCGACCAGGCGCTAGCCGCCGCGCGCTGAGCGAGCGCGAGCACGCCCGTAGCCCCCTGATGGCGGGCGTGCTCTCTTATGATCAGGCGCCTTTACGCGGCGCCGGATTTGTGATTTCCGCCTCCTTTGCCGCATCATGCGCGGCCTGATCGAAGTCTCCCGCCGCGAACGACATGACCGATACACCCGTCTACAACAGCGAGGGCCTGGAGCGAATGCCGCTCGAGGTCTTCAGCGAGAAGGCGTACCTGGATTATTCCATGTACGTCATTCTCGACCGTGCCTTGCCCCACGTGGGGGATGGCCTCAAGCCCGTGCAGCGGCGAATTCTCTACGCCATGTCGGAGCTCGGGCTCTCGGCCGCCGCCAAGTTCAAGAAATCCGCCCGCACCGTGGGCGACGTGCTGGGTAAGTTTCACCCGCACGGCGACACTGCCTGTTACGAGGCCATGGTGCTCATGGCCCAGAGCTTCTCCTACCGCTACCCGCTGATCGACGGGCAGGGTAACTGGGGCTCGCCGGATGATCCCAAGTCATTCGCGGCCATGCGCTACACGGAGGCGCGGCTCGCGCCCTATGCCGAGGTGCTGCTCGGCGAGGTGGATCAGGGCACGGTTGACTGGCAGCCCAACTTCGACGGCACCCTGGAGGAGCCCAAGCTGCTGCCGGCGCGCCTGCCCAACCTGCTCCTCAACGGTGCGACGGGCATCGCGGTGGGAATGGCCACTGACATCCCCCCCCATAATCTGCGTGAGGTGGCCGCGGCCTGCATCCATCTGCTCAAGCACCCGAAGGCGACGCTCGACGAGTTGATGGGGTACGTGCCCGGTCCGGACTATCCGACCGCGGCCGAGATCGTCACGCCGGTGGACGAGATCCGGCGCATGTACGCGGCCGGTAACGGCAGCATCAGGCTCCGCGCCCGCTACGAGCTCGAGCAGGGGGACATCGTGATCACGGCTTTGCCCCACCAGGTCTCGGGGAATCGCATCATGGAGCAGATCGCGGCCCAGATGCAGGCCAAGAAGCTGCCGATGATCGAGGACCTGCGGGACGAATCCGACCACGAGAGTCCGACACGCCTGGTGATCGTCCCGCGCTCCAACCGGGTGGACATCGAGCGCCTGATGTCCCACCTGTTCGCCACCACCGATCTGGAGCGCAACTACCGGGTCAATGTCAATCTGATCGCCCTCGACGGCAGGCCGCGGGTCATGGACCTGCGGGAGATTCTGGTCGAGTGGCTGAGCTATCGTACCGAGACCGTCCGGCGGCGTTTGCAGCACCGGTTGAGCAAGGTGCTGGAGCGGCTGCACCTGTTGGAAGGCCTGCTCATCGCCTTCCTCAACATCGACGAGGTGATCCGCATCATCCGCAGCGAGGACGAGCCCAAGCCGGTCCTCATGGCCCGCTTCGGGCTCTCCGACGCCCAGGCCGAGTATGTGCTGAACACGCGGTTGCGTCAGCTCGCCCGCCTGGAGGAGATGAGAATCCGCGCCGAGCAGGAAGAGCTCGCCAGCGAGCGGGAGTGGCTGGAGAAGACCCTGGGCGACGAGCGGCAGCTCAAGAAGCTGATCCGCGAGGAGATCAAGAGGGACGCGGAGAAGTACGGCGATTCGCGGCGTTCGCCCATCCGGGCGCGGCCCGCCTCCGCCGCCCTGGACGAGACCGAGCTCAGCCCCAGCGAGCCGGTGACCGTGATCCTGTCGGAGAAGGGTTGGGTGCGTTCGGCCAAGGGGCACGAGATCGATCCGATGGGGCTCAGCTACAAGGCGGGAGACCGCTATCTCGCCTCGGCGTTCGTGCGCAGCAATCAGCCGGTGGTGCTATTGGATTCGACCGGGCGCAGCTATTCGCTGCAGGCCCATACGCTGCCGTCGGCGCGAGGGCAGGGCGAGCCGCTCACCGGGCGGCTCGATCCACCGCCCGGGTCGGCCTTCCTGGCCGTGCTCGGCGGCGAGGCGACCACGCAGTATCTGTTGGCATCCGACGCCGGCTATGGCTTCATCGTCACCCTGGAGGCCCTGTATGCCAAGCCCAAGGCCGGCAAGGCCGTGCTGACCCTGCCCCCGGGCGCGCAGGTGCTGCCCCCGGCGCAGATCTTCAAGAGAGACAGCGACAGGCTGGCCGCGATCACCAACAGCGGGCACATGCTCGTCTTCCCGGTCTCGGAGCTGCCGGAGCTGCCGCGGGGCAAGGGCAATAAGATCATCAATATCCCGGCGGCAAAGGTCAGGGCCAGGGAAGAGCTCGTAACCGTGCTGGCCGTCGTCCACGAGGGTGCCGGCCTGACGATTCGATCAGGCAGACGTCACTTTACGCTCAAGCCCGCCGATCTCGATCAGTACCAGGGCGAGCGCGGTCGCCGCGGCAAAAAGCTCCCGCGCGGCTTCCAGCGCGTGGAGAGCGTGGAGTTGGCCTGATCCCGGCATCGGACGTAGCCGACTTCAGCCTGAGAGTGGGCACATAGCCCGGGTAGTCCGCAAGCGCCCTGACGGGGTCGTGGCGGACCAGGTTGCAGGCGCTCTCCCCGCCCGCCGGGTGAATCAGGCGCAGGGGCCTGAAAGCCTGTCTCGACGTGGCGGGACGGGCAGGGCGCGTGCGGCGGGCACGCGCCGGATCGACCAGTTCCGCAGCGCCTGCTCCTGGAACTCGCGCAGGTTTGCCGGGGCCTCGGGAAAGGGAGGCTGGTCCAGGAAGCGCCAGGCCTGCAACAACGCCGGCAAGGGATCTCCGGCATGGACGGGCGCAGCGGCATCAGACTTGCTGAGCTTGCGGCCCCGCGCATCCACGGCAACCGGCAGATGGGCATACTCCGGCGAGGCGACACCGAGCGCGCGCTGCAGAAAGATCTGGCGCGGCGTGGAGAGCACCAGATCGGCGCCCCGAACGACGCCGGTCACCCCCTGGAAGGCGTCGTCCACCACCACGGCAAGCTGGTAGGTGTGAATTCCGTCCGCGCGCCTGAGAACGAAATCCCCCACCTCCTGCTGCAGGTCCTGCGCGAGCTCCCCCTGGACGAGGTCGGAAAACCTGATCGGTGGAGATTCCGTTCGCACCCGGAGCGTCCGCGCGCGCCGCCCCGGGGGCAGACCCAGGCGGCAGGTGCCGGGGTAGATGGGACCCTCCGCGCCGTCGCGGCCGGCGATGGCAACGTCTCTGCGGCTGCACGCGCATGGAAACAAGAGCCCTTGGCGACCAAGCGCCTGGAGCGCCTCCGCATAGGCGCCCCTGCGCGCGTCCTGGTAGACGACGATGCCATCCCACTCCAGCCCCAGGGCCTCGAGGGTGCGGAGAATGTCGTCTCCCCACCCTGGAACGATGCGCGGGGAATCCAGATCTTCCATGCGTACCAGCCACTCGCCGTGACGCTGACGTGCCTCCAGCCAGCTGCCGAGCGCCGCGACGAGAGATCCGAAGTGCAGGGGTCCCGTGGGGGAGGGGGCGAAGCGCCCCCGGTAGACTGGTTTCGGAGCGGGCGGTGTCACACGCGCCGCGCGGAGGAACCTAGCCGCGCTGCTTTTCCCGAATCTCGTCCAAGGTCTTGCAGTCGATGCAGAGCGTGGCGGTGGGGCGCGCCTCGAGGCGGCGGATGCCGATCTCTACGCCGCAGGCGCTGCAGTAGCCGTACTCGTTATTGTCGAGGCGGGTGAGTGCCTCGTCGATCTTCTTGATCAGCTTGCGTTCGCGGTCGCGCGTCCGCAGCTCGAGGCTGAACTCGGACTCCTGGGTCGCGCGGTCGTTCGGGTCCGGAAAGTTGGTTGCCTCGTCCTGCATGTGGTGGACGGTTCGGTCCACTTCCTCCATCAGACTCCTTTTCCACGCCAGGAGGATTTCGCGGAAGTGCTCTTCCTGGGCGGGGCTCATGTACTCCTCGTTATCGGACGCGGCATAGGGTGCAAAACCGAACGCCTTCGCACCTTGTTTTTCAGCTTCCGCCATAACAAACCCCCCGAGAATGCCGTTTTCGGGCCCGAACGCCGACGCTGCCGTGTGGAACGCGGCTTGGCGGTCGCTCGCCCTTATCCTAAAAAGGGGCATTTAATACCAAAAGGCCCATCCGGCGGCAACTATTTTGCGAGCACGGGTCGATGTCCACGCGCCAATGCGGGATCGGGAATGCATTCGCTTCCAGGGTGGTTTAGCCTTCGCAGATACTGGTCACCGAGTGACGGGACGGGGCACCGATGTATGGGTTCAAGGCACTGATATTCGACGTCGACGGCACCCTGGCGGACACCGAGCGCGACGGTCACAGGCCGGCATTCAATCGGGCCTTCGCGGAGGCCGGTTTTGATTGGGAGTGGTCCGCTGATCTGTACGGCGAGCTGCTCGCGGTCACGGGGGGGAAGGAGCGCATCCGCTTCTACATCGATCGCTGGCGGCCGGATCTTCCCGAGGTCAGTGATCTCGACGGCTTCATCGCGGATCTCCACCGGCGCAAGACGGCGCACTACCTCGCCATGCTGCGGCGGGGCGCCATCCCGTTGCGGCCAGGGGTCATGCGCCTGCTGCGACAGGCGCGCGAGGCCGGGGTGCGCCTGGCGATCGCCACCACGACGACTCCGGAGAACGTGACGGCCCTGCTCGAGTACAGCGGCGAAGCGGGACTGTCCGCCTGGTTCGACGTCATCGCGGCCGGCGATGTCGTCGCTGCGAAAAAACCGGCGCCGGATATCTTTCTGCTGGCTCTGGAGCAGATGCGCCTGACACCGCGGGAGTGCGTCGCGGTGGAAGACTCCGACAACGGGGTTCGCTCCGCCCTCGGTGCGGGACTGAAGGCGCTGCTGGTGACCGTGAGCTCTTACACCAGGGATCAGGATTTTTCACGCGCGGCCCTGGTCGTTGACCGGCTGGGAGGTCCCGGTGAGCCCTCATCCGTCATCGCCGGCGTGCTGGAGGAAGGGGACTTCATCGATCTCGCCGCGCTGGATGCCATGCATAGGCGGGCCTTCGCCGATGATTGATCGTGCGGGCGGGCTGGCGCGCCGGGCGGTCGACGTCGAGCCCTTTCACGTCATGCGGCTTTTGGCGCGTGCCAGGGCGATGGAGGCCGCCGGCAGGAATGTGGTGCACATGGAGATCGGGGAGCCGGATTTTCCAACCGCGCAGCCGATTCTGGACGCCGGTCGCCGGGCTCTCGATGAGGGCCGGACGCGCTACACCGCGGCGCGCGGACTGCCCGAGCTGCGGGAGGCGGTGTCGAGCCATTACCGAAGGCGTTACGGCATTCCGGTCGATCCGGGGCGAATACTGATCACCCCGGGGGCGTCCGGCGGTTTGCAGTTGTTGCTGGCCGGGCTCCTCGATCCGGGCGACGGCGTATTGATGGCCGATCCCGGATATCCCTGCAACCGCCAGCTGGTTCGTCTCCTCGGCGGGGTCGTGCATGCGGTGCCGGTCGGCCCGGACAGCGGTTACCAGCTCACCGCCGAAAGCTTGGAATCGGCGTGGTCGCCGGGGGTGCGGGTGGTCATGGTGGCGAGCCCCTCCAATCCGACGGGAACCCTGCTGGATGCCAAGGCGCTGGCGCGCCTCTACGGCTTCGTGAGCGAGCGCGGCGCGAGCCTCATCGTTGACGAGATCTACCAGGGGCTGGTGTATGACGTGGCCGATCACACCGCCTTGGCCGCGGGGGAAGAGGGGCTGTTCGTCGTCAACAGCTTCTCCAAGTACTTCGGTATGACCGGCTGGCGCCTGGGTTGGGTCGTGGCTCCGACGACGACGGCCGAGACCCTGGACCGCCTGGCCCAGAACCTTTATCTCGCCGCGCCCACTCTGTCCCAGTATGCGGCATTGGCGGCGTTTGCTTCGGACACCCTGTCGATACTGGAGGAACGGCGCTGCGAGTTTCAGCGTCGGCGGGATTTTCTGCTCCCCGCGCTCACTGGGCTGGGCTTTCGCTTTGACGTCGTCCCGCAAGGCGCCTTTTACCTTTACGCCCGCTGCGACGGACTCAATACCGACAGCGACAGGTTCGCTGCCTCGCTGCTGGAGCAGGAAGCGGTGGCGGTGACGCCCGGGCGCGATTTCGGGAGCAATGCCCCCGAGCTCCATCTGCGCTTCGCCTACACCACTGGCATGGATGCGTTGCAGGAAGGGGTCCACCGGATCAGCCGTTTTCTTGCGGCCGATGGGCGATGAAGCACCGTCGAGAGCACCGGGCGCAAAACGATGCGCGGTTCCTTGCGCCGATGAATGTGCGATAATCGCCATACGTGGGAATCCCGATTTGATTACCTTTTTCGCGGCCAGGGAACGCGGGATTCCCGCGGTTGTTGCTGTCTGGGGCGCGTCTAACGTGCGTTGATCGGTGTTTCCCGCTAGGCTGGAAGCGCGATGCGGGTGATGGCCGGAAGTGCCGCCATTCAGCATCAATCGAAGCTCTAATAAGTAATACGATCGCGATCGGGGCTCTTCGACTCTTATGAAATCTTACGGCACGACCGAGTGTCATCAGGCCGGCAGTCTCCTGTTTAGCGAGGGAGATCCGGGAGATTGCGCCTATCTCATCGAGTCGGGAACCCTCGAGGTATCGACCAGCGTCAGGGACGAGCGACTGGTCTTAAGACACCTGGGGCCGGGCGATATCATCGGCGAGCTGGCAATCATCGACGATGCCCCGCGCAGTGCCACGGCGGTCGTCATCGAGGACGCGACTCTGCGCGTCATTCAGCGTGAGCAGCTCCAGCAGCGATTGAAGCAGGCGGACCCGGTTCTGCACATGCTCATGCGCCTGATCGCGAAGCGCTACCGCTGCTCGTTGAATGCGTTGAAATACAGTTCGAGCAGCTCGGTGTGGGACAGCCTTGTCGACAACGATGTGTCGAGCGACTTGGCCGTGGATAAGTTCCGGATGGAGGCGGACCTGCGCAGCGCGGTTGCGGACGGAGAATTAACGGTCGTATATCAACCGATCATTGATCTCAGAGTCGGTCACTTCATGGGGTTCGAGGCACTGCTGCGCTGGCAGCACCCTCGCTACGGCATCGTCCCGCCGAATATCTTCATCTCCCTGGCAGAAGAGACAAATCTGATCAATGATGTAGACGCGTTCGTTCTAAAGCGCGGGCTGGCGGATATCAAGTTGATCAATGGGGTCATCGGAGAGGCCGCGCACGCGTTCGTTTGCATCAATGTCTCGCCGCGGCACTTGGCGGATACCCGTTACCTCGATACAGCGCAGGAATTGGCCGGACACTTTGGCGTTAATCCCGCTTTACTGACGCTTGAATTGACCGAGAGTCAGGTCATCGACAAGGAAAACGCCACGTCCTGGATCGGCGCCGCCAGAAGGCACGGATTCGGTGTTGCGCTGGATGATTTCGGGACCGGATATTCGAGCCTGTCGCAGCTCCTGGCGCTGGACGTGGACACGATCAAGATCGACCAGTCCTTCGTCCACAAACTGGGCCATTTGGACCGCAGCGAGGCAGTGGTGCGCGGCATCATCGCCCTTGCGAGCTCCATGCAGTTGTCGGTGATCGCAGAGGGCATCGAGACACAGGAGCAAAGGGTCCTGCTCGGCGACCTTGGCTGCATGATGGGGCAAGGCTACGCGCTCGGAAGGCCGGTGGGCGTGGACGAGATCTTTGCGTTGATTCGACGCGGTCAGAGCGCAAGCCAAGCGTAGGATTGGTCCACAGCCAGCGCCGAGACACGGGGCCTTCAGGAGAGCCGGGCGAGTACCACTCCATCGCTCCTGCCGCCCGCGCACGGGTAGCCCAAGTTTCCCCATCGATCCGGCGCTAAGCCACCTCGTGGTTCCCCAACGCCTCGAGCGCCTTCACCAGAGCCGAGTGATCCAGGTCCCCCCAGTCGTGGGCGGAGCAGGCGTTGAACAGCTCCTGCGTGGTCGCCGTGTTGGGTAGGCTGAGCCCGAGCGCGCGGGCGCCGGACAGGGCGAGGCCGAGATCCTTCTGGTGCAGGGCGATGCGAAAGCCGGGGTCGAAGGTCCGCTTGATCATGCGCTCCCCGTGCACCTCGAGGATCTTCGAGCCCGCGAATCCGCCCATCAGGGCCTGCCGCACCCGGCCCGGGTCGACGCCGGCCTTGGAGGCGAACAGGAGCGCCTCGCCCACCGCCTCGATGGTCAGCGCCACGACGATCTGATTGGCCACCTTGCAGGTCTGGCCGGCGCCGCTGTCACCGACGAGGGTGATGTTCTTCCCCATCAGCTCCAGCAGCGGTCTTGCCAGCGCGAACGCCGCCTCGGTCCCGCCGACCATGATGGTCAGGGTCGCACCTTTGGCGCCAACCTCGCCGCCGGACACCGGGGCGTCGAGGTAGTCGCCGCCTTGCTTCCGGACGCGCGCGGCGAAGCCCTTGGTCTCGATCGGCGAGATCGAGCTCATGTCGATCACGAGCTTGCCGGGGGTCAGGCCCTCCGCGACGCCTCCCGCGCCGAACAACACCTGCTCGACATCGGGCGTATCCGGCAGCATGGTGATGACGACCTCGGCCTGGCGCGCGGCCTCCGCGCAGGACGCGCAGACGACTGCCCCGCCTTCGAGCAGCTCGGCGGGCAGGGGCGAGCGGTGCTTGACCAGGTACAGCTGGTGTCCGCCGGCCTGGAGGTGTCCGGCCATCGGGCGTCCCATGATGCCCAGGCCGATAAAGGCGATCTTGTTCATGCTCTGTTCCTCTCTGTTCTCTCGTCACGGCGCGCGGTGCGCCTATTTCATGGTCGGCATGTGGAAGGCGGCTCCTTCACGTATGCCACTCGGCCAGCGGGAGGTGACCGTCTTCAATCGGGTATAGAACTGGATGCCCTCGGTTCCGTGGACGTGTATGTCACCGAACAGACTGCGTTTCCAGCCGCCAAAGCTGTGGAACGCCATGGGTACGGGAATCGGCACGTTGATGCCCACCATGCCGGCCTGGACGCGGGAGGAGAAGGCTCGGGCCGCGCCGCCGTCACGGGTGAAGATGGCTGCTCCGTTACCGAACTCGTGTGCGTTCACCAGGCCGAGGGCGGCCTCGAAGTCGGGAACCCGCACCAGGCACAGCACCGGACCGAAGATCTCTTCGCGGTAGATGCGCATGTCCGCGGTCACCCCGTCGAACAGGCAACCGCCGATGAAGAAGCCATGCTCGTGCCCGGGGATCTCAAGGTCCCGTCCGTCGACGACGAGCCTGGCTCCCTCCTCGACGCCCAGCGAGACGTAGCCGCTCACACGATTCAGGTGCTCACGGGTGATCAGCGGTCCCATCTCCGCGTCCGGCTCCGACGCCGGTCCTACCTTCAGCGCGCGGACGCGCGGAACCAGCCGCTCGATCAGCGCATCGGCTACCGCGTCGCCCACGGCGATCGCCACCGAGATGGCCATGCAGCGCTCCCCGGCCGAGCCGTAGGCGGCACCGATCAGGGCGTCGGCGGACTGATCCAGATCCGCGTCCGGCATCACCACCATGTGATTCTTCGCTCCCCCGAGCGCCTGCACGCGTTTGCCGTGCGCGGTTGCCGTGCGATGCACATGCTCGGCGACCGGCGTGCTCCCGACGAAGCTGACACCGGCGACCTTGGCATGGGTGAGCAGGGCGTCGACCGCCTCCCCGTCGCCGTGCAGCACGTTCATGACCCCGGCGGGCAACCCGGCGTCGGCCAGCAGCTCGGCCAGGCGCAGCGAGGTCGAGGGCACCTTCTCCGAGGGTTTCAATACGAAGGTGTTGCCGCAGACGATCGCGAGCGGGAACATCCACAAGGGCACCATCGCCGGGAAATTGAACGGCGTGATGCCCACGCAGACGCCGAGCGGCTGGCGCATCGAATGGCTGTCGATCCCCCGCCCGACATCCTCCGAGAAGTGGCCCTTGAGGAGATGCGGCGCGCCGCAGGCGAACTCGACGACCTCTAGTCCGCGGATGACCGAGCCGCGGGCGTCGCTCAATACCTTGCCGTGTTCATCCGAGACCAGCCCGGCCAGCTCGTCGAGGTGGGACTCCATCAACTCCTTGAAGCGGAACAGGACACGCGCGCGGTGCAGCGCGGGCGTATCGCGCCAACCCGGGAACGCGGCAGCGGCGGCTTCGACGGCTCGATCGGCGTCGGTCGCGTCTGCAAGGGCGACGCGGCCGGAAACCTCCCCCGTGGCGGGGTTGTACAGCCTGCCGAAACGACCGGAGGCGCCCTCGACCCGCTGGCCGTCGATATAGTGGGGGATGCTGTATGCCATGACTCGAATCTCGCTGTGCGGCGTTCGACAAGAAAGACGGATGGCCCGGCGGCGCGCTACAGATCCGCATGGTACGCCGCGGGCCGACCCTGGGCCACGGGCACCCCGGCGACTGCCGACCCGTTGGAGTATAGGTTCGCCTTGTCGGCCGGGTGCTCGTCAAGCGAGCATCCGCGGAGATCTTTGCGCCCTGATTCCTTAGAGCAGAGAAATCGGCCTCTCCAGCTCGGGCGCGGGCGGGCGACATCAACCTGGGAAACCGCGCCTACTTCTTGATCTCGAAAGCGATTTCCCCGTCCGCAACCCGCACCAGGACCCGACTTCTTTCCGGGCACGCGCCGGCGACGATCTTCATCGCCAACGGATTCTCCAGCTGGCGCTCGACCTCCCGCCGCAAGGGTCGTGCCCCGTAGACCGGATCGAAACCGTCCGAGGCCAGCTTGTCGAGCACCGCGTCATCGATCGTCACCTCGATCTCACGGCGTGCGAGGCGCCGCACCAGCTCATCGACGAACATCACCGCGATCGCGCGCACGTGCGCGGGCTCGAGGTAGTGGAAGACAATGACGTCGTCGAGCCGGTTGAGGAACTCGGGCTTGAAGAACTTCTTGACCTCGTGCAGGACGAGGTCCCTCGCCTCCGCGTAGCTGGGCATTGCCGACTGAATGAATCCGATCGGCCGCTTCTCCGGAGACAGGGCGTCGGTGCCCAGGTTGGAGGTGCCGACCAGGATGGTGTTGCGAAAGGAGACCGTCCGCCCCTGGGCATCGGTGAGGCGGCCGTCCTCCAGGATCTGCAACAGCATGTTGAAGACGTCCGGGTGAGCCTTCTCCATCTCGTCGAGCAGCACCACCGTGTAGGGATTGCGCCGCACCCGCTCGGTGAGCTGGCCGCCCTCGCCGTAGCCGATGTAGCCGGGGGGCGCGCCGATCATCTTCGACACCTCGTGGCGCTCCATGTATTCGGACATGTCCAGGCGGATGATGCGCGACTCGTCGTCGAGCAGGAAGGCCGCCAGGGCGCGGGCGAGCTCGGTCTTGCCCACGCCGGTGGGGCCGAGGAAGAGGAAGGAGCCGATGGGCCGCCGCGCGGAGGTAATGCCGGCCCGGTTGCGCCGAATGGCGTCGGAGACGGCGCGCACCGCATCCTCCTGGCCGACGATCCGCTTGTGCAGGTTCTCCTCCATGCGGGCGAGCTTGTCCGCCTCGGTCTCGACCATGCGGGCGACCGGGATGCCGGTCCAGTGCGAGACCACCTGGGCGATGTCCTCGGGGTGCACCAGCTTGTCCTCCTTGCCGCGGGCGGACTCCCAATCCGCGCGCGCCGCACCCAGACGCTCCTCGAGCTTCAGGATCTCCATCTGCAGGCGGGCGGCCTGCTCGAAGGCCTGCCCGTTGAAGGCCGCCGTCTTCTCGCGCAACAGGCGCTGGCGCTCGCGCTCGAGCTCCTTGACCTCGCGCGGAATCGAGATCAGTCGCAGGTGCTTGTGGGAGCCGGCCTCGTCGACGAGGTCCACGGCCTTGTCCGGGAGCCGGCGATCGCTGATGTAACGCTCCGAGAGCTGCGCGGCCGCCTCCAGGGCGTCCCGCGCGTACTGGATCTGATGGTGACGCTCGTAACGCGGGGCGACGCCTATGAGGATCCTGATGGTGTCCTCCACCGAGGGCTCGCGCACCAGGATGGGGTGGAATCGGCGCTCCAGGGCCTTGTCCGACTCCACGAATCGATGGTACTCGTCCAGGGTGTCGGCGCCGATGACCTGCAACGTGCCCTGGGCCAACGCCGTCTTGAGCAGGCTCGGCGCGTCCATGCCGCCGGCACCGGCGCCGGCGCCCACCACCGTGTGCAGCTCGTCGATGAAGAGGATGACCCGGCCCTTGGCCTTGATCACCTCATCGCGCACCGATTTCAACCGCTCCTCGAACTCGCCGCGCATCTTGGCCCCGGCCACGATCTCGCCCATGTCCAGCGAGAGCAGGCGCTTGTTGAGCAGGGTGTCGGGCACGTCGGCGTCGGCGATGCGCTGCGCCAGTCCCTCGACGATGACGGTCTTGCCGACGCCCGCCTCGCCGATCAGGGCGGGGTTGTTCTTCTTTCGCCGGGACAGGGTCTGGATGACTTGGGCGATCTCCTCCTCGCGTCCGATCACCGGGTCCAGCTCCCCGCGCCGGGCCATCTCCGTCAGGTCGCGGGTGTAGCGCTCGAGCACGTCGGGCTCGGTCTCCGCATCCTCGGTAGCGACGGTCCGACCCCCGCGCAGCTCGTGCAGGGCCTTGCGCGCCTGCTCCCGGTTGATGCCCGCGTCGCGCAGGAGCTCAGCCGTGTGGCCGGTCTTGGGGTCGAAGAGGGCGATGAAGAGGGTGCCGGTGGAGATGTAGCTGTCGCCGAGCTGTTTGGCCTCCTCGTACGCGATCCGGAAGACGTCGGCGACCTCCTGGGTCGCGACGACCTGCGTCGCCTGGACCGGCGTCGCGTGCTGGTAGTGCTGACGGACGTGTGCCTTGATGCGCTCCGCCGCCTCGTCGGGATGAGACAGCAGGTTCTCCAGGATCCGCATCGGCTCGGCGTCGGGCTGCGAGAGCAGGGCGAGCAGGATGAAATCCGGCGTGAGCTGGTTCTGGCGCATGCCGGCAAGCTCGGCGACCGCCATCTCCAGGGTCTGCAACACCTTCTTGGTGCTGAGCTGGGTGAAGTTCTGGATCATGTCCCGTTATCGCCTTGCGAGATTTGATGTGGGTTCATTCAAGCAATCATCGATCTCAGGGCGCAAACATGATTACCTCATGCAGGTTCTCCGTTCTCGATGCAAGGAACAAAGCCATGACGTTCGACATTTTTCTCGCCGCCGGCGCCGCAACGGCGATCGGGGGGCTGCTGGCATTCTTATGGCTGGTGCGGCATCTCCAGCGCAAGAACAGGAGTGTGGCGGACGATGGCCGGTTGTGGGCCGGCCGCGACTATCGCTGTCCCGCATGCCGGACGCCCATGGAGCAGGGCTGGGCACTGCTGGGCAAGGGGGCGATCTGGTCCTCGCGGTCGCGGGCGAAGCCCGGAACCTTCTCCCACATCGGTGCCACCCTGGACAACACCATCAGCATGTCCCTGCGGCCCGCGGTGAACATGGCCTGGCGCTGCACGAGCTGCCGGCTGTTGTTACTGGACCACGCCAAGCTGGTCCGCGACTAACATCGCGCAAGCAGGAGGCGAGAGCCAATTAATTCCTATATAGGCGCTACTTATTGGTCCGGCGCCGGGGCGGCTCACATAATGAAGAAGGATCGCGCGATCTGCAGGGAATGCGCTGGTCTATTCAGCGCTTCCCGCGGAACATGGATGTGACGCCATGTTCACGCTCATAAGCGATTGAGAATGTGGCCATCCAAGAACCGCGTTCCGTGGATGGCGAGCTGATTTCGCCCAGGACGGCCAAAAACCACCGTCTCCCCAATGAGAAACGGCGGGGAAGGGTCAAGGGAGCGGACCGAGACGCCGAGCGAAGAGGTATCTGCAATGGGCGAAGAAGTGGGCATCGGTGACACCTTGGAGACCCTCAAGGAACGGATGGCGCAGATGCGCGCCCAGCTGGAGGGCCTGTCCAGGGCCATCTGGCAGGACATCGACCATGAGGATGCCGCCGCGCTGGAGGCGGGCGTGCGCTTCAAGCAACGCTACAACGAGCGCCGCGGCGCGCTCGATCAGGCCATGACCGAGATGCTTGCCCTGCTGGCGGAGTATCCCGTCTCGGGGCCGGGAACCGGTGTCGAGGCGCCGCCCGAGGAACCCTTGGCCGATACGCCGGAGGATCACCCGGTCCCCTCCGAAGCCGGAGCGCCACCCGGGATTCAGGCGTCCGCGCTGGCGGGAGATCTCGACAAGAAGGCCCCGTTCGGTTTCATGCTCGGCGGTCAGACCTTTACCAGCGCCTCGGCCTGGCCCCTGTTCTACGAGGCCCTGCTGCAAGAGCTCTACGGCCGCGATCCGGAGAGGATCTCGCGCCTGGCCGACGAGCCGGGCGATTTCCGCTACCGGGGCAAGCCGCTGTTCGCACGGGTACCGGACCGCCTGGACGACCCCCTGCCCATCGCGGAGGCCATCTTCGCCGAGGCGGACGTGAACCCGGAGGTCCTGCTCGGCATCATCAAGCGCCTGATCGGCGAGCTGGGCTATCCCCTCGATAGCTTCAAGATCCTGCTCCGCGAGAAGAACCGCGGCACGGTGGAGACCCTGTCCATCGCCGCCTGAAGTTCGGCGCCTGCGCAAGGATGGCGGAGGGTCACTGTTCGCTCAGCGAATGATGTCCGTCACCCGCCAGCGGGTGCCCTCGAGGCGCATGCGCACGTGGGTCGCGTTGAGTCCGAGCTCCCCCAGGCGGATGATGAAGCTGTCGAAGGACTCGAAGAATGCGAAATCGACGCCTGCGAGGAAGTATGGCGGCTGCTTGTCGGTGGCCTGAGCGGCGGATGCCTTCAGGGTGTCCCGCGCCCATTCCAGGGTGATCGTCTGCTCGAGTGCCGAATCCCCGAGTCGCTGCAGGTTCTGCTGCAGCCAGGTCAGGGCGCTCGCCGGATCATCCGGTCGTGGCAGCGCCCCCAGCCCGAGGCCTTTCTCGATCCGCGATTTATAGTTGCCGCGTATCGCCTCCACGTCCACCAGCTCCGCCAAGGCGGTCATGTCGTTCCTGCCGAGGGCATCGTCGAGTCGGAACATGTAATAGTAGGGCCAGGCGCCGAAAACGACGAGGGCGATGAGAAACAGGTATCCGAGCAAACGCATGGTTGTGTCCCTGGTTACTTTGCCGTTGGCGCCTATTGTCGCGGAGTTGAGGCGCGGGGGGAAAGCAGCGGGCGCGTGCGACCGGCGGCTCCGTGTCGGATCGCCCGCCCGGGCGGCTGCTTTTTTCGTCGCGGCGGGCGAATTGCGGGATAATTCCTGTACACGCCTCTGATCGGAGCCCTCTCCCGTGGAAGACCTGACACAGACCCTCGCGCTCACCCTCGGCGCCGGCTGGGCGAGCGGCATCAATCTCTATGCAGCCGTGCTGGTGCTCGGATTCCTCGGCGCGACGGGCCGCATGGATCTGCCGGCGGGGCTAGAGGTCCTCTCCGATCCGCTGGTGATGCTCGCGGCAGGCGTCATGTATGTGGTCGAGTTCTTCGCCGACAAGGTGCCGGGCGTGGATACCGCCTGGGACACGCTGCACACCTTCATCCGCATCCCCGCGGGAGCCATGCTCGCCGCGGGTGCGGTCGGCGACGTGGGCACCGGCGCCGAGCTTGCGGCGGCGCTGATGGGTGGCGGCATGGCCGCTGCCTCGCATGCCGCCAAGTCCGGGGCGCGGGTCCTGATCAACACCTCCCCGGAGCCCTTCACCAACTGGACGGCCTCCATCGTCGAGGACTTCGCGGTGGTGGGCGGGCTCCTTGCCGCGGTGAGTCATCCGGTCGTCTTCCTGGTCATCCTGGCCGGCTTCCTGCTGCTCCTGATCTGGCTGCTGCCCTGGCTTTGGCGCGGTATCAAGCGGGTCTTCGGCGCCATTGCGCGATTCTTCGGCGGTGGCGGCACGAGCGGGAACGAGACCAAGGATGAGGGCGGCGGCCCGCGCCGGGACTCTCCCTGATGAAGGCCTATCTCGTCGGTGGTGCGGTCAGGGACCGCCTGCTTGGCCGCCCGGTGGCGGAGCGTGACTACGTCGTCGTGGGTGCGACACCGCAGGACCTGCTTTCCATGGGCTATCAGCAGGTGGGTAAGGACTTCCCGGTTTTCCTGCATCCGGAGACGAAGGAGGAGTACGCGCTGGCGCGCACCGAGCGCAAGACGGCCCCCGGCTATCACGGCTTCGTGGTCCACGCCGATCCCACGGTCACGCTGGAGCAGGATCTGCGCCGGCGTGACCTCACCATCAACGCCCTGGCGGAGGACGAGGGTGGTGAACTGATCGACTACTACGGCGGGCTCCCGGACTTGGAGAATCGGGTGCTGCGGCACATCTCCGCCGCCTTCGCCGAGGATCCCGTGCGCATCCTGCGGGTCGCTCGCTTCGCGGCCCGTTACGCGGATCTCGGTTTCACCGTGGCCGCGGAAACGATGGAGCTGATGCGTGGCATGACCGACGCCGGCGAGGTCGACGCCCTGGTTCCGGAGCGCGTGTGGCAGGAGCTGGCGAAGGCCCTCGGCGAGGCTCGGCCCTCTCGCTTCTTCGACGTCATGCGGGCATGCGGCGCGCTCGAGCGGCTGTTGCCGGAAGTGTCGCGCCTGTACGGCATACCCCAGCCCGCAAAATGGCATCCGGAGATCGATACCGGCGTTCACACCATGATGGTGGTCGACATGGCTGCTCGTCTCTCTGCGGACCCGGCGGTGCGTTTCGCGGCCCTGACCCACGATTTGGGAAAAGGCACGACCCCGACCGAGATCCTTCCGAGCCACAAGGAGCACGAGCAGCGCAGCGTCGAGCTGATCGAGGATGTCTGCGCCCGCCTCAAGGCGCCGCGCCGGTACTGCGAGCTGGCGCGGGTCGTGGCCCGCTATCACGGTCTGGCGCACAAGGTGGACGAGCTCAGGCCGGGGACGATTCTGGAGATGCTCGAGGGGGCGGACGCGATACGCCGACCGGAGCGCTTCGAGCAGATGATCACCTCCTGCGAGGCGGACTTTCGCGGCCGGGCGGGTTACGAGGAGCGCCACTACCCGCAGGGGCAGCGCCTGCGCCGGTTGCTTGCCGCCGTTCGCGCGGTGGATGCCGGCGCGATCGCCGGCGGGGAGGATGATCCGGCGAAGATCCCACAGCGCATCCGCGAGGCGCGCATCGCCGCGATCCGGGCGGCGGATTGAGCGCCCATAACGGCCGCGGCGTCAGAAGCGGCTGCGGATGTACTTGAGCGCCTTGCTCAGGCTGAGCTCGATATTGGATGGCCCACTGCGGATGAGGAAGGACTCGTTGTTGTTGTGGCGCAGAAAGGCGGGCGAATGCGCGCGCTCGCACTCGACGGCGCCGATGGTCTTGCCCTCCAACTGGTAGAGCTCGAAGCGCACGAAGCGTGCGTATTCCGCTCCCAGGTGCTGGTTGAGCAGATTCTTGAAGTGCAGCCGGCACCTGTCCTCGTTGTCGAAGGCGTCCGCCTCCATGCCGACGACGGTCCCGTCGTCCGCCACCCCCATGAGCAGGATGCCGCCCTCGGTGTTGAGAAACGCGCATACCCCTTTCAGCCAGGCGAGCTCGATCTCCTTCCCAGGTTTTCCGGTGTGCAGGTTGGTGCGCATCGTGGATTTGAATTCGAGGTGGGCATCCTCCCCGCTGCCGATCAGGTCGTAGAGATCCCGCTCGGCATCGCGCCGGTCGATGGAGAGCTTGGGCAGGTCGCGCAGCTGACGGCTGTACTTGCCCATGAGCAACAGGACCAGCCCGACGCCGGCGGCGATGATCGCCAGCGCCGCGGAGGCCAGGATGTGCCAGCGGTTCTGGATGATGCCGAAGGTCTCGGAATGGGGCAGGACCACCCCCACCCACGCCGTGTCGGCCGCGTCCGAGAGCGGTAGGAAACCGCCCCACCAATCCCTACCGCCGCTGTGAAAGCGCACCAGGCGATCGGCGGTGCGCCCCCCGGTACGCCAGGCGGCCACGGCGTCGAAGTGCAGGGGACCGCCGAGGCTCTCCTCGGCGGAGAAGAAGCGATCGCCCTGGTGTGGGTCCTTCGTCTCCTCGTCACCCCCGGGGATAAAGATCCCGCCGTCGCTCCTGAACAGGAAGCCTGATCCGCCGTGATCCAGCGGCATGGTCTCGACGGTCTCGACAATGCGCGCCAGACCCACGTCCATGGCCAGCACGTGCTTCTTCCCGTCCTCCCAGGCGACGGCGGCTGTCATTCCAGGCACCTTCAGGGAGTGGAAGACGTAGGGTCCGGTCCAGACCGGGCTTGGATCGGCGGAATTCGCGGCCTGAAACCAGGGGCGCCGACGCGGGTCGTAGTCCAGCGTGCCCTCGCGGGCTGCGGTGTCGTTCCCGGAGGTGATCCACTGGGCCCAGGTGGCCTCGCCGTTGTCACCGGCGGCGCGTGTCCGCGTCAGCCAGCCTTCTCCATCGCGGACTAGGAAGTACTCGGAACCGGAGCTGTCGGCGTAGGCGGTGCCGGCGATCTGGTCCAGGTGGCCCATCACCGGGGCCATGAGCTGGTCCAGCGGCCGCCGATCCGCGGGCGTCAGGCCCGCGTTGCGCAGCCCGTCCCTGACGATCAGCAGCTGACGCTCGACGGGCACCAGCAGGTTGGTTACCTCGTCCCGCACCAAGGCGGTGAAGCTCGTGATCTTGGATTCGGCGACCGTCTCCTTGAGCTCCGTGATCAGCAGCCAGCTGACGGTCGCCAGGACCCCGACGGTGAACAGGATCAGAAGCACGAGGTCGCGGAACAGGCGGAAACGGATGTGCCCGCTGGAGGCGCGCAAGAGTTGAGAGGGGTTCATGGCCGCGGATTATAACCGGGACCGCTCCGGACAAGGGTTTCAAGCGGGCGACACAATTGGTACCATCCACCATCTTTCCCTCCGTAATGGCAGGGAAATTTCAATACATTTCAGAAAGTTGACAACAGCTGTTGTTGGAGTTCACAGATGTCGAACGTCCTCTACGAAGCCAGTCCGTCGATGGTCCGCATGAATCCGGTCGGAACCGTGGTGATGGTCGTCTTGGTCCTGCTCGGCGTCCTGATCGCGATCGCGGGTGGTCAGATCGTCGGCCTGCTGGGGATCCCGGTGGAGGCGGTGGATGGCCGTGTCTTCGGCATCTTCGGCATAGTGCTGGCGGTGATCGGCTTTTTCCGGCTTCTGTCCTGGTGGGTCTCGACCAAGGTCGACAGTCTGAAGATCAAGGAGGACGAGCTGATCTGGACCCATGGTCTGCTGAACAAACAGTACGTGGAGATCAGCATGGGCTCGGTGCGGACGGTCAGGATCAACCAGAGCCTCATGCAGCGGATGATGAATGCGGGCGACGTCACCATCTTCACCTCCGGCGACGCGCCGGAGCTCGTGGTGCGGGGGCTGCCCGACCCCGACGCGATCCGCGATCACATCAAGGGGCAAGGTAAGACAGATGCCTGAGTCGGGCGCACGTGGCGATCTCAAGATCTTCGCCATCGTCCTGGCGGTGGCGGCGGGGCTTCTCGCCGTCCTGTTCCTCGCCGGAGGTCCGCTGGTGCAGGAGATGGCAGATGCCTTCGCTCCGGGGGTGGGCCTCAGGGAGGCCGCCGTCTGGGGCTTCGGCGTGACCGTGGCGCTGTTCGTGCTGTTCGCGCTCGTGGCCGGGGACGGGCTGTTCGGCGAGATCCAGTTCATGCTCGGCAGCTTTTTCGGCTTCTTTCTCGTCCTCACGCTTCTCATCGCCTGGGTTTTCTGACGGCGAGTTCATATGCCCCCGCGCCGACCCATCCGATGGGCGGCCCCCACGTTTGGCGAGTAGAATGTCGCCGATCGGCCGCGGTTTCCGCACCGCGCATTTTCCCGACTTTGAACTCAGGATCCGTCCATGCCATTCGTCCCGCGTCTACTGATCGCCCTCGTTGTGCTGAACCTGCCGTTCCAGACCGCCGTGGCGCTGGAGATGTTGGACCGCATCAAGGCGACCATGAGCCTGACCATCGCATTCGCGCCGAATTCGTACCCGATCTCGTTCCGGGGCGAGGATGGGGAGCCCAATGGCTATTCGGTGGACCTCTGCCGGCGTATCGCGGCGGGTATTCAGCGCGATCTGGGGCTCGAGAGGCTCGATCTCCGGTGGCTGGAGGGAAATACCCCGCGCCGTCTGGCTGCGGTCGCGAACGGCGAGGCCGATCTGGACTGCGGTACCACCACCATCAACCTGCAGCGTCAGCGCGTGGTGGACTTCAGCAACATTGTCTTCGTGGAGTCGGGCGGCATCCTCGTGTCGTCGGATTCGGGGCTCAAGGGCCTGTCGGACCTGGCGGGCAAGAAGCTTGGCGTGATTCCGCAAACGACAACGGAGACACGCCTGCGCGCCACCCTGGGGGAGCGCCTGATCAATGCCGATCTGGTGCCGGTCAAGGACGCGAAGGACGGCCGGGAGCAGCTGGAAGCCGGGGCGATACACGCCCTGGCTGGGGACCGCATGGTGCTCATCGGTCAGGTCGCCGCCGCCGGTGAACCGGAGCGCTTCTCCATCCTGGATGCGGAGTTCTCCATCGACCCCTACGCCCTGGCGATGCCGCGCAACCAGGCGGATTTTCGCCTGGCCGTGAATCGTGGCCTGGCGCAGATCTACCGCACGGGTGAGATCGAGCGCATCTTCGCCCGCTGGTTCGGCGCGGACGCGGCTCCGACCGAGCTCCTCGGTGCTGTCTTCTTTCTGTTCGGTTTCAGCGATTGAGTCAACGCAAGCGAAGCGAGGGGGACAATCATGTTCGAATGGATTTTCAGCCCCGAGGCCTGGCTCGCGCTGGTCACCCTGACCGCCCTGGAGATCGTGCTCGGGATCGACAACATCATCTTCATTTCCATCGTCGTCGGTCGGCTGCCGCCGGAGCAGCGCAACCGGGCCCGGGTCCAAGGGCTGGCCCTGGCGATGATCACGCGCGTACTGCTGCTGCTGTCACTGGCGTGGATGATGCGGCTTACCAGCCCTCTGTTCTCGGTGCTCCAGTACGAGATCTCGGGGAGGGACCTGATCATGATTGCCGGCGGACTGTTCCTCCTGTGGAAAAGCACGCAGGAGATCTGGGATAGCCTCGAGGGGCCGGAAGAGGAGGAGACGGAGCACAAGGTCGCCTCCAGCTACGCCATGGTGCTGGGGCAGATCGCCATCATCGACATCGTTTTCTCCCTCGATTCGGTCATCACCGCCGTGGGGATGGCGCGGGACGTCCCGGTGATGGTGATCGCCATCGTCATCGCGGTGGGCGTCATGATGCTGGCCGCCAAGTCCATCGGAGAGTTCGTGGACAATCACCCCAGCGTCAAGATGCTGGCCCTGAGCTTCCTCATCCTGGTGGGTGTGGCCCTGATCGGCGAGGGTCTGGACCTGCATATCCCGAAGGGCTACATCTACTTCGCGATGGCCTTCTCGGTGGCGGTGGAGATGCTCAACATCTACACCCGCAAGAAGCGCGGCAAGCCGGTGCATCTGCACAAGCAGCAGCCCGCCAGCGTGGAAGAGCAGGCCTGACGAGAGGGGCCCAGCCGTTTCCGGGTGGGCCTCGTTCTCGGTCGATCCATGCCTCGGGACGCACTGACACAATGCCACGAATGCGACCTGCTGCAGCGTAACCCGCCGCTGCCGGTGGGCGGCGCGGCCCGCTGCGCGCGCTGCGGGCACACCCTGCACCGGCATCAGCCGGACAGCCTCGACCGCACCCTGGCGCTGACCCTGGCGGGTATTGTGCTCTTCATCGTGGCCAACAGCTTTCCGTTCCTGTCCTTCCAGATGCAGGGGCAGACCACGGAGACGACCCTCTTCACCGGGGTCAAGGACCTGTACGGTCAGGGCATGTGGGAGCTCGCCGCCGTCGTGTTCTTCACCAGCATCCTGGCACCGGGGATACAGCTCGCGCTTTTGCTGATCGTCCTGATCCCGCTCAGGCTGAACCGGCTGCCACGGGGTTTTCCGACCCTGTTTCGCTATGTTGAGACCCTCACGCCGTGGGGCATGATGGACGTATTCATGCTCGGAATCCTGGTTTCGGTGGTGAAGCTCTCGGACATGGCGACCATCATCCCAGGGACGTCGCTGTTCGCTTTCGGGGCGCTCATCTTCGTCCTCGCGGCGGCCCAGGCCGCCCTGGATCCGGATATCGTCTGGTCCCGGGTCCCCGTTCCCGACGGGGTGCGCCGGCCGCCGCGAGCGGGGGAGGGCGTTCTCTCCTGTCCCGTCTGCGAGCTGGTGATGCCCGAGCACGCGGCCCGGCTCGTTCATGGACATCGCCGCTGTCCCCGGTGCGGAGAGGTGCTGCACCACCGCAAGCCAGCCAGCCTGCAGCGTACCTGGGCGCTGGTGATCGCCGCCGTGATCTGCTACATCCCTGCCAATCTGCTGCCGATCATGAGCGTGACTTCTCTCGGGCAGGTCCAGTCGGATACCATCATCAGCGGCGTGATCTTCCTCCTAGGCCACGGCATGTGGCCGTTGGCCCTCGTGGTGTTCGTCGCCAGCGTCCTGGTGCCCCTGCTCAAGCTGGTGATTCTGGTGTTCCTGCTGATCTCGGTGCAGCTGCGCTCGGCTTGGCGGCCGCGGGACCGCACCCGCCTCTATCGGATCACCGAGGCCGTGGGGCGCTGGTCCATGGTGGATATCTACGTCGTGACCATCCTGGTGGCCCTGGTGCATCTGGGCAATCTGGCCACCATCGAGGCCGAGGCGGGCGCGGTCTTCTTCGCGGCGGTGGTGGTGCTCACCATGTTCGCCGCCATGAGCTTCGATCCGCGGCTGATGTGGGACGTTTGGGAGCGAGAGCATGACAGAAACCAACGGCCCTGACGCGCCGCCCCCTGACGACCTCCCGGAGGCGCTGGTTGCGGCCAAGAGCCGGCTGTCCATCGTCTGGCTGATCCCCCTCGTTGCCCTGTTGATCGGCGGCTGGTTGGCCTACAAGACCTATTCCGAACGAGGCCCGACCGTCCAGATTCAATTCAAGACGGCGGCGGGCCTGCAGGCGGGGAAGACCAAGGTCAGGTTCAAGGACGTGGAGATCGGTTCGGTCACCGAGATCATGGTGGGCAAGGATCTGCAGAGCGTCCTGGTCACGGCTGAGCTGGTTCTCGGGGCCGAGACCTACCTGACCGACGACACCCGCTTCTGGGTCGAGCGGCCACGGGTGACCGCGAGCCGGGTTTCCGGTCTGGAAACCCTGCTCTCCGGGGCCTATATCGCCATCGACCCAGTGACCGAGGGGAAACCGAGACGCCAGTTCGTCGGCCTGGAAGATCCACCGCTGTTCACCACCTCCGAGCCCGGCAAGAAGTTCGTCTTGCGCTCCCAGAGCCTGGGGTCGCTCAACGTCGGCTCACCCGTGTACTACCGCAGCATCCAGGTCGGGCAGGTGGTTGGCTACGAGTTGGACGTCGATGGCCAGGCGGTCAGCATCGAGGTCTTCATTGGCGCGCCCAACGACCGTCTGGTGCTCACCAACACCCGGTTCTGGAACGCGAGCGGCCTGGATTTCCAGCTCACGGCCGAGGGCATCCAGGTTGACACCCAATCACTCCTTTCGGTGCTGATCGGGGGGGTCGCGTTCGACACCCCGGACTCGCTTGAAGAGCGCGGCGAGGCGGCACCGAACGCCCAGTACTTCCCGCTCTACGGGAGCCGCGACGAGGCCCACGAGAAGATCTACCTGGATAAGCAGCGCTATCTGATGCACTTCGAAGGGTCGGTGCGCGGGCTCAGTGTCGGAGCGCCCGTGATGCTCCACGGCATCAAGATCGGGCAGGTCCTGGATGTGCAGCTGAAGTTCAACGTCGATGAGTTCGAGTTCTACATTCCGGTGCTGATCGAGTTCGAGCCCGACCGCATCGGCATTGTGGGCGACCCCGAAATGCTCGCGAAGCAGGACGTGGTTGCGCGCCTGGTCGAGCAGGGGCTGCGCGGCCAGCTGAAGACGGGTAGCCTGCTGACTGGCCAGCTCTACGTCGACCTCGACCTGCATCCCGATGCGCCGCCGGCCAGCATCACCACGCAGGGTGACTATCGGGTGATCCCGACGTTGGCGGCGCCCCTGGACGCCATCGCAACCAAGGCCAGCCAGTTCCTGGACACGCTCCAGGGGCTGCCCTTGGAGGAGATCGGAAACGACCTTCGGGATACCATCAAGGGCGCCAAGGCCATCACCACCTCGGAAGCGCTGCAAAGCTCGATCACGGAGCTGCAGACGGTGCTGAGTCAGATCGGAGCGACCGCCAAGGGTGTCGACCAGGACGTGATCCCCGAGCTGAACGCGGCCCTGCATCAGGCGCGAGCCACGCTGAAGGCGGCGGAAGGCGTCGTGTCACAGGATTCGGCGCTGTATGTCGAGCTCAGGCGGCTGCTGCGGGATCTGTCCGCCGCCGCGCGGTCCATTCGGGGCATGGCGGACTATCTGGAGCGCCATCCGGAGGCCCTGTTGAAGGGCAAGGGGAATTTGCAATGAATCACCGTATCCATGTTGTCGCGAGCAGCTTGCTGATCGCCCTCCTGGCGGCGGGGTGCGCCACGACGCCGCCCTCGACCTTCTACACCCTGACTCCCATCCCCGAGGCGGCGGAGGGAAAGGCAACCCTGAGCGACCGTGGTCTCGCCGTCGGTCTCGGCCCGGTGGAGTTCCCCGAGTTTCTGGAGCGTGCGCAGATCGTTTCGCGCGCCGGCTCCAATCGGCTCGAGGTGGACGAGCTGCATCGCTGGGGAGGATCCCTGCAGGACGATTTCCTGCGGGTGCTGGGTGAGAATCTGTCTCGCCTCTTGGGGACGAGCCGGATCCAGGTCTATCCGGCGGAGGTGCGCTTCCCGCTGGACTTCCGGGTGATCGCGGACGTGTTGAGCTTCGAGGGCACGGCGGCGGGAGAGGCGGTACTGCGGGTGCGCTGGTCGGTGCTGGATCCCTACACGGAGCAGGCGCTCGTGGTGCGTAAGACCGCCTATCGTCGACAAGCGACCGGAGCGGAGCATGAGGCCATGATCGCCGCGTTGAGCGAGACCGTCGGCGCCTTCAGCCGCGACCTCGCCGACGAGTTGCGGCGGCTGCCGAAGACCCATCCGCCCCCGGCGGATATCTGACCTTCCCGTGAATGCCCGCACCGCTTCGGTTCGGGCCGTGGCTGGGTGCACCGCCGGGGGGGCGCTCCCATGCCCCGCATGTGGTCGGTTTTCGGTCCGATTTCCCATTTCAGTGCGTGTTGGCGAGCATCCCGCGCACGCGTTGCCGGACCGTACGATTCCTGGCTGCTTCCGGCCCGGATCAGGTCGAGAGGAAAACCAGATGGAGACCGTGCAGGCAACCACAGACGGCCTTTTCATCCTCACGGGCGCCGATCTCGCCGTTCACAAGATCAGCGCGCAGCCGGACTACAATCGCGGGGAGATGTAGCGGTCCGCGAATCTGCCGGGGCGGGGGACCGCCGCGAGTCACCGTATCCTGGGCCGTAGCGGTTCTTCGATTCGGCTCGTTTCTGAAAGCCCGGGGTCAGCGCAGGAGGCGATACGCGACCAAGATGACGAGCAGCGCCAGGGCGAAGAGCAGGCCCGCTCCGGCGAGCATGATCCAGACGTCGACGGGCAAGTTTAGTGGCATGGATCTCTCCTTCGGTATCGTTGGGATCGCGGGTCCTTCAGGTCCCCAGCGCGGAGACGTCGCGCGCGGGACGGAGCCGAGACCGCTTTTTCAGGGGCGTCGGTAGCTCGCGAAGGCGGATTCGGTCTCGTAGATCGCGACTTCCACCACCGGATAGCCGCCCCTCTCCACGTATTCGTAGATCAGGCGGGCGATGTGCTCGGCGGTGGGGTTTTCCTCCGTGACGTACACGCGCTCGCCCGCCCCTTCGAGCAGAGGCAGGGCCGGGTCTTCCCGGCACAGAAGCATGTTGTGGTCGATCTCCGCGTTGAGCCAAGCCTTGACGTAGTCGCCGATGTCGCTGAAGTCGACCACCATGCCCAGAGGGTCGAGAGACTCGCTCTCCAATCGGATCACCGCGCGCGCGTTGTGGCCGTGCAGGTGCCGGCACTTGCCCCGGTGGTTCAGCAATCGGTGGCCGTAGCAGAAATGGATCTCTTTGGTGACGCTGTACAAATCGGTGCCTTCCGCGGTCATGGCAGGTTCAAACGCGAACGCCGATCGGCGCTCGCAGTATAGCAACCATCGGGTTCTCAACGGCGTCGATCGGGACCGATCTCGGCCGTCGCCCGGTCTCGCGCCGCTCCCTGCGGTTCAGTCGTGGCCTTTCTCACACCCCCCGAGCGGCGCTACTATGACCGGCCAACTGCAACGCGATGGACCTGTGACGTGAACCCTGAGTCCGGCAACACCGAGGCGGACGGAGACCCCGTGGTTTCCGCCGATCAAACCAACCCGTCTGCGCGCCTGGCGGAGCTCGAACAACGTTTCAGCGAGGTCTTGCTCGCCCTGCGCCGGGAGCCCGAGCCTCCTCCACCGGACGAACGCCAGGAGCAGGTGGATGCGTCCGGCGAGGACATCACGCCGGAGGTGAAGACCTTGTGGGAGGACACGGTGCGCCGCTTCACGGGCAGCATCGACGTGCGTCTGGATATCCTGGAGGACGAGCTCGGCGGGCTCCAGGACGAGTTGCGACGGCTGCAGCAAGTGGCGCAGGAAAAGGCCGAGGTTGCACAGGGTCGTGTCCTGCGGCGCTTCGCGATCGGTCAGGTCGTTCTCGGCGTGCTGGTCGTCGCCCTGTTCCTGGCCCTCCGGTTCGGTTGGGGAGAGGATTCGCGCGCCGAAGCGCCGCAGGCCGCGTCTGCCGATCCACCGGTTCAGGCCGGTCGCATCGTCCCCGAACCGGGGTCGGCGTCCCTGCCCGTGTCGCCAGGTCCGGGGGGCAGCCAGGCCTTAGAAACAGCGCCCGAATCCTCTCAGCCTCCGTCTCCGGCGCAGGACACCGTGAGCCTTGACGGTGAAGGGGAGGACGGCGCCCGGCCGGGAAGCGGGGCGCCCTCGCGGCCCGCGCCCGAGGTCACGACCCCGCAGGCGCCGGAAACCGAGCCAGCGTCTCCGGGCGATCAGATGCCGCCGCGGGAGCAAGCACCCGACGCCCGCGCTACCTCGGAGCAAACTCCGGCGTCCGGGGTGCCTGAGCAGGCCTCGGAGGCAGAGCCCGTGGCATCGGCGCCAGAGATCGACGGGCAGGACTCGACCGTGTCGGCGGACGAGCCATCCGCCGCAGGCCGGCGCGGCAAGGCAAGAGCAACCCAAGGACGCCCCCCGGATCGAGGCCATGGATCCGAACGCGTCGCCGGTGGCGGCAGAGGAAGAAACGTCAGCCCCCGATGCCGGGCCTGACGTCGTGGTCCTGGAGAACGAGCGCTTCGCCATCCAGCTCATCAGCTTTCGCAGCGAGTCCAGCGTGCGGCCCTTCGCCGAGCGGTATGGCATCGTCGATGACGCCCGCTACATGCTCTCTGACAGCGCCGGGCAGACTTGGTATTCCGTTTTTCTCGGGAACTTCGCGACCAGGGAGGAAGGTCGGGCCGCGGTGGAGGCCCTCTCCCCGGAACTCGTGGAGTTGAAGCCCTGGGTGCGTTCGCTCTCAGCCGGTACCAGCCTGGTTCCCGTCAGCGCATCCGGGGAGAGCCAGCCGTAACGCCTCGAACGGCGTTCCGCCTCGGGGCAGTCCGATCGGGTTAGCCTTCGTCCCGAGTAGGCGCTCCGTGCGGGGCCGCGGGCGGAGATACCGCGGCACCGGTCCCGACACTGGTCGCGCCAGCCATCCCAGCTTCGGAGGTCGGCTGCGTATTCGGCGCGCCGACGGTATCCGGAGCAGTGCCAGCCTCCGGCTTTGCGGGCTCTTGCTCGACGGGGGTGGACTGGCTCGTGACCGGCTCCGCCGGCGCGGGGGTGTCGCCCGGTACCGGTGCGGTGTCGGGGGACTCGCTGATGCGGGGCGCTGGCGCGGGTTCGACTGTCATCGTGCCGGTGGCGGCGGGCGGTGCGGGTATTGCGCCCGAGTCGGCATCGGACGGTGTGGTGGATGCCTGTTCCGCCGCGGGCTCCGGCTGGCCGTCGCTTACCGTCGGCGCGCTGCTCGGACCCGTCTCGCCTTGGGCGGTGACCGGTGCCGGAGTGGTTGAAGATTCCGGCTCCGCGGTGGCGGGCGCGCCCTCTGGCTGTGCCGTTGCGGCGACGGTCGTCTCCGCGGCAGCCGCGGGCGCCCGTTTCTTGGCCTTTGCACGCTGAGCCGCCAGGTAGCGCTCGTAACTCGGTCCGCTGCCGACGATGCTGACCGGTGTGCCGATGCTTACGTGCTGGTACAGGACAGGCGCCATCTCATGGGGCATGCGTATGCAGCCGTGGGACGCGGGCCGGCCTGGCTTTGGAATCGGGCCGGCATGCATGCCGATGCCGTCGTTGGTCAGGCGCATGAAATAGGGCATCTTCGCCCCCTCGAACCGCCCGCCTGCCGGAATCGGGTGCACGCCCATTTCCGCGTTGCGCCGGACCAGCTTACCCTTGCTGTTGTAGATCTTGCCGTAGAGGTTGGAGCGCTTCTCGACGATCTTCTCGGTCACCGCGAACCGGCCGGTGGGCGTGGGGTAGGAGCGTATCCCCGAGGCGACCATCGCCCAGCCGATCTGATGCGGGCCGTCGTAGAACACTGCCTTTTGCTTGTCGACGTCAATCTCGATATGGGACACGGTGCGGCCATCGCCGTACCACTGGTAGAGCGCAGCCGGTTCGGGAGGCGGCGGGACTGGCGGCGGCTTCTGGGCAACCTTGGGCGCCTCGGTCTGCGGTTTAGGCGGCTGAAGCTGCGCGCAAGCAGAAAGCAAAAAGACGGCCGAGAGGGCGACGAGGGCGGCCGCCGACCTCGATACGGATTGCCTGCAGGAGGAGGTGGTCATGGGCATCTGTGAGCTTGGTGGTTCGCCGGGAGGGCGATGCGCCCGGACCCGTATCCGCTTGATGGGACGTAAGATTAGCGCAAATTGCCGCCGATAGGCCAATTTCAGCGCAACCTGCCCGGCGGTTTTGTGTCGCCCGTCACGCCAGCGTCAGGCTGGCGCAAGGGCGACGGCGCAGAACTTGAACTCGGGGATCTTGCCGTCGGGGTCCAGTGCGTCGTTGGTGAGCAGGTTGGCCGCGGCCTCCCGATAACAGAAGGGCAGAAAGACCTGGCCGGGCGCTAGCCCGTCATCTGCACGAGCGTGGGCGGTCACCTCGCCGCGGCGGGAGCGGACGCGCAGCAGCTGACCCGGTCTCGTCCCGATACGCTCGAGCTCCATCGGATTCAGGCAGACAACGGGCCAGGGCTCGATGGCGTCCAGCACGGCGGATCGCCGGGTCATGGCACCCGTGTGCCAGTGCTCAAGCTGGCGGCCCGTGACCAGGATCCAGGGGTAGGCGTCGTCGGGCAGCTCGTCGGCATTCGTTAAGGCTACCGGGACCAGCAGCCCTTTGCCGCCGGGGCGCGGGAAGGCGTCGGTGAAGATGACGGACTCCCCCGGGTCGCCCTCGTTCCGGCATGGGTAGGTGACGGCACCTTCGCGCTCCAGCCGCTCCCAGGAAATGCCCGCGATGCTCGGCATGGCCCGGCGCATCTCCTCGAATACGGGCTCGGGTCCGGCGTAGTCCCAGTCGAGCCCCAGGCGAAGGGCCATGTCGATGATGATCGTCAGGTCCTGGCGTGCCTCGCCGGGCGGATCGAGCGCCTGCCTTCCAATCTGCACCCGACGGTCCGTGTTGGTGTAGGTGCCCGTCTTCTCCGGGAGTGCGGAGGCGGGCAAGACCACATCCGCGTACCACGCGGTCTCGGTGAGGAAGATGTCCTGCACCACCAGGTGCTCGAGCGCGGCCAGGGCCGAGCGGGCCTGGTTCAGGTTGGGGTCGGACATGGCCGGGTTCTCGCCCATGATGTACATTCCGCGCACCTCGCCGCGGGCCGCGGCGTGCATCACCTCTACGACCGTGAGTCCCGGGTGGTTGTCGAGCGCCGCGTTCCACAGGGCCTCGAAACACGCCCTGGCCGCCGGGTCATCCACCCGTTGATAGTCCGGGAACACCATGGGAATGAGGCCAGCGTCCGAGGCCCCCTGGACGTTGTTCTGCCCGCGCAAGGGGTGCAGTCCCGCGCCCGGGCGGCCGATCTGACCGGTGATCAGGGCGAGGTCGATCAGGCACCGTGCGTTGTCGGTCCCGTGCACGTGTTGGGAGATGCCCATGCCCCAGAAGATCATGGAGCCGCGCGCGTTCGCATAGACCCGCGCCACCTCCCGCAAGGTTTCGGCGTCGATGCCGCAGATGGGGGCCATGCGTTCGGGCGTGAAGTTCCGCAGATGGGTCTTGAGCGTCTCGTAGCCCTCGGTGCGAGCGGCGATGAAGGCCGCGTCCACCAGGTCCTGCTCGATCACCGCCTGCATGATTGCGTTGAGCATGGCCGCGTCGGTGTCGGGACGGAAAGGAAGGAAGAAGTGCGCGTGGCGGGCGAGCTCGGTGCGGCGCGGGTCCATCAGGATCAGGGTCTTCCCGGCGCGCGCGGCGTTTTTCATGAAGGTGGCCGCAACCGGGTGATTCTCGGTGGTGTTGGAGCCGATGACGACGATGACCTCCGCCTGGCTCACGTCCGCCACAGGGTTGGAGACGGCGGCCGAGCCGATCATCTGCAGCAATGCGGCCACGGACGAGGCATGGCATAGGCGGGTGCAGTGGTCGACGTTGTTGCTGCCGAAGCCCGTGCGGACCAGCTTCTGGAACAGGTAGGCCTCCTCGTTGCTGCCTTTCGCCGAGCCGAAGCCCGCGAGTGCCCGTGGTCCACGCTCGCGCTTGATACGGGCGAGTCCGGAGACGGCCCGCTCCATGGCCTCTTCCCAGGTCGCCTCGCGGAAGAACTCGGCGGGATCCGCCTCGAAGTCGGGATCGGACCTCTTGGGCGCATCCTCGCGCCGGATCAGAGGACGGGTGAGTCGTTGCGGATGGTGCGCGTAGTCGAAGCCGAAACGGCCCTTGATGCACAGACGACCCTTGTTGCTCGGTCCGTCGCGACCCTCCACCGCGACGATTCGGTCATCGCGGATCTGGAATCGGATCTGGCACCCAACGCCACAGTATGGACAGACGGAGTCGACCGCGCGCTCGGGGTCCTTGCGATCGGCCGTGGCGGCGGGTACCAAGGCCCCGGTCGGGCAGGCCTGAACGCACTCGCCGCAACCGACGCAGCTGGATTCGCCAAGGGGGTCCTCGAGGTCGAAGACGATGCGGGTCGTCGCCCCGCGTCCGGCCATGCCGATGACGTCGTTGACCTGCACCTCGCGGCAGGCGCGCACGCAGCGGGTGCACTGAATGCAGGCGTCGAGGTTGACGATGATGGCGGGGTGGGAGGTGTCGGCCGTGGGCTGGGTCCTGGCGCCGAACCGGGCATTGCCAGGGCCGAGGAGCGAAGCCCAGCGCGCCAGCTCGTCGCCGCTCGCACTCTCGCCGATCTCTGACTGCAGCAGCTCCAGCACCAGCCTCTGGGCTCGGCGCGCGCGCTGGCTGGCGCTCGCGACCTCCATGCCCTCGGCCGGGCGTCGGCAGCAGGCGGCGGCCAGCGCTCGCTCGCCGGTGATCTCGACCATGCAGGCGCGGCAGTTGCCGTCCGGCCGCATGCCCTCTCGATAGCAGAGATGGGGGATCTCGTGACCATGGCGGGCTGCCGCCTGGAGGATGGTCTCTCCGGGGAGCGCTGATATCTCCTGGCCGTCCAGGCGGAACCGAATGTCGGAGCTCATCGGCCCAGCTCCTCGGGAAAATACCGGATCAGGCAGAGCAGGGGGTTGGGCGCGGCCTGCCCGAGGCCGCAGATGGATGCGTCGGCCAGGACCGTGGCCAGATCTCGGAGCGACGGCAGGTCCCAATCGGGGGCGGCCATCAGGCGCGCTGCGCGGTCGCAGCCGACCCGGCAGGGCGTGCACTGACCGCAGGATTCGCGGGCGAAGAAGCGCATGGCGTTGCGCGCCGCTTCGCGCACGCTGTCTCCCTCGGCGAGGACGATGACCGCCGCCGAGCCGATGAAGCAGCCGTATTCCTGCAGGGTGTCGAAGTCCAATGGCAGGTCCGCCAGGCTGGCCGGGAGGATGCCCCCGGATGCGCCGCCCGGGAAGTAGGCCCTCAACCGCCTCCCGGCGGGCAGGCCGCCACCGTACTCGTCGATCAGCTCGCGGGCGCTGATCCCGGCGGGCGCAACGTAGACGCCCGGTCGGTTCACGCGCCCGCTCAGGGAGAAGGTGCGCAGCCCGCGGCGACCATGGCGGCCATGGGACAGGAACCAATCGGTGCCCCGTTGCAGGATTTCGGGCACCCAGTGCAGGGTCTCCAGGTTGTGAACCAGGGTCGGGCGGCCGAACAGCCCGCGCTCGGCCACGTAGGGTGGGCGCAGGCGGGGCAGGCCGCGCCGGCCCTCGATGGACTCGATCATGGCCGACTCCTCCCCGCAGATATAGGCGCCGGCGCCGCGTCGGAGCTCGATGGGCGGGATGGGGCAGGGCGGGTCCGCCTGGAGTCGGTGAAGCTCCCGCTCGAGCAGGGCGCGGCAGCCCGCGTACTCGTCGCGAAGGTAGACGTAGATCGCATCGATCCCCACCGCGTTGGCAGCGATCAGCATGCCCTCGAGGAAGCGGTGGGGGCGCGTCTCGAGGTGGTATCGATCCTTGAAGGTGCCCGGCTCTCCCTCGTCCAGGTTCACGGCCATCAGCCTGGGTGATGGCCGCGCACGCACGATCCGCCACTTGCGCCCGGCGGGGAAGCCGGCGCCGCCCAGGCCTCGCAGTCCCGAGCGTTCAATCTCGGCGATGACCCATTCCCGGCGTTCGTCGCTGGCGTGCAGGGTCAGGTCCCGCAGAAACCCGTAGCCGCCGGTTTTCCGGTAGGCGTCGTAGTCCTCGGCTGCGGGAACGCTGTCCTCCAGCTCTCCGGCCTCGATGGCGTCGGCGATGCCGGCTGGCGTCGCTGCCGGCAAGGGCCGGCGCCCCACCACGCTGATCGGGGCGGCGTCGCAGCGCCCCACGCAAGATACCCGCTGAACGCGCACCTCAGGCCCCAGGCTTGCCGGCAACCTTTCTGCCAAGGCCGCAGCCCCGGCCAGTGCGCAAGCTATCGAGTCACAGACGCGGACCGTCACGGCCGGAGGCGGATGCTCGCGCCCGCGCACCAGGTCGAAGTGGTGATAGAAGCTCGCGACCTCGTAGACCTCCACCACGGAGAGAGAAAGCGCCTCGGCGAGCGCGGTCAACAGGTCAGCCGGAAGATGTCCGAGCGAATCCTGGATGCGGTGCAGGTGCTCGATGAGCAGGTCCCGGCGCCGGGGTATGCCGCCGAGAACCGCATCCAGACGCGCCCGGGTCTCGGGTCCGGCGCGACGGCCCCTGGGCTGCGGTCGCGGTCTGGGGTTCGGTTTCAAGAGCTCGGCCACGGTGTCATTGCGCCTGCGGTTGTGAACGGTCGTTCGGGACGGCGACCAGACCAAGACCGTCCGTCGGTTACACGATTGAAGCAGAGGTCTTGCGAATTGCAACCGGCTGGGCTTGACCCGATGCAGCGGAGCCGCGGCGATACATGCAATTCGTGCGACAGGTCTCGGAATCCTGACGGTCGAGCGTACACACTCTGCATCAACGGGATGGATCACGCCGATCAACGCCTGACCAACACCACACAGAGTCGCCGAAGCGCGCGAAAGGAGCAATGTGATGAGCCGGAGCACGAGCAATACCGCCAAGACTGAGCAGCGCCCCAGTGAGCATTTTTCTCTCGAGGGAACGCTTCAGAGCTACGAGGTGCAAGAGCTTAGCGCCCACCAGATCGCGCGGTTCCTGGCCGACATGCGCCCGGGCGCGGGCGCCTCGCCGGCCATGGCCTCCTGGGGCACCGACTCCGACTGACCTTTTTTCGACGGCGGCCCAGCCCCAGGGGCCGCCAGTCACCGCCGCCCTGGCTCATCCGGCCCGCTTGGCCTGCACCGGGGCTTTTCAAACACACCCCGTTCCGACCCGAGTTAAAGGCCTGCTCTCCTGGCCTATCTCACCATCGGCTTCATCTTGGCCTGATCCGGCAGTGCCGGTGTGCCCTTTGGTGTATTCCTGCCGCGGCGATATCGAAACCATCTCGGGAGTGGTGTCGGACCGATGCCAGGGTGATCGGGGAATCGAGAATTTGCTGCGGCGCACAAAGTATGCGATGGTTCCGCCCCAACGGATTCGCGTCGATCCGGGCGATGTTCCCGCGCCATGCGCACGGGTGGACGTCGGCGTTCGGCGTGGGCGAGTCACCGGGTGCGCGTAATCCGGAACCCGTTCCCCGAAAAGATTGTCTATGCTGAACCGACGACATCGGGATTTCGGGTTCGGACCGGGAGTCGCCCCCGGCTTGACATCCGGTTTGGATCGGTAGGTTGCAGCTCACCGATCCCTGGCGCGAGGTGCATCGACCCGGTCGAAGCGAGAGAGGGATGTGTGAAGCGGGGCAAGGCCCGACCGCCCAGTCGATAGTCGGGGCGGATAAGCTCCGTAGGATCGACGTCTTCCGGGACGGTTCAAGAATCGGCGGCGTAAAGGGATTGCGCACCACCTGCCCGAGAGGGACAACCCATCGTCGCCGCGCAGGCGGCGGGTAACATAGCCCTGGTCCTCGCGGGGTCAACCAGGGCCCGTTCCAAGCGGAAAAATGACAATGACGACCAACGCCCAACGCAGACCTGTATTCCTGGATCTGACCAAGATCCGCCTCCCTGTCGCCGGACTCATGTCCATCGGCCATCGCATCTCCGGTGTGGTTATGGTGCTCGGCATTCCGGCCCTGGTCTACTTCCTGGACAAGTCTGTTTCCAGCCCAGAGGGATTCGCCGCCGTGCAGGAAACGGTTTCGGGCCTCCCGTTCAAGGTCCTGCTTTTTCTCGCGCTGTGGGCCCTGATGCATCACTTCCTGGCCGGCATTCGGTATCTGCTGCTGGATGTGGATGTCGGTGTCGACAAGCCTGTCTACCAGCAAACGGCGATCGCGGTGCTGGTCGCGGCGCCATTGCTGGCCCTGCTGCTCACGGCGGTGCTGTCATGAGTCGCCAGGCAACCGGGCTCAGGGCGTGGGTGCTGCAGCGGGTCACGGCGGTCTATCTGCTGCTCTATTTCCCCTACCTGATTCTGGCCATGGCCTCGAATCCCCCTTCTGACCACGCGCAATGGGTAGCTTGGTTGAGCCGGCCCGGGGTCAGCATCGGCTTGCTGCTGTTCTTCGGCGCCTTGCTGCTGCACGCCTGGGTGGGCTTTCGCGATGCGGTGATCGACTATGTTCACCCCATCGCCGCGCGGGTCACGGTGCTCACGCTGCTGGGTTTCGGCCTGGTCGCCTGTGGACTGTGGGCGCTTAAGGTCGTTGTCCTTGCCCACGTGGCAGGGGCCTAGATCCGGCGCGTTGCAGCGCGCCACCCGAAGCCGTCGGACGATCTCGGTGTCCCGCCAGTCCGGGCGCCCCGCCGTCACGCTGAACAATCGATAACAGGATCGAAAACGACAATGCCATTGCAGAAGAGACATTTCGACGCCCTCATTGTGGGCGCGGGCGGAGCCGGCCTCAACGCGGCCATACAGCTGGCCAACGCGGAGCTGCGTGTCGCCGTGGTCACCAAGGTGTTCCCGACGCGCTCTCACACCGTCGCCGCACAGGGCGGGGTGAATGCGGCGCTGGCAAACGTGCTGCCGGACAATTGGCACTGGCACATGTTCGACACGGTGAAGGGATCGGACTATCTCGGTGACCAGGACGCCATCGAGTTCATGTGCCGCGAGGCCATTCCCACCGTCTACGAGCTGGAGCACAGCGGAGTTCCCTTCTCGCGCCTGGACAACGGCAAGATCTATCAGCGCGCCTTCGGCGGCCAAAGCCAGAATTTCGGCGGCGACCAGGCGGCCCGCACTTGCGCGGCGGCCGACCGTACCGGTCACGCCATCCTCCACACCCTTTATCAACAGAACATCCGGGCCAAGACCCACTTTTTCGACGAGTTCTTCGCCATTGACCTGGTGAAGGACAGGGAAGGGGTGGTGTGCGGCGCGCTGGTGCTGGAGATCGAGACTGGCGAGCCGCTGCTGATCGAGTCCAAGACCACGCTGCTCGCCACTGGCGGCTGCGGCCAGGTGTTCCGCACCACCTCAAACGCCCACATCAACACCGGTGACGGCATGGCGATGGCCCTGCGCGCGGGCATCCCGCTGATGGACATGGAGTTCTTCCAGTTCCACCCCACCGGGATCGCCGGCAAGGGGATGCTCATCACCGAGGGTGTGCGCGGCGAGGGCGGCTATCTGGTCAACAGCAAGGGCGAGCGCTTCATGGAGCGCTACGCCCCCAAGGCCAAGGACCTGGCCAGCCGCGACGTGGTGTCCCGCTCGATCGTCACCGAGGTGCGGGAGGGTCGCGGCTGCGGTCCCAAGGCCGACCACGTGATGCTCAAGGTCGATCACCTGGGGGAGAGCCTGATCGCCAAGCGGTTGCCCGGCATCCGCGAGAGCAGCCGGATCTTCGCCGGGGTCGATCCGGTGGAGGAGCCGATTCCGGTCTTTCCCACCGCCCACTACGTCATGGGCGGTATCCCGACCGATCGTTACGGGCGGGTCGTGGTACCCGCCGGCACGGGAGAGGAGGCCCAGCCCGGACTCTACGCCGCCGGTGAGTGCGCCTGCGCCTCGGTGCACGGGGCCAATCGCCTGGGCGGCAACTCCCTGCTCGACATTCTGGTATTCGGCCGGGTGGCGGGCAAGGACATCATCGACTACGTCCGCGACAACCCCTTCCACCGCTCGCTCGACCAGGCCAGCCTGGATCAGGCGATGGACCGGCTCACCAGTCTCGACCGGCAGGGCGAGGGTATCTCGGTGCACGCCATGCGCGAGGAGCTGACGCGGACCATGGAGGACCATGCCGGGGTTTTCCGCACCGACGAGATCATGACCGAGGGCCTGAAGAAGCTCGATGCGGTGCGCGCGCGGATGCCCGATCTGCGCCTCAAAGACCGTTCCAAGGTCTTCAACACCGCCCGCGTCGAGGCGCTGGAGCTGCAGAACCTGCTGGATGTGGGCATGGCGATCGCGGTGTCCGCCCTGCACCGCAAGGAGAGCCGTGGCGCCCACTCGCGGCCGGACTACCCGAAGCGCGACGACGCCAACTGGATGAAGCACTCGCTGTATTTCCTCGACGGCGATCGCCTCGACTACAAGCCGGTGCGCACCAAGCCGCTGACGGTCGAGACCTTCCCGCCGAAAGAGCGCGTGTACTGACGCGGCGGCCCGCGCCGACGGTATCCGACAGCCCAGTTCCGAGGACCGACTATGAAATTCCGTGTCTACCGCTACGATCCCGAGTCCGGCCAGAAGCCGCGCATGCAGGAGTTCGAGGTCGAGACCCATCGCGGCATGATGCTGCGCGACGCCCTCCTGGACATCAAACGCCAGGATGAGACCTTCGCCTTCCGTCACTCCTGCGGCGAGGGTGTGTGCGGCTCCGATGGCGTCAACGCCAACGGGCGCAACATGCTTGCCTGCGTCACCCGAGTCTCCGACCTCAAGGCCCCGGTGGAGGTGCGCCCCTTCCCGGGCCGCCCGGTGATCCGTGACCTCGTGGTCGACATGACTCAGTTCTACGAGCAGTACAAGGCGGTCGAGCCTTGGCTCAAGCGCAAGGAGCCCACGCCGGAGCAAGAGCTGCGTCAGTCCCCGGCAGAGCGCGACAAGCTCGATGGCCTCTATGAGTGCATCATGTGCGGCTGCTGCTCCACCTTCTGCCCGTCCTTCTGGTGGAACCCGGAGAAGTTTCTAGGCCCCCAGGCGCTGCTCACCGCCTACCGCTTCCTTGCCGACAGCCGCGACCAGGCGTCCTCCGAACGCATGGATGCCCTTGAAGGCCCCTACAAGCTATTCCGCTGCCACAGCATCATGAATTGCGTGGAGGTTTGCCCCAAGGGTCTGAACCCGACCAAGGCCATCGGGCACATCAAGGAGCTGATGCTGAAGGACTCGGTGTAGCGCGCCGCGGATTCGGGCCCGGGGCGGCAGGAAGCCTCGGGCGAACGGCGCTCAGGTGCGCCTCTTGAGCGGACCGTGGCCGGCGTCGACCGTCTTCGCGCCAGTCGGCTGGCGCCGCTTGCCCTTGTTCTTGCGGTCTCGCAGACGGTCCTTGACCTTGGCGGACGGCCTGTCCGACGCAGGCTTTGTTCGTTTCGGCGCGACCGGCTTCTTCGCGCCCTTGGTGGGCCTGGGTCCCTTGAACTTGGCCTCCATGCCCGCGATGGCCCGCGGCTCCACCGCGAGCCCCAGGTAACGGATGATGCTCTCCATGTGGTTCCACTCGCGCGGGCCGACCAGTGAAACCGCCAGCCCCCTCGCGCCGGCGCGGCCGGTGCGGCCGGTGCGATGCAGGTAGTCCTTGCCGCTGCGTGGGACCTCGAAGTTGATCACCAGGTCGATGCCGAGGACGTCGAGCCCCCGGGCCGCGACGTCCGTGGCGACCAGGGCCCGAATCTGGTCGCGCCGCAGCAGATCCACCACCCGGTTGCGCTCGCGCTGATCCAGTTCCCCGTGCAGGGTCGCGGCCCGTATCTCGCTGTTGGCCAGGAATCCGCCGAGGCTCGCGGCCTGCTCGCGGGTGTTCGTGAACACCAGGGCCTTGCCGAAGGTCTCCTCGGTCAGTAACCGCATCAGGAGCGCGCGCTTGTGGTCCGGATCATCCGCGAGCAGGACCTGATGATGGATGTCGGGGTGCTGCTCCCGCGGGGCGTCGATCGTGACCACGTCGGGCTCCCGCAGCAACCGCTCGGTGATGGGTCTCAGGCCCTGGTGGGTCAGGGTGGCGGAAAACAAAAGCGACTGACGCTGCGCGCTGCACCGTCCGATGATGGAGAGCACGTCTGCGGCGAAGCCCATGTCGAGCATTCGGTCCGCCTCGTCCAGGACCAGTATTTCCAGCTCGTCGAGGGCGGCATTGCCCTTCTCCAGGTGTTCGAGCAGCCGCCCCGGGGTCGCAATCAATAGCTCGGGGTTCTTGCGCAGGGTCGCTACCTGGTGGCTGAGCGGCGCGCCGCCGGTGACGACGCCCGCGGTGAGCCGGGTGTAGCTGCCGAGCTGGATGAAGTGGTCGTAGATCTGGCGCGCGAGCTCCCGCGTCGGCACCAGGATCAGTGCCCGCGTGCCGGTGTCCGCCGCGGGCCGGTCCAGGAATCGCTGCATCATCGGCAGCAGGAAGGCAGCGGTCTTGCCCGATCCGGTCTGCGCGGAGACCAGAAGGTCCCGGCCGGCCAGGGCAAGCGGGATCACCCGGTCTTGTACGGGGGTGGGACGCTCGAAGCCCTGCCTGGCGACGGCGCGCAGCAGCGGCTCGGCAAGCGGCATGTCGGAGAAGGAATCGCTCATGGCGGGCAAAATACACGAAACCGGCGGCCGCGGCAGGTTCCTTTACGCGAGTGGTGAACGCGGCTCGTCCCAGGCGGCCAAGAGCGGTTGAAATTTCCCCGGTGCCCGTATAGCTTGCGCGTTCCGCCTCGGGCGTCTGCCCCAAGGAGTCCGGGTCCAGCACGCGAGATCAGCATGTCGTCTGTCGTCCACAGCCTGTCGGTCGTCATTCCGATGTACGAGGAGGGGGAAAACGTCCTCCCGATGCTCGCACGCGTGCACCAGGGATTGCAGGACTATCCCGGGCCGTGGGAGCTCATCTGCGTCGACGACGGCAGTCGCGACGACACCGGCGAGCTGCTGCGCGAGCAGGCGGTGCGTTTCGGTCCGCACGTCCGCGTCATCCGGCTGCAACGCAATTTCGGCCAGACCGCGGCCATGCAGGCGGGTTTCGACGCCGCGCGCGGAGAGCTCATCGCCACCCTGGACGGGGACCTGCAGAACGATCCGGCCGATATTCCGCGCATGGTCGATGAGCTCATGGAGCGCGATCTGGACCTGCTCCAGGGCTGGCGCCGGGATCGCCAGGACGCGCTGTTGCTGCGCAAGATCCCCTCGCGCATCGCCAACCGGCTGATCGCCAAGGTCACAGGAGTGCGCCTGCACGACTATGGCTGCAGTCTCAAGGTCTATCGCGCGGAGATCATCAAGCGGGTGCGCCTGTTCGGGGAGATGCACCGTTTCATCCCGGTGTGGATGGCCGGCGTGACCGACCCGCGGCGCATGGGCGAGACCGTGGTGCACCATGAGGCGCGCCAGTTCGGCCGTTCCAAGTACGGCATCTCGCGCACCTTCCGCGTCCTGCTCGACCTGCTGACGGCGTTCTTTTTCCTGCGCTACCGGGCCCGGCCGGGACACTTCTTCGGCTCCATCGGAATCGTCTTCGGGCTCGTAGGCTTCTTGATCATGGCACACCTGTCGGTGATCAAGTTCGGCTTCGGCGAGGACATCGGCCGACGCCCCATGCTGTTCGCCGGCATCCTTTTCCTGGTCTTCTCGGTCCAGTTCCTCACCACCGGCGTGCTGGCCGAGCTGCTTGCCCGGACCTTCTTCGAGTCCCGCGACCGGCCGAACTACTGCATCGCCTGGCAGAGCGATCGCGATCAGGCAGGCTGGCGCGGGCCCACATGAGTGCGACGAGCCCGATCCTCTCCCGGTCGCTGGCATCGCCGTGGGTGCTCGCCGCCGCGGTCTTGTTGAGCTTCTTTTGGCAGTTGGGGGCGGTGCCTCTCTACGACCTGGACGAAGGGGCCTTCACCGAGGCCACCCGAGAGATGCTTGCGAGCGGGAACTACATCACCCCGCACAAGGACGGTGAGCCCCGCTACGACAAGCCGGTGCTGATCTACTGGTTGCAGGCGGCCTCGGTCAAGCTGCTTGGGCTGAACGAGCTCGCCTTGCGTCTGCCCTCCGCCCTGGCGGCGTCCGCCTGGCTCCTGGCCCTGTGGTGGTTCGTGCGCGAGCGCCTCGACGCGCCGACCGCCACCGTAGCCGCGCTGGTCATGGCCCTGACCCTGGAGGTCTCGCTGATCGCCAAGGCGGCGACGGCTGACGCGGTGCTGAACCTGTTTCTCGCGCTGAGCTTTTTCGACATCTATCGCTGGTATCTGCGCCAGACGCAGGGCACCCTGCTGCGGGTTTACCTGTGGATGGGGCTCGGCTTCCTCACCAAGGGACCGGTGGCGGTTTTCTTTCCGCTGCTGGTGAGCCTTCTGTTCTTCCTCTCCGCGGGGGCCCTGCGGGATTGGTGGCGAGCGGTCTTCGCACCCTTGGGCTGGCTGGTGTTCCTGGTGGTGGCGGTGCCCTGGTACGTGGCCATCTACCTCGATAACGGGTCGGGTTTCTTTGAGAGCTTCTTCCTGCGCCACAACCTTGGGCGCTTCGGCGACACCATACACGGGCACGAGGGCTTTCTCGGCTACTACTTCGTGATCCTGCCGCTGATCATGCTCCCCTTCACCGGCTGGTTGCTGCGGCTCCTGCCGACCCTGGGGCGTGCCTGGGCGGACCCGCTGGACCGCTTTCTGTGGCTGTGGTTTGGGGTGGTGTTTGTCTTCTTCTCCTTCTCCGGCACCAAGCTTCCGCACTACCTGCTCTACGGGACGGTGCCGCTGTTCATCCTGATGGCCCGGCATCGGGAGCTGCTCGCGAGCCGCTGGCTGGGCTTCGTGCCGCCGGTCCTGTTCATGCTGTTGCTCTTGTTCCTGCCGGAGGTGGTGGAGATGGCGGCAGCGCGGGCGCACAAGCCACACGAGCTTGCCATGTTCACGGAGGGGGGCCGGGTGCTCGACGGGGCCTATCGACTGGCGGTAGGAATCGGTCTGGCGTCGCTGCTGGCCATCGCCCTGTGGCGGCGAATCGGCGTTTGGCAGGGCCTGGTGGTGGCCGGCTTCGTGCAGACCGCCGTGGTCTATGGGGCACTGGTGCCGCGGGTGTTCGAGGTCCTTCAGGCCCCGGTGAAGGAGGCGGCCCTGCTGGCGCGTGAGCTCGATCTGCCAACGGTGATCTACCGCACCAGCATGCCGAGCTTCAGCGTCTACAGGCGGGCCATCACCCCGGCGCGGGAGCCCGAACCGGGAGATCTCGTTTTCCTGCGCTTGGATAAGCTCGACCGCCTGAGCGCCGACTTCCCGGGGCTGTCACAGGAGGTCATCTACCGCCGCGGGCCGGTGGCGCTGGTGAAGATGGCGGAGGGGCAGGGTGATGGCTGAGGGGCTGCTCGCGCGCATCGGGGAGGACCTGCGTGCCTCGCTTTCCACCGGAGCGGAGCGGACGCCGCCGTGCTCGGCGTCGGGCGATCTCTGGCTGATCCGCTGGGCCCTCGCATGCGCCCTGGTGGGGTTGACCCTCTACCTCTTCTGCGGCTATCACGCCGGGTTTCTTCGCATCAACGGCCTCGCGGCGCAGGTGCCTCATCGGCTCTGGGAGTGGCTCACCCTGCTCGGCGACGAGCGCGTGGCATTCGCATTGACCCTGTTCTTCTCCCGCCGGTATCCGCGCGTTTTCTGGGCGCTGATCGTCGCCGCCGTGCTCGGTGTCGCCTTCAGCCAATCCCTGAAGCCCCTGTTCTCCGCGGTGCGTCCGCCCGGTGTTTTGGACTCGGATATCTTCAACCTGATCGGGCCACGCCACCGCAAGTCCAGTTTTCCGTCTGGTCACAGCGTCACGGCCGGCGTGTTCTTCGGCGTGTGGGTCTACTACCTGCGGTCACGGTGGGCGAGGGCTCTGCTGATTCTGATCGCGGTGATCGCGGGCATGAGCCGTGTCGCCGTGGGCGTGCACTGGCCAGTGGACGTGGCGGCCGGCCTCGCCGGCGGCGTGCTGGCGGCCTGGCTGGGAGCGAGGATCGCGTCACGCCTTCCCTGGGGTGTCGATTACCCCTCGGTCCACGTCGCCTTCGTTGGCGTCGCGGCCATGTTCGCGGCGACCCTGCTGTACTCGGACGGGGGATATGCCGGGTCCGCCGACATCCAGTGGGTGTTGAGCGTAGCGGCGCTGGCTTACGCCGCCTGGAGTTACCTGATCGCGCCCCGGAAGCGCCCCGCCTGATCGCCTGGCGCTCTACGTTTCCCGGCGGCTGCGATCAGGGCCGGCCGCTGCGGGCCTTCCGCAAGGCATCCTCGGCCGCTTGCACCCGCTTCTCGGCCTGCTCGACCCGGTCGAGGTAGCTCTGCTTGAGCACCCTGCCGCCGGCGGCCAGGTACTGCCAGTCGTCGTCCCCCTGGATCTTGGCGTCCTCCAGCTCCGCCCGGGCCTTCGCCAGCTCCGCTTCCGCCGCGGCGACGGACTGGGACTGTTGCGCCTTGCTCTCCGCACGCTCGCGATCACTGCGCGCACTCTCGATTTCGAGCTCACGCATCCTTTGCTCCGCCGCCTGCACCTCGGACTCGGGTGGAGGGGGTGCGATGGGGACACGCTCGACGACCTGGGCGTCACCGGGCGGTGGCGGGGTGGAGGAATAGGTCACCTCTCCCTGATCGTCGATCGATTTGTAGACGGTTTCGGCACCCGCCGTCGGCAGGACAAGCAGGGGCAGGAGCATGAGCGGGAGTTGCCAGGAATGCATGGTATTCAAGCCGGGGTCCTCGTTGGTCAGCGGTGGTAGCGGCGTATGATGCCGTGCTGACAAGCTAACGCATACCCTGAGTCTAGCGGAGGTAAGGCGCTCCGCTTCGGCGCCCGGGGCTCGGAGGGATCTCTGCCGCGGACGCACCGGGGGCGCTGCGGCCCCCGGCGATCCGTCGGCCCGTTCAGAAGGCGCCGGTGGCGCCGGCGGTGAGGATCGACAGCATGGTGCCGTTGACGGTAATCGCGATGGCCTGCAGCTCCGGGGGAAGCTGGTAGGCGTTGATGATCATGTCCAGGTTGAGCATCTCCAGCCAATGCTTGCCCTCGCTGTCCTGCACCAGGGCGATGCGACAGGGCATGTAGGCGGCGTAGATGGTGTTGAACTGGACCATCTTGATGGCGTCTTCCGGGTTGCAGAATTGGAGGATCTCCAGGTCCGGGGACTCCACGCCGCGGTTGCGTAGCTCCAGGCCGACATTTTGGTGCCCGACCATCTTCATATTGAGCTCGGCGGCCTTGGACAGCATGGCCTCGACCGCATCCTGCGGCCCGACGCCGTCGGCGAGTGCCATCTTGATCACGGTCTGGCCGATGTCGAACATCTGCACTTCCGGATCTTCGGCAGAGATGGCCGGGGTCCATGCGAGCATCAAGGCGAGGGCGGCAACAAGGATTCTCATGATCTGACTCCTGCGGGAAAACGGTTCGAAAACGACGGATTCTCAGGACGGCGATTACTTCTCGTCGTCTTTCTTGTCATCATCCGTGGCGGCCTGGTCGTCGTCGAGGGTCGCGACATAGGCAAGGATGTTGCGGATCTCCTCGGGCTTGTAGTCGACGAAGGTCTCGTCCTCCTCGTCGTCCGCGTGGATGCGCTCCTTGTTGAGGAACATTTCGATCTGGCGCGCCAGGTATTCGGTGTATTGGCCGCGCAGGGGAGGTGATTCCTTGCGGGCCTTGCCCTGGCCCTTGCGCCCGTGGCAGGTCTTGCAGTCACCCTGGTAGAGATCCTCGCCCTCCTCCAAGTCTCCCTCGGGGGTCGGGATGTCGAGCGGAGAGACCTGGGCAAGGTCGATATCGGCGATGTAGGCGGCAAGGCTCTCGATGTCCTCATCCGACAAACTGCGCAGGCCGCCGACCACCGTCATCGCGGGATAGCTGAGGGTGTTGTCCTTATACTTCTCGATCATCTCGATCATGTAGTACTCGGGGTAGCCCGCCAGCCGCGGGTACTTGCCTCCCATGATGCCCTGGGAATAGAGGCCGTGGCAGAGGGCGCACTGGCGGTGCAGGGCTTTGCCCCGCTCCAGGTCAGGCTCGTCTGCCGCGTTGGTATAAAGCGGTATCGCGGCCGCGAGGGCCAAGAGGAGGGATCGCGTCAGGGCGTGACTCATACTCCAATACTCCTGATCTGGCGTGGGATTGTTATTTCGGTTGGCCTTGGGTGGCGCGCCAGCGAGAGGCGGTTTTCGCACCGACCTGGACGCCCCTGGGCAGTCCCTCCAGGGGTCCAGCGGATGGCGACGAGTCGCGTTGCAGGGGGAATCGAGAAAAGCCCCTCCCCGCGGCCGATCGTACGATAGGAGATCGGTCTCGGGGATTCAACCGGGCGCTTTGGTTGGGCTTTCTCGCCAGCTTCAGTGGCGGGCGTCAACCGTCTCCATGGCCGCCCCGCGAGCGTCGATTTCGAGCTCCCCGGTATAGCGGCCTGGCCCTGAACCATCCTTCACCCGCGAGGCGCCACCAGAGCCAGATTCCGCGGCAATCGTCGATGCCCCGGACGTTGTTCATCCAGGACGGTTGGCACCTGCCGCCGGGTTCGTTGCGGGGAATTGCGGAGGGGCCCTGTCGCGGCCTCGACGCAAAGCAGCGGCAACGGTCGCGCCGGCACGCCCGCCGGAATACAGCGCCCACTGGATGGATGGGGCCGCGTCCAGCTCACCGCAGACCCACAACCGCTCCCCGATGCGCCCGTCCCGGTCTCCTGGGTACGATACCGGCGGGGACTGATTCGGCAGGGCCTCCGGCAGCCGGTAGACGGCGAGCCGCTCCCAGCCCAGGGCCCAGTTGCCGAACCAGTCCGACAGCTCCCTGCGCAGCGGGGGCTCGAGCTCGGTCGGATCGCGCCCGGCGCCGAACAGATTGACGGCCACCAGGTGCAAGCCCGCGGGCGCGTACGCGTCGGACAGGTTGCTCGGAACCAGCAGGCTGTTGATAAGCCCGCGCCCCTCACTATTGAGTACGAGCTCCCGTCCCGACACTGGTGCCCGGTCGGCTGCGAAATAGAAGCAGGTGGTGCCGCGGGTGGCGGGGAGCTCGGGACGCCCCAGGAGTCGCGCCGCCGAGCGGCCTTCGGTGGCGATGACGACGGCGCGTGCGCGCAGGCGCTCGCCCGACGCCAGGACAACCTGTCCGTCCAGGAGTTGCCGCACCCGCGCGGTCAGGCGGATCGATTCCCTGGGCAGGCGGGCAGCGAGCTGGGTCGGGATCTCGGCCATGCCTCGGGCGGGGAGGGCCGTATCCCCAAGCGCAAAGGCGCGGAACACGAAATCGAAGGCGCGGCTGGATATCTGGAGGTCAGGCTCGAAGAAGACGCCTGCGAAAAACGGCTTGAAGAAGCTGTCGATCATACGCCGGGAGAAACCCATACCCCGGAGCATTGAGAGCGTGTCGGTCTCCTCCCGCGCGTACAGGGTTTCCAGGTCCCCCTGCAACGCGCGGCGGCGCAGGGCGAGCATGCGCAGCTTGTCTCCCGCCGTCCCCACCGGCGAGAACAGCATCTCCGGCAGGCGTGCGGGTCGGCGCCAGACATCGCTCACGCGGTGAAAGCGCCCATCGCGACGGACGAGGGCGCCCGGTTCGAAGGGACGCAGATCGAGCGCCTCGTAGTTGAGAACCCGCCGCGCCTCCGGGTACCAGGTCTGCAGCACCTGGAAGCCGCGGTCGAGCAGGAAGCCGTCTCGTCGATCGGTGCGGACGCGTCCTCCGATCCCGTCGGACGCCTCCAGGATCAGGGGCTCGACACCGCGTTGCCGCAGCGCCAGCGCGCAGGCCAGGCCGGAGAGACCGGCGCCGATGATGATCACGTCCGCGTTCATGGCTTGAGGGTCCTCCGGGTCAGGAGAGCTTGGCGCGCAGGTCGTCCGACTGGTCGCGTATGGCCTTGACGCGCTCCGGATCGAGGCGCTGCAGATTGCGCCACAGGGCGCCGATCCGGGGATGGGTCGCGAAGCGGGCGCGGTGGCGGCTGAGGAAATCCCAGAACAAGGTGGTGAAGGGGCAAGCCTTCTCGCCCACCGCGTCCTTGGGGTCGAAGCGGCAGTGACGGCAGTAGTCGCTCATGCGGTTGATGTAGCTGCCGCTCGCGATGTAGGGCTTGGACGCCAGCAGGCCGCCATCGGCGAACTGGCTCATGCCGATGGTATTGGGTGCCTCTACCCATTCCACCGCGTCCACGAACATGGCCAGGTACCACACGTGGATCTGGCGCGGCTCCACGCCCAGCAACAGCGCGAACAGTCCAGTAACCATCAGGCGCTGGATGTGATGCGCGTAGCCGTGCTCGATCACCTGGCCCACCACGCTGCGCAGGCAGGCGTACTCTGTCTCGCCGCTCCAGTAGAAGGCCGGGAGGGGGCGGTCGGCCTGCAGCGCGTTGCGCTGCGTGTAACCAGGCATGTGCAGCCAGTACACGCCTCGCACGTACTCTCGCCAACCCAGGACCTGGCGCACGAAACCCTCCACCGACGCGATGGGCGCGTGACCGGCCTCCCAGGCGCCGATGGCCTCGGCGATGACCTCGCGCGGATTCAGCAGCTTAAGGTTCATGGCGGCGGAGAGGCGGGCATGCCAGAGCCAGGGCTCTCCGTCCCACATGGCGTCCTGCCACGAGCCGAATGCTGGCAGGCGGTTGGCAACGAAATCCGCAAGCGCCGCCAGCGCCTGGCGCCGGGTCACCGGCCAGTCGAAGCGCGAGGTCGAACCCGGTCCGTCGGGAAAGCGTCGATCGACCAGTTCAAATGCCTTGCGCGTCGTGCTGTCCGGAGGGAACCGGAGTGGTGGCGGCACCAGTCCGGGTCCCTTACGCCCGAAGGCCTTGCGATTGTCCGCGTCGAAGTTCCAGCGGCCGGCGGCGGGCTTGCCGTCTTCGACGAGCACTCCCTCGGCTTTACGCAGGTGGCGGTAGAAGTGCTCCAGCCGCGTTGTCTTGCGGCCGGAAGCCCAGGCCTGAAAGGCCTGTCGCGAGCAGATGAAGTGCCGGTCCTCGCGTTGCTCCGGGTCGAGGCCGGCATCTCGGCAGACATCGCGCAGGGCGGCGGCGATGCGATACTCGCCGGGCTCGGTCATCACGACGCCCTGCGGCTTTAGCGCGTCGATATCCTGCCGCAGGGCCGCGGCAAGCGAGATGTCGCCTTCCCGGTCGAGCGTCCGGTAGCGAACCGGTATCCCGGCGGCGGACAGTTCGTCCCGGAAATGGCGCATGGCGCTCAAGAACAGCGCGGTGCGCGCCTTGTGGGAAGGTACGTGGGTGGCCTCCTCGGAGGCCTCGCACATCCAAACCAGGTCGAGCGACGGATCAAGATCCGCCAGCGCCGCCCCCTCGTGGTCGAGCTGATCTCCGAGGATGACGATGAGTCGTCGCGGCGCGCGGATGGTCATGAGGTTACATGGCGCTCAACCGGCACGGCTGCGATGCCGGCAGGCAATACGGCGTTTGAAGACCGGACCCAAGGAACCAATACTATCGGCCGCATCGAGAGGTTTGTCCGTCCGGTAGCGCTTCACGCAGGCGACGCGACGGGCGAGCCCCGCCGGCGCAGGTGAGCCATTCGCCCGCCGCGGACGCCTCCACAACTCCCAGTAGGTCGGCCACCCCGGCTCCCTCAGTGGTACTGCTCCGTCGTGTAGTGACCGGGCTCGTGCCGACGGTGGCGGCGCAGCCCCCGGGACTCCAGAATCGCGCGGACGTCCTTGATCATTTCCGAGTTGCCGCACAGCATCAGGTGGCTGTCGTCAGGGTGAATCCGGATGCCAGCGGTGGCTTCCAGGTCTCCGTTCTGCAACAGGTGCGTGATGCGTCCGTGGAGCGGGCCGTCTCGACGTTCGCGGCTCAGCGCCGGAATAATCTGGAAACGGTCGCCGTGTTGCCGCGCGAGCTCGGCGACGGTGTCCTGGTAGGTCAGCTCGTCCGCATTGCGCACTCCGTGGACCAGAATGACCCGTTCGAAGCGCTCCCAAGGCTCCGGTGTCCGCAGGATCGAGAGGTAGACACCCAGGGCCGTGCCCGTCGCGAGCAACCAGAGGTGGCGGCGCGATACCACGTTGTCCAGGGTGAAGATCCCGCCGGGCTTGCTGGATACCCACAGGCCATCGCCCTCGTCCAGGTCGGACAGGCGCGGCGTCAAGGGGCCTTCCAGCACCTCGTTGAAGTAGATCTCGAGCGGGCGCTGATCCGGCGCGTTGACCAGCGAGTAGGGCCGGCCAACGCGTTCGTCGCCCACGTCCAGCGCGACCTTCGCGTACTGACCCGCGACGAACGCGTCCATCGGCGCGTCGATCCGGAGGCTGAACAGACTGTCTGCCCACTGTTTCTTGGCGGTGACCCGCCCTCTGACCCACTCTCCCATCGTGACTCGGGCTCCTGACTTGAAAGTTGAGTCTGTTACATCGGTTCGCCGGCGCGGTTTTCAAACCTGTCGAGGAAATGACCAGCCTCAGGCGCACGGCCGGCAAGGCCATCGGATCGCGCGCGACCGTGGCGATGGGCGTTACGTGGCCTCCGGCTTTGACCTTGGGGGTGGTCGATTGTTAAGCAGCGAAGCAACCCCATGTCGGATGCTGAGACAAACTCTGTTCATTTGCCGGAGGCAGATCGATGAAGATGTTTGCGACCCTGCTCACCCTTGGTGGGCTCGCTTACGGCGGTGCCGCCAGCGGTGCCGACTCCTGCCCGCCCGTACTCGACTTCGAGAAGCGGCGACTCGCCGGCGACGAGGTGGTTCGCCTTTGCGACGCTTACGCCGGACAGGTGATCCTGGTGGTGAACACCGCCAGCAAGTGCGCCTTTACGGGCCAGTACGAGGGTCTCGAGGCGCTCTATCGCCGCTATAAGGACCGGGGGTTCGTCGTGCTCGGCTTTCCCTCCAACGACTTCGGAAACCAGGAGCCCGGCACCGAGCAACAGATCCAGCAGTTCTGCCGACTCACCTACTCGGTCGAGTTCCCCATGTTCGAGAAGACCCGGGTCAAGAAGGGCGTGGCGGATCCCATGTTCGACCTGCTTGCCCAGGAGGCCGGGGCCTACCCCAAGTGGAACTTCTACAAGTACCTTATCGACCGGAACGGCGAGGTCGTCGACTACTTCACCAGCGTCACCTCGCCCGAGAGCAACAAGGTCGTCTCGGCGATCGAGGGCCTGCTGTAGCGAGACGCCGATGATTAGCCGTGCTGGCCTGAATCAGCGTCGAATTTTTGTGTCGCGGGATGGGCTGAATCGATCGGCACGTTCCCGGGCGCGTCGCCCGTCCGAGCTGTTAGTATCCGGTCCGATGTCACTCGCCTTCGGACTCATCGTCGTCGGGGACGAGGTGCTCAATGGCAAGTGCGCCGACAAGCACTTCGGCCGTTTCAAATCTATGCTCGCGGAACGCGGGCACGAGCTCGCCTGGCACTGGCTGCTGCCCGATGAGCCGGAGGTCTTGACCGATCACCTGCGCTTCTCCATGGCGCGGACCGACCCCGTTTTCGTCTGCGGCGGCATCGGCGCGACCCCGGACGATCACACTCGCGCCTGCGCCGCCCGGGCCGCAGGCGTGCATCTCGAACGGCACGCGGAGGCGCGAGAGCTGATCGAGGCGCGCTTCGGTCCCGACGCCTATCCGCATCGCATTCTGATGGCGGATCTCCCCGCGGGATGCGCTTTGATCGCGAACCCGTACAACCGGATCCCGGGCTTCAGCCTCGGGCAGCACTTCTTCCTTCCAGGCTTCCCGCAGATGGCTTGGCCGATGGCCGAGGCCGTGCTCGATCGGCGCTATCCTGCCGCCGGCGGCCGCAAGCGAGAGCGCTCGGTGATGGTGCGCGGGGTGCCCGAAAGCCGACTCGTGCCGCTCATGCAGAGACTTTCGGGCGATCTCCCCGGGCTCAAGCTTTTCAGCCTGCCGCACCTCGGGGACGGGGCGCACATCCAGCTCGGGCTGCGGGGCCGATCCGGCGTCGACCGGGGTTTCGCGCTGCTGTGCGAGGCACTGGAAGCGGAGGGCATCCGCTTCGAGATTGAGCCCGAGGAGCCGCAGGGGGACGCGGGAGGCGCTCAGTCAGCCAGCGCTGGCGAATGAAGCCACCCGGGAACGACGCTTCTTCGGTGGCGTGTTGTTCCTGGCCGCGATGGCCGATCAATCGCGTGTCAGAGCGCGGAGTCGATGCAGGCGACGATGGCGTCCTGGTCTTCCGTACTCAGCCAGGGCGACATCGGCAGGCTCAGCACGCGGTCGGCCGCGGCGCTCGCCCGCGGCGTGTCCGCGGAGAAGGCCTTGAGGGCCGGCTGCTCGGTCAACGGGACAGGATAGTGCACCGCGGTCGGGATTCCGCTCGCGTTGAGCCGCTCGGCGAGCCCGTCGCGATCCTCGACCTGAATGGTGTACTGGGCATACACGCTGGTATTGTAGGGCTCGATGTAGGGCGTCTGCACCTTGTCGCCGAGCAGGTCCGAATAGCGCTGTCCGATGCGGGCGCGCTCCTCGACCTCGCGCGGGAACACCTCCATCTTGGCCAGCAGCACCGCCGCCTGAATGGTGTCCAGGCGTCCGTTGATGCCGATCAGCGGATGATGGTAACGCCGGTCCTGACCGTGCGCGGCGATCTGGCGTATCCGCGTGGCCAGGTCGTCGTCGTCCGTGAAGCAGGCGCCTCCGTCGCCGTAGCAGCCCAATGGCTTCGAGGGGAAGAAGCTGGTGCAGCCGATGGTGGAGAGGCCGCAGGAGCGCCGCCCCTTGTAAGTCGCGCCGAAGCTCTGGGCCGCGTCCTCGATCACCGGCAGGCCGTGGCTTTCGGCGATGGCGTTGATGGTGTCCATCTCGGCGCACTGTCCGTAGAGGCTCACAGGCATGATGGCGCGCGTGCGGCGGGTGATCGCGCCTTCGATCAAGCTGGGATCGATGTTGTAGGTGCCCGGGTCAATGTCGAGGAACACCGGCGTGGCTCCCAGCAGCGCGATCGTCTCCCCGGTAGCGATGAAGGTGAACGGCGTCGTGATCACCTCGTCGCCGGGCGCGATGTCCAGCGCCATCATCGCCACCAGCAGGGCGTCGGTGCCGCTGGATACGCCGATGCAATGCTTGACGCCGATGTAATCGGCGAGGAGCGACTCCAGCTCCGCCACCTCGGGTCCGAGGATGTAGCGGCTGTGGTCCAGTACGCGATGGATGCGCGCGTCGATCTGTTTCTGGAGCTGTCGATACTGAGCCTGGAGGTCGATGAATTGCATGATCTTGGCCTGATTCCTTGATTGGAGCCCGTCTCGTGAATCGAGACGGGCTATCGCGCCCGCGTTAATCAGCAGCCAGTATAAACCGACGGGGATGGGCGGCGCGGCCAGGGGACTACTCGGCCGTTGGCGGCACCGTCTCGTCGAGCCATTCGACAACGACCTCCTGCAACGCTGCCTCTTGGCCGTCGAAGAAGTGGTCCGCCTCGGGCACCTGAACCTGTGAGAAGGCGGGATTTCCTGCCGCCGCCTTGGCGCGATCCGCGGCGGTGCTGACCACGTCTTCGAGGTCGTTCTGACCATAGAGGTCGAGCACCGGCACGCGCACCTTGGCCAGGGAGACGACGTTGTCCATGCGCGGGTCATCTTCGCCGCCCGACATGCCAATGCCGACCAGGGCGGCGATGCCCGGCGGTTCGCCCGCGAGATAGTACGAGGCCATGGCCGCACCCAGGCTGTGGGCGACGATGACGATCTCCTTGGCCCCCTTTTCGCGCAGGAAGGTGACGCCGGCCTGGACGCGCGGCGCAACCTCCTCGAACAGCGGGGCGTAGTCCTTGTGTTCCGCCTCGTTGGGCAGCACCGGCATTTGCAGCGACAGGGTGTCCCAGCCCTGGGACGGCAATCCGGCGCGCAGGGGTTGGACCACCTGGGGCCAGTTCGGGTGCACGCCAACGCCGTGCAGCACCAGGGCGGCGCGTCCGCTCGGATCCTCCGCCTCCGTGTAGATGCCGAGGAACTCGACGTCTCCCGCCTGGAGCCACTCGGCCTCCCCATCGATGAGGGCGTCGACGATCTGGTCGGCCCAGCGTTTCTCCTTGTCGAGATCGGATGCCTGGACGATGCAAACGGATAGTACGCAGGACAGGAGCAGGGCGATGAAGGCTCTCATGTGCGGTCTCCCCATTAATGATGCTCAGGCGCCGATGCTATCAGAAGGGGATCGGGGATTGCCCTTATCTTTGCCCTGGTCGGCGGATGGGTAGGGTGCTGCGCGGGAGGTCATTCACGTCCGGCGCAACGCCCGTCGGCCATGCGCGGACGCCGCTGCAGGTCCATGAAATCGTCCCGCAGTCCCGCCAGGCGGTCCGCGAAACGCTCGCGCTGCGACTTGCTGAGGGTGCGGTCGAGGCGCACCAGAAGCTCCGCGACCCGCTCGCGCATCTCGCGTCCGGCCTCGCGCAGCGGTCGGGGAAGATCGCTGAAGTCCGCCAGCCAGTCGCCGAGGTAGCGGCGGATCTCCTGCGCCTCGGCCCCCGACCGCAGGAGGCGAACTAGGCCCGCCTGCTTGGCGCTTCGGTAGGCGACCCAGGCCTCCGCGGTATCGGGCATGGCCGCGGTCTGCTCGCGGATGATGGCGAGCTGTTCCTGACTGGGGGGACCTATCCACCATTCCGCCGACTCCACCCAGCGCTCGGCGCGCTTGCGCTTGCGGCGCTCGACCCGTTTCCCGCTGTCGGCCGCGTCTTCCGCAGCGTCCTCGGCGAAACGGCTTTCGAGGGCGTCCACCTGCGCTGGGGTCAGGTCGGCCAGCAGGGGCGCCGCCAGATCCGAGGCCAGGCGGAAATGGCGACGGTAGATTTCCTGGAAGTCATCCACCAGACATTCGACGGCAGGTGGCTCGAGCCCGTCGCGCACCGCCTGGTGGAAGCCGTCGAAGAACGCGGCCAGGTAAGGCAGCTCCTCGCGGCGGTGACGGGACAGGGTGGCCGCGAGGGTCGGCTGCCAGGCGGACATCTGGGCGTTTTCCGTTTCCAGGTAGTCCTCGGCGTACCCCTCGATGAAGTAGTCGGCCGTGTTGTAGACGAGGGAAACGCGGCTGCAGCCGCCGGCGGCGAGCAACGCGAGAAGTACCAACAGGGCGTGGATGAGTCGCATGTCTTGTGGTCGTCCGAGGTCTTGCGAGCGGGCGAGCGTGTCGCGGCCCGTTCTCCTGCCAATGTGGGGGCGGAGTTGAAAAACACGCCGGAAACGCCGAGGTTTCGCTGATCCGGCGCATGACTGCCGGGGGAGATGCCAGTTGACCGATCGAATCTACACCGAGCCCGAGGGCCACGCGGCGCCGACCCTCGGCGAGCTGATGGCCGCGATTTCCGCTTGAGGGACGCCTGGAGTGGATCGGCGTGAGGCCCGGGCGCAGGGCGCCCTTGACACCGTTGGATGAGGTCAGGGCGGTCGCCGGCAAGGGGCTTGCGGGCGATCACTACCGCCCCGGCAAGACGGGGCTGCGTCAGGTCACGCTGATTCAATCGGAGCACCTGGCCGTGATCGGAGCCTTGCTTGGCCAGCCCCCGCCGACTCCGGAGCGGCTGCGCCGAAATCTCCTGGTCTCGGGGATCAATCTCATCGCGCTGCGGGGGACGCGTTTCCGGATCGGGTCGGTGCTGCTCGAGGGAACGGGACTCTGTCATCCTTGTTCGCGCATGGAGGCGGCGCTGGGGCCGGGCGGTTACAACGCCATGCGGGGTCATGGCGGTCTCAATGCCCGTGTCCTCGAGGGCGGAGTCATGCGCGTGGCTGATCCGGTCCAGGCGCTCGGGCCGAGCGAGGATGGACCGGATGCAAATCTTTAGGGTCGCGGCGCGACTTGTGGTCGCGGCCGGGCTGACTGAGAATTCGCCGATCCGGGCTCGACCGGGGATCATAGGAAGCTGCCATGCGTATCTTGATCGTCTTCGCCCACCCGGAGCCAAAAAGCTTCAATGGGGCACTCTTGCGCACCGCGGTAGACACCTTGAGCGCCGCCGGGCACGAGGTGACCGTATCGGACCTGTACGCGATGGATTTCAACCCGGTCTCGGGGCGCAGAAACTTCACGACCGTGCGCGACCCGGAGTACTTCAAGCAGCAGCTCGAGGAACTGCACGCGACCGAGACGGACGGCTTCGCGCCCGTGCTGGAATCAGAGCTGCAGAAGCTGGAGGGCTGCGAACTGATGATCTGGCAGTTCCCGCTCTGGTGGTTCGGACTGCCGGCGATCCTGAAGGGCTGGGTAGATCGGGTGTTCGCCATGGGCCGCACCTATGGCGGCGGCCGGTTCTACGATGCCGGCGTCTTCCGCGGAAAGAGGGCGCTGCTCTGCGTGACCACGGGCGGCCCCCTCTCGGCGTATGTTCCAGGCGGTTTCAACGGGGACATCGAGGCGATCCTGCGCCCGATCCAGCGCGGGATGCTGCGGTTCGTCGGTTTCGACGTGCTCGCGCCGCAGCTCGTCTTCGGCCTGGCTCATCTCAGCAATGACGAGCTCAAGCAGGCGATCGCCGCCTACGGGGCGCGGCTCCGCGCCATCGAGGCGGAGACGCCAATCGACGTTGGAGAATACTGAGTTGAAGGCCGCCGTATCAGCCCCATACAGGCCCCATGCGGTATCCGGCCGAGTGCCGGATCGGGCGCGTGCTTCATGCCAAAGGTCCGTACTGCATCTCGCAGTACGCGATAATAAACTTTAGATAATCTCTATAAAATTCGGATAAATATACTTTTTTATGAAATTTTTCACCTAATCCAACGGTCGATCCGCGAAGAACAATGACCCAGCGCAAATGCCCCTTCGCCGCCCCGCTCACCAAGGGGCGGGCCGCCTGCCGGAACGCGCAGGAGGTGGTGCGCCGTGGCGGCTCGGAGTACGACTGCCGCTCGGCCGCCCACCACCCGCTCTGCAGCCAGGTGTTCGACGGACTCAAGGCCCAGGCGCTCCCGGCCTTCGGCGTCGAGGACGACCTGACGGCCATGCCGCACAGCGTGCTGGTCAAGATACAATCCGGCGGCCTGCTGGGGCTGCAACGCCTGCTGGAAGGAAACGCCCCAAGCGAGCGTGTCGAGGATGCCGCCGGGCTCATTGATCGTGCCGTCGGGCAGTACGGTTCCCCGCAGGCCATCCCTTACGAGGAAACGGAGCCCGACATGCTTAACTTCAAGCTTGAACGACGAGCGCGCCGCGGCTGAGCCGGTGCCCAACGACCGCTTTCCGACTGCAAAGATGGCGCGCAGGCTGCTCGCGTGGCTAACGCTCGTTCTGACGCAGGCCGCCACGGCAAATCCCGTGTCCACCGAGCACGTCACGGCGCGGCTGTTGGCCGAGCAGACGGAGCTCGTCCCCGGGCAGGAGATCGAGCTCGCACTCGTGCTCGACATTCGCCCAGGCTGGCACACCTATTGGCAGAACCCCGGCGATTCGGGCGAGCCCACGCGACTGGACTGGCGCTTGCCGGCTGGCTTCGAGGCCGGCCCGATCCGCTGGCCGCACCCGGAGTTGATCCGGGTCGGTCCGCTCGCGAACTACGGTTATTCGGATCGGGCGGTCCACCTGACCTCCGTGGCCACGCCCGCCGATTGGCCCCAGGGACAGCCGGCGGAGATCGCGGTCTCAGCGAGCTGGCTGGTGTGCGAGGAGCACTGCATTCCGGAGAGCGCGGAGCTTCGTCTTTCCCTGCCGAGCACCGCGGGACCAGCCGTGGAGAATCCGGACGCGCGCGAGGTCTTCGCGTACGCCAGGGATCGCCTGCCGCAGCCGCTTTCGGGCGAGACGGAGTTGCGCCGTACGGCCGACATGCGGCTTCGGCTATCGGTCGACGCGCCGGCGATACCAGAGTCCGTCGAGACCGTCTGGTTCTTCGGCGGTGCCTGGGGACTCATCGAGCACGCGGCGGAGCAGCCCTGGAGCCTGGAGCGGGGACGTCTGCGGGTGGATCTGGTCCCCGGGGCCGCCGCCGATCAGGCGCCGACGGCCGGTGTCCTGGTCGTGCAGGGGGAGGGGCGCTCCCAGTCCTTCTTCCTGGCGCCCGAGCGTGTTTCCGCGCAGGGTTCGGCTGCTGCGCCCCAGACCGCGCCAGAACTGGGGCTTCCGCTGGCGATCGGCTTCGCCCTGCTGGGCGGATTGATCCTGAACCTCATGCCCTGCGTGTTCCCAGTGCTGGCGATGAAGGCGGTGGGCCTGACCCGCCAGACGGGGGTGACCGCCGTCGGGCGGGGGCTCCAGGGACTGGCCTATACGGCAGGGGTACTCGTGTTCTTCGCCCTGGTGGCGGCTCTGCTGCTGGCGCTTCGCGCCGCGGGTGTCGCCGTCGGGTGGGGCTATCAGCTCCAACATCCCCCGTTCGTCGCGCTCATGGCCTACCTGTTCCTCGTACTCGGCATGAGTCTCTCCGGCGCGGTCACCCTCGGGTCCCGCCTGATGGGCATCGGAGGGGCCGCGGGCGGCTCTGGGGCAGGCGGTGCCTTCATCACCGGCGCCCTCGCGGCCCTGGTCGCGGCGCCCTGCACCGCCCCCTTCATGGGCGCGGCCCTCGGCTACGCGATGACCCTCTCATGGTATCTGGCGCTTGCCGTCATGCTGGCCCTGGGACTGGGTTTGGCCCTGCCTTATTTACTCCTTTCTCTGATTCCGAGATTCGGTAAAAGCCTCCCAAAATCAGGGTTATGGATGGAATACCTAAAGCAGTTCCTCGCATTCCCGATGTACGCCACGGCGGCCTGGCTTGTGTGGGTGCTGAGCATTCAGGCCGGCCCACCCGGCGTTGCGGCGGTCCTCTCGGGCATGGTGCTGCTCACCGTGGCACTCTGGTCCTGGGAGCGCGGTCGCCAGGCCGCAGGGCGGGTCCGCTTGCTCGTCGGGTCGGTCGCGGCAGTGATCGTCGCGGCCAGCTTGCTGCTCGGCCTCCGGATCACGCCCGGGGTGCAGGCACCCGGGGTCGTTTCGCCGGTGCGCGATGACGGGCGGCCAGCGTTGACGGCCGACGACTTCTCGCCCCAGCGGCTGGCGTCCGCCAGGGCAGAGGGGCGGCCGGCGTTCGTCAACGTGACCGCTGCCTGGTGCATCACCTGCCTGGTCAATGAGCGGGTTGCCCTCAGCTCGTCGGCGGTAGCAGCCGCGTTCGAGTCCGGCGACGTCCTTTACCTGAAGGGTGACTGGACCAACCGCGATCCGGAGATCACCGAGTACCTGCGGGATTTCGGGCGCAGCGGCGTCCCGCTCTACGTCTTCTACCCCGCGGCCGGCGAGCCCCGCGTGCTCCCGCAGATTCTGACCCAGTCCATCGTCCTCGAGGCACTGACCGCGGCAACGTCCGAGCCGACGGAAACTCGGGGACAGGCTTCACTTTGAACTACAGGAGAACCGACATGAAGACATCCGCACGGATCGACTGCCTCCGCATGAGTTTGGCGCTCGCCCTGGCGCTGTTCGCCGGGGGCCTCGCCGCGTCGCCCGAGGTGGGTCAGCCGGCACCCGACTTCAGCGGCGTGGACACGAGCGGCAAGTCCTGGAGCCTGGGTGAACTGAAGGGCAAGCTCGTGATCCTGGAATGGACCAATCACGACTGCCCGTACGTGCGCAAGCATTACGAATCGGGCAACATGCAGGCGCTGCAGAAAGAGGCCGCGGATGCCGGCTATGTCTGGCTCTCGGTCATCTCATCCGCCCCCGGCAAGCAGGGCCACGTGTCCGCGGGCGAGGCCGATGAGCTGACTCGGAGCCGCGGCGCCGCGCCGGCGGCGGTATTGCTCGACGAGCAGGGGGACATCGGCCGCGCCTATGGCGCCCGCACCACGCCGCACATGTACCTCGTCGACCAGAAAGGGATCCTGCGCTACATGGGCGGCATCGACGACATCCGCAGCACCGATCCGGCCGATGTGCCCAAGGCCAAGAACCACCTGCGCGCGGCGATGGCCGATATCGCGGCGGGCAGGAGCGTCGCGGTCGCCGTCACGCCACCCTACGGCTGCTCCGTGAAGTACTGAACCGGTCGGTACGGGACGCTTGGGCAAGCGCTGATCGATTCAGCGCTTGCCGCGGCACAGGGAGGAGACGCCATTTTCGAGCGCGTAAGCGTTTGAAAACGTAGCCACCCCGGAATCAGGCTTCTTGGGTGGCGTGCCGATTTTGGCCAGGATGGCCGGTGATCAGCGTCTCCTCGGGCCGCGACCCCCTCTGTTCTGGCCAGGCAGAGTCCGAAAACGCGCCGTTTCGGCCTATCTGACGTTGCGGACGCCGACTTCGTGCTGCGGATAGTCCGATGGCTGATCGGTCCGCGGCGGGGCCTTGTCCGAGTCCCGATCCGAGTAGATCTCGTGGGCGATGATGCCCGCCGCGATCACGCCGAGGATGCCCGGCAGGACTGACGAGGTCTTGGCGGAGTCCTCCGGAGGCGGTTGTCTGCCATCCGGAAGCGGATAGCGCGAGCGCCAGCGCACGACTCCCGCCACATCGGCTGGCGACAGGGCGCGCCGGTATTCGAGGGCTCCGCGGGTGAAGCCCACCTGCTCGCCGCCGGAGACGGCGACGACCTGGGGGCGAGTCAGGTTCACCCGGCCCTCGATCACGGTCAGGACGGACATCTCCGGCGCGGTGCGCAGGTTGATCTGGGTTCCCTGGGTCTCCAGGTCGCCGTCCGGGTTGCGCACGACGATCTGCCCTCCCGCCGGCGATTGGGCGAAGATCTGCCCTTGGTTCAAGCCGAAGACCTCGATGACAAGCTCCTGCAGCACCCGGAATATCGGGTCGGTGTTCTGGTCGAACTGGACCAGGCCCCCGCGCGGCAGCTGGACGAAGGCGCTGCTATCGGCGCCGGTGGAGACCCGGTCGCCGTTGCACACCGCCGCCCCGTCCTCGGCCTGCTTGCCGTTGAGGAATACCCGTCGCTCACCGGCCAGTCTCAGGGTCGCGATGCGCTCGCATGTCGCGCTCGGTGCCGCGGTGCCGTAGCCGCCCTGCGGAGTGGTTTCGCAACCCTGGCTCAGGATGCACGCGCCGACCAACAGCGCGAGCCCGCTCCGAGAATGTCTTCTCACTTCCATCGTGTGTCCTCCGTTTGCTGGGGTGTCTTGGCGCCCTCTATCCCCGGTTGGCGAGATGCTGGCGCAGCAGGTCGTGCGCGAACTGGTAGCCGCCGCCGATCCGGCGCAGGAAGATCAGGTCGCAGGCATGATTGAGAAAGGATACGTAGCGCAACGGCGTGTAGCCGCGCAGCGCCAGCACCCCCCGCAGCGTGAAGTGCCGGATCAGGGCGAGACCGCCGTACCAGAGTGCGGCGGCGAGTCCGATGGTGAGACCGACCAGGAGCCCGAGCCACAGCCCGTAGAGGCCGTGATACAGGGCGGCGGTCGCGCCACCGGTGAGGAGGCCCAGGGCCGCCGCCGTGATCGCGAAGACCAGGAGACTGCCCTTGAGGGTCTCGCGGACGCCCTGGTTCGGGGCCACCTGCTGCGGCAGGGTCTCGCCCCGGAAGGCGCCGAACAGGGCGCCGACCGTACAGCCGATCAGGGCGCCGGTAGCGAGCATCGCCGTGGCGTATGGCCCGCTGTCGAGCAGGTCGGCCGGTTGGGATAGCAAGGTGGTTGCGGCGGCCAGCACCGCACCGATGGCTGCGCCCTTCACGAGTCCGCGCCCCAGGCCGGTCCAGGACCAGCGCAGCAGCTCGGGCAGGCGTATGTCCATGCCCAGGCAAAGGCCGTTTCGGGTGGCAAAGAAGGCGCCCCCGAGGATTCCCCAGCCGATCGCCTCCCCCCAGGCGGTCTTCGCGCCCGCGTCGGCAGTCAAGAGCCAGGCTGCCGTGCCCCACAAGGGCGCGTACAGTGCACCCAGGGCCAGCGCCTGAATCAGGCGCACCCAACCGAGCCGGGGATTCCCGCCGCGGTCGCGCATGACCAGCGCATCGATCAGCCCCATGACGAACCCGGCCCCGGTCCCCAGCAGGGCACCGAGCGCCAGCTCGCCGGGCTGGACCTCGATGCCCGCCGCCTGGACCGGCGTGCCCAGCCATTCTGTCAACGCGATGATCAGGCCGAAGGCCGCGCCGGCGAGCATCCGGCTGAGCTCGACATAAAGCCAGCGGTCGCTCCTGCGTTCCAGCCAGCTCGGCTGCAGCCTTTCCAGCAGGAGCAGGGGTTGATGCTGAGCCCGCATTCGACGCGCCAACCATCCGAGCCAGGCGAACATCCGGTCCCGATTCGGGAGCCCGTTGCGATTCCGTGCCCGACCGAGCATGCGTTCGATGTAGGCGTCGAACAGCCATGCGAGGGTCGGTTCCTCGATCGCGGTGGCATCCGGGCGTGGGTCGTCTTCGCGCGCCTCGAAGGCGACTGCCATGACGTTGAGCATCAGGGGCGTACGGGCGAGGGCGCGCAGGTCCGGGCTCCTGCCCAGCGCCTGCCGCAGTGGAGCCAGCCCCGCGCCGAGGCCCTCCAGGTAGCGTTCGATCTGCGCGTCGGCGAGCGCTTGAATGCTCACGGCGCCATACAGTCGCAGCCGGCTCTCCGGATCGGCGGCGATGAGATTGCGGTAGTCCTGCAGCCGGCTGCAGACCGCCATGCCCGGGGAGCCGACGGTGCGGTTGAACTGGTTGATCGCCCGGGCGCAACGCCCTTGCTGATCGTCGGCGACCTCGTCCAGTCCGTCCAGCAGGAGGGCCAGCCTCCTCTCCTGGATCAAGCGTGTCCCATCGCTGACGAAGTAGAGCTCGGCAAGCTGCCCGGCCGCCCAGTCGAGCAGGGTTTGGCTGCGGGCGTTCCAGCCGCCCAGCGGCAGGACCACAGGGATTGGCTCGAGCTGCCGCGGGTCGCCGCGGGCGCGGGCGATCAGGGTCTTCGCGAGCTTGAGCAAGGCGATGGTCTTGCCCGCGCCGGGCTCACCGAGGATGAGGAGCGTGCGTCCGACGCCGAGGTAGATGTCGCTGATGTCGGCGTTGGGGTCCGAGGGCTGGTAGCCGCGGCCGGTGGCCTGCTCCATGTCCAGGGTCTGAGCCAGAGGGTTGCCGATCAGGCCGTTCTGGGATTCCTCGCTCAGCTCGAGCCAGGATCGGCTGGCGGTCAGCGGATCGAGGATCGAACGGATCCAGAACCGTTCGACCTTGTCCAGCAGGTCGTCGAGGATCTGGCGGTTGCGCGCAGCTTCGGCGTCGAGGCGGTAGCCGATGTGGATGTCGCCGACGCCGACGACGAAATTGCCCGCTCCGGTGACGTTCTGGTTGATCTGATAGTCGGCCACCCCGGTCGTCCGGTCGAGATCCGCGCGTCAGTCGGGCTCCGGGCCGGTCTTGATATGGATGTCGCCGGTCGCGCTGACCACGTTGCGATCGCCTTGTATGTGCTGACTGACGCGGATGTTCTGGATCGTGGCCTTGCCGTCCGGCAGTGCCTGAACGGCGTCGATCAGCGCCTTGGCTGCGGCGAGCAGCTCCGGGTCCCGGTCCACCTCGCCATCGGCGAGCTCTTCCTTGAGCACGCCCTTGCGCGCCTCCGAGTCCGGCTTCTTCTCGACCCCGTCGACTGCGTCGGCGATGGCGCCGCCGAATTTGCGTCGGATCATGCCCTTCAGTCCCTCGTAGGCGTCGCGCACGGCGGTATCGCTGAGCTTGGTCAGCGCACCCAGAATGGCGGTCAGAACGAGCTCCATGAGCGGCCCTCCACGGCAGAACGGGATCGACCTCGGTTCGTCGGCGGATGCGACGACGAGCCCCTGCCGACAGAGTATAGACACGCGTCGAGCCGAGGGGCCGGCGCCTCCGTAGCGGCGCGGAGGGGGCTCGGTATTTGTACGGAAGCAGGGGACCGGCGCATTGACAACCCTCAGGGCCTTGACTATTCGTCAGGAACCGAGGGACGCATCGCGTCCGCAACCCCAACGATAACTACAGCAACATGGATGCCCCCGTTGCCGACGCCGTCCAGGCCCTGCGCCTCGCGGTTGCCGGAATGTTGCCGCCGCCCGCGAGTCCGGAGCTGACACCGGACGTCCAGGTCAACCCCGTGAAAAGCCATCCCAGCGGCATCGGAGGCTACGTTGGCCTGCATCCGGTGCCCCGGGGTGAGATCCACGCGCGCCGGCTGCAGGCGCAGGTGGTGATCCGGGTCAAGGCCGACAGCGTCGGCGGTCTCGGCGTTGCCGAGTCCGCGGTCGCCAATGCGCTGCTCACCGCCGATCAGACCAATCTGCGCGGCCAGGGCATCTTCCGCATCGTCCGCGACACCGGCTTCGGACCCGTCTATCTGGGTCCGGAATCCGGCCTCACGGTCGCGGCCGGCAAGGACATGCGCTTCGATGTCGACTTCGAGTACCGCAAGCTGCCCGACGCGCCCGCGGGCTTGATCGATTCGCTCCCCATCGATCTGCTCCTGCACGCCACGGACAATCCCCCGCGGCTGCTCTACGGCGCAGATTTCAGCGCCGACCCGCTCGCGGCCTTTTCCGCCATCGACGACGCCCCGGTCAACAACGGGCACGGTAGCTGGACCTACAACGCGGGACCTGGGCAGGTGGAACAGACCTCCCTCGTCAGCGGCGGGAGCAACGCCTTCAACCCGAGCAAGCGCGGCACCTACCTGGTGCTTCGCGACACGATGGTTCCGCAACTGCCGCGCGACTGGGTCCTTTTCGCCGAGATGGGCGCGGAGGCGGGTGGCTTAGGCCTGGTCTTCAACTTCCGGGACCTCGAGAACTATCACTTCTTCATCATGAGCCAGCCTACGCCGTACCGGCTTCTCGGCAGGAAGGCTGGCGGAACCCTCTCGTTTCTCGATGCCGGAGGCCAGGACGACGGTAATTCCTACGGTCCCGGAGACCATCATCTCCGCCTGATCCAGCAGAACGGTGAGCTGCAACTGGCGATCGACAATGCGCCGGTGCTGACGGCACGGGAGCATGTCCCGCCGCCGCCCGGGTCGGTGGGTTTCCTCTGTCGGAACTGTGCCACGGCAAGGTTCCGGTCCCTGCGCTGGGTCGGGCTCTGATGCGCCGGCGCGCCTAATCTCGATCTCATTGGTGGAAGGGAGGCAATCATGGCCGAAGAGTTTGTCAGTGCGAACCTGGTCCTGCCGGGTACCTACATACGCGTCAGGTCCGAGGGCCTGATCGGCGTCGGGGGCATATCGACCGGCAACATCGGTGTGGTAGGCACCGCCAGCCAGGGAGTGGGGGAGACCCACAGCCTGTCGAGCGCGGCAGAGGCGGCGGAGGCGTTCGGCGCCTCCGATGCGATCACGACCCGCACCCTCAACCTGACGCGCATCGCCACCGAGCTGTTCAAGGGCGGGGCGCGCACCCTCTACGCGCGCGGCGTGGCCGCCGCGGCGGTGCAGTCGGATTACGAGGCGGCATTCGCCGAGGTGATCAAGGAGGACGTGCAGATCCTGGTGGCTCCGGAGCTGGATACGGGCACCGCGCTGGCGGTGCTGCAGCCGATCCTCGAGTCGTCGGAGAACAACGGCCAGGACCTGATCGCCGTGATCGGGGCCGACGGCGCGGATGCGGCCGCCGTCGCCGCGCAGGTGGTCGACAACGACCGGGTGATCCTGGCCGCGCCAGGCTACTTCGTCCCGGACCCGGCCAATCCGGCGACCGACGTGGCGCTGCCCGGCAACTACATCGCGGCGCCGGTGGCGGGGCTGCTGTCCACCCTCTCTCCCCAGTCGAGCCCGACCAACAAGACCCTGCCCAGTGTCGGCCGCCTGACGCAGCGCTTCTCCTACAGCGAGCGCGTCAACCTCGCGCAAAGCCGGATCTTCACCCTCGAGCAGCGCGAGGGGGTGCGGGTGGTGCGCGGCCTGACTACCGATACCGGCGGCTTCACCCAGGTGACCACCCGCCGGATCGTGGATTTCGCCAAGGCGGGTATCCGCAAGGTATCCAACCCCTTCATCGGGCGTCTCAACAACGAGCGCGTCCGCGCCGCCCTGCAGGGGGCGATCGACGGCTTTCTCACCAGCATGCTGGTGGACGAGCAGCTAACGAACTACAGCCTGGAGGTAACGGCCACGCGCCGCGACGAGATCGAGGGCCGCGCCATCGTCAACGTACTGCTGCAGCCGACCTTCAGCATCGACTTCGTCGCCGTAACCATGGTCTTGGAGTGACAGGAGAACAGACATGAACACTGAAGTCTTCACCGGAGCGGACGGCGCCCTCCTGCTCTCCAGCCCCGAAGGTACAGAGGGTGAAGCGGCCCAGACGGTGATCGATGCCAACGAGCTGGTGACCGTGGGCCGGGTGCAGGACATCCGCATCGAGGTCCATGCCGAGGTGCGCCCCTTCCACGAGATCGGCCAGCGCTACGCGAGCCAGCTGCGTCCCGGCAACGTGAATATCACCGGAAGCATCGGCCGCGCCTTCGTCAACGGCGCCATGCTCAGCCTTCTGCTGGGCGAGGCGGCCAACGGCCGGCCGGGCGGCAACTGGGCACAGCCGGCGTTCAACATGACGGTGCGCGTGGCCAGCCCGACCAACAACGCGGTCAACACCCTGACCTTGCACGAGGTCAAGCTCAGCAACTGGGCCTACCAGCTGCCGGAGGACGACTTCGTGCTCGAGAACGCCACCTTCCACGCCCTCTACATCACCTCCGAGGACGCCTGATGCTCAGCGCGGACACCCTGCTCTCGGGCAGCGCCCTAACCGTCGATGTGGAGGTGCCCCGGCGCCTGTTGGGCGTCACGGATGGCGAGGAACCCCGGGTACGGCTGAAGCCGTTGAGCGTGCACGACCTGCGCTTGATCGGGCGCGCCGCGCGCGAAAGCGACGAGCTGACGGCGGCCCTGATGGTGCAGCGTTCCCTGGTGGAGCCCATCCTCACCGTTCAGCAGGTTTCCGCCATGTCGGCCGGGCTGCTGCAGTTTCTGCTGCAGCACGTCAATCGCATCAGCGGCATCCACGTCAGCGAGGAAGAGCTCGCGGACGCCATGCAGGACCCCCTGACCCAGGCGTCGCTCGAGCTCGCGCGCGAGTTCGGCTGGACCCCGGAGCAGATCGGCGAGCTCACCCTCGGACAGATGCTGCTGCACCTGCAGATGGTGAGGGCGCAAGGCCGGCCGCACGACTTCGATCACTGAGGGAGGATCGCATGGGCATGGACAGGGAGCTTCGCCGGGCCGTCGCAGCCGCCAGGAGCCTGCTGTGGCAATGGGAGGGCGGGCAGGCGGCATGGCTGACGCGGCTCGCCGCCCCGTTGTCGCCGGCGTTGATCGAAGATGGCTCCACGGCCGCGCGGGCGGTGAGGGCGCTCGTCGGATTCGATCCCCTGGCCGACCTCGCGGATCACTCGACGATCAGTGAGCCGCCGGCCGCGGGTGGCGCCAGTGCCGGCGGACGCGCTGTGCGCAAGCGCGCCGCCCTGTCCACCGCCTTGCCCGGCGCGAAGGCGCGGGCGTCGGCAACCGTCGTGGTGGCGGGTCGTGCCGACGAACGCGGGACCTCGGCGGTCGATGCCGCGGGCAGGTCTCCTCGATCAGCGCTGTCGTCGGCCCTGCATCGGGAAGCGGCGGATGATCGACCGGCCGCAAACCTTGCGCCCCCTTCCGATGGGACGCGCCTGCCGGCCAAGGATCGGACGACCGAGGCATTGCGGTCACGACCCATCTCCGCCGGCATGCGAGCGGCAGGGTCCGGCCCCAGTCACGAACCGGATGGATCGGGGGCACCCGCGGTCTTCGCGGGCGGACCGCGCACCCCCGCTGACCGCTTGGCGGCATTGAGGCGCGCCCGGACCCTGGAGCGCCACGCGGCGCGGCTTGGCATCTCCAGCGCCTCCGAGAGGCGGAAACCGGGCATCGCACGGGCCGAGGCCCGGCGTCTGGAAACCCGCGACGAGGTGGAATCCGCGCCTGCCGCGCCTGAAGATCCCGAACGGATGGGCTCGGTCGTTGCGAGCCGGGGCGAGCAGGCATCGGCGTTGGCGCCAGTACCCTACGCTGCCGTGGCAGCCGAACAGCGGGCGGCACGGGAGCAGCGGGTCGGGGCAGGGCGAAACGGTGCCCCGCGACGCGAGGATGGCCGCCGCCGGGGTGCGGAAACGACCAGAGGCTCGGCAGACGGACCCTTGGCGGTGAGCGAGCTCGAGGTCGCGGTTGAAGCCGTTCGTCCGGTGCCATCGCCGCCCGCCGTGGTAGAGCCCGCGCCCGAGGACAGCCTGGCGCTGCAGTTGACCGAGTCCGCCTGCCGGCACGGGCTGGACCTGACATGAACATAAAACCGGTGCTCGGCGATTGGGAGATCCCGCGCATCCAGCAGATGCGTACCCGGGAGCGGCGCCGGTTCGCCGAGCTGCCGATTCCGGGTCGGGCCGGCGGGCTGCTGCAGGACCTCAACAGCGAATCCACCGCCATCGAGATCCACGGCAGCCTGTTCGCGGATGAGCGGGGCGAGTTCCTGATCAACGTCCGCGAGAGGTTCCGCCAGGGCGCGCCCCTCACCTTCGTTGCCGACATCACCGCCGCGACCGACATCCAGTACGTGGTGGTCGAGGACATGGTGTTCGAGGAATCGAGCCGCTTCCCTGACCAGATCGACTACTACCTGAAGCTGCGCGAGAGCCCGCCCCCTCCGCCCCCGCCCGATCCGCTGGGCGGCATCGACACGAGCCTGCTGGATCAGGCCGCCGGCTTCGTCGATGGCGTCACGGATGTCCTCGACGCCATCGACGCCCTGGCCAATGTCCCGGACTTCACCGATCCCTCGGCGCTGCTCGGCGGCACCCTGAACGAGGTCACGGGCGCCATCGGCGAGCTGGGCAATATCGGCGGCCTGCTGGACGAGCTGTTCGGAGCGGACTAGTGCCGACGGTCATCGAGCGCATCAATGTGTCGGTGGATACCGGCGATCTGGAAGCCAGGATCGGTGCGCAGGTCGAGCGGCTGCAGCAGATCGTGGAGCTCGTCGCTGGACTGATCGAGGCCCCGCCGAGCCAGGTGGGGGACTTCCTCGATCTGACGGCCAATCTGCCGGCGCCCGAGCTCGAAATCGAAGGCGATTTCGCGGCCGGGCTGCAAGCGGCTCTCGACGCCCTGCCGGCCGACCTGGGCGACGTCACGGGCGCTGTCAGCGGTGATCTGGGACGGTTCGCCACCCTGGTGGAGGAGCAGCTGCAGCCCCTGCTGCAGGATGCCGTGCGCATCGCCGCCGCGGTCGAAAGGCTGGTGTCTCTGGACTTCCGCTGCGGGCACGCGGGAGGTACGGTCGGCAGTGGCGCCGGCGCTGGCGGCGACCCCGCGCCGCAGAGCGACAATCCCGGGGCCGAGCGCATGGCCAGCACGGCGGCGCAGGTGCAGCAGGTCAACGATCTGCTTGATCGGCTGCCGGCGTCGCCCGGTCCGGGCGGTCTGCTGGAGTTCTTTTTTCCGATCGTCGATCACAAGGTCCGAAACAAGCTCTTCCAGGTCAGCGTGCCGCTGGTCGACGACGTCGTCGAGCCCCTGCGCACGCTGAGCCGCTGGGCCGCCATGACGCCGGCCCAGGTCGGGCTGGAGCTGGAGGCCACCATCGCGCTGCTCGACCTTCGCCTGCGCGCCGCCACCCTGGAACCGATCGATCAGCTGGGCACCGACCTCGGCGCGCTCGCGCCCCAACTCGAGCTTCCGGCCCTCGCCGGCTTCGCCGATGCCTACGGCGGCGCGCTCGATGACCTGGTGCTCGCCCTCGAGACGGCGGATCTGTCCGCCACCGTGGCGCCGGTGGCCGCTCTGAACAACGCGCTGGACGACGTCGCGCCGACCTTGGCGAGCTGGGACGGCGGGGTTGCGGCGGACCTGGAGGACCTGCGCCTCCGCCTCAAGGATCTGAGCGACGGCCTGCTCGATCGCATCACTCACCTGCTCACCCTGCTCGAGCCCGTGGAGCTGCCGAGCCTGGCCGTGGCCGTTGCGCCGGCGCCACGGCCGCCGGAGGCCGCCGCGGTCGCGGCAGTCCAGGAGGCGATGCAGCCGGTGCTCGACTGGCTCAACGAGCTGGTGGCCTTGCTGGACTTCTCGGCGCTGCAGACGGAGGTCAGCGGCATCTCCGGTCAGGCCCAGGAGCTGGCGGACGGCGTTCAGGAGGGTTTGACCGGGGTCGGCCTGCAGGTGCAGTCCCTGTTCGACGACCTCGGCGGTCAGCTCGCGGGCCTCGATCTCGCCGCCCTGGAGGAACAGCTGAATGACCAGATACAAGCGTTCGGTACCGGCCTGGAACGGTCATTGAGAAACGGGTTCGATCCGGCTGCCACGACCATCGCCGATGCGGTGCAGGCACTGTCGGACGCACTCGATGACTTCGACCCGGCGGACGTGGTGGCCGCGCTGCAGTCGGTGTTGCACGCGATCACCGGCGTGCTCGAAAGCGGCGAGGTGCAGGACGCCGTCCGGCAGGTGCAGAGTGCCGTCGCCAGCGTCACCGAGACCCTGCAGAAGCTCTCCTTCGCCCCGGTCACCGACGAGGTGGTGGACCTCATCGCGCAGATGACCAAGGCCCTGCAGCAGCTGCAGGACACGGACATGAACGACGCCGCCAAGGCCGCCCTGGCGGTGGCGCTCCAGGTGCTGCCGGACGACCTGAAGCCGGTTACCGATCCGCTGCTGGATGAGCTCGACGAGCTGATCGAGACCGGCCCCGTGCCGCTGCTGGAGCGGGTCGCCGAGAAGCCGGCCCAGTTGCTCGGCGCCGTCACGCGCTTTCAGCCCGGCACCCTGATCGGAGACACCCTGAGCGCCCCCTTCGACCAGGCCCTCAGCAAGGCTGACGGGTTTCGGCCGAGCAGTCTCCTGGACCAGGCCGATGCCGCCCTGCAGAGTGCGAAGTCGGCCCTGCTGCAGAGCGCCGGACCGGGGCAGGCGATCGGGTTGCTGGGCGGGCCGTTCGACGACCTCAAGTCGGCGCTGGACCGCTACTCCCCGGATGCCGTGCTCGGGCCCCTGGAGACCGCCGTCGAGGATGCCGTGCAGCAGGTCGTCGCCGCCTCGCCGGTGGACGAGATCTTCGATCAGGTGAACCGGGTCTTCGCCCTGATCGACGCCGCCTTGGATGTGCCGCGCAACCTGGTGGCCACCATGCAGCGGCTGCAGGATCTGCTGCAGGGCTTCGCGGAGTCGGGCCAGCAGATCGACGCCTGGCGCGATGGCCTGCTGGACAAGATGCTGGGCGTGGGCAATCTCGGCGAGATCGGCAACGCCCTGTCGAGCCTCGGCGAAGCGGTGAGCGCGAGCGCCCACGAGGCCCTGCTGAGCCGCTACGACAGCGTTACCCAGGATCTGGTTCAGGCATTGGACGATTTCGCCCCCGGAAGCCACGTCGCCGCCCTGGTGCCCATCCACAATCGTGCCCGTTCCCTGGCCGGCGGCCTCGCGGACTCGGCGGAGAAAACAGCGGTGCTTGCCGTCCTCGATCGCCTCGATCCGGGGCGTGTTCCGCCGCTGCGCCTGAGTCAGCAGCTCGCGCAGGCATTGTCGCAGGCCCGCGCCGACCTGGAGGCGACGGCCGAGGACTGGCAAACGCTGGTAGAGGATCCTGAGGGTCTGCTGGCGGAGATCGCCGGTCTCAGTGCGGATGCCGATGGGCTGCGGCAGCTGCTGGCCGCGGCGGTGGAGCCGCCGCTGGCGCCGCTGCGCTACTTGTTCGCCGTGCTCGAGGCTGCGGGGCCGGCTCTGGCGGCGATGTTGGACACGCTGCAGCAGCTGGTGGACGACCTCTCGGATGGCGTTGCCGGTCTGCTGACCGGCCCCGGCTCCCTGCAGGGCATCAGCGATGCGGTGCAGCAGGTGGTCGACACCCTGCGCGACATCGACCTCGGCTTCCTGCGCCGGGGCCTGCAGCAGCTGTTTCTCCAGCTCGGGGACCAGCTCGACGCGGTGAATCCGGCACGGCTCGCGGACGCGCTCGACAGCGCCTTCACCGAGGTGCTGGACGGCATCGGCGTGGCGCAGGTGATCGCCCCGGCCACCGTCGCGCAACTGGACGCCGACTACGCCGCCGTGCTCGACAAGCTGCGCGGACTGGATCCGCGGGTCCTGATCACGGACCTGGTGCAACCGGAGTACGAGACAACGGTGGTGCCCCTGGTGCAGGCCTTCGACCTCACCCCCGCGTTCAAGGCCCTGATCGAGCTCCTGCGCAGCCTGAGCGACGAGCTGAGCGGGGAGCTCGACCGGGTGAATGGCGCCTACCAGGGCCTGCGGGCGGCTCGTCCCAGCCTGGCGGGCAGCATCGACGTGAACATCTCGTTCTAGGGACCGCGGCCATGAGCCTGGGAAACCTGCTACTGCAACCGCAACGTCTGCAACGGGACAGCACCGATCCGGCGGTGGCGGTGGTGCAGGATCTGCTGCGCCTGGCGACTCTGCTGGCGGAGGATGCCGCCGCGGAAGGCCCCCTGGCCGCGGCCTTGCCACAGGTCGTGACCCGTCTCGGCGACCGTGTGCAGGCCCGGTCCGCCGGGGGCGTCGCGTCGGCGTTCAACGCCCTGAAGAGCCGTTTCCAGCCCCTGTTCCTGTATTTCGAGGACCTGATCCGCGATCTGGAGGAGCTGGATCAGGACCCGGCGGCGCTGCTTGCCATGATCCGCCAGCTCATCGCGGGCCTGCGCGCCCTGCTGGAAGGGATGACCCAGGCCGGCATCAAGGAACAGCTCGATTTCGCGCAGGACCTGATCGAGCGGGATCTGGGTCTCGACCGGGACTTCGTCGGCGCGCAGATCGGTGCCCTGCTCGATGACGTGGTGGCGGTCTGGGAGCAGCTCCCCGCCAGCATCTCCCCGGCGCGCCGGCGTCGCAGGCGCCTGGCCATTCAGTCGGTGCGGCGCCTGCGCCGGCATCTGCTGAACCGTTTCGAGCTGCCGCGGATCGACACCGCCCGCGCCGCCAGCCGTCTCTACCGCCTGGTTCGCGACAGCGGCCTGCGGCGGGTCTTCGACGAGATCCACTGCGTGCTGGACCGGTTCGAGGAGGCGGTAGCCGCGGCCCAGGACATCGGCGCGGCCCTGCCGGTCGGGAGTGCCGTTGGCGGTTCGGTGGGCGCGGCGCTGATCGACCTGCCGGACGCCACCAAATACTGCTGGTACGCGAGCTGGCTGTTGAGCGACGTGGACCTGCCGCTGCTCGGCGTGGGCGACATCGAAGACAAGAAGGCCTTCGTCAACCTGTTCCGGACCCATCAGGGGTCGACCGTGAAGGCGGCGACGGTCACGCGCTTCTTCTACTCCCAGCTCAGCATCGAGCAGCAGCACCAGGTGACCGACTACGACGGCGTCTCTGAGCCGGATGAGTCCCTGGTGTTGATGCTGGTCGCTCACATCAACCAGTTCATGATGCGCGGGCCGATCTACACCTCTGCCCGGTTCAGCACCCCGCACCCGAACCAGAGCCCGGACATGCCGGTGACGGTGCCCTTCGATTTCCGGCTGCTGGCCTTCGAGGCCATGGACCCGGAAGAGCACTTCCCGGAGGACCTGCGGGAGCTGAGGAGCGGCTACCGCGAGGACCAGGCCCTCTATCTGTACAACCGCCGGTTTCTGGAGTGGGCCTACGGCGATCTGATCGATTCACTGTGCAACGGCTTCTGGCGGTACGTCGAACGCAAGACCCTCGGCATCCGGCGCGACGTCATCGTTACCGGCGACAAGCGTTACGTGATGTGCGACGACATCCCCATACAGGTCGCCGCGCCGGGCGGAGAGGCCAAGTGGGAGGAGTCGCTGCTGTTCATCGACAAGGGCTCCGGCCGCCAGGCCGTCGAGGGGGCGACCTACTACCGTTTCACCCGCGTCTCGGCCCTGGCCTGTGACGTCGTGACCCAGATCTGGAACACCCTGGCGCAGACCGTCAAGCCGATCGTGAGCCTGGTCGATCTGCAGCCGGGCCATGAGGTCGGCACCGGCATCGTCGCCGGCCTGGACATCCTGCACGCCCTGCACGAGCTGCTGTTCTTCAAGCCCATCACCGGTTACGAGAGCCTGGGCGGCTGGGGCCGATGGCTCGACTCCGGGCTCTACGGGCCGCGGGCGCTGGCGCTCTTCGGCGGCTCGTTCCAGGGCATGCACACCGAGGCCAGCGCGGGCAACGGCTTCTGGTTCTGGGTGACGGTGATCCTGGGAGACGTCATCCGCAGCTCCGGCGGCCTGCCGATGCTGGTGCTCAACATTTTTCGCGAAGGCACGTTCTCCTTCATCACGCTGCTCAACGCGAGTGCCTCCAACAGCGGCGATTCGTCCCTCCCCGGCAACCCGGCGGCCAACCATCTCAAGCAGGGAGGCATCACCTCCCCCATGAACAACCTGTTCGGCTACCTGCTGATGCTGGCCTACAAGCGCGAGAATCACTCCATCGAGATCTGGTCGGCCGCCGATATCGGCGATCGCCGGGAGCACGCCTTCGGGCTCTGGTTCGGCGGCTGCGCCGGCTTCGGGATACTCGCGGGGCTGTCCGGCAGCATCCTGTCCCAGTTCATCGCCTGGCAGGAGGACTGGAAGCTGCTCGGGATCACCATCGGGGAATCGGCGGCGTACCTGTTCCTCACCTACTGGTTCCTGGAATATTTCCTGAAGGAGGGCGACACCGCCGACGGCACCTATGCGCTGACCGGCAGCTACAAGGGTTACCCGGCCAAGGCCGGCTCGCCTTACCGGCTTCCGGCGGAGGCGGGCGCCACCCTCTACATGGGGCAGGGCAACAACGGCCTGTTCAGCCACAACGAGATCACCAACATGGGCGGCAACTGGCAGGTCTACGCCTTCGACCTGGGGTTCGATCACCGCCAGGTGGTGCGCGCCATGCGCGGCGGCGTGGTCTGGGACTTCGCCGAGGGCTTTGCCGACGACAACGAGGACGACGCCAACTTCATCGTGATCCGCCACGACACCCAGGTGGCCGACCACGACGACCCGCGCGGCTCCGGCACCCCGCAGACCACCTTTGCGCGCTACTGGCATGGGGCGCGGAACGGCGTGAGCAATGCCTTCGGGTTCACCCCCACGCGCGAGAGCGACTCACCCGGCGCGGGCACGCCGGTTGCCCAGGGCGACCCGATCATGGAGGCCGACGACACCGGCACCAGCTTCCACAGCCACCTGCACCTCTACGTGGTCACCGGAACCGCCACCAGTCCGGGCAGCGAATCGATTCCGATCGTCTTCGACGACGTGGACGGCGACGGGCTGATGCGGTTTCTCACCTGGTACCGGGCTGGCGGTTGAGGAGCCCCGCGCATGCTCAGCCTGCCTTTCTTCGACCAAGCCGTTCCCGGAACCAGCGCCCCGGCGGTGGAGATCACGATCGGCGGTGGCGGTGAGAGCGGCGGATTCGGGGGTCTGGCGGATGCCGCGGCCAGCCTCCTTGGCGTTGGCGCTGGCGCGCCGGCCTGGGCCGATCACCTGGTGGCCCTGCGGCTGCACCAGGGCCTGGCCCCTCTGGTAGACGGAGCGGAGCTCCTGATCGCGCAGACCGGGGACGCCCCGTCCGCTGTTCTCGGCGACAGCTGCGTCATTCGCATGGGGGTTCTCGGCGCGTTGCAGGATTTCTTCAGCGGGCAGGTGACGGCGATCGAGCAGCGCACGGACGGCCTGCGGCGCTACGGTCTGGGCAACGCTGCCTACACCCTCGCCCGGGGGCGGCTCAACCAGACGGTAACCAACATGCGGGTGCAGGAGGTCATCGCCTTCGCCGCCGATACCCTGGGCGTGAGCCTGCAGATGCGGGTCGCCGGCAGCGACGGCAGCCTGTCGCAGTACGTGCTCGACGACAGTCGCAGCCTGTGGGACCACATGACCCGCCTCGCCGACCTGCGCGGCCTCGGCCTGTGGGTCGACGGCGCGGGCGAGCTGCAACTGGCGGACCAGCTGGAGCAGGGCGACCCGGTGCGCTCCTTCACCGACGGGGAGGATGTTCTCGAGATGCACCTCTGGGAGCGCAGTCCACACAGCGGGGCCGTCACCCTGTTCGGCGGCGGTCGCGCCGATGACGGTTTCACCCTGCGCAAGCAAGGGGCGCCGAACCGAGGTCAGGGCGGGGAGGGCGCGCCCCAGCGCTTCTACCGCCACGGCGCTCTGCAGTCCCGGGATGATCTGTCCACCGGGGTTGCGGCCGCCACGCTGCGCGCGCACCGTCGCGCCACCGCCGGTGAGCTGCTGGTCCCGGGCGAGGCGACGCTCGGTCCCGGACGTGTGGTCGAGGTGCAGGGTCTGCCCGATGGTGGCCGCAAGTTTCTGATCCAGGCCGCGGAGCACAGCTTCGATCGGCACGAGGGCTGGCGCGCGCGCCTGACGGTGAGCGAGGCCGGCGAGGTGCCTGGGCTCGGCGGCTTGCTCGGCGGGCTGGGAGGCTTGCTGTGACCGCGAACGCCGACGCCTTGCTCGACACCATCCGTCGTCTGGTGCGCGAGGAGCTGCGACAGACCCGGACCGCGACCCTCGCCATCGTGCAGGATATTCAGCCCCATGCCAGCGATGGCGACGCGGACAACTACAGCTGCACCGTCAGGCTGCGGGACTCCGAGCTGGTTCTCGACAAGGTACCGGTGGCGACCGCCCGCATGGGCCTGGCAAGCATACCGGCCGTGAACGACCTGGTGCTGGTGCAGTTCATCAACGGCGACGTCCACAGCCCGGTGATCATCGGCAGTCTCTACAACGACGAGGACCGGCCGCCGGCCAACGCGGACGGCCAGTGGGTCTGCCAGCTGCCGCTGGGGGCGGGGGAGGGCGAGGGCCTGCATCTGGTCGCCAGCAGCGCGGACACACCGGCCCTGGAGGTCCGCGTCGGCGGCGCGCTGGTGCTGGTCCTCCAGGACGACGATCCGGTGGTGAGCCTCGACGTCGGCTCGGGCGCCGCCACACTGACCATCGACAGCGACGGCACGGTGGCGCTCAAAGGCAGCCGCGGTCTCAACGTCGAGGCCGGCACCGACCTGACGTTGAAGGGCACCAACATCAAGCTGGAAGGGGCGGGCGAGGTCACGGTGAAGGGCGCCGTGATCAACCTCAACTGAGCCGAAACGGGGACGCGGAGGCCAAGGCAATGGGTAAACCGGCGGCCAAGCAGGGCGATTTGATCGTCGCTACCGATATTCATATCGTCATGATTCCCACCCCGGGCGGCCCGGTACCGACGCCGCTCCCGCACCCGTTCGCCGGGCAGCTCGACAACGCCCTCAGCGCGGACGTGAACATCGAGGGCAAGCCGGCGGCTACCCAAGGCAGCAAGGCCAGCAACTCACCGCCGCACCTGCCCCAAGGCGGACCCTTCCAGAGCCCGCCGAAGAACCAGGGAGAAGTGCTCGTCGGCAGCGTGAGCGTGCTCATCAACGGCAAGCCGGCGGCGCGGCTTGGCGACCCAGCGCTGACCTGCAACGACCCGGCGGACCTGCCGGCGGGGCAGGTGGTCGCCGTCTCGACCGTGATGATCGGAGGATAGGAGAGGCACCCGACATGGGCGATCAAGCCTTGCTCACCGACATTTCGTTGCGGCTGGTGGACTCGCGGGCCTTGTCGATCTACCGCGCGAGCCGCGTGGAGAAGCGCGAGGTGGTCGGCGGCCGCGGCGTCAGGACGCGTGATCTAGTGCGCGTCTCCGGACGCGCGAATCTGGCCCAGGCGGTCAGCATCCGGCTGCTGACGCCGGTGGGCGAGCTGGCGCCCCTGGGTCACCCCGAGTACGGCTCGCGGCTGCCGAACCTGATCGGCGAGCGGCGCACCGAGACCACGCGCAACCTGGCCAAGCTCTATGTCATCGAGGCGCTGAAACAAGAGCGTCGGATCGCGGAGGTGGTCGAGGTGGCGGTGGCGGACCATCCCGGCGACCGGCATCGCATCGACATCGCCATCCGGGTTCGGCCCATCGAGGATAGCGCCGTGCTGGACCTCGGCCCCTTCACCCTGGACTTGGGTTGACGGGCGGCGCAAGCAACAGGAGCGAACTTCGTGAGCTTCAGACGACGCAACTACCCGGAAGTGCTGGATAACCTGCTGACCAGCCTGGTCGGCGGGGTGGCGGCGGAAGCGCACCCGTTCCCGCCCGCCAGTGGCGGCAGCCTGAGCCACCAGCTGGAGCAGCCGCCCGCGAAGCAGGTGGTCTCGGTATACGGCACGCGCCACGCCACACCGCACCTGTTCCGACCCGGCGCCGATTACCAGCTGCAGCCGGACAAACAGACCCTGAAGTGGCTCACCGACACCCAGGTGCCGGACGGGGGCACCCTGGTGTACGTCAACTACCTGCGCGAGGACGATCCCCCCAGCCTCACCGATCTGCAGGTGGGCAGCGTGATGCGCACCCTGTCCGAGTCCGTCGCCCTGGAGATCGCCCGCCTCTACGCGCAGCTCGAGGCCGTCTACCAGGCCGGGTTCATCGACACCGCCACCGGCAGCGCCCTGGACAAGGTGGTTGCGCTGCTGGATGTGCAGCGGATCAAGGGCACGCGCCCGTCGGTGAAGGTCAAGCTCAGCCGGGCCTCCGGCACCCGGGGGACCATCAGCATCCCCGCCGGCACCCGCATCCTGGATGAGCAGGTGAAGCTTGAGTACGAGACCACGGAGACGGTGGTCATGGCGGAGCACCAGGCCTCGGTGACGGTCACCGCCCGCGACCTCGAGCCGGGCAACGAGCCGGCGGCGGCGGATACCCTGACGGTCCTGGCGGTGCCCATCGCGGGCGTCAGCGGCGTCACCAATCCGGCGCCGGCGAGTCGTGCCAGCGCGGACGAAACGGACGCGGAGCTGCGAACCCGGGCCAAGAATTTCCTGCACGGCAGCGAGCGGGCGACCCTCGGCGCCCTCAAGCAGGTGCTGGCGAAGCAGCAGGTCGCGGGGGACGTGGAGGAGACCGCCCCCGGCGTGGTGACGGTCACCCCCCACGGCGACGACCTGACCCCGGAGCAGCTCCTGCAGCTCGACACCGAGCTGCAGGCCACCCGACCGGCGGGGGTGAGGGTTGACCTGAGCACCCCGCTGGTGCCGCTGGCGGTGGATCTCAGCGTGCGGCTGACGACCGCCGACAAGACGCCGGAGTCAGACCTGCGCGCGGCCCACGCCCAGGTCCAGGATGCGATCCGCGCCTATTTCGACGCCCTGGAGACCAGGTCCGACGCGAGCGTCAATCAGATCGTCGGCCGCGTGCTGGCCGTGCCCAACGTGCTGGACATCCAGATCGACAAGGCCTCCACGACCGAGATCGTGGGCGGCGCACCCGTCGTCACCGATCGTCTCGACCTCGCGGCCGGTGTCATCGACCTCGCCGGGCTGCCGACGGTGCTGGGAGAGCTGAACCTGGCCGACAGCAACCTGCCGACCGAGCTCGATCTGCTGATCAACTTCCCGTCCGCCGCCGCGATCCCGGTCCAAGCCGAGATCGAGGCCGCGCTCGGTCAGTCCCTGGCCTATCTCAACGAGCTGGCGGTGCAGGACTTCGACCCGGCGGATGCCCTCGAGACGCAGAAGCGGGAGCTTGGTCTCGGCAAGCTCCTGCGCCTGCTGCCCTTGCCCGGCCACCCCGGGCAGTCCTTGGACGGCTATGACGCGGCGCCAGACCCCAGCTTGCTCCCGGCGGCAGCAGACCGTGCGCCCTACGCGGTGAGCCTGTTCCTGAGCCAGGCCTCAGGCCTTACCAGCGTGCTGGCGGACGACAGCGCCAGCTACACCCTGGCCAGGTCCGAACGGCTGCTGCTCAACAGCCTGGTGATCGCGGTGGAGGAGGACTGATGCCCAGCGCGCCGCGTATCCTGGAACGCCTGCCTTCGCTCTACCGCCCGGAGCCTGGCTACGACGACGATGACCAGCTGTTGCAGCTCGTCAGCGCGGTCGGCGCCTTGCTCGATCAGATCAGCCAGGCCAGCTCCGAGGTGATGCAGGCGCACTGGTTCGGCTACGCGGACAGCGCCGTCTACAGCGCATGGCTGGCGCGCGGCAGGGCGCTGAACGGGTCCGGGCCGCTGGCGCTCGATGATCCCGCGATCGATCTGCATCCGTATCTCTTCGACCTTCCGCGTATCGCCTCGCTCGTCGATCTGAGTCCCTGGCGCGAGCCCCTGCGCGATCGAGAGCGGGTCGAGACCTTCCGCCGGCGGATTCGTCGGATCGTTCGGCTGCACAGGGACGGCCTCGGGACGGCGCGGGCGCTGCGCACCATGACCCTGGCGGCCCTGCCGCAGATCGATCCCGACGCGCCCGAGGGTCTGCGCGAGCGTCCCTTCACGGTGGAGGAGCTGAGCGGCGCCGACGCGCGGCTGCTGCCCGTCCAACAGGCCGGCCTTCCAGCGGATCTGGTCGGCCCCCTGATGCGCTGGTCGATCGACAGCCACTCCCTCACGCCGGTGCCGCCGGTGGTGGTGATCCGGGGCGTCGTCCCCAGCGCGGGGCTGGTGGACGCGACCAGCCAGCCGATCATCGAACGCTTCGACCCGGCGACGGGCACCGGCGTCGGCATTCACTATCAGGGCGATCTCGCTCAGGACGAGGCACTGGCCCTGGTTCCAACCTACCAGTCATGGCTCGGCGGAGACGGCGGCATCGATCTGGCAGCCAGCGCCCCGGTCGGGCTGGAGCCGGTGAATCCAACCGCCCCGGGTCCCTGGAGCGCCGCGCTCGGCGCGCCCGCGGGCGCCGTCGTCGACCTGCAACAGACCGCGGACCACTACCTGTGGGCCGCACTCAACAGCGGCGGCGCGGGCAGCCTGTGGCGCAGCGACGGCACGACCTGGGAGGAGGTGCTGAGCGGCCTGCCGGAGCTGCGTTGCCTGCTGCCGAGCGGCAATGAGCTGTTGGTCGGTTGCGCCACGGGGTTGGCCCGGACGGAGATCCAGCCGAGCGGGGGCTTTGCCCTGACCCCGGACCCCTCCACGCTCACTGATCCGCCGGTTCTCGCCCTCGCCGCCGACGCGGGAGGGACCATCTGGGCGGCGACGGGCCGGGGTCTCGCGCGCGAGCAGGGCGGGGCGCTGGTCTACACCGAGCTCGGAGCCCGGACTGACACGGAGACCCCGCTTCGCTGCGTGCTGCCGGATGCCTCGGGCGACCTGTACTGCGGCGGCGAGCTGGGTCTGTTCCTCTATCGGCCGTCGCGTGCGCGCTGGTACGTCCTGCTGGGCGAGGCGGTAGACGAGACGGTGAACGACTGGCTGCAGCTGGACCTGGCCGCCGGCGCGCTGCCCGCCATGGAAAGCCTGTTCGTGCCGCCGGTCAACGCGATCGCCCGGGGCCCTGAGGCGGGCATCTGGCTCGGCACGGATCGGGGCATCGCGCGCTACCGGGCGCGAGAGCAGCGACGAACCTACAGCACCCTGCTGGAGGCCATGCCGCGGCTCACCCAGGCGGCGGTCAACCGCATCGCGCTCGACGCCCGCCGGCGCCTCTGGTTCGCCACCGGCGAGGGTCTGTTCGTGTACGACGGTCTCGATTGGTTTCAGCGTCAGGGCGCAGGTCTGGTACGCCTCCCGCGCGAGGAGGAGGATCCGGAGCGGCCCCTGTTCTGGCGCTTTCAGCGCGACAGCGGCAACTGGCAGGCCCTGGCGCCGCCGAGCACCTCCGGCTTCGTCGATTTTTCGGGGACCCAGATCGGAAGCGCCGAGCCGGCCGTGCTGTCGCTCGCCTGGACCGAGTCGGCGCGGGCGCTGCTCGGCAGCTTCGACGGCAGCGAGTTCACGCCCAACCTCGGTGCCTCGCCCGCGCCCCTGGGCATGCGCTACAAGCCGAGCGCCACCCGGATCGCCGACGGCGGCATCCCGGCGCTGCCGCGCCTGCCGGCTGGTATCTCTTACTGGCGCTATCTGCAACGGGAGGAGGGATCGCCGCCGACTCCCGCCGCCAATCCGGCCTGGACCCGCGAAGGCCGTTTGTTGCCGCCGCCCGGCGAATCGGCCGCGCCGTTCGAAGGCCGCTACCTGGCGGAGATGCTGGCCCTGGGAGATTCGGTGTTCGCCTTCGCCCCGGCGGCTCGGGTCTGGTTCCTGTGGCGGCCCCGGGCGCCGCTGGCGGTGACCGTGCGCCTGGCGCGGGTGGCAGCGGACGAGCACATAGATCCCCTGATCCTGGACCGGGTCTGGAGGGAGCTCCAGCGGGTGAAGCCGGCGGGCGTGTCCCTGTACCTGGCCGTGGACGAAGAAATCGTGAGAGGGCTTTGACATGGGTGAACTGCTAGACGGATTTGGCGGCAAGGTCAGTGGCGAGCTGATCAAGGCCGCCGACTGGAACGGCATGCTGGCCAAGGTCGAGGAGATGCTCGATGCGGTGGCCGAAGAGCTGGGCGCGCGCGTCGACGCGCTGGAGGGCCGCGCGACCGATCTGGAGACGCGGATCACGGCGGTGGAGCAGCGGCTGGACGAGGCGGAGCCGATGCTCGAAACGGTGCGCAGCCGCTTCCGGAGGCTGGACCTCAGCTCGGCCACCACCACCTTTGCGATCGGCCAGCGGGGCGAGGTCATCGCCAGGGTCACGGCGCTGGATGGCGGCGCCCTCGATCTGTCCGATGCGGCGGCGCGCCCGTGGGTGGATTTCGTCACCGTCTGGGGCACCTTGAAGGCGGCTAGAGGCTTTGTCAGCCGCGGCGGCGCCGGAGATCAGACCCTTTCGGTGCAGGTCAACGCCGCTGGCGAGGCCCGTGTCCTGATACGCGCCGCGCATGCCGAGGCCTTCGCCGAGGAGGAGGAGGAGGAGATCGAGGGCTTCCTGTCGACTCGTCCTCAGGCCGGTAGCGCGAGCACCATCGCAGACATGATTCTCGGCGCCAACACGCCCCGCGACGGCAACCTGAGCTTCGCCTATCAGGCGATCTCACGCGAATACGATCGCGTCGGCGCCGGCCAGCCGGTGTTCCAGCGCTACCTGGATACCTACTACCTGACCCAGCCCTCCCGCTCCACCGGCGGCTTCACCTCCGTGTTCACCCAGCGCTGGCGCGACTACCGCGCGACGGTGATGGCCTTCCTGAAGGCGGACAGCGATCCGACCACCGCCGATGGCGCCCTCGCCTCCGCCTCGATCCAGGTGACCTTCCGCGACTGGATCGCCCCCTGGATCGTGGTCGACTATCTGCCGGGCATCGCCGGCCTGCAGGTGGAGTACGGCAACCGCTTCCGCAATCTCATCGGCGTGGATCTCGGGCTGACCATGGGCAACATCGTCGAGGAGGTCAACGACATCGTTCTGGGCAAGGGCATTCTCGGCAAGCAGCGGGACCTGCTGGCGGTGGACAACGCCATCGGCGGTCTGCGGTTCGATGCCGATCCGCCGCCCTATATGAGCGATCTGGTGCAGGCGGTGCAGTACGGCACCCAGGTGCAGCATGCCATGTTCTACAGTCAGGCCATCACCCCCGGCGGCGATGCCGCCGCGAAGGGCTTCGAAGCCGTGGCCGGCTCCGCGGTCAAGGCCAGCGCGGAGGCCGGTCGCGTGCAAGAGGCGCTGATCGGAGAGGTGGACAGCAAGCTGGCCCAGGCGACGGACAGCCTGCTCAGCGAGATGAAGGTCTCCCAAGTGGCCTTCCAAGAGGAGCTCCTGCGCGAGGACGGGCCCATACTCAGCGTCCAGCGTGACGTACAGGCCTTCTCGGGCACCATCCAGGGAATGCAGACGGCGCTCAATGGCAAGGCCAATGTAGAACTGATCTCCAACATCATTGGAACCCTGCCGCGGTAGCGCCAATGAAGGACCCGATGGCCGAGGTTCCCGGGGAAGCCCTGTGGTCGAGCGTCGCGGACCTCTCCCAACGCCATCCGTTCCCGTACGCCATCCACGCGGGTTCAGTGTTCCATTGGATTCGGGCAGGGTCTGGCCCTGGTTCCGCCGCTTGCGGCGGGCCGCGGCCCCTGCCTTGATCAGCCGAGGTACGCCATGTCGGAGCCCTACCTGCTTCCGGAGAACGTCAGCGCCGCGCACGCCGCGCAGGTGCTGGAGTTCCTGAACGCCGTCGCCAGTGCCGAGGAGCTGGCGGTTGCGGTGGAGATCCCCCGGGAGCTGGACGTCGGTCCGCGGGTGGCCGCGAGGATCCTCGCGCGGCGGGACGAGCTTGGTGGATTCACCAGCCTGGAGCAGGTCTATGCGGTTCCCTTCGTGGGGCCGGAGCGGTTTACCGAGCTGGTCACCAGCCTCTCGGCTGCGCGCCCGCCGCGAGTGTTCGATGAGCGCGTCGACCCGGCCTTGCTCACCCAGATCACACAGCGCCTGAACAATCTGGAGGGGCAACTGCGCGCGACCGAGACCATTGGCCTCTCGGCGCTCGGTTCGGATGGATGGCTGGGCCAGGAGACCGTGCTGCTCGCGCAGGTGAGGGACGTGCGCGGGAGACCCATGGTCGATCGTGCCGTCACCTTCGTCACCACCTGGGGTCGGCTGCGCGGCCGCTCGCGGGCACGGTCCGTCGCGGGCAACAGCGTGACGGTGCGGACGGATCACCTGGGTCTGTGCAAGCTGCAGTTGGCAGCGTCCCTGGGGGAGGCGCTGACCGGCGTGCAGGAGGCCAGCCTGGGCGCCGCCCTGACCCTGCTCGGTGGCGGCAGCGCCACGCCGCGCGACCGGCTGGAGGCCCTCACCGAGCTGGCCCGCCGCTACCGCGCCCCGGGCCACGACGACCTGCGGCGTGCCGTGGACGTCTACTACCGGCGCTACGGAAGCCCGGAGAGCGTCGATGCGCCGATGGACTCACTTGCGCGCTGGCCGAGCGTCGAGGTCACCGTGCTGGCCTATGTGACACCGGAGCCGGGCGCCGTCACGGCCCACCCGACGACTACGCTGCTCAGCGTGCAGCAGCGCAACTGGTTCTACGCCTGGGCCTGGGCCTACCGCCAGCTGCTGGAGCGGGAGAGCGGCCTCGCCGCCAGCCTCGGCGACGTCAAAGGCGAGGAACGCCGCGGCAGCGCCGTGCTCACGGATCTATTCGGCCGGGTCGGCACCTTCATGCGCTCCGAGGACGGATGGGTCGGGCAGCTGGTCGCGCAGGATTTCGCGCAGAACAGCCTCAACGACTTCGTTCAGACCGGGCTGGCCAAGTTTCCGGAAACGGAGCGCACGGCCCTGCTTACCGGCGTGAGCTCCGGCGCCAAGTCGCTGGCGGGGGGCGGCAAGCTGTTCTCCGCCCTGGAGGCCAGCCGCTCCGGCCTGACTGCCAAGATCGATAGCAGGGTCGAGGCCGACGGCCGGGTAGCCCAGCTCGAAGACCGGTTGGGTCAGCTCGAAAACGTCGCGGCCAGGACCGCCGACCTCGACCGGCTCGAACGCGAGATTCTGGCACAGGCGGCGATCGACGCCGGCAACCAGCTCGCGCGTTTCGAGACGGAGGTAAACGCGGCGATCGCGGCCAAGGCCGACGGAGCCCGGGTGGATGCACTGAACCGGCAGGTCACCGCGCTTCAGCGTCAGGATGAGGCGTTCCAAGCCGATCTGGTTTCCGTCAACGCCAGGCTGGACACGAAGGCGGACGTGCGCCGGCTCGATACCCTGAACGGCCAGGTGTCGGAGCTGCAGAGCCAGAACCGGGTCATCAACGACAGCCTGGTCAACGTCAACAGTCGGCTGAGCGGCATCGACCGCAGATTCGTCGCCATCGACACGCGTCTGGACGGAAGACCGAGATGAAGGTGCTCCAGGGTCTACCACAGGGCGCGACGGAGGCCGTCGACCTGGATCGGACCTGGGACCTGACCGGATCCAACGGCGGCGATGGGCGGCGTTATCAGCTTCGCTTCGCGCTCCAGCTGCCCACCGGCGGCGTCGCGGAGGAACTGGTGCTCGATGCGAGCACGGGGCTGCGACTGAAGGCTCTCGCGTACAGCTTCAACGCCTTGGACGCTCAGTCTCCGGAACCCGCCCAGGTCAGCCCGGCGGGCGATGGCACTGGCCTGCTGATCAGTCTGCCGATCGCGCGGTTGATCAGCGGTATCCGTTTCCGCGGCAGCGTCGGTGCCGGCGGCAAGACGACCCAGTTGTTTCGCGCCGACGGCGACGCCATCGCCGACGAGGCGGTCGCCTCCTGGCCCAACGTCGACTATCCCGTTCGCCAAGGGGGTCGGCGAGACAGTGTCTTGGAAGACAAGCGCGCCCGGCTCGAAAACGAGCGGCAAGGTTACAACGAGTGACACGCCGCATGGCATAAGCGTACAGGACCATAGCCTGAACCAGTCAACCTGGCGCACCGAGTGTCGGTCGAGACGCAGGGCGTACTCGACAGCCGCATAGTCGTCCGTCTGCTTGGGCGCCTCGGGGTTCTCCGCGTTGGTGAGCGCCGACCTGACCGAGGTGACGCTTGCCACCGGGCCGGAGAACCTGCGCCTGGGGGTGGGGTTGCCGGCGCTTGGGCCGGAGGTCTTTTTCCTGCCGCTGCGCTTCGAGTCCGGTGTCCAGGTAGACGCCGGCGTCGAGCTGCGAAAGCAGCTCGATGACCTGATTCAGCGGCTCAGGGAGAAGCTGGCTGATGCGGGCGCCAATGCGGCTCCGGTACTCCCGGATCCCTTGGCGATCGATCTGGTGGTCGAGAGCGATGCCCCCTGCCGCTTCTCGATCAGCCAATTCGGGATCGTCTACCAGTTGGCGCGGCAGTCGTTCCCGGACGGGTCTCCCAAGCAGGTGCTGCGCTTTCCCAAGGATCAGCTCGCCCGCCGCCGGATCGAGCTGCAGATCCCAACGGCGGTAACCGTGACCAGCGCCATGCTGACCTTGGCCGGTGACGGCAGCGCGGATCTCGCGGGGACGTCAGGGATGCCGACCACGGGGCAGTTGAGCGCAACCCTGGGCGCGGCCGGCGCCAGTGGCGTGCGCATCGACGGCGCTAGCCGGTGGGCGAGCCCGGTCGAGCTGAGCGAGCCGATCCTGTGCGACGGCTGGGACTTGCTGCTCGCGGGGCTCGCCGCCGACACACGACTGCGTTTCGAGCTCATCGCCGATCTGGACGGCAGCCCCGCCGGCGACGTGCTGGCGCAAGCGGAAGGGGCGCTGACGCGTCCCGAGCGCCGGCGGTTGCTGCGTTTTCGTTTTCGCGAGCCGGTGTTGCTTCCGGCGGGCAGCTACTGGCTTGCCTTGGAGAGTGCCGAGGGTGCGGTCGTGTGGTTCCTGGACTCCGCCCCCGGACGAGCGATCCTGCGACTGCGCCAGCGCGGCTGGGAAGGCGTCGCCGGCTTGGCGGATCAGGCGGGCATCGGGGTTCCGGTGGCGGTGGGGGGGGAGCCGTCGAAGCAACGGCAGTATCCCGAGATCAGCCTGGGCGGGATGGCGCTGCCATTGATCAGCGGGGAGCCCGACTGGGTGTACGAGCTGGGCCCCGCGCTCGCAGCTACAAATCTGGCGGGGAGTGGTCTGGTCGGGTTGGCGCTGGAGGTGCTCGCGGCCGGCGCGAAGCCCGTAACCGCATATCCGCCCAGGATCCAGTTCGATCTCTGAGGGCGCCGTGACAGGCTCCGGGCTCTCGCGGGGCGCGAAATCCTCCGGGCGACGTGGGCAGTGGGGCTAGCTGTTCGCCCTTTCCCGCAGCAGCTTGACCTGAAACAGGGTATTCCTTTCTTCCTCCTCAAGGGCCGACTGTATGAAGTGAATGGTTCTCTGATACAGGGGGATGATGTTGTATTTCAGCGCGTTGACACGCTTTTGCGCCTTGCGCTGCTCTTCCATGAGGCGGTGCAGGGCGATCTCCACCTCGCCAAGGCGGGCCAGGACCACGGCAAGGTCCGCCAGGTGCTCGCGTGAGTTGTCGAAGCTGGCGTCCGTGCCGAGCAGCCCGACGGGCTTGAGCGGAACACGTTCAGCGGTGACCGCGGGATACTCCACCCCCAGGCTGCGCCGTGGCAGGATGTCGACCTTGAGTGCCGGCTCCGCCCCCAGCGATGCCTGGTGGATTCCGCGGCTACCCATGCGCAGCTGGGTGATCGAGAGACACCGGTATGCCTCCCAAAGCCCTTTTTCCGCCTCGGCGCGCAGCCGGCGGTACTCGCCGATGCGCTCGTAGACCAGGCGGGTCAGCAGCTCGCGCTTGCGCTCCAGGAGGTCATGGCCCTCTTCCAGGAACTTGACCTGCTTTTTCAGGCGCAGGAGGGTGTTCTTGGTTGGCGGGGCTTTGATGAGTTGTTGGGCCATGGTCTGGTCTGTTCGGATCGGTGGCTTGCTGAATCAAAAAGTCGTTCTCATTCAGACCCTTGGTGATACTTCGCCAAATCCGTCTCGCTCACGCGCGTCAGCATGTCCCGCGGGAAGCTGGACATCAGCTCCCAGGCCAGGTTGAGCGTGGCCTCGATGGATCTGTCTTCCGCCTCGCCCTGGCCGACGAAGCGCTCGTCGAACGCGTCCGCGAACTTGAGGTAGCGGCGGTCGCGCTCGGAGAGCTCGTCGGCACCGATGATGGAGGCGAGGTTGCGGGTCTCCAGCGCGCGGGCGTAGAGGGCGTAGAGCTGGGCCGCGACGCGCGGGTGGTCTTCCCGCGTGTCGTCCTTGCCGATCCCGTCCTTCATCAGGCGCGAAAGGCTGGGTGAGATGTGCACCGGCGGGTAGATGCCCTGGTTGTGGAGCTCACGCGAGAGCACGATCTGGCCTTCCGTGATGTAGCCGGTGAGGTCCGGGATCGGGTGGGTGATGTCGTCCGAGGGCATGGAGACCACGGGCATCATGGTGATGGAGCCGTGGCGCTCGTGGATGCGCCCGCAGCGCTCGTAGATCTCGGCCAGGTCCGAGTAGAGGTAGCCCGGATAGCCCTTGCGCGCGGGGACGTCGCCCTTGGCGGTGGCGACCTCCCGCAGGGCCTCGGCGTAGTAGGTCATGTCCGTCATGACCACCAGCACGTGGCGGTCGAGGTCGTAGGCCAGGTACTCGGCGGCGGTGAGCGCCGTGCGGGGTAGCGTCAGGCGCTCCACCGGCGGGTCGTCGGCCAGGTTGATGAACATCACCACGTTGCGCAGCACGCCAGAGCTCGCGAACTCGTCCTGGAAGAATTTGGCGTCCGCATAGGAAACGCCCATGGCCGCGAATACGATGGAGAAGCTGGAATCTTCGTCCACCAGCTTCGCCTGGCGCACGATCTGGGCGGCCAGGCGATTATGAGGCAGCCCCGAGCCGGAGAAGATCGGCAGCTTCTGCCCGCGCACCAGCGAGTTCAGACCGTCGATGGTGGATACGCCGGTTTGGATGAACTCCCGCGGATAGTTGCGCGCCGCCGGGTTGATGGCTGAGCCTCCGACTGGACGGCGAATGTTGGACAGAATGGGAGGCCGATCGTCCCGGGGCTCGCCCAGGCCGTTGAAGACGCGGCCGAGGATCTCGGGGGAGAGGGCGATCTCTACCGGCTCGTCGAGGAACCGCACCCAGGTGGATTCCAGGTCCAGATCCTCCGTGCCTTCGAACACCAGGACCAGCACCTCGTCGTCCGCCGCGCGGATGACCTGGCCATTACGCTTGGCGCCATGGTAGTCCTGGATCTGCACCCGGTCGCCGAAGGCCACGCCGGGGGTGTTCCGCATGACCAGGAGGCCACCACGGGCCTCGGATGCCGTACGGTATTCTTTGATACTCACGGGTGCTCCCCTTGTTTCGCGTATTCGAGGCGGATGTTCTCGAGCTCCTGCTCAACGTCTTCGCGGAACTCGGCGATCTTCTCCACCTGATCGCTGCTGTACATGGACTTACAGCGACGCGCCTTGGCCAGCAGAGGGAGGTTCTGCAGTTCCTGGACCGGCACGCCCATTTCCACCAGTTTCGCGCCCTTCTTATAGATGCGCAGCGCGAGGTCGAGCAGCGCAAATTGCTTCTGCGGCGAGCAGAAGGTGTCCACCTGGTCCAGGGCGCTCTGCTGCAGCACCGCCTCCTTGATCAGGGAGGCGCCTTCCAGCTCCCACCGCTGGGCGTCGGACAGGGCCTCCGGGCCCACCAGGTTGACGATGCGCGAGAGCTCGGCGTCCCGCGCCAGCAGCGCCAGGGCCTGCGTGCGGCGCTTCTCCCAATCGCGGTCGATCTCTTGATGCCACCATTCGGCGGCGGTGTGCACATGGCCGGAGAAGCTGGTCACCCAGTCGATGGAGGGGTAGTGGCGAGCGTCAGCGAGCTCTTTCGACAGTGCCCAGAAGGTCTCGATGATGTCCTTGGTGTGGCTGGTCACTGGCTCGGAGAAGTCACCACCGGGTGGCGAGACCGCGCCGATCAGGGTCACCGAGCCGGAGCTGGCGCCGAAGGTCTCGACGCGGCCGGCGCGCTCATACACCGCTGCCAGGCGCGAGGCGAGATAGGCGGGATAGCCTTCTTCGACCGGCATCTGGCCGAGCCGGCCGGAGACCTCGCGCAGGGCCTCGGCCCAGCGGCTGGTGGAGTCAGCGAGCATGACGACGTCGTAGCCCATGTCCCGGTAGTACTCGGCCATGGTCATGCCGACATAGATGGAAGCCTCCCGCGCCACCACCGGCATGTTGGAGGTGTTGGCGACCAGCAGGGTGCGCTCCATGAGCTTGCGGCCGGTGTAGGGGTCGTCCAGCTTCGGGAAGCTTTCCAACACGTCGACCAACTCGTTGCCGCGCTCGCCGCAGCCGACGTAGATCACGATATCCGCGTTGGACCAGCGGGCGATCTGCTGCTGCACGACGGTCTTGCCGGCGCCGAATGGCCCGGGTACGGCGCCCTTGCCCCCCTTGAGCTGGGGGAAGAAGGTGTCGATCACCCGCTGGCCGGTGATCAGGGGCGAAATGCCGTCGTCACGCTTGCGGTATGGGCGTGGCTTGCGCACAGGCCAGCGATGATAGAGCCGCAGCTTGTGGCTGTGGCCGCGTTCGTCGCGCACATGGGCGATGGTGGACTCCAGATCGTAGTCGCCCCCGGGGGCCAACTCTTCCAGCTCGCCCGCGATGCCCGGCGGCACCATGATGCGGTGCTCGATCGTCTCGGTTTCCTGCACCCTTCCCAGCACGGTGCCGGGGCCAACCTTGGCGCCTGGCTCCAGCTCGGGGCTGGGCTCGAACTCCCAGGTGCGGCTGCGATCGAGGGCGGGGACGTCCAGCCCTCGGCGTATGTAGTCGCCGGACTCCAGGGCGATCTTTTCCAGCGGTCTCTGCACGCCGTCGAAGATACCGCCAAGGAGGCCCGGTCCCAGCTCGACGGAGAGGGGCCAGCCGAGGCCGACCGCGGGTTCGCCCGGGCGCACGCCGTCCGTCGACTCGTAAGTCTGAACGATGGCCTGCTTGCCGGCGAGCGAGATGACCTCGCCGAACAGACCCAGCTCACCGATCTTGACCTGTTCGCCGTTGCGCGCGCCGGGCAGGTCGATGGTGACGATGGGGCCGTTGATGACGCGGATGGTTCCGACTCGATTGCGCTCGCTCATGTGCTCACCCGCTGAATACGTTTCCGGTTTCGAAGCCGCTCGGCAGCAGCCGCTCCAGGATCACCTGCTCGACACGGGTGCGCAGTCGCTCGAGTCGCCCCTCGAAGGTGTTGTCGGCCCGGATCAGCGCGTCCGCGCTCGTGACGCGTATGCCGCCCAAGGTCTCGATGGGGTCGGGGGACAAGCGGATGGTCTTGTCGGGGACGGCCGCGCGGGCGAACTCGTCCCACCGCGGCGCGAGCCTCTGGTGGTCGTGGAGGTTGACCTCGGCGACCAGCTGGTCGGACTCGATCTGGCAGGCTGCCTGGGTGAGGTACGCCTTCAGCGTCTCGAAGTACACCGCCTCGTCCTGCATGTAAGTCTCCATGCGATCACGCAGGCGCCGCTCGACGTTGGTCACCAGGTTCCAGCGCACCCGGTCAAGGTGGCTCTGCAGCTTCAGCTCGCTGGCCTGAACCTGTTGACGGAAGGTGCGCTCTCCGAGGGACTTGGCGATCGACTCCTCGCGCTGCTCGCGCAGCCGCAGGCGCTCGGAGGCTTCGCGCAGGATGTTGTCGCGGCTGCGCTGACCCCGTTCCCGGTACTCGTTGGCGAGTCTTTCGGCACGGGCCAGAATGGCTTTTTCGAGATCTAGTACCTGGTTCACGATCTATTCCGTGGAGTTGAAGGTTGCATCCGGATCGAATTCGCAAAGAGGGCGCGGGACGAGCGGCCTGCTTAGGGGGTTATATCGCCTTGCAGGTTGCCGAACATGGCCGTCAAACGGTCCGCCACCTCGCTGGCGAGATGCGGCGGGTCTTTCAGCGCTGGGATTGACACCACGACGACGTTACCGCCCTCCGAGCGCACCTGCTGGAGACTGGCGATACCCGATCGCATGATCCGGTCGTCGACGATCACGAAGGCCCGCTCGCGGTTCCGGTTGATCTCGCGAAAGACCCGGTCGACATCAGCGGGCTCCGGGTTCGGGATGGTCTCGAATCCGATCAGCCGGAATCCGTCCGCCAGGCTGTCGTCGCCCAGGAACAACATGCGGGTGGTCCGGCCCGGCTCTCCGTCGGCGGCCATGCGCTTTCTCCCTAGCGGTGATCAGATCTTGTTCAGCAGCAGGATACTGATGACCAGGCCGTAGATGGCGATACCTTCCGCCAGGCCCAGATAGATCAGGGTGCGGCCCAGGGTTTCGGGCTTTTCGGTGATCGCGGCCAAGGAAGCGGCGCCGATGGGGCCCACGGCGATGCCCGCGCCGATGGTGGAGAGCCCAGTGGGAATGCCCACGCCGAGAATCGCCAGGCCCATGCCGGTGGAGATCTCGGTGACCGCGACCGTCACCGCCTCGGTCTGTGCCATCGCATCCGAGATGCCCAGGGCAAGGAGTCCGAGCTGAGCTCCCAGGAAGGCGAGGAGCTGCGTGCCCATGGCGGGCCTGAACCAGGGCCGCATCCGCGCGCTGTAGCCGGGGCGCATCTCGAGGAAGACGCCCGTTGCGATCAAGCCGATGATGGCGAAGGACATGAGGCCGACGAGCCAGTACATGGTCAACTCCTGTTTCGTGTCAGTTGAATGGGTCTGTTTGAAATCGCTTCGTAACCGCGGTGTCGCATGGAGCGCACCGGGATCGGGAATATCCGTGCTAGGAAGAGGCCTCCTGTTCCTTCGGCGCGTGCCGCAGCTTGAGCGGCGCGAATTCGTGACCGTCGCCGGAGAAGTAACGCGCGAAGCCCTCGTAGAATTCCAGACGCAGAACCTGGATCATTACGATCCCGCCCTCCAGCACGATCATGAAGACGTTACCCAGGATGATGGTCACGACGTGCCCGAAGGCCCCCATCATGTCCGCCAGGGTGAATACCGCGATCGCGAGCGCCACGTGGTTCAGGCTGAAGGCCGCCACGCGCAGGAAGGACAGGGTGTTGGAGACATAGCCGATGATGGTCTCCAGGGTCTCGATGAAGACCACCAGCACCTTTTCACCCGTGGGCGCGTCGAGGTGTTGCCAGCTGTGCCAGGCCAGGAGACCGAGGGTCGCTGCCACCAGGAGCAGGGGGATGGTGCCGAAACCCTGGCCGTTCCCCAGGTTCAGCCCGCCCCAGATGAGGGACAGGTAGAAGACCAGATTGACGAAGCCGTGGTGGCCGAACAAGGCACCGGACCAGTTCTTCACCACCAGCCGGTTGTAGATCGCAAGGGAGCAGGCCAGAGCCAGGAACAGGACACCCCAGCCGAGCGCGATGGTCAGCATCAGGATGGGGTCGTGCAGCGGCGACATCCAGAGGGCAGGAAGCAGGTGCTCGTAGCCGAAGATGCTGCCGAACAGGAAGCCGAACAACATGGAGGACAGGCCCGCCATTACGCCGAACAGGTAGAAGCGGCCAAGCTTCTCGCGCAGGTACCAGGCGAGGCCCACGATGACCGCTCCCTGGCCTACGTCTCCGAACATGCTGCCGAACATCAACAGGAAGGTGACCGCAAACAACGCGGTTGGGTCGACCTCCCCGTACTGGGGTATGCCGTATTGCCTCACCAGCATCGAGAAGGGCTCCAGCAGGCGGCTGCGCACCGGCACGGTAGGCACCAGGGTGCGCTCGTCCGGGCGGGGGTCGCGGCTCTGAAGCTCGAAAGGGAGCGCAAGGCTTTCCTGCAGGCGCCTTTCCAGCCTGGGAACCTCACGAGCGGGAACCCAGCCCGCCAGGTAGGCAAGGTGACCGGCGCTGCGGATGGAGGGATCCAAGGTCACGAAGGGCTCCGCCAGGAGCAGCAGCTCGCGGGTGTCCCGGAGGCGCTGGATGAAGGTGGCGGACCACTCCGAGAGCCGCTTGTGCAACGCGGCGCGCTCCATCTCGACGCCCATCCGACGCTTCGCGAGCTCCTCGCGCATGACCTCGGGCTGATCGTTGAGCTCCGGCGGGATGGGCAGGTTCTGGAAGCCGGCGGAGGCGAGCACCGAGGTCAGTTGCGACTTTTTCTCGCCCGCGGGACCGACGAGGACGACATGGGCGCCGCCACCGCTGACCATGTAGACGAAGAGCATGTGCCCCGCCAGTCCTGCGGCGCCCTCCAGCTGGCGCACATTCTCCCGCGGCACGATGCCGACGTGGATGTCGAGGAAACGGGTCTTGCTGCGCAGGAGACCCAGATCGATGTTGAGATTGGCGAAGTTCGCCAGGGCCGCCTCTTGTTCCTTGGTCAGTCGCTCCTCGTCGTCGAGGGCTCGGAACTGCTCCTCGTAGCGTGAGCACTCGTTCCAGATCTTGCCCAGCCAGTCGTTAACCTGCTGCAGCTCGGGCTGCGGGATCACCCGCACCTGCTCGATGCCCTGATCCTCGGGCAGAGGGATGAGCTTGCCGATCTTGTCCAGGCGCGCGCGGGCTTGTTGGAACAGCTCCCGGTAACTGCGCCCGGGCGCGTTCGAGAGCCGCGTCTCCTCTGGCGGGCGGGTGTCGGCATGAAAGCTCTCCGCCTTCGCCAGGGTCAGGGACGCCTGGGGCAGATCCTCGGTGAGGACCAGCAGGCGTACGAGCTTCATGGGCGTGGGCCGCAACATGGTTCGACTATCTCGCTCTCGATTCGGGGATGCCTGACGCGCTTGGGAGTGTCCGGTCGCCGCAATTGTTCATCTGGCACCCGATCACGCGGCCGCGCTCATGGTACCGAGCGGGCAGTTGGGCTCCGCCAGCTCCACCGCGATGTTCACCAGATCGGCGGGCAGCTCCAGCAGGCGGCCCTGGACCAGGGAAAAGAGCATGAACAGGTCCATCTCCCGCAGGATGAGATAGGCCAGTGCCCTTGCCACCCCGGAGCGGCCGTGGCGCAGTATCCGCAGCGCCTCTCGGCTCATGTAGACTCCCATGCGCTTCTGGACGTCGATCACGCTGACGCTCCCTGCCAGCAGCTCCGAGAGTGGAGGCGGCAGCGCCGCGAGCACCTGCTCGAAGCTCTCCAGATTGACCAGAGCCAGCAGGCGCTCCCGATGCAACAGCCGGGAGGAGGGGATCAGCTGGTAGAAGGTCTCGCTGGGGGAGAGCTGGTAGGAGAAGCGGAAGCGCAGCAGCCACAGCAGATCGACGCGGTCCAGGACGACACCCAGGAGCTCCTGGAGCGGCCGCAGGTTTTCGTCGTGGAATTGCATGACCTGCCTCACCAGCCCGGCGTAGTAGCGCTGATCGATGGTCGCCTCGAGGGCGAAGGGCTCGCGCTTCTGCTCGAAGATCTCCCGCGCCTGACGGGCGATCAGGCTGTAGGGCCCCTGCTCGATCTGCCGCAGCAGCTCGAGCACGTTTTCCGCTCGGAACAGCTCGTCGCGATGGATGAGACGCAGATTGGGGGGCAGATCGTAGAGGTTGTCCCGAATGTCCTTTGGGTCCAGGTCGTAGAGCTTGCCCCTGATGAGGCTCTTCAGGTTGAACAGGGCGTACTTGCGCCCCCAATCGAGCACCAGCTTGCGTTCCGCCGCCAACATGGGGCGGACCAGAATCGTGAGCTCGGAGAGCAGGGTCTGAATCAGGGCCTGCTCGATGGCGCGGCTGCGGGCGCGGGGAGTCAGGTGCTCATCCAGCACGGCGGAAAGCCCGAAGCGCTCGGCGAGCTCGCCCAGATCCTGGCGTGCGAGGGAGGCGATCAGCGCCGGATCCAACAGCCTCGCGGCCATGACCGAGACACGGGTGTTCAGATAGGCCTGATTGGCGGCGATGGTCATCGGCGGATCATGATGCGTGGTACTGCTTGGGTCGGCGCCGAGGGCGCCGAATGGCGGGCGCTGTCAGTGTTCGGCGGAGATCAAGGCCTCGAAGGCGGCTTCCAGGGCCTCGTCCTCATGTTGTTCGGCCAGGTCACGCAGCTGGACGTGACGCTCGTCATAGCGCCGCTTGAGCTCGGCGACCGTCTGCTCGGAGCGTTCCTGCGCCTTCTTGATGAAGGAGCGGTGAAGGTCCGGTATCCGTGACATGAACCGCTCTTCCTCGGCCCGTGCCTCCATGAGCGCGCCCTGGATGATGTTTTCCTGTTCGGCCTCGGCCTGTTGTGCGATCTTCTCCGCACGTACCTCGGCCTCGAGCAGTCGCTGCAGGGTATCGTCCATCGCTTGAGCCTCGTATTTCGAACTACACCGCGGCAAGGATGCTACAAAATCATGACGCTTGCGTTGCCCCGGTTCATGTAAACGCAAGTCCCCGCCCGAAACTCTCCAACCGGCCCTGTCGACGGCTAGGTCGTAGCGCAAGCGCACTGGCCTTGGCGATTCGCGGCGGGCTGGCACCGATCAGCGGCGTGAGCCGCTGATACCGATCGGATTGGGAAACCGCGGTTTCCCGATTCCGCGTAGCGGAAGACCGTAGTTGGGCCGTGCGACACCCCGATCGGGGTGGGGCTCTGGTCGGTACCGCTTGCGCCGACCGGATGGTAACGCGGTATGGCCGTCGCGCCTTGGCAAGGACGGCTCACCCGCCGCCAGGTACCTGCCTCCCACCAGGACACGACGGAGGAGGACAGGCACCCTCGACATCCGCGCACATTAAGCCAAAACGATGCATAAATCGCGTGCGATTGATCGGGATTTTGAGCTAGATCACATCTGACTGGCGGTTGGCGCGGGAGTGGCGCTCTGATTGATCGTCGTCAGTGATCCGGTCGAGGCGGGTAACAGGAATACCGGTATCAGTTAGAATATTCTTATAGAGCGAAATAGAGCCTTTTCGGTCCGCACGCTGTCCTGGAAACGGGCCGGCGCGCGGAGGTGCGGATACGGCCGCGCCCTCTCTGGCGGAGGAATGCTCCTCGCCTCGTCGGAGCTGGCGGCACCCCGGCCCGCTGCGAATTGGAACGGGTGCCGAGAGCGTGAGCGGCGTTGTGAGCGGGCCGGATCGCGGCCGGCCAACTACGAGGTCTAGGGCGGTGTGCGAGCCGCCACGAGAAAATCACATGGGCGAGCAGACCAAGGTGTCGGAGACCGCTTCCGTCGACCGTGCCATCAACCAGGTTCTGACCGCGGAGCGAGAGGCGCGCGAGGCAGTGGAGCAGTGCCGCGCCCGAGCGGCCCAGGTCGTTGCGGAGGCCGAGGATCGGGCCCGGGCGGTCGCCAAACGCACCGAGAGGCGCATCAAGCAGGCGCACCGTATCGCCGACATGGCGGTGGAACGGGCGCTCAAGGAGCTGCTCGGCAAGGCGCCGCGAGCCGTTGTCGGCGCAAGTCGGTCCCCGGGAGCAAAAGGGTCTGACCGGGCGGTGGCAGTCCTGGCGGATGAGATTATCGACCCGGCGCCATGAGCACATTGTCCCGGTTCGCCTATGCCCAGGCGCGTATCCAGGCGCGCTATGCGCGGCTGCCGACGGAGGAAGAATGGCAGCGGCTCGCGCCCGCGCGAACGCTCCCAAGCTTCCTCGAAGAGGCGCGCGAGGGCGCGATGCGCGAATGGGTGAAGGGATTCTCCGGTCAGAGTGACGCCCACGATCTCGAGGTCGGCGTGCGCATCCTGTTCCGGGAGACGGTCGATGAGCTGGCGGGTTGGTTGCCCGAACCCTGGCGGCCCGCGATGTCATGGACGCGCTGGCTGCCGCTCCTTCCGCTGCTGGATCATCAGACCCGCACGGGTTCCGCTCCGCCATGGCTGCAGAGAGACCCCGGCTTGCAAGGGCTTCTGACTGACGGCCGGACGGACCCCGGAAAGCTGCGTGGGGCGGGAGCCGGTGCCCTCGCGGACGCGCCCGCCGAGCACGCGGCGGCCTGGGTGCTGGAATGGCGACGGTTGATGCCGCCGGTAAAGCGCTCGTTCGAACGTCACGTGGACGAGCTCGTCGGACTGTTGACCAAACATCTCGCGGTCTTCCGCGACGCCCGCTCCGAGTCCGCCTGGGACGTCCGCAGGGCCTTGCGCGGGCGCCTCGCGTTGTTGCTGCATCGACATTTGCTGCAGCCTGCCAGCGCTTTCGTCTTCCTGGGCTTGACCGCCTTGGACCTCGAACGCCTGCGCGGGGAGCTGGTGAGCCGGGCGCTGTTCGCGGCAGGCGAGGGGACCGTCTGATGCTGCGCCCTGCCTCCACCCGCTGGTTCGAGGTGCTCTGCCCGCGTAGCCAGAGCGTGCACACCGTCGCCGAGCTGGCCCGCACAGGGGCGGTGGAGGTGGAGGTGCGCCCCAGGGTGGTGGAGGACTTCCCGGTGCAGGACCTGACCTCCGGCCTGGCGCGCTATCAGGACCTTCTTCCGCGTTACGGGCGCTACTGGGACCGGGGCCGATTGCGCCGCCTGCCCCTGGCAGAGGCGCCCGCGGTGGTGCTCGCACGGGCGCTGGATCGGATCGAGTCCTGGCGCCGCGAGGCGGACCCGCTTATCGACACCCTGCAGGCCTGCGAGGAGGAGCTGGTCCGGCTCAAGTGGCTCGCTCAGATCATCGCGCGCATCGAGCAGAGCCCCCTGGACTTCGGACTGGTGACCGAGAGCGGGCCGCTGCTCGGCACCTTCTGCGCCATCCTGCCGCGGGAGGCGGACCCGCGGCTGCCGGAGTGGGCGCTATCGCGCACTGTCCCTTGGGAGGACGAGCGCTGCTACATGATCCTGGGGCCCGCCGAGCGTCTCGATCAGTTGAAGCACCAGGTCAAGGCCGCCAAGGGCCGTATCATCGAGCGTCCATCCTGGCTCCGGGGCAACGCCGGGGAGGCGCTGAGCCGGGTCAACGCCCGCCGTGTATTCCTCTCGACCCGTATCGTTCACCTCTATGCCGAGCTGGACAGCCTGTTCGAGGACCATGATCTGGGCGACCTGCTCGGCGAGGTCGCCTGGCTCGAATGGTTCGGCCGCCAAGTGGAAGGCCTGGAGCTCGCGAGCGACCACCTGACCTGGGTCACGGGCTGGACCGACGACCTCAGCGGCCGCACCCTGCTCGGGGCGCTCGAGAGCGCTGGCACCCATGCGCTGCTGCGCTTCGCGCCGCCGCCGGACGGAATGCGTCCTCCGCAGATCCTCGACAACCCGGCATGGCTGCGGCCCTTCGAGGTGTTCGCTCGCGCCTTTGGCGTCCCCGGTCGCGACGAGGCGGACCCGACCCCGGTGCTGGGCGTGGTGGTGCCGCTGCTGTTCGGCTACATGTTCGGCGACGTGGGGCAGGGCCTGGTGCTGCTGGCCCTGGGCCTGTGGCTCAAGGATCGCTTCGAGGCGGCGCGGCTGCTGGTCGCCGGGGGCGTGAGCGCGATCATTTTCGGCTTCCTGTTTGGCAGCGTATTCGCCAGCGAGGCGGTGATCCCGGCTCTCTGGCTGCATCCCATGCATGCCCCCGTGACCGTGCTGGTCGTCCCGCTGGTTTTCGCTGTCCTGCTGCTGAGCCTCGGCCAGATACTGTCGGGCGTCAGCGCACTGTGGCGGGGTGAGCTTCGCCGCTGGCTGCTGGTGGACGCGGGCTTTCTGCTGCTCTATCTGGGTTTGATGGGACTGGTCGCCGGCTCCGCGCCGGGCTGGTTGGCCCTGCTCGGGCTGGGATGGTACCTGGCGGGAAGCTTCCTCGACCAGCGTCGCCTGATCGGTGCCCTGGCCGCCTTCGGTCACCTGATCGAGAGCGGGCTGCAGATCCTGGTCAACACCCTGTCCTTCGCACGGGTGGGCGCCTTCGCCCTTGCCCACTCCGCCCTCTCCGCCGCGGTGGTCACTATGGCCGGGGCGAGTGGTTCCGTCCTCGGCTGCCTCCTGATCATGATCCTGGGCAACCTGCTGATCATCGGCCTGGAGGGGCTGGTCGTCGCGATTCAGACCACCCGGCTGGTGCTGTTCGAGTTCTTCAATCGTTTCCTGCGCGGGACCGGACGGATCTTTCGGCCTTTGCCCGCGCCGCCAGCGCTCGTTACTGGAGAAGTGTCATGACCAAGCAAGTCCTGCTCGCAACCTCGATGGTGCTCGCGGTCGCCCTGCTCGCCGCGCTGGGCAGCCTGCTGCTGTGGCAGCCGGAGGTCTTCGCCCAAGAGGTGGTCGAGACGACGACGGTCGAGATCATCGACCCCGGTGTCCTGCAATGGGGGTATCTCGCCGCCGCCCTGGCCACGGGCTTGGCGGCCCTGGGGGCCGCCTACGCCGTCGCCGCGGTGGGCGCCGCGGCCGTCGGGGCGCTGGCCGAGAAGCCAGAATTGTTCGGTCGCGTGATCATTCTTGTCGGTCTGGCGGAGGGCATCGCCATTTACGGGGTCATCATCTCGGTGCTGATCCTCAACAAGCTGGGATGAGCTGACATGACCCTGTGCGCCTTCGTCGGGGACGAGGTCACCGCCGCGGGCTTCCGCCTCGCCGGTGTGGATGTCCACGTGCCGGAACCTTCAGCCGCCCCGGGCTTGTTCCGGCGCCTGGGTCAAGAGGTCGAGCTCATCCTGATCACCGCGGAGGCCGCCGCCTGGCTCCCCGGGGAGGACTTGCGTCGGACCCTGATCGCGGAGCGGCCCCTGGTGCTGGTGATCCCGGACGTGCGAGGACGCGCGCAGCCGTCTGACCTTGGCGCTGCGCTCAGGCGGCAGCTGGGGATGGCCGAATGAAGCTAGAAGATCGCCAGCGCGGCCTGCTCAACCTGGTCGCGGAGTACCGGGAGCGCGAATGCCGCCGCCTCCTCGACGAGGCCGATGCGCAGGTCCGGGAGCTGCTGCGGCAGACCTATCGCAGGGAGCGCGCTCATCTGCACGCGCGCGTGGTCGCCGAACGCAGCCGGGCTCAGGCGCGCATCCAGGCGGCGCGGGCGGAGCGGGCCACGCGAGACCGCTGGGCCAGCGAACGCTCCAGCGCCGAGCTCCTCGCCGCCGCCTGGCCCCGGCTGCGGGAGATCCTGCGGTCGCGCTGGCTTGATCCGGTGCACCGCCGGCGATGGGTGAGCGGCTATCTGCGCCGCGGGCAAGCCGTCCTGCCGCTGGGGATGTGGACCGTGCGCCACGCGCCCGAGTGGGGCGAGGACGAGCGCGCGGGCGATGCGGAGATGCTTGCCCGAGCCCTGCGTCACCCGCCCAGGTTCGAGACCGACGGCGACATGGAGGCCGGTCTGATCATCGCAAGCGAGGGGGCGGTGCTCGACGCCAGCCTCGACGGCCTGCTGCGGGACCGGCCGCGCCTGGAGGCCCGCCTGCTTGCCTTGCTGGAGCAAGGGAGGCGGCGCATGAGCTCCGCGACTACGACCTGGATCAGCGGGCCCGTGCTGCGCGCTCGCCCCGAAGGGCCCTTTCGCCTGCGCGAGTCGGTGACGGTCGGCGCCGAGCGCCTGCTCGGCGAGGTCATCCGCATCGCCCGCGATGAGATCGTCGTGCAGGTCTATGAGGATACCAGCGGCTTGCGTCCGGGGGTGGAGGTGGCAGGCTCCGGCCAGCTGCTCTCCATCCTGCTGGGGCCGGGCATCCTGGGACGCATCTTCGATGGCCTGCTGCGCCCGATTACCGAGCCCGAGCAGCCCTACGTGACGCCGGGGATGCGGGAGGTGCCGCCGGGCAGCTTCCAGTTCCGGCCCAAGGTCCAGGTGGGCGAGCGGCTCGGCCCCGGTGGCGTCTTCGGGGAGGTGGAGAACGGCTCCGGCATCCTGCAGCGCTGCCTCGCCGCGCCGACCCTGGCCGCGGGAGAGGTCGTCGAGATCGCGGATCAGGGTGAGTACCGGGAGGACGAGGTCGTCTGCCGCCTGCGCGACGAGGCGGGGCGGACGCAGGATCTCGCCATGGGCCACCGCTGGCCGGTGCGCGTCCCGCGGCCGGTGAAGAAGCGGCTGCCATCCGATGAGCCGATGCTTACCGGGCAGCGTGTCCTCGACTGCCTGTTCCCGGTGCCGCGCGGGGGTACGGCCTCCATTCCCGGCGGTTTCGGCACCGGCAAGACGGTGCTGCTCGAGACCGTCGCCAAATGGTGCAACGCGGACGTCATCGTCTACGTCGGCTGCGGTGAGCGCGGCAACGAGCTCGCGGGTTTGCTCGCGGAGTTCGGCGAGCTGGAGGACCCGCGCAGCGGTCGCCGGTTGCTGGAGCGCACCGTGGTCATCGCCAACACCTCCAACATGCCGGTGTCCGCCCGCGAGGCGAGTATCTACACCGGCATCACGATCGCCGAGTATTTCCGCGACCAGGGGCTGAACGTCGCCCTGATGGCGGATTCCACGAGCCGTTGGGCCGAGGCACTGCGCGAGGTCTCCGGCCGTCTCGGTGAGCTGCCGGGGGAGAGCGGCTATCCGGCCTACCTCAGCAGCCGGCTGGCGGACTTCTACGAGCGCGCGGCCCGGGTGAAGACCCTCGGCGGGACCACCGGCTCGGTAACCGTGCTGGGCGCGGTGAGCCCGCCTTCCGGCGATTTCTCCGAGCCGGTCACCATGCACACGCGCCGCTACGTGGGCTGCCTGTGGGCCCTGGACGTGCGTCGCGCCCAGGCCCGCTTCTACCCGGCCATTCATCCCCTGCAATCCTACAGCGTCGTGGCCCAGAACCTGGCCCGCTGGTGGCACGGCCAGGGCTGTACCCGCTGGGAGGAGCTCAGGCGGCGTTTCCTCACCCTGTTGGAGGAGGAGGCCCGTCTGGAGCGCATGGCGCGGATCATCGGCCGCGACGCCATGCCCGAGCGGCAGCGCCTGACCCTGCTGTGCGCCCAACTGGTCAACCAGGCGTTCCTGCGTCAGTCGGCCTTCTCCGAGATCGACCGCTATGCCACGCCCGCCCGTCAGGCCGTGATGATGCGCCTGATCGGGAGCTTCGTGGACGCGGCAACCGGGTTGCTCGAGGCCGGCGTCGCCCCCGAGGCGATCGCCGAGGCGCCGATCTTCCGTGGCCTGATGCGCATGGGAGAGGAGATCGCCGAGGGCGAGTGGGAAGCCTTCTCCGACCTGGAGCAGGAGCTGAGGACCACCGTCCGGGAGTTGATGTCCAGCGCGCGCAACGGCACCGAATCGGATGCGGCCGAGGCAAGCTCGTGACGACCGCGGGGGCGCAGAGATGTATGCCAGACTGATCGGGGAGGACATCGCCAATCGCGCGGAGGGTCCGCTGCTGTTCCTGCGGCGTTCCGTCGACGTGGGGCTCAACGAGGCGGTGGAGGTGGAGGGGGCGGACGGCCTCGTGCGCCTTGGGCGTATCGCCGCCCTGGACGAGACCTCGGTCACGGTCGAGGTGCTGGACGACACCGCGGGCCTCTCGCTCGCGGGGACGCGGGTGCGCTTCTTCGGCGAGCCCCTGCGTTTCAGCGTCGGGCCGGGCCTGCTCGGGCGTATCTTCAATGGCGTCGGCAAGCCGCTCGACGGCGGGCCGCCGCTGGCGGCGGAGCGCGCGCTGCGGGTCGAGGGGCTGCCGATCAAGCCTTCCGCCCGGGACGCCCCGAGCGAGTTTCTCGAATCCGGCTTCACCGCCATCGACCTCATGAACAGCCTGATACGCGGCCAGAAGCTACCCTTGTTTTCCGGCGGCGGTCTGCCGCATGACCGCATCGCGGTGGACATCGCCTGCAACGCGAGGCTGCCGGGCAGGGCGGGCGAGGAGGACTTCGCCATCGTCTTCGCCGGGATCGGCATTCCGCACGACAGCGCCGAGTTCTTTCGCGAGGAAATGGAGAAGAGCGGTGCCCTGGCGCGCACGGTCCTGTTCCTGAACCTGGCCAGCGACTCCAGCGCCCAGCGCCTGCTCGCCCCCCGCTTCGCGCTCACTGCGGCCGAGTACATGGCCTTCACGGAGGGCAAGCATGTGCTGGTCATCCTCACCGATATGACCAACTACTGTGAGGCCCTGCGTGAGGTCTCCGCGAGCCGTGGCGAGATTCCCAGCCGCAAGGGCTACCCCGGTTACATGTACTCGGATCTCGCGACCATCTTCGAGCGCGCCGGGCGGATACGGGGCGTGGAAGGCTCGGTGACCCAGGTCCCGATCCTCACCATGCCTTCAGACGATATTACCCACCCGATCCCGGACCTCACGGGCTACATCACGGAGGGTCAGATCGTGCTCGACCGGGATCTGCACCGGCGCGACCTCTATCCGCCCATTCGGGTGCTGCCGAGTCTCTCGCGCCTGATGAAGGACGGAACGGGAGAGGGCATGACAGACGCCGATCATCCCGCCCTGGCCGCGCAGCTCTACGCCGCCTACGCCAGGGCGCAGCAGACCCGCATCCTGGCGAGCGTGGTGGGGGAGGAGGGGCTGTCCGAGACCGACCGCAAGTATCTCGCCTTCGGCGAGACCTTCGAGTCGGAGGTCGTCAGCCACGGGGAACGGCGCAGCTTGGACGAGAGCATGGAGGCGGGTTGGCGAGCCCTGCGGGGGCTGCCCCGTTCCGAGCTGCACCGCCTGAGCGACAAGCAGATCAAGGCTCATCTGGAGACCGGGAAACATGCCTGAGCGTGAGGCCACTCCTACCCGCAGCGCCTTCCTCGAGCTCAAGGAGGAGCGGGCCGGGATGGAGGAGGGCTATGGATTCCTCGACGAGAAACGGCTGATCCTCGCCTCCGAGATCCTCGTCGAGCTTGCCCGCTACGAGGAGGAGATGGCCGACTTCCTGCGGGAGTATGCCGCGGCCGGGCAGGCGCTCAAGGCGGCCGCTGCGCGTCACGGCCTCGAAGGGCTCGAGCTGTACCCCCCGGCGTCCGCCCTGGGTGGCGCGCTGCGGCTGAACGCCCGTTCCGTGCTCGGCGTCGTCGTGCATGACGCGCGCTGCGAGATGGCGGATCAGGCACCCCCGCCAGTTTCCGTGGAGCAGAGCCCGGAGGCCGAGCGCTGCCGCGCCGCCTTTCACGATCTGGTTCCCCGTGCCGCCCACCTCGCCACCCTGGCCGGCAACCTGGAGCGTCTGCGGATGGAGTACATGCGCACCGCGCGCCGCGCCCGCGCCCTGGAGGACGTCCTGCTCCCGGAGATGGACGAGACGCTCAAGGCCGTGGATGCCGCCCTCGAGGAGCTGGATCGCGAGGAGGCGATCCGGGTTCGGCTCGTTCCCCTTCCGTGAGGGGCCTTTGCCGGGCACCGCGCTGTTCGTAGATCTTGAGCACGGAATCGCAGCCGCGGTGTATGCGAGCCCGCGTGCTGCGGGGTACCGAAAGAGCGCGGCTCCCTTGATGCAAGATGCGAGGAATCATGATGATCGGTCTGGCAAGAACCGAGAGCGAGATCGCGGCCTGCTTCGAGGCGATGCGGCACCTGCGGGAGCGACTGGTAGAGCGCGATTTCGTGACACAGGTGCAGGCGATGATGGCGGAGGGTTACCAACTCGCCTGGATGCGGGAGCGAGGACGCGTGGTTTGCGTCGCGGGGTTTCGGATCTCGACCAACTTCTACCTGGGCAGGCACCTCTACGTCGAGGACCTTTCCACCGTCGAAGGGTTGCGCTCGGCGGGCCACGGCGCCCGGATGCTGGAGTGGCTCAGGAGCAAGGCGCGAGCGGAGGGCTGTTCCGCCATCGATCTCGACTCCGGGGTGCAGCGGCATCGCGCCCATCGGTTCTACTTCAATCAAGGCATGCACATCGCCTGTCATCATTTCGTCGAGCAGTTGACGTGACCGCCCTGCGGGCGTGAGGGCGAGATCCTCAGGTCGCGGCCGAGATTGCGCGGGGCTGCTGCTCTGGACTCCGCGGGCGGTTCAGTCGGATTCGCTGTCCAGATAGCGGCAGAAGGTCTCCCGTTGGGCGAACGCGGACGCAAGCCCTATGAGCGCAAACGCGGTCAGCACCAACACCCCCGGGGCGTAGCTCGCCGCATCGAGATCGCCGCCGCCGCTGCTGTAGTCGATCACCCAACCGACGAGCGGCTGCAGGATCGCGGTACCCAGGAAGGCCCCCATGTTGACGACGCTGGTGGCCATGCCGGACAGGGCGTGCCTGTTCACCTCCTTGGCGCAGGCCCAGGTCAGGGTGAATGCCGACGCCCCCAGGCCCATGACGAGAAACAGCGCGTGGCTGGCGCCGGCGGGCAGGCTCCATCCGGCCGCGAGGACCAGCCAGCACAGGGCGTACAGGCCGCCGGCGAAAAAGACTACCGGCTTGCGCCTGCCGAGCCGGTCCGACAGGGTGCCGATGAAGAACGCGCCCACGGCGAAGCCTGCCAGCATCAGGCTGGTATGGGCGGTAGCCGCCGCCCGGTCGAGACCGTATCCGTCGCGCAGCAGGGGAACCGCCCACAATCCCGCGAAGGTGAAAAAGGTGCCGCCGATGCCCAGGTTGACGAACAGGCCGGGCCAGGTGTCGCGGTTCCTCAATACCAGGAGCAGCCCGTCGTACCAATGCCCCTGATGGGGCGGATGCGCCGCTTTGCCGTCCATTTCACGCATGGTGGGGAGGTTCGCGCGGCCGGGATGGTCCTGCACCAGCCACCAGGCGAGCACCGCCAACAGGAGTGAGAGGAACCCCACAGCGATGAACAGGGTGCGCCAGGAGACGAATCCCAGCGCCCAGGCCAAGGGGCTGGCGGCCAGCACCGCGCCGATATTCCCGATCAGGATGGTGAGCCCGCTCAGGGAACCGAAATGCCGCTCATTGAACCAGGCGGCGTTGAGCTTGAGCATCGAGATGAAGGTCACGGACACCCCGAGGCCCACGAGCAGACGCCCCGCCGAGGCCAGCGCCAGGGTGGGCGCCAGCCCGAACAGGATGGACCCGATTCCGGCCACGATCCCGCCGGCAGTGACGGTCAAGCGCGGGCCCAGGGTGTCCGCCAGCACCCCGGTGGGTATCTGCATCAGGGTGTAGACGTAGAAATAGGTGGCCGCGAGCGCCCCAAGCTCCACCGAGCTGGCATCGAACGCCTGCTGCAGATCGGCGGAGATGGCCGCCGGGGCGAAGCGGTGGAAGAAGGACAGGATATAGGCCAGACCGACGACGACGAACGCGGTCCAACGCAGCCGATCGAGATGGGCCTTCTGCGTGGAGGTCAGCACCGACGGACCCGCCTCCCGGTGTCCGGGAGCGGGTCGGTCTCGCGCACCCGCGCGCACGGCAAAAGACGGCCCCAACGAACAGTTGACCGATGCCCTAGATAGGTTCCGGGTTCGGCGGCTATCGCGGACAAATCGATCAGGGAAAGTGGAATCATAATATTCATAAAACAAACTGTTAAGAAGACTATATGAAGTAGGTTATCAAAATCTGCAAGTTCCCGTTTCCCGGCAACATCGACGACGCTTTTGCCGGCGTCAAGCGCCATCTGCCGCCGCGCAGACGCAAGGGTTCGCGCCTAGAGACCGCTCCGGTGGCGACGACTCTGCCGGCGCTCCCGTTCCATTCCGCTACTGACGAAGCGGAAACCACAATCAGGACCCTGTTTCTTTGCCGAGTATCTGACAAAAATACTTTGTTAAGCCGTGACGCATGGTCTAAACCTTAACCCTATACGGCGCAACTCGCCGTGTTTCGACCACCAAAGGCAAAAGAGGGATACAAAATGCACACGGGAGACATCGTGATTCACATCGACGAGACCCTGGACGACGAGGGTATCCACGTCCTGGAGCGCGAGCTGAGTAGCGAGCACGGCGTCTACAGCGCATGCGTCCACGAGCGCGCACGGCATCTCATGCTGGTGGATTTCGACGGATCGGAGGTTCGTCCGAGCAGTCTGTTGCAGGCCGTTCGCAACAAGGGGCTGCACGCGGAGATGATCGGCTTCTAGCTCCTCATCGCGCGCAAGGCGTCCATACGGTCCGGGTCGGGCCGTTTTTTTTTGCCTGGCCGTTCTGCCCGACGAGCACCACCTCTCACCCGGGAATCGGCAGAACCGTGCTCTCGACGACCCGCCGCAGCACGAAGCTGGAGTGCACGCCCGTCACGCCCTCGATGCGGGTGATCTTGTTCAACAGCAGGTCCTGATAGGCCGCCATGTCGCGCACGATCACCTTGAGCTGGTAGTCCGCGTCGCGGCCGGTGATCAGCAGGCACTCCAGCACCTCCGGCAGGGCGCTGACGGCGGCGTCGAAGGCGGCGAAGCGTTCGGGCGTGTGGCGGTCCATGGAGATGCTGAGGACGGCCATCAGGTCGAGCCCCAGCTTCCCGGCATCCAGCAGGGCGCGATAGCCGGTGATGATGCCGGCGTCCTCCAGGGCGCGCACCCGCCGCAGGCAGGGTGAGGGGGACAGGCCGATGCGGTCGGCCAGGTCCTGGTTGCTGATGCGCCCCTCCCGCTGGAGCACCTCGAGGATGCGTTTGTCGTAACGGTCGAGTTCCATCTTGCCCCCCTTTCGTCTCGGAAAGTGGATTATTGCGTAAAATGTAGAATAAGCAGCATAAAAATACTTCTCGGCCGCATTTCACACACGACATCGCAATCCCCTGCCGGGCGCCATTCGCTAACCTATCCCCGTCCTCCACAAGAGGGCGATCCGGGCCCGGGCCCACAAGGCACGGGCTCATCCCAGGTGCGGGCGCCACCAGCGCCGTGCACGGCCGGATCTCCTACCAGGACTCAGGCCGCAGTGAAACTGACGACAGCAACCCGAGCGATCAGGGAGATACCCGATGAGCCGCTTTGATCACAGAAGATACGGTCCCGCCCCGCGGGTCCCCTTGCCGCAACGCCAATGGCCGGATCGGGTCATCGAGCGCGCGCCGCGCTGGGTCAGCGTGGATCTGCGTGACGGCAATCAGGCCCTGCTCGAGCCCATGAGCGTGGAGCAGAAACGCCGGATGTGGCAACTGCTGCTCGACACGGGTTTCAAGGAGATCGAGGTCGGGTTTCCCGCCGCCAGCAAGCCGGATCACGACTTCGTCCGCTGGCTGATCGAGGCACGGCGCATCCCGCAAGACGTGACCATCCAGGTGCTGGTCCAGGCGCGCGAGGACCTCATTTCCCGGACGTTCGAGGCGTTGCGCGGGGTCGAGCGGGCCATCGTGCACCTCTACAACTCCACCTCGCCGGTGCAGCGGGAGCAGGTGTTCGGCCAGGACCGGGAAGGGGTGAAGGCCATCGCCCGGCGCGGCGCGGAGCTGCTCGTGCGGGAGGCCGCGAGGTACCCGGAGACCGAGTGGACCTTCCAGTACTCCCCGGAGAGTTTCACCGCCACCGAGCCGGAGTATGCGGTGGAGGTGTGCGAGGCGGTGCTTGACGTCTGGCGCCCGAGCGTGGGTCGGCCCTGCATCATCAACCTGCCGGCCACGGTCGAGGTCGCGAGCCCCAACGTCTTCGCCGACCAGGTCGAGTACTTCGCCGCCCATATCTCGCGGCGGGACGCCGTGGTGATCTCGGTGCACACCCACAACGACCGTGGCGGGGCGGTCGGGGCCGCGGAGCTGGCGCTCCTGGCCGGGGCGGACCGGGTGGAGGGAACCCTGCTCGGCAACGGCGAGCGCACCGGCAACATGGACATCGTGACCCTGGCCATGAATCTCTACAGTCAGGGGGTGGACCCGGAGCTGGACCTGTCCAACCCGGACAGGATCGTCGAGGTGGTCGGCGCGTGCACGGGGATGCCGCTACACCCGCGTCATCCTTGGGTTGGCGAGCTGGTCTACACCGCCTTCTCCGGCAGCCACCAGGACGCCATCCGCAAGACCCTGGCCAGCCAGCGCCCGGATGGGCCCTGGCAGGTGGCCTATCTGCCCATCGACCCGAAAGACATCGGGCGCGATTATCAGGCCATCGTCCGCGTCAACAGCCAATCCGGCAAGGGCGGTGTCGCGTTCGTGATGGAGCGCGACTACGGCATGAAGATCCCGCGCTGGCTGCAGACGGAGCTGGCGCGGCTGGTGCAGGCCGAGAGCGAGCGCCGCGGGGGAGAGATGGACGGCTCGGCTATCCACCGGCTGTTCGTCGACCACTTCGTCGCGGACGGCGCCCCCACGCGCCTGTTGGGCTATCGCCTCAACCGCAACGGGCACGATCGGATCGAGGCCCGAGTCGGAGGTCCCGGCGGGGAGCGCATGCTGGTCGGCGAAGGGCAGGGAGCGATCGCGGCCTTCGTCGACGCCTGGCAGCGGGCGAGCGACCAGGAGGTCGCGGTGGCCGACTATGTCGAGCACGCGCTCGGGGAAGGCACGGACGCGGAGGCCATTGCCTACGTTCAGCTTCGGGTTGACGGACAATGCGTCGCCGGGGTTTCGCTCGACCGGGACACGGTGAGCGCGTCCCTCAAGGCGGTTCTGTCGGCCTTGAACCGGGTAGCCGTTACGCGCGCGCAGGCGGCCTGATGTGCGGCGTGTCGCGCGCTGCTCCAGCGGGTGTGCAATACCCGGCCGCGCAAATTCGAGCTATCCTTTTCGGGAACGCCTGGCGGGGTGATGCCCCGCCGGCGTCGACCCGCCGGTAATCGGCGAAACCGTGGAGCCTATGACGAGCCTGCTGATCTGGCGCGAGGAGTGGCTGTTGGGAATCGAAACGCTCGACGCGGACCATCAAGAGATGGTGCGGCTGATGAACCTGCTCTTCTGCCGAAACGGACGCGAGCGCGGCGGTGACACCGAAGAGGGGACGTCTCCCTTGCTCGACCGCTTGGACGCGGTCATCGAACACGTGCGGGCGCATTTCGGCCGCGAGGAGTCGTTTCTGCAATCGATCGCCTATCCGCATTACGAGGAACACAGGACGGAACACTCCCTCCAGATGGCCGAATTCATCCAGATCAGGCGCGAGCTGGAGGAGAGCGGCGCCCCCTGCATCGACGCCGAGACCGCGGAGGGCATCAAACGCTGGTTCTTCAACCATGCGATCGCGGAGGACCAGCGCTTCGCCGATTACTACTACGAGCAGCTGGGCAACTCGAGAGTCCGGTAGCGCGCATCGCGCCGCGATCACTCGTCCCGCAGCGCATCCGCGGGCCGGGAGCGCGCGGCCTTGAACGCGGGATAGAGTCCCGCCAGCAGGGCCGCCGCCCAGGCCAGCGCGAGCCCTAGGATCAGGGCCGAGCCGGGGACGACCATGTCCATGTCCCAGCCGAAGGAGCGCAGGTTGACCACGTGGATGAGCATGCTGCCGAGGATCCAGCCGAGCGGAATCGCCAGCATTCCCGCCGCCAGTCCGATCGCCGATGTCTGCAGCACCACCAGCGCGAGCAACTGTCCCCGGGTGACCCCGGTCGCGCGCAGAATGGCGTATTCCCTGGCCCGCTCGAGCTGCAGGGCCATGAGGGCGCTGAGCACGCCGACGAAAGCGACGCCCAGGGCCAGTAGCCGCAGCACTCGGGTGATGACGAAAGTGCGGTCGAATACCTCGAGCGACTGCTCCCGAATCCTGCGGTTCGCCTGGACCCGGACCTCCTGATCGTATGCCGAGGCCAGGGATCGCACGCGGTTCAGGGCCTGGTCGAGCGGCGTGCCCGGCGTGAGCGCGATACCCACGGTGGATACGCCTGGATCTCCCCACAGCTCGGCGTACAGGTGCCGGGGTAGGACCAGCATGCCGCGATCCGAGCCGTAGTCGCGGAACAGGCCGCCGATCTCGAAGTCTTTCCAGCCGCGGGCGGTGAAAAGCTGGAGCCGGTCGCCGACGCCGACCCCGTGATGATAGGCATAGGGCTCGGAGGCCAGGATCAGCTCTCCCGCCTCGAACCGGCTCCATAGATCGGGCATCTCACGACCCTGGAAGCGGAAGCCGTCGCGGCTGCGCGAGGACGCCTCCAGCGCCAGCAAGGGCACCGGCCCCGTACTGGCCTCGACCTCGACCCGCCGTCCCTGACTGACCGCGGCGACGCCCGGCAACGCTCGCAGCCTCTCCGCGATCCCTTGCGGCAGGCCGCCGCTGGGGCTCTCGGCCGCGGTGGGTGCCGAGAGGTAGAGGTCGCTCGCGAGGGTGTACTCGAGCCACTCGGCCACGCTGCCGCGAAAGCTGTCGATCATGATCCCGACGCCCACGGTCGCCGATACCGCGACCGTCAGGGCGGCGGCCGCGATGCCCGTGCGGGCGATGGAGGCGTTGATGCCGCGGGCGGCGAGCCTCCCCGCGGGGCCTGCCACCCGCCCGAGAACGGGGGTCAGCGCAAGCCCGAACGCCTTGAGTCCGAGGGGCACGCACAGGCTGAAGCCTACCACCGCCAGGAACAGCGCGAGAAATCCGAGGCCGATGGAGCGGCTCGGGATCTGTGCGGTCATGAGCCCGGCCACCAGGAGCAGGGCTCCGAGACCGCTCACTCCGGGCAGCAGGCGGCCGGCTGCGCGCTCGATCCGGTGCTGCCGCAGCACCTCCCGCGGCTCCGAGGCGGCGGCCTCCCAGGCCGGTCCCAGGGCGGCGATCAGGGTGATCAGGATGCCCATTGCCGCCCCCTTGGCGAGGGACCAGGGGGAGACGACGAGCTGGCTGACGGTCAAGGCGAAGTAGAGGTCATCGATGGTCCGGGTGACGAGCTGCACCAGCCCCCAGCCGATGCCGATCCCCACCGCCATGCCGATCGCGGAGCCCAGCAGCGCGAAGGCAGTCGCCTCCGCGAGCACCAAGGCGAAGAGTTGACCCCGGGTCACGCCGAGCGTGCGCAGGGTGCCGAGCAGCGGACGGCGGCGCAGCACGGCGAAGGTCATGGTGTTATAGATGATGAAACCGCCCACCAGCACGGCCAGCAGGCTCATGGCGGTGAGGTTGGTGTGGAACGCGTGCGTCATCTGGGTGAGCGTCTGGCTCCGGCGTTCGGCCGGCACCAGGCGCATGCCCGGAGGGAGGGTAGCGGCGAGTTGCGCCGCCTTCGCCTCATCGAGGATCAGGTCTATGCGGTCGAGGACGCCCAGGCGGTCGAGCAGCTCCTGGGCGGTGGCGATGTCCGCCATGATCAGCCCGCTCGAGCGTCGCAACGTCGCCGGAGCGAAGCGTGCCCGCCACGAACGCCGCTCGCTGCCTGCCCGCCACCTCGAGCTCCAGGTCGGAACCGGTCTCCAGCCCCAGGCTGCGGGCGTCCTCCTCGCCCAGGAGCAAGGCGCCTGGTGCGGTCAGCAGCGCCGGCAGGTTCAATGCCGATGGCCGGCTCCCGCCCTGCAGGAAGGGCAGCGACGCGAAGGGGTCGAGCCCCAGCAGCGTGAAGCTTTGTTCCCCGATGCGGACCGTGCCTTCGATCACCGGGGCCGCGGTAGCGAACCCCTGCTCCAGGCGCAGGCGCACGTAGAACTCCTCCGGGATCGCCCCGCTGGCCGCCTCGATCTGGTGGGTCGCCTTGCCGGAGATGCGTTCCACGGACATCCGGAAGGCGGTCCGGGCGCTGTGGTTGGCGATGTCGACGGCGACCACCACCGCGACACCCAGGGCGATGCCGATCACCGATAGCCAGGATTGCCAGGGGTGGCGCCGGAGGTAGCGAAGGCTCGCGCGCAGTAGGACAGGCATCACCAGGAGAGGTGCTCAGTTCCGCTCCCCAGCCGACCCTGGTCGATCGCCAGCGCCCGGTCGGCGATGCGCGAGACGGCGAGGCTGTGGGTGACGAGCACCAGCGTCTGGCCGCGGGTGCGGAACAGCTCGGTCAGGAGCGCGAGGATCTCCTCGCCGGTGCGTGCGTCCAGGTTGCCGGTTGGCTCGTCCGCGAGGACCAGCGCCGGCTCGTGAACCAGGGCGCGGGCGATGGCCACGCGCTGCTGCTCTCCACCGGAGAGCTGGTCGGGGAAGGCGCCCGCGCGCTCGGCGAGTCCCACCCGCCGCAGCAGTTCAGCGACACGCTGCGCGGTAGACCTGCGGTCGATATGGTTGAGCTCCAGGGGCAGGGTCAGGTTTTCGCCGACCGTCAGGGTGGGGATCAGGTTGAAGAACTGGTAGATGAAACCGATGTGGCGGCGCCGGAACAGCGTCAGCTCGGGCTCGCGCAGCCGCGAGAACGGCTCTCCCAGGATGCGTATCTCCCCCGCGTCCGGGGTATCGATCCCGGCGAGCAGATTGAGCAGCGTCGACTTGCCGGAACCGCTGCGTCCCAGGAGCGCCACGCATTCTCCCGCCGCGACCTCGAGATCGATGTCGCGCAGCACGGCATGCTCGGTCTCCCCGTCGTGATAGGACTTGGACACGCCGCGGACGGAGAGCACGGGTCTTGCGCCTGCCTGTGGGGCCTGATCGCTCACGCTCGCCCGTCCTTGCCGATGTGGATTGGCGGGTTCAGTCGAGCCAACGTACGAGGTAGTAGATGCGCTGGCCCTCGGACGACTTCGAGGGTCCGTAGACGATCGCCGGATGCAGGTCGCGGCTGGCATCCGCACCGGCGCGGGCCTCCCGCTCGTCCGCCATCGGTGTGACACAGGCCTCGGGGTAGCGGGCGCGATTCCGGCGCTTGGTCTTGACGAGCGCGAAACGCTCGCCGAGGGACTTGGACTCGGGATCGACGATGACGTGGGGCATGGTGCGGCTCTGGGTGGCTCTGGTCAGATAGTGCCGGCGTATTCCCACGGGATCAAGCAGTCGAGCGGCGGGTCGCGCCGGCCCTTTCAGTGGCAGGTGTTGCTCGCCGGGCGGGTGTTGCGGGCTCGGCCATGCGGCAAAATGATGCGACAGGGCGTAAAATGATCAGGCAGTTTGTGAAGACTTCCATGATTGCCGCGGCAGATGCCCGGGTGCCCCGGAGGGGCCAGGTCATGCATCCAAATTCAATCAGAGTCGTCGTGGTCTTTGCCGTCGTCGGGCTGATGGCGCTGGCGCCGCTCGTTGCCTTGGTGCTCTGAGGCTGGTTTGCCTCGCGCGAGGGGCGTGGAGAGTTTCGACATTTTCCTCTTGGTCGTACGCGTACAGGGGTCCGCAGGATGATTGCCCATCACGCCCTCGTTCTCAATCTCCACCAGCCGCCGTTCAATCTGCAGCAGCTTTTGGATGACGGGAACTGGGAGGCGAAGGAGATCCTGTACGCCATCGACCGCATCCCGCGCAGCCTGTGGGGCTACGAGGACGTTGCCCGGGTTCACCTTTCCATGTCCGGGACGCTGCTGGAGACCCTGTCGGATCCCGCGTTCCAGGAGCGCGTGTACGGGATCATCGATTGCGGTTCCCTGCTCTGGCACTTCCAGAACCAGGATCTGTTCGAGATTCTGGGCACCGGCTACTACCACCCGGTGCTGCCGCTGATCCCCGAGGCCGACCGCCCGGAGCATGTCGAGCGCTGGCTTGGTATCGCCCGCCATCTCTTCTGGAGACCGCGCTTCCAAGGGTTCTGGCCGCCGGAAATGGCGTTCTCGATGGAGTTGATCCCCCTGCTGCGGCGGTTCGGCTATCGTTACGTGCTGGTGGACAGCGAGCACGTGGAGCCGGTCGGTCCCATGAGCTGGCAGGAGCTGCGCTACCGCCCGCACCTCGCCCGCTATGGGGAGGACGAGATCGTGGTCGTGGTTCGGGATCGCGACCTCTCCAACGCGCAGGAGGCCGGGATGGAGGTGCAGTGGTTCCTCGACGAGGTGACGGAGCGCACCAAGTGGTGCGATTTCCCTCCGCTGGTGACCACCTGCACCGACGGCGAGAACGGCGGCTGGTTCCGCAACTCCACCCAGGGGGCCAATTTCTGGAGCGCATTTTATCAGCCGTTCCTGGAGCGCTTCCGCTCCGGCGGCGTGCGCCTGGCGCCCACCTTCATCGGCGACTATCTCAACGTGCACGGGGTCCATGGCGAGGTCCGTGTGCGGACCGGCGCCTGGAACACGGGCTGGCATCACGGCCGCGACTTCACGCAATGGACCGGCTCCGAGACCCAGAAGCAGGCCTTGCGGGAGATCGAGGACCTCAGCGAGGCGATCCAGGGGGCCCAAGACCAGGCGACCGAACGGGCGTTGGCCGGAGACCCCGGCTTCCAGCACGAGCTCGAGGAGGCGCGCTGGCGCCTGCTTCGCGCCGAGACCAGCTGCAATTTCTACTGGGGCGAGGAGTGGGTGCCCAGGGCCCGCGCGGATATCGACGGCTCCCGCCAGGCGCTCGAACGGGTGCGTCTGCATCTGAGCGAGGAAGGGCCGGACACGCCCGCGGCGGGTACCGCATCAGCGGGCGGCCCGTCCGACGCCGGCGACTGAGACCAGGGCCGGGACCTGGCGCGAGGGCTGGTTGTTCTGATGGTCCGGACCCCCCTCCACCCGGCGGCTGAGAGAGCGGTCCCACGCTCCAGTCGCCGACGCCCCGCGCCTCGTGCGCAAGACCGATCCAAATCCATTCCTCCAACAAAAGGATTCATGCCGTGAAGCAGCTCCCCGAATATGTCGAAGGCGTCCCCAACGTTTCAGGTTCAGAGACCAGTGTGCAGAAGGCAGTGACCGCGGGTGCGCGCAAAAGCCTGTTTAAGGACCAGGGCGGGGTCGACTTCGGCGCCATCCGTGCCGCCAGCGCCATCGCGCTGCACATGCACCAGCCATTGATCCCCGCCGGCGGCGACGACCTGCGCACGGCGGCGATCATCAGCAACCTGCAGTACATGATGGAGCATCAGGACATTGGCGATAACCACAATGCCCCGGTGTTTGTCTGGTGCTACAAGCGCATGGGTGAGTTCATTCCCGAGTTGATCGGGGAGGGCAAGTCGCCGCGGGCCATGCTGGAATACTCCGGCACCTTGCTGCACGGCCTTCGTCAGATGGGGCAGGACGAGGTGATCGAGAGCCTGCGGCGCATCACCTGCAACCCCGAGCTCAACTGGGCGGTGGAGTGGCTCGGCATGCCCTGGGGACACGCGGTCGCTCCCTCCACGCCGGTGCAGGACTTCCGCCTGCACGTGCGCGCCTGGCAGCACCATTTCGCGGCCATGTTCGGCTGGGAGGCGTTGGAGCGGGTGCGCGGATTCTCGCCGTCCGAGATGGCGCTGCCCAACCACCCCGACGTGGCCTATGAGTTCGTCAAGACCCTCAAGGACTGCGGCTACCAGTGGGTGCTGGTTCAGGAGCACTCTGTGGAGCAGCCCGAGAACGGTCGGCACCCCGAGCGGCCCCATTTGCCCCACCGGCTGGTGTGCGCCAACTCCAAGGGCGAGACGGCGAGCATCATCGCCATCGTCAAGACCCAGGGCAGCGACACCAAGCTGGTCGCCCAGATGCAGCCCTGGTACGAGGCGCAGGGCCTGCATCCGTGGGAGCTGGCCGGCAAGCGAGTTCCGCCGCTCGTGACCCAGATCGCCGACGGCGAGAACGGCGGGGTCATGATGAACGAGTTTCCCCCCAAGTATATGGAGGCGGTGCGGGCCGCGAGCGGATCGGACGTGCCCCTGATGAACGCCAGCGAGTATCTAGAGCACCTGTTCGCCCTCGGCATCAAGGAATCGGATCTGCCGGAGATCCAGCCGCTGTTCCATCACAAGATCTGGGAGCACATGACCCCGGGCGATGGCCCCGAGCGTCTGGAGCAGGTGATCGACGAGCTCAAGCGTTCGGATCATCGCTTCCACATGGACGGCGGCAGCTGGACCAACGACCTGTCCTGGGTACAGGGCTACGACAACGTGCTGGGGCCGATGGAGGAGGTCAGCGCGCTGTTCAACGAGAAGGTCCTGCTGGCGGGCGTCCCCACCGATGATCCGCGTTTTCGCAATGCCCTTTTCCACCTCATGTGCTCCCAGACCAGCTGCTACCGTTACTGGGGGCAGGGGCTGTGGACGGACTACGGACGCGAGATCTGCCGTCGGGCGACGGACATCCTGAACTACGATCTCGCCTGAGCGAAGGGGCTGCGGCGCAGATGGTCAGGGTAAAGCGGTTGGTGCTCGACGTCCTCAAGCCCCATCAGCCGGGTGCGATCGAGTTCGGCAGGTCACTCGCCCGCCAGGAGGGAATCAGGGTTAAGGTGACGGTGGTGGAGTTGGACGAGAAGACCGAGACCCTCCAGGTTGTGATCGAAGGCCAAGACATCGATTGCGAGCGCATCCAGGCGGCCATCGGGGAGTTCGGCGCCTCGCTGCACAGCGTGGATGAGGTCGAGGTGATGGGCGGGGCGGAGGAATCCCAGTGACGGGGTCGGACTGACGGGAGGCCCGGGAGTTGATGCGCCGGCGCGCAGTTCTCCTCTCGTCCCGTCCCCAGGAGATCGTGCGGCGCTACGCCGTAGTCAACGGATTCGACGGGGCCCTGACCATGCTTGGTCTGATCACGGGTTTTCACCTCGGCGGCGAGGTTCCCATCGGGGTCGCGATCGGCGCCTGCCTTGGCGCCGCCGTTGCCCTCGGCATCAGCGGGTTGACGAGCGCCTACCTCAGTGAGTCGGCGGAGCGCCGGCGGGTGCTGGCGGAGCTCGAGGAGGCCATGGTGGCCGATCTGTCGGGCAGCGAGCAGGCTAATGCCGCCCGTGTGCTGCCGTGGCTGATCGCATTGGTCAACGGCGCTTCGCCCGTTCTCATCTCGCTCGTCATCCTTGGGCCGCTCTGGCTCGCCCGCGCCGGGGTGCCGCTTCCCATGGAGCCGCTGCCGGCTGCCATCGCCACCGCGTTTCTCTGCATCTTCGCTCTCGGCGTGTTTCTCGGCCGGGTCGGTGGTACCTCCTGGCTCTGGAGCGGCGTGAAGACCCTATTGATCGCCGTCGTCACGGTCGCTGTGATCGTCCTGATCCAGACCTGAGCGATGGACCGCGAGATCGAGCAGCCTTTCGCCTGGCACCGCGTGCCCGCTGCGGAGGCGGTCACGCGGCTGGGGACCGACGCCGAGGCAGGACTGGATCCGGATGAGGCGGCCAGGCGGCTGGGCGACGTCGGCCCCAACCTGATCGCCGAGGGCCGCCGGCGAGCGCCCCTGGCCATGTTCCTGGCCCAGTTCGCGGATTTCATGATCCTGGTCCTGCTCGCCGCCGCCTTCATCTCGGGCCTCATCGGCGAGCCCCTGGACACCCTGGCCATTCTCGTCATCGTGGTCCTCAACGCCCTGATCGGGGCGGTTCAGGAGTACCGCGCAGAGCGGGCCGTGGCCGCGCTCAGGGACATGGCCGCCCCGGAGGCGCGGGTGCGGCGGGGCGGGGCCTTGTGCGTCGTCCCCGCACGCGAGCTGGTCCCTGGTGACCTGGTGCTGCTCGAGGCCGGCGCCCTGGTGCCGGCCGATCTGCGACTTGTGGCCGCGGCGGACCTCCAGGTCGACGAGTCCCCCCTGACCGGGGAATCGCAGCCGGTCGGGAAGACGACCGGCGCCCTGGACCAGACCGACGTCTCTCTGGGGGACCGTCGCAATCTCGCCTTCAAGGGCACCCACGTGACCCGCGGGAGGGGAGCGGGCGTGGTTGTGGCGACAGGGATGGGCACCGAGCTCGGCCGCATCGCCGGCCTGCTCGGCCAGGAGAAGGGGGTGCGGACCCCGCTGCAGGAGCGCCTTGCCCGTTTCGGCCGTTACCTGGCGCTGGCGGTGCTGGCCATCTGCGCGATCGTGTTCGTCTCCGGCATGCTGCAGGGCCAGCCGCTGGTGCTGATGTTCCTCACCGCCGTGAGCCTCGCGGTCGCGGCGATCCCCGAGGCCCTGCCGGCGGTGATCACCGTCTCGCTCGCACTGGGGGCGCGCAAGCTCAGCCGGCACAAGGCCCTGGTGCGGCGCCTGCCGGCGGTCGAGACCCTGGGCTCGGTGACCTACATCTGTTCCGACAAGACCGGCACCCTGACCGAGAACCGCATGCGGGTGGAGGCGGTGGTGGCGGGCGGGGAGGAGCGCCGCGGGCTTGCGGATGCGGCGGATGATCCCTGGGATTCGCTCGGCCGGGCCCTGGCGCTGAGCAATGACGTCGCCGAGCGGGAGGGTGCGCCCGTGGGCGACCCGACCGAGGTCGCGCTGTACGTCGCCGCGCGGGACGCGGGTTACGACAAGGACGCTTTGGCGCTGAGCTCTCCGCGTGTCGCCGAGATCCCCTTCGACAGCACCCGCAAGCTCATGTCGACCCTGCATCGCCACGGCGAGGGCGTGATGGCCTATGTCAAGGGTGCTCCGGAGGTGCTGCTTCCCCGCTGCCGGGACGCGCTGGGGGTCGACGGGAACCGCGAGCTTGACGAGGAGGGTCTGGCCGGGTACGCCGAGCGTCTCGCGGGCGGAGGTTACCGCGTGCTGGCGCTGGCCCGCCGCCGCTTCGACACCTTGCCGGAGCCGATCGACAGCGCCGAGCAGGGGCTCACCTTGCTCGGGCTCGTCGCCATGATCGATCCGCCGCGCCCGGAGGCGCAGGGGGCGGTGGCCGACTGCCGCTCGGCGGGGATCACGCCGGTCATGATCACCGGCGACCATCCGGGAACGGCCAGCGCCATCGCAAAACGGCTGGGCATCGCGGCTGACGGCGACGGCGTGATCACCGGGGCGGATCTCGCCGACCTCGGGGACGACGCGTTCGATAAGCGGGTCGAGCACATCCGGGTCTACGCCCGCGTCAGCCCCGAGCAGAAGATCCGCATCGTCAAGGCCCTGCAGGCCCGCGGGGAGTTCGTGGCCATGACGGGGGACGGCGTCAACGACGCCCCGGCGCTCAAGCGCGCGAACATCGGCGTGGCAATGGGGGAGCGCGGGACCGACGTGGCCCGGGAGGCGGCCGACATGGTGCTCCTGGACGACAACTTCGCCACCATCGTCAGCGCGGTGCGCGAGGGGAGGCGGGTCTTCGACAACATCCGCAAGTTCATCAAGGACACCATGAGCAGCAACTCCGGCGAGATCTGGACCCTGTTCCTGGCCCCGTTCCTCGGCCTGCCGGTACCGCTGCTGCCGATCCACATCCTCTGGATCAACCTGGTGACCGACGGCCTGCCGGGCCTTGCCTTCACCGCCGAACCGGCCGAGCCCGGCGTGATGCGCCGCCAGCCGCGGCCGCCCGCGGAGAGCATCTTCGCCCACGGCATGTGGCAGCACATCGTCTGGGTCGGGCTGTTCGTGGGCGGGCTGTCGATCATGTCGCAGGCCTGGGCCATTGCCCGGGGCGCCGAGTACTGGCAGACGATCGTCTTCACCGTCCTTACGATCTCCCAGCTCTTTCACTCGCTCGCGGTTCGCAGCGAGCGCAGCTCCCTGCTCAGCATCGGCGTGACGAGCAACCTGCCCATGCTCGGCGCCGTGCTGCTCAGCGTTGGGCTGCAGCTCGCGGTCATCTACGTGCCCTTCCTGAACCCCATCTTCAAGACCCAGCCGCTTCCGCTCTTTGACCTCGCCGTGTGCTTCGCTCTTGCCTCCCTGGTGCTCTTCGCCGTTGAGATCGAGAAGGCCCTGGTCCGCCGCGGGCGCCTGTACGGCGAGCCGGCGTCCGGTTGAGCCAGCGGCGCTGGGAGCCGCGCGCCACGAAGAGCGCGGCCGCGATGGTTGAGGATTGTCAATGACACCTCCCCGCGTGTTGCTAGGGTTGTGCCCCAGTCCGATGCGCAATCGGCAAGCAGTAACACATCCCGGGCATCAATCGCCTGATCGCCCGAACCGAGCAGTACCATGTCTACCTCTGTCGTCACCCAATTCCGTCCCCGTTTGATCTTCCTGCGCGGCCTGATCTGGAGCTTGATCGGTCTGATCTACGCGCCTTTGTTTACCGGTCTCCACATCCTGTTTCACGGTCTGGGGCTGGGTCACGGCGCCATGATTCCCGCCGCGGCGCTGGCCGGCTCGGTAGGCGCCGCCTTCTACGGCGGGAGACAGGTCGCGCTCGCCGGCACCGTGGTCGGTGTCTTGGTCGCGACGGCGATACTCCTGGTGCTTCCGGGCGAAATCGGTCTATGGCAGGTTGCAGTGCCCGCGGCTGGCGTGGGGGCGGGTCTCGGTGGTTTCGTGCGATTCCCGCATCGCTGCTCGATGCAGACGCCCGCGAAGGTGATGGCGGGCATGGCGGCCGGTGCGATCGGTGCCACTTTGCTCGCGCTGGTCGAGCCGCTTCACACGCAGGATTTTCACATCACCGGAACATCGGCCTTTCTGGTGGCGGTGAACGGGGTGCTCTACGTAGCCACCGTAAGCTGGTGGATCAAGCTTGTCAGCTTCCGTCATGGCCGGCCGTGCCATGTGGTCGCGGCGCTCGTCATCGCCCTCCTGGCGGCAACGGCCGCGGGCAGTGTCTGGATCGTCGCCGCGCCCCTGATCGGCGCCGTGGATCACGCGGCTCGCAGCACCCTGGAGGTGATCCATCAACAGGTCCCGTTGGCGCTTCTCGGGGGAATGCTCGGCGGCGCTGTCGGGGGGGCAACGCTAGAGGCGTTCGGCTTCAAATGGGTGCACGACACCTGACGCCGGCATGGTCCCGGCGTGCGATGACGATCCGTGTTGCCGACGCCCTAGCCGTAGATCTGGGCCGAGCCTTCGTGCAAGCGCTCGGCGAGACGCGAGGCCGTGAGCGCAAGGGTGTCGCTTCCGTTCCGGCACTTGAAAAGAAAAACGCCGCCTTTGCCGCTGATCCAAGTCAGGGCCATTGAGCGGCTACAGGCGCCGATTCCGCGAAACTCAACGACAGCGCCGAGGCCGAGGCTAGCCACCGGATCGATAGACGGCTCCGAGGGGATCGGAGCGGCTTGCGCCGGCGATTCGCATTCGGGTTGCTGGACGCACTCAGGAGGGTTTGCCGTTTCCGGGGCCACTTCACCGGCGTCCGCCGAGGGCGGGTGGACAGGGGAAGGCGTCTGGGCGCTGCGCTCGGGCGCTTGGCTGAGCGCCTGGGGCTCCGGGTGCAACGCGGTCACGTGCAGCTTGGCCAATTCGGCGAAGAAGGCGTCTTCCTCGGCTGCGGGAAGCCCGAGAGATTCCAGGCCGGCGTGCAGCCGCCGCAGCAGCCCGGGCAGGAGCGCGAACAGCTTCTTGCGGCTTTCCTCGTCGGTCTTCGGCAGCACGCTCCACACGAGATCCTCGGTCGAGGCCAGGAGATCTGTCCAGGACTGGCTATGCTCTCCTTCGATGACGTGAACGCGCATCAGCGCTGCTCGCCAGTGCTTCTCGAGAAAACGGGCAATCAGCGGCGGCAACAGCTGGTGGGTAAAACGGTCCAACTGATCCGTAACGACTTCGCGGGCGACGTTTGGATCTCCGGCGGCCTGCAGCGTCCGTACCGCGGGTGAAGCAGCTGATACACCGCCCGTTCGACGCGGGCTGGCGGCGGCGGGTGCAAGATTCGGGCGGTCAAAGCCCGAATGAATGCCATCTGCAGCTTGGACGTGGGGTACCGCCATTGGTGAGTCTCTCGTCAATGGTTATCGTGGCCATTGAACTATATTAAGTGCTCGGTGGACGGAATGTGAGATGGTTCACATTTTTTCGGGTCCCGCCGAGCCCCCGAGCTGGACCCTTCCCGAGCCGCGAGGTGTAATCCCGATGTCGGTCGATCATCCAGTCATTCAAAGCGCGCTCATCCCGCTGGTTCTGGGCTTCGCCTTGGCTGGCGTGATTCGTGCCCTCGGCGGCACTGGGTTGGGGGACAGGAGCGCGGCGGCTGCGATTCCAGTGGCCGTGCTCACCGCCTATTTCTTGACGCTCGGGATGCCATCGTGGCCGCCCTCAGGCGGCTTGGCGAAGTGGCCGTTCGTGGTGGGCTTGAGCCTCCTCGGCGCTTTGGTCATTGCATGCACGTCCCTCTCGGTGGCCTGGATACGAGGCCTCGCAATCGCCGTGCTCGTCCTCGCTCTCGCGTGGATAGCCTGGCCATTGGTGGGCAACGGTAGCCTTGCGTCAATGATTGGCGTGGGAGCCCTGATGCTGGGCGGCGGGATCGTTCTGTGGCGCACTGTGCGAGGTACGAAGGCGGCGCCCAGTGTGGAGCCCCTTGTCATGCTCATCGCCGCGTCGGCGGGCCTTGCCGGCGTCGCGTTGGTGTCCGCATCGTTGTCCATCGCCCAGATGGCCGGGGCCCTGGCGGCCGCGGCGGGTGGGGTGGCGCTCTGGAACTGGCCCGTGGCACGTTTCGCGTTCGGCACCGAGGGAGCGATCGGGGCGGTGATCCCGCTGGTAAGCCTGGCGGGGTTGGTTATGGTATCCACGAACGCACCGAGTTGGGTGCTGTTGCCACTCGCCCTGGTCTTCTTCGCGGACGGCGTGTGCGATCGGCTCCCCTTTGTGAGCCGGCGTCTCGGCCCGGTGTTGCGGCCTCTCGTCACGCTGATCGTCGCGATGGTCCTGGCGGCCCTCGCGGTCGCACTTGCCACGCTCGCGTCAACGGGTGGTGAGCCGGACCTGTACTACCGGTGATGTGAAATGCCGCTGAGCGGACACTGGCAGGACCTCGTCAGCCCGGAACTGGGCTCGATCGATACGGAGGCAACGGTCGCGCTGCTTCCGCTCGCTGCCGTCGAGCAGCACGGTCCGCACCTGCCCCTGGCGACCGACGCGATCATCAATCAAGCCATCGTGAGTGAAGCCCTGCGCCGCTTGCGTCCGGGTCCGGCGCTGCTCGTGCTGCCGCCTCTGGTCGTCGGTCATAGCCTCGAGCATTCCGCCTATCCGGGTACGCTGACCGCGGGCGCCGAGACACTGCTCTCGCTTTGGTGCGATGTCGGGCGCTCCGTCGCCGCAGCCGGGGTGCGCAAGCTGATCCTGTTCAACAGCCACGGCGGACAGCAGTCGCTTGTCGATCTGGCGGCCGTGCGCCTGCGGGCCGAGCTTGGTATCTTGGTGGTCAGGGCCAATTACGTCGCCTTCGGCACGCCACCCGGCTTGTTCGATGCCGACGAGCTTAGACGAGGCCTACATGGCGGGGAGTTGGAGACCTCCCTCATCCTCCATCTGCGTCCCGACTTGGTGCGGCGGCAGGCTTTGGAGGACTTCCGCGGCCTGACCAGCGAGCTCGAGGGCGGTGCCGGGCTGCTGGGCGTTGAGCGGCCCGCCGGAATCGGATGGATGAGCCAGGACCTGCATCCGCAGGGGGTGTGCGGCGCTGCCGACCGGGCCGACGCGGAACGCGGGGCCGTTCTGCTCGGCTACCTCGCCGACTGTCTGGCTCGACTGGTCGAGGAGACGGCGGCGCTGCCACTGGCCAGGCTCAGGGATTCCGGGCACGGCGCTTGAGCGGAACGGCGATCGGCGGTTACCAAGATTTTGCGGACCAGAGGACGGACGAGATGCACCTCAAGCGAGAAATGGCCGCCGAAAGGCACAGGGGGAATCAAGAATCCGACACCACGTCGGCCTGGAGCGCGCTACTCGCGCTGTCGCTTCTGGTGCGCCAGGGCCGGTCGCCGGATGGAAGCGCGGCCTTGGCCGAGGATGGCACCGGATCTTTGAGCAAAGTGCATCCGGGGGAGCGCGGGGCGCTGCTCGTGGCCGACCGGCAGGGCGGTTGGCGACCGGCTCCCGGGCTGCCCTCGGATGTCAGGGACCTGCTCGATCTCTATCTGCCGCTCTGTCGCGGGGACGCGGGCTCGACCCTCACCGTTGGCCACCTCGGGCAGAGCCTCGACGGCTGTATCGCAACCGCGTCCGGGGACTCCTGCTACGTGACGGGCCGCGAGAATATTCTGCACCTTCACCGCATGCGCGCCTTGTGCGACGCGATCGTCGTCGGCGCCGAGACCGTCGCCAGGGATGATCCCCGCTTGACCACGCGTCTGGTGGAGGGGAACAACCCGGTGCGCGTGGTGCTCGACCCCCGCCGTCGCCTGCCGCCCGATCACAGGGTTTTCACCGACGGCGAGGCGCGGACCCTCGTCGTCCACGCCTTCACCGGGGGAGATGCGGCGGCGCGGCGATGGGGTGGGGCGGAGGCGGTGTCGGTTCCTGCCCGGGGGAAGGACGACGGTCTTGAGCTCGCCGCCGTTCTGGCCGAGTTCCATGGCCGTGGGCTTCGGAGGGTGTTCGTGGAGGGGGGCGGGGTCACCGTCTCGGCCTTTCTCGAAGCCGGTCTGCTCGACCGGCTCCAGGTCGCCATCGCCCCGGTGATCATCGGAGATGGCCGCCGCGGCATTCGGCTTCCGCCCAGGGAATCCATGGGGGACTGCCTACGCCCCGGCGTTCGGGTCTTCCGCATGGGTTCAGACATCCTCTTCGACTGCGAGCCGAAGCAGGGCGGGGACCGGACGCCGGAAGGGATCGCGGGTCCAGCGCTGTTGCGCGTGATCTGACAGGGTCCGCTCTCTGTGGCGCGCAGGCTACGTCACATGGGAACGGCGAGCAGGTCCCGATGCCCCACGATGAGCCGCGAACGACCAGCAGCGATGTGCGCAAACCGTGTTTGTCGCCAGATCGCCAGATCCGCCCCCCGCTCGGGGATCATCTCGCGCGCGGCAAGCTCCCAGCCTTCGATCAGCGCCCTTTGGACGGCTTCGTCGTCGGGGGTGACCCGCCAATCGCTGCGTCTACTCGTGACGCGGTAGCCCGATGACGCGAGAATCTTGTGGGCCTTTGCGGCAGCGTTCGGCCCGAGAGCGGGACCGAAGCCCTTGTCACGGAGCTGATGGCTGTTGACCATCATCCGCACGTTTTGGTCAGCGGGCTCCCCGGGGTCCCATTGCATCCGACCGTCATAACTCAGTGCGAACAGCGTGGCCGCTCGGGCCGCTTGGCAATGCTCGGCGAGGGTGGTCAGCCAGGCCTCCGACACCAGGTCGAGCAGGGCCGAGGCGGTGACCAGGCGATAGTCCTCCCAGGGTAGGCGCCCAAGGTCGTGCGACAGGTCACATTGGAGGGTGAGGATCTCGGCCTGGAAGGCTCGTCCCCGAACCCTGCGTCCGCCGGAATCGACGGCAAAGCCCTTTCGGGTCGCCCACTGCGCCATCGCGGACGGAAGCGCGGCGAGCAGCCCCGGGTCATGGTCGGCGAGCAGCCATGCCTGTTCACCACCGAGCAGGGGGGCGAGGAAGCGAAAGTTGGCGCCGGTACCCGCAGCGAGGTCGAGGACGCGGATGCGCTCGGTGTTCCCGCGCCACCTGCATAGCGGCAGAATCAGCTCGGCGGCGCGGGCGCGCTCATCGATGGGTTCGCGCAAGGCGAGCCATTCGGTGCTGAAGCCGCTCATCTCGCCCCCATCGCCCGCAAAGCCGCCGCCATGTGCGCGGCCGACTGCTCCCAGGTCGGGAGGCCGGTCCGTGCGGCGCGCGCGCCCGCGGCGAGGGCCGACCGGCGTTCCGGGCGGTCGATGATATGGGCAAGGGCCTCGGCGAGCGCCCCGGCATCGTCCGGCGGCACGAAAAGGCCGGCATCTCGTGGCACCGTTTCGGGGACTGCCCCCCCCAGGGTGGTGACAACCGGCAGTCCCCGAGCGACGGCCTCGGCCAGGGCCATGCCGTAGCCCTCGAAGCGCGTCGGCAGCACGAAGACGTCGGCCCGAGCATAACGGTCCGCGAGCGAGGCATCGTCGATCTCGCCAATCACGGATATCCGGTCCCGCAGGCCGAACCGGTCGATGCTCGACGCGATCGCCGCCGCGGTCTCCGGGCTGCGACGCACGCTGCCGACGCAGGTGAGATGCCATGCACGGTCCCGCAGCTGTGCCAGGGCCTCGACCAGGATGTCATGCCCCTTTCGTGGGGTGAGACTGGCGACGCAGAGTAGCTCTAGCGTCCCGGAGCCGGACCCCCGGGCCAGAGGCGCTGGGTCTGTCCCTGGCTCGACGACTGCGATGCGCTCGGCGCGCACGCCGTAGGCGCTCGTCAACAGGCGCGCCGTGTAGGCGCTGGTGACGACGACCCCCGCCACCGCGGCCAGTGCCTGTCGCTCCGATTCGCGAAGGGTCTCGGACATGGTCTTCTCGAGACCCGTCTCCTCCGCCAGCGGATGGTGCACCAAACCCACCAGACGCAGTCGCGCGGCCTCGGATGCGGCGGATTCGGCCATGGCGCCGAGGGCAAGACCATCGACCAGGACCAGGCTGTCGTCGGCGAGAGCCGCCAACGTGGCCTCGGCCTGGTCGAGGGCCTCGCGGGTCGGGTTGGGAAAGCCGTGATCCAGCAGGACCAGATCGACGGTCCAGCCCAGTGCCCGCAATCCGTGGAGGATTCTGCGGTCGTAGATGTAACCGCCGGTGAGGGTTCCGGGGTCGCCGGGGAGCAGGAAGGCGAGGCGCGACATGGCGGCAGCGATAGGCGCTGTTGTTTCTAAGTGTATTTCGTCACAAACTTTTAGGATTCGCACGCCTCACCACCGGCAAGCTATCCCACACTACCCCACCGCATGAGAGGTGGCGGCAAAGTCCGGAATCGACCCACTGGGGACGGTCGGGCATCAACCCGCAAGGTCCGCAATGTGGCGATTGCGGTCAGCGATCGGCGCGATGAGGGCGTGGCCAGTACCGCAGGAAGCGGACATCGACCTGCAGCAGCGATCGGGACTAACATCTGCCCGAGCGATCACCGAGTCGTCCGGGTGGCGAAGGGCCGGAGCCGGCCATTAAGAGACATCGCGATCTCCACTTAGATCGGCGGCAATAGTCGACGAAGCGGACGTCGCATGGTCAAGCACTGTCGCACATCAGGTGTTCCAAGCCGGCACGATTTTGCGCGATGGCACAGACCGGGGCGTCGAGGACGAGCCCGCCGTTTTCCCGAGCCAGTGTGTTGCGCGCAACGTCGAGCGCGATCAGATCAGCACACTGCGGGCAAACCGGTTCAGCACCCGTACGCACGCCTGCTCCGCGATGGCGGCGACGGCCTCTGGCGTCAGTCCCGCCGCAGGGAAGCGGCCAGCTTCGGGAACATCGGTGGCCTCTTCGACCGGCTCGAATAACCGGTCGACGACGCAGTAGTGGTAATGAACATGGCGGTTGAGGGAGCACCGAAGCGGTGGATGAAGCTCACCGCCCCGAAGCGGGCCTGCGAGCTGGTGCCGCTGCCCTGGCGCAGATGGGCCTCGATGACGCGCAGCAGGATGTGCAGCAAGGCGCTAATCGCTCGCGCTCCAGTTACCAGCCATTTCTCGAGGAAGGGCCTTATCACCACTTCCAGCAAGCCCGCGATGAAGAATCCCAGGTGGAAGTTTCGGTCCTGGGCGCCGCCGAGCCTGCCGATGGGACAACGGCGCATCAGGAGGCGAGCCTCGCCGAAGAACTCGTACATGCTCCCCAGGCTTTCCGCGAGTACCTCTCCGGTGAACACGAGGTTGCCATTGTCGTCGTCCTTCCCTACGACGGCGACACGCGATACGAACTCGCAATAGAGCTCCCACGCGCACCGACGGCCATGTCCGGCGCGGATCGCTGGTTGAGTCGCGGCTCGACCGCTCCGGTGCACGTACTTGGCTACGGCGGCGAGCCCGTGGAGCGGCATCTCGGTCGACTGAACCCTGGGGCGGAGGACTACGGAACGACTCCCCACGGAGGTGGCTATCCTCCTTGCGCGCCGAGCGCCGACGCCGAGCCGCCGATCGGCGCGACCCGCGTGTCTTCCAGGAGTGCAAGCCTAGCCCTGACGACGCCGCTGATACATGAAGATTCGCCCGGAGTGACGGGGGAGGTTGCCGTTCGTGCATGCCTTGGGCAAGGTCACCGTATCCCCTGCGTGACGTTCTTCCTGACCGGTTCGAGGCTATGTTCCCCGGCATATCTCGGCTGGAGCTTGCGGCTTCTTTCCCGACGGGATCCCGGAGTGTGCTCCGCGGCCTGATGCACTTGCTGACCGGCAGCAGATAGCTCCAGTCGACCTCCAGATCCTCGGGGAGGGCACTGAAGCCGAGGGTCCCGAAGCGCTCGTCGAAGAGCGCGATCTCTTGGTTGTCCGCATTCGCCGCGTAGTGGGATCGCACCATGGTGTGTCCGACCCGGTACGCGGCGACCGAGAACTCCACCGGCATGGTCATCTTGCCGCACTTGTCGGGTCCGTAGCAGAGGGGATACTTCTTGCCCGAGAGCAGCTGGTGCGCCGCGAAGGCGTAGACCTCCGGGTCGCACAGGCGCTTGAGGAGGTCGAACAGCACCAGCCACTGGTAGTGATAGCGGGTCTCCCTCTGCGCGTCCTCGAAGTGGGGGAACCGGTCCTTTAGCAGCTTGTTGTGGAAGCGGTGAAACATCAGCTGCATTTGGGAGACGAAGATGTTCTCGTCGTTCCGGGGATCGCCGATGAGGGCGGTGCCGCCGGGGGAGCGGGCGAGATCGTGGCCGTTGGGGTGGATCGCGATGGCGCCGGGGACCGTGGGATCATAGATGTGCGGACTGCCCTCCGGACCGAAACCGTAGACACAGTCGAGATCCAGGCTGACGGAGCGGATGTTGGGCAGCTCGGCGACCTTCTTGGCGTCCCGGGCCGAGTCCCGGATGTTGGAGGTCGTGTCCAGAGTTATGTCGTGATCGATGAACTGGGCGAAAAAGATGTAGCCCGCGGGGATATCGGAATCCCCGGAGGTCCCGTCGTAGTCGTGCATCAACCCGCCGGGACCGCCGAGGATGGCCGCCTCTTCCTCGCTGAACTCGACCCCGGGGAGATCCGGAAACAGCCTGCTGAAGCTGGACGCGGCGACATGGGAGCAGCCGCGGGCCTTGGACACACCGTGATGATGGACTGGGCAACCTGACATTGACGTTCTCCTGACGTGGTTCGGTCGTGAATCGAGGGCTCGCCAGGGTCCGCGCTCGTGGATTTCCGACGACGACCGTGACGAGCGGCATCCGAAGGGTGCGCCGCACGGGCGAGGTGGGTTCCCATACCCCAAACCGATCTCCTCCCCCGGGACCGGCATCCACCCCTCCGATGGGCTAACGGTAGCCGCTCTTACTGAGCCGTGTTGTAGGAATCGTCCGAAGGACCCATGGGATCTTGCGCGCCCCTCTATCGGAACCGCGGCCGTCGACCGATCTCGTCCCGGTGCAGATCGTCCCGGCAGGCGCTCAGGCCCCGCCGACCTTGCCCCGGATCTCCTCCACGGTGCCCACCAGGCCGGCGGGGAGTCCGCGTCACGCGCTGATCAGGGATACCAGAACCGTCGCCAGATAGGGCAAGGACTGCACCAAGAGGCCCGCCGCCCAGAACCGGACGTGGAGCATGTAGGCATCCTCGCGTATGAGCACGAGGGCGGCGGCCAGCCATAGGGCGATCAGGAAGAGGAGCTCTTCCCTCGCGGCGGAGAGGCCGCGGACCAGGGCGGGGGCCTCCCCCAGCTTCGGGGAGCGGAAGAACCCCCAGGTCGCGGGTGGCGAATCCGGTCCAAACGGCGCGGGCGATGGTGTGGGACAGGGCGAGTCCCGCGATTCCCGCCGCGAGGCTCTGTCGCAGGGAGGCAGAGACCCGGCGCTGGTAGAGGAAGAAGCTCTTGACGACCTTGAAGGCAAAGAGAGCGAGGGGGATGGCCGCGATGTTGATGATGGGCGGGGTGAAATCAGGCGGATCCAGCACCATGCCGGTGGACCAGGCCAGGGCCGCGAAATTGAACAGCAGATTGAACCCGTCGGCGAGCCAGGGGAGCCAGCCGGCGAGGTAGTGATAGCGTTGCCCCGCCGTGAGCCTGGAGGGCTCCAGACCCAGGAGCGATTTGTAGTACCGCCTCAGGATGAGCACCGCCCCGTAGGCCCACCTGGAACGCTGCTTGCTGCAGTCCGCGAAGCGATAGGAAATTCAAGCACCTCTGCGAGCCCGAAGGCGGCGTCAGGCTGAGAGGCTTGCGAGGTCCAGAGGGCTGGTCAAGGCTCAACCGAGAGCCGTGCCGACCTCTCTGAGGTGTCGGACCGCGCTTCGGCGGGGGTTTGGGAGGAGATTTGAGGCGCAGCGGGCAGGTGTGAGATCAGGGGCGGCGGCACCCTCTGTGGCAGAAGAAGGCGGCTACCAGGAGACGCGCTAATCAAACTCGACGTCGGGCGCGGGCTGGCCGAGCAGGTTGCAGTCCGGCGTCGGCTCGGGAGCATCGTCCCGGGCGGGCGGTCCGCGCGCGGTCGCGCTTGGAGACATCAATGATGGACAGAAGGTGACTCGCGCAAGGTCCGCCGTTACATCGGCTGCCGTCGTCGTTGTTCGCAGATCCGATGTCTGTTGTGGGTCGGGAACAGCCGTTTCTGCCGCCCCGCTGCTCGGGACGGCGTAACGACTCCTCACACCGTCCATAAGCAATCGCTTAAGGTCCGCAGTGGGTCGTGGTCCTTCTGGGGTTCCACTGACAGAGGATGTCCGCAATGAGGATATTGCGGGCGATGGCGAAGGAGGCGGGAAGGTCTCTTCCTGGCCGGTTGCTGCCCTCAGGGCCGCGTGAACCGACCGAGACCGTCTGGCCCGCAGGCACACGCAACCGCGATGGACAAATCCGGCAAAGTCGGCGCGGATTATTCTGAGAAAATCCGGTGAGATAAAGTGAGCGACAACAGGCGCTAGAGCGTGAGGTCGCCTTCGTAGGAGGCCCAGGCCCGATCCGATTCGTGCAGCGAGACCCGCATCCCGGCCAGACCAATGGCGTTGTGACCCAGCTCGCCGGCGCGAATGCGTTCCGCGACGCGCTCGAAGACCACCTTCGACAGGAACTCGGTGGTGGTGTTGAATCCGGTGAACGCGGACTCCTGGTCGAGGTTGCGGTAGTTGAGCTCCGACAGCACCGAGTGCAGGACCTCGTTGAGTCGGCCGATATCCACGACCACGCCGTCGGCGTCGAGCTCCCTGCGGCGCACCTCCAAGTCCACCACGTAGGTGGCCCCGTGCAAGCCCTGGGCGGGTCCGAATACGTCGCCGCGAAAGCTGTGGGCGATCATCATGTGGTCGCGAACGCAGACAGTAAACATGGCGCTCCTTTCGGGTGGTGATCAGGTGTACTTGATGCGGTGGCAGAGGGCGTCGCCAGGGTCGGTTGACAGGCGTTCCAGGACTTCGGGCAGGTCCTGGAACGCGTCCTCTCCGGTGATCAGGAGGTCGAGCTCGGGCGCGGAAAGCAGCGAGAGGGCCAGCGCCATGCGGCGTCGGCTGTCCCAACGCGCGCGCATCGGCGCGGCGACCGTGCCGACCTGGGACGAGGTCAGGGTCAGCCTTTGGCGGTGGAAGCCCTCGCCGAGTGCGAGCGGGACGATCCGGTCGCCGAACCAGCTCATCTCCACGACCCGGGCCTCGAAGGCAGCGAGCCGCAAGGCAGTGTGGAGCCCGGCGGGAGAACCACTGACGTGGATCACGAGATCGGCCTCCTCGGCCGCCGCGTCCGGGACGCGGAAGGCGACTCCGAGCGCCGCCGCGATCGTGGCGCGCCGCGGATTGACGTCGATGAGCTCGACCTCGCAGCCCGGAATGCGCCCGGCGAGCCAGGCGACCAGGCAACCGAGGGTACCTCCGCCGACCACGGCGACACGCTCACCGAGCCGCGGGCCGGCGTCCCAGAGCCCGTTGACCGCGGTCTCCAGGTTGGCGGCCAGCACGGCCCTGCCCGGTGGTACGCCGCGCGGCAGCGGGTGAACCGATGTCGCTGGTACCACGTACCGACTCTGGTGAGGAAAAAGACAGAACACGGCACGGCCCGCGAGCTCGCGGGGGCCTTCCTCAACGATGCCCACGTTGGTGTAGCCGTACTTCACGGGCCCGGGGAGATCACCTTCCTGGAAGGGGCAGCGCATGCGGCGCCATTCGCTCTCGGGCACCTGGCCGAGGTAGATGAGGGACTCCGTGCCGCGGCTGACGGCGGTGTAGAGTGTGCGGACCAGAACCTCCGATTCAGTGCGCTCGGGAAGGTTTTGGTCCCGGATCTCGCCGCGACCGGGAGCGGTCACCCAAAAGGCGGAGGCGGTCTGGCGGCGGTAGGGCACTGGCTTGTGAGCGGTGTGAGACTTCGGAAAGCGGAAACCTGATGTACCGTCATTCTAACGCCCGGCGCGGGAATGCGCCTGGCCAGCGCAACGTCGCTTCACTGGAACGCCGGGCCCCGGTCGTCGTTCCGCCCATGCCGTTGCGCGCGCCCTTGCGGCGGAGCGCCGCGGCGAACGCAGGCGCGGCGTTGGCGCTTCTCCTCGTGGGCGCCACCGGCCTCGCTCAGGGCCTTTCACTCGGTGACCATTACCTGCACAAGGTGCTCATGGGATTCGCGGTGGTCCTTGTCCTGTTGGTGCTGCTTCTGCCGGCACACGAGCCACATCGGCGCCTGGGACCGGCGAGCCAGGTCACCCTCCTGCGCGCCGTGTTGACGGCATTGATTTTCGGTCTGATTGGCGAGGGCGGCTCTGCCGCCGTACTCTGGACGGCCTGCGCCCTTGCCATGCTGGCCGAGGCACTGGACGGCGTCGATGGCTGGCTCGCGCGGCGCGGCGGCTGGGTCAGCCCGTTCGGCGCGCGATTCGACATGGAGATCGACGCCCTGCTCGTGATGGTCCTGGCGTTGCTGGTCTGGTCTCTGGACCGGGCGGGCGCCTGGGTGCTCGCCGCCGGTCTCCTGCGCTATGCCTTCGTGGCCGCGGGCATGGCGTGGTCCGCGATGCGCCGGCCGTTGCCGCCCAGCCGGCGCAGACAGGCGGTCTGCGTGATCCAGGTGCTGAGCCTTGTCCTGGCGCTGATGCCGGTGTTTTCAGTCAGCTGGAGCGCGATGTTCGCCGGCGCGGGTCTTCTCGTCCTCTGCTACTCTTTCGCCGTCGATACCCTTTGGCTCGCCCGCCGTGCGGGTCATCCCCTCGCTACCGGAGAACTGCCATGACGAACGCGTCCGATCTGCCTCCTCGCCGGCACCGTCCCGTCGGTGTCGCCGCTGTGACGCTGCTTGTGCTCTATGCGGTCGCCTTCCCGCTGCAGGCCCAGCCAGCCCGATACGAGATCGATCCCGACCACCTCAGCATTGGATTTCTCGTCGACCATGTCGGCTACAGCAAGGTGCTCGGCATGTTCCGCAAGGCTGAAGGGAGCTACGTCTTCGACGAGGAGACCGGGGAGCTCTCGGACCTGCGGGTGATCGTGGATACGGCCAGTGTGTTCACGAACCATCAGAAGCGGGATGAGCACCTGAAGAGCGCCGACTTCCTGAACAGCGCCGAGTTTCCGCAGATGACCTTCACCGCCGCCGGCGCGCGCCGAGCGGGGGAGCGCGAATACCTGATCGATGGCGATCTCGAGCTTCTCGGCAAGAAGCAGCCGGTGACGCTCCAGGCGACCTGGAACAAGAGCGGCGAGTACCCCTTCGGTGGCGGTCTCCTCGGGGGCAAGCCCTGGGTAATGGGGGTGTCGGCGCGCGGCAGCTTCAAGCGCAGCGCCTTCGGCATGACCTACAGCGTGGACAACGGCTGGGTGGGCGATGAGGTGGAGCTGATCGTCGAGTTCGAGGCTCGGCGCGAGTAGGGCAACCGTGGCCTGGCGCAGCATGGAGCGTTCCCACTGGGTGAGCTGGCTGTTGCTGGCCGCGGCTCTCTACCTGCTGAACCTCGCGCTTTCCTTCCACAACGTCTGGCCGACCCCCTGGATCGAGGACCGCCACGAGTTCTCGGTCGAGATCGCCCTGTTGATCCTGGGCCTCGTCGTCTGGACCGAGCTCAGGGGAGCGCCCGGCCGCGGCCTGATGGTCGTGCTGGCGATCGTGCTCACGCTGCTTGCGATCGGACGCTACGCCGAGGTGACGGCGCCGGCGCTCTATGGGCGGACGGTCAATCTTTACTGGGACGCCCAGCACCTGCCGAAGGTCGCCGCCATGTTGGTCGAGGTCGCTCCCCCCTGGCTGGTCGCCGGGGCCGCCCTGGGGCTGATACTCCTGCTCGGCCTGGTTTTTGCGCTGATCCTCTGGGCCTTGGGACGAGTCCGACTGGGGTTGTCCGAGTCGAGGCCCAGGCGCGTCATGGGAGCAGTCGCGGGTGGCGTAGCTGCGCTCTATCTCGCCGGGTCGCTCGGCGGACCCCTGCGCGCCCACATCAAGTACGCCAAGCCCGTCACCCAGACCTATGCCGCCCAGACTGCCTTCCTCGTGGACGCTCTGGCGCATAACGGCGCCGCTCGCCAACTGCCGGATTCCCCGGCGGTAACATCGGACCTCGGGATGGCGCGCGGGGCGCACGTCGTGGTCCTGTTCCTCGAGTCATACGGGGCCACGGCGTACGATCGCGCCGATCTCGCCCCGGTGATCGATCCGGCGCGCGCATCACTCGAGGCGGCCGCCGCGGACACCGGGCGCGGGGCGGTCTCGGCGTTCGTGCGTTCCCCGACCTTTGGCGGTGCGTCCTGGCTGGCGCATGCGAGCCTGCTTTCCGGGATCGAGGTCGACGACAACCCCAGCTACAAGCTCTTGTTGACGCAGGAGCGCGACACCCTGGTGCATCGCTTCAGCCGATTCGGCCATCGGGCGGTGGCCGTGATGCCGGGTCTGCGAATGGACTGGCCAGAGGGCAGGTTCTACGGCTTTCACGCGATCCTGGGCGCCAAGTCGCTGGACTACCGTGGGCCCGGCTTCGGCTGGTGGCGCATCCCCGACCAGTTCGCCCTGGCCCGCCTGGACGCGCTGGAGCTGGCCTCCGGTGAGGGTCCCCCGCGGTTCGTCGTGTTTCCCACCATCAGCACCCACTTGCCGTTCCGCCCGACGCCGCCCTACCAACCGGATTGGCCTCGCCTGCTCGGCTCCGATCCCTACGACGGCGAGGTGTTGGCTCGCGCGGTAACCAAGACGCCGGACTGGCTGGACCTCGGCGCCTCCTATGCCGATGCGCTCGCCTACGCCTTCTCGTATCTCGCGGGCTATCTCCGCCTGCGGGCGCAGGCGGACCTTATCCTGATCGTGCTCGGCGATCACCAGCCCGCCGCCAGCGTGAGCGGCGAGGGGGCAAGCCGCGAGGTGCCGGTGCACCTGATCACCGGTCGGACGGAGATCCTCGACCGTCTGGCCGCGGCGGGATTCGCCCCGGGGTTGACGCCGAAGCGCCCCGCCTTGGGCGATATGCACGAGCTCTACAGCCTCCTGCTGCGGGCACTGGATACTGGTCGCTCAGATGTCACCGGGTTCGACACGCCTGGCGTAGATGTCGCCGGAACCACTGCCCAGTCCGGCGCGCTCCACCAGGCGGCGCATCCCGTCGGCGTCGATCCAGTCCGCTGACACCAGGCGGTGGCTCTCGCCCCGAGACCAGTTGTAGCGGTAGGGGCCGAGTTGGGCGAGACGGTCGAGACAGTCCAGAGCGAGCTCGAGTGCGCACTCCAGGTATTCGAAGGAGAGCGCGCTGAGCGGGCCGGAAGCTCCCGCCAAGACCTCGGCTTCGAACCCCTCGACGTCGATCTTGACGAACGCGGGGTCGCCGAAACGGGCGATGAGATCGTCAAGGGTGGTGACGGTCGTCTCCGACACCCTCTGCCAGCGCAGGCCGTCGAAAGACGGGTCGGCGGATACGCGCTCTACCCAGTCGGCGGAGAGCGTGCTTACGGTCAGGTTGCCCTCGTCCACGAGCAGGGGAGCGGTTCCCGGTGCGCTGCCGAGTGCCGCCGGGACGAGGTGCACAGCGGGATCGGCCCCATAGAGCAGCCGCAGAACCCGCAGGAGGTCGGGGTGCGGCTCCACGGCGACCACTCGCGCCCCCAGGCTGCGCCAGCAACGTATGCGGTTGCCGACGTGGGCGCCGATGTCGAAGCAGAGGGAGCCCGGCGGGACGAACTGGCGGTAGAAGCCCCGCAGGCGCCTCGCCCTGAAGGGGACGCCGTAGTAAATGGCGAGGGAGCGGGCGAGAGCGAGGCCGATGCGCAGTCGGCTCATGCTGGTGCGCAATCGACGCGCAAAGGGCGGGTTGCATCGGCCATCGTGATATTCCGGGGCGGACGGGAACGGAGTTGACGAGCAAGCGCAATACTCGGCAAAGCAGAGCACATTGACAACTGCGTTCAACGAGCCTGGCTATGTCAACTGAAACTGGTGCCGGGACTTTCCTGGTCGCCTTCCGAATGCTTCCTGGTGCCCGGCGGCCTTTGTCTGAGCGAACGGTAGGCCGACCGCGCGATCGCGCCAGAAATACCTCCAGGGGAATACCTCTTTTTGCGCTAGTATCTCGGACAAGCGCACCGCGCCAACCTTTCTGCGGTCGTCCGATGAATACCGATAAGAATAACAGGCTTGCCCTAGACCAGACGGCGATCGTGATGGCGCTCGTTCGCGGCTTTCTGTCCCTGATCCTGCTGTTTGTGGCGGCTCCGGACCGGGTCCGTGCACAGACGCCGGCGGATTCCGAAACCGACCTGGTCCAGCCTCCTTCTCGCATACAGGCCCTGGAGGGGCGCGTATCCACGACCGGCCTGCAGCTCTATCGGATCACCGGGCTGAAGAAGGGCGAGGTGCTTTACGTACACGCCAAGACAATTTCGGGTCACCTGGACCCGCTCGTCGCGCTCCTCAAACCCGACATCGATCTCGACGAGGTCGGTCGAGAGCGGCTGGAGAAGCTCATCCGCGACTTGTCCCGCGAGCGGGATCCGATCGAGGTTACGCGACAGATTCTGGATCGCTACGCGCTGCGCGGAAACGACGACTTTGGGGGCCACTACTACGCCGCCTTCAGTTACGAGATCCCCGCGGACGGTGATTACCGACTTGCGCTCGGCAGTTCCCTTGTCCGTCCCTCGGTTGGTACCTATCGGCTCGTGGTCGGGGTGGACGAGCCGGATATCCTTTCCGGGCGGCCCGACAGCAGCGGCCCCCCATTCGTTTTCGCGGAGAAGGACGTGGGCGCGCTGGACCGGGGAGTCGTCTCGGTCGCCGGCGAGCTGAGACCGGACCAGCCGATCCGGTACTATCATTTGGCGGATCTGGCCGCGGACCAGACGTTCTACGCCTACGCGGAGGCCATTGACGGGGATCTAAAGCCCGTATTGACGCTTTTAGATCACAGCGACAAAGCCGTCGCCTACGGGAACTTCGCGGCGGCGGACGTACGCGCGGCGCTGGAGTACCCGCTCCCGCGAAAGGCGGAGGGTTACCGGCTCGCCATCTCGAGCAACGACCCATCGGGCAAGGCCACGGGGGGGAACTTCCGCCTCGTGATGGGCCTGAACTCTCCTGAAGTCCTCCAGGGAAAAGGCGAGGCGACCGGACGGGAGTTGGTGCGGGAACCGATCCCCGTTCGCATTGGTGTAAAGCTGCAGCAGATCACGGACGTCGACCAGAAGGCGGAGAACTTCGGTGTCGTGGCGACGCTCGTGCTGCATTGGCGGGACCCCGCGCTCGCGTTCGATCCCGAGACGGCGCAGAGCCGCTTCCAAGTCTTCACGGGCGATGCCTTCAGCGCCGAGATGAGCCGGCGGGGGCAGCTCTGGCCTCAGTACACGGTCGTCAACCAGCAGGGCAACCGCTGGGTGCAGAATCGTGTGGTCGTGGTACAGGCGAACGGCGAGGCGGCCTATCTGGAGCGGTTTTCGACCACTCTGCAGGCCCCGGACTTTGATTTCCGCAATTTCCCATTCGATGTGCAGAAGTTCTTTATCCGGCTCGAGCTGCTGACGCCCGAGTGGTTGTTTGTCTTACGCGAGATCGAGGGCTATAGCGAGGTCGGCGATAAGCTCGGCGAGGAGGAATGGGTGGTGACGGATTTCGACACGAGCTTCTCCCAGGGCTCGATACTCAAGAGACCCGTCTCGCGGTTCAACTTCGAGTTCGCGGCGAAGCGGCATGTCGAGTACTACTTCTTCCGGATTCTGCTCCCGCTGACCGTCATCATTGCCGTTTCCTGGATCCTCTTCTTTCTCAAGGACTACGCAAAGCGGGTGGATGCCGCCGGCGCGAATCTCCTGCTGTTCATCGCCTTCAATTTCGCTATTTCGAACGATCTGCCCAGGCTGGGCTATCTGACGTTTTTGGATACGCTGCTGATCAGCGCCTTCCTCGTCACCGCGGTCGTTCTGATCCTGGCCGTTTATTTGCGGCGCCAGGACATGAAGGGACGACAGTCCTTCGTGGCGAAGGTCGACCGTTACGTGATCGTCTTCTACCCGCTGGCCTATATCGCGACGATCGCTACGGTGGCCCTGTTGTTCCGTTGACTCGGGAATCGCGCGGTGACAATGCCTTCGCCGGACCGAAAAGACGCACCTTCCTCGTTGCCAGGGGTGGCGACCGATACCTGCCCCCATCCAGTGCCAATCTTCCGCATGCTCTCTGGGGTTCCTGCGCCGATGTGTAACGCGTTCAGCGACCGCATGGCTTCGGCCTCTGAGTCCCGGCGGCGAGCAGACTCATTCAACCGTCGAGGATTGCGATGAGCAAGCGTATGCGCCGGCCGCTGACTGCGGTTCTGACCGTTCTCCTGCTCGTGGGAGCGACGCTCCTTTACCATCGTTGTGAAAGGGCGCTGGACACGGAGCCCTCCCTTCCGCCAGAGCGGGGAGCGGAGGAAGCGGAGGTCGGCGATTCCGTAGACATGCGCGCCGAGCAGCGCCTTCTCAACCTGGTCCGCCAGCCCTGGGTCGGCGACCTGGACGGCATGTTGGAAAGACGGCTCATCCGAGTGCTGACCGTGCCGTCCCGAACGATGTACTTCCTGGAGAAGGGCACGCCCCGCGGCATCGTTGCGGAGTTCCAGGTCGCCTTCGAGGACTTCATCAACCAGCGGTTCCCGCCGCGGGACAAGCATCTCAAGCCGCGCGTCGTGGTGGTACTGGTGCAACGTGACGAACTGCTGCCGGCGCTGATCGAGGGGCGCGGGGACATCGCGGCGGCGAATCTCACCATCACGCCGGGCCGGGAGGCGCAGGTGGATTTCTCCGCACCCACGAGCAAGGCGGTCGACGAGATCCTGGTTACCGGTCCATCGTCCCCCGCATTCGCCAGTCTGGACGATCTGGCAGGGACGCCGGTGTGGGCGCGACGGTCCTCGAGCTACTGGGAGCATCTGCAGGAGATCAACGCGCGCTTCGCGGCAGAGGGTAAGACGCCGATCAAGATCGAGCCCGCTCCGGAAGAACTGCAGGACGAGGATCTCATGGAGATGGTCAATGCCGGACTTCTGGAGACCGTCGTTGTCGACGACTACAAGGCCGAGCTTTGGGCGAAGGTGTTGCCCGAGATCAGGCTGCATCCCGGAATCGTCATCAACGCCGGGGGCCGATTCGGCTGGATGATGCGAAAGGGGAGCCCGGTGCTGGGGGAAACCGTCAATGCCTTCATCGAGGGCCACAAGGCCGGCACGAGCTTTGGCAATACCGTGATCCAGCGGTATCTGGGCAGCAGCGGGTTCGTCAAGCGTGCGACTGCGAAGGAGGAGGTGCAGAAGCTCGATCGCGTCGCGGATCTGTTCCGTCGCTTCGGCGATCGGTACGATCTCGACCATTTGCTGCTGTTGGCACAGGGCTACCAGGAATCGCGTCTCGACCACACCGCGCGCAGTCGCGCGGGTGCGGTCGGCATCATGCAGGTGCTGCCGTCCACGGGTAAGGAGCTGGGGGTGGGGGACGTCCGCGAGCTTGAGGCCAACGTCCACGCGGGGGCGAAATACCTACGCACCTTGATCGACACCTACTTCAACGACGACGCCGTCGACGATCTCAACAAGATGCTGTTCGCCTTTGCTGCATACAACTCGGGACCGAACCGCATCCTGCGCCTGCGGCGCGCCGCTGGCGACCGTGATCTGAACCCGAACCTCTGGTTCGGCAACGTCGAGCTGCTGGTGGCACGGGAGGTCGGGCCGGAGCCGGTGAGCTACGTCTCCAACATCTTCAAGTACTACTTGGCGTACAAGCTGTTGGCCGAGCGACAGGCCGCACAGGATGCGGCGAAGCAGGAGTTCAAGGACAAGATGCAGTGAGGCCGTGCCAAGAAACCGTCGCCAAGAAATCCGACGCCGCGCGCCGCTGCAATCTCCCCGCGACGAGCGCCCCAGAACTTTGTCTCGGGACGGACCGTCCGATCACAGCTGCCCTTCGATCGGCAGCAGCGCGACCACGGCAACGGCGAAGCGGGTGATCGCGCCCGTGCGTGGGTCTTTCAGATAGATCACTTCGCGCTCGCCGTCCACGCACCGCATGATCGCTATTTGCCGAGCGTTCGCCCTAACGCGCCTCCGGCACCGGCACCCAATGCGGCACCAGCGGCTTGGCCAGCGGTTCCTCCGCCCATCGCTTTACCTGCAGCGGCGCCGGTCGCACCACCCGCTGCACCGCCGACGACGGCTCCGGTCTTTCCCTTTCCCTTAGTGGTGACGGCCGCGCCCGCCCCGCCGCCCACAGCGCCCCCGATTACAGCGCCGGTGTCTCCGCCAATCTGTTTCCCGATGACCGCTCCGGCACCACCACCCAGCGCACTGCCGAGTGCGGTCTTGCCACTGCTGTCGCCGGCTACCACGGGCGTCATCGAGAGGCTGCTGCATATGCCGATTACCAGTAACGTGCTGCGCGTCATCGTAGGTGCTCCTTTCAAGCTCTGTTAATACTTCAAATTATAGGGAGTTTCGGTTGCGCTCTCCTGTCCTTTCGCGCCAGTCTGTCGGGCTCGCCGGCCAGATGACCCAAGCTATTTTTCGGTGCGCGGGAATTTCCAAACGATCGGCCCGACCTTGATCAGCTCACGGCCCGGATCGCCTGGTTTCTTGCCGTAACGCAGCAGCTGGATCAAATCGGAGCTGACCTGCGGGTTGGTCGTGAAGTAGAAATGGCCATGGGTGTCCGTGCGCTGTCCCTCGTAAACGACGACATCGAGCTTGTCGAGTGGTGCGAGGTAACGCTGCAAATCCATTGGGACGTCCTCGGCGCGCATGTTGCCGGCGCGGCTTTGGCTGCGAAACAGGATGCGAGAGACTCGCAGTGCCCGGTCCTGAGGCGAGGAGTAGATCGTCAGCCGTCCCCCCAGCGAGCGCGGCAGCCTTTCGTTGGACCAGACGGTGAACATGTCCGGGTCCGATATCCCGTACGTGATGTCCTTTCTGGCGACATCGATATCGATGTCGGGCGAGAACAGGACCAAATTATCGATTCGCAGTGCCTTGATGGGCTCCTTCCCCGCGGCGATGGCCTCGATAAACAGATCGCGTACCGTCTTCAGGAGGAGCCCGGCACCACGGCTGTGCGCCAGCAACTGCAGCCCCTCCACCCCTGGTGTTGTTGCCAACATGCGGACGACCTGTTTCAGGTGATCCTCGGCATATTGGGCCGACTCCGTGGTGCTGGAGTAAGAAGTCAGGAAATTACCGGTGTGCGAGGCAGGCCAGGTGAAAAAGGCGCAAACCGGCTCGCGGCCGAGGAAATGGCACAGCTCGGCAGCCGTGAACGCCGCGGTGGCGAAGGATTCGTTGAAGCCGTGTACGTAAAGGGTGACCTCCTTGTTCGGGGAGCGTGCCAGCCGCCGCCGCAGCTCCTCACGCAACAGCCGCGCCGTCCTCTTGTGGTCTGCCATATCCGCCGAGTCCCGATAGAGTGCGCCGTCAGCGCGAAGCTCTACGCCATAGGGCTCGTCCGGAAACCGACCGAGCTCCTCAACCCGTCCCAACGATAAATCTAGCTCTCGGTTGCGTTCGGCCAGCCGACTCTCGCGATCCAGGATTTCCCATGAAACGCCAGGACCGATCTCCACTCGTGCCGAACCGAATGCGATCGATTTGGCCCGCGTCTCTCCGTAAGGCAGATAGATCCCAGCGTCCGTCTCCGGGCCGCGGTCGGTGAGGTATAGGAGGTCCACGTCGGTGCTGCCGCTGCGCACCGCTTTCGGTTGCAGGAACACCGAAACGGCGCCGGGCCCCTGATACAACAGCGGCGTCGGCATCAATTGGTAGGTCTCGCTGGCGCAACCGACGGTCAAGACAGCGGCGGCGAGAGCCGCAAGCATGGTGCTGGAAGCTCGCGGCATCATGTGTGCCCCCCTGCAATACGAAATGGGATGCGCCTTGGTCGAGCGCGTGGAACACGCTCCCACGAGTTTTGATCGCTGCAGAGCCTCACTCAGCGAGCCTCGCAATGAGACAGTGACGGGCGCCGAGCACGGCCGGCTATCGAGCAATCGTTCGGGTAGACCGAATCCGTCGATCGCCGAGTTGTTCCCCGCGTTGCCGTGCCTGCGCGTTCAGCCTGGCTATTCGTAAATATCGGCGTCCGTCGCACCTTGGATCTGAATGTTGCCTTTCTGAACCTGGTCGTAGATGTGACCGGCGGCCGTAGCGGTGCTGGCTCGTTTCGCTTTGCCTGCAGCCGCGCCGTGCTTACGGCTATCATCGACGACGGTTTCGGTCTTTCCCTTTTCCGTGGTGGTGGCGGCCGCGCCCCATGAACCACCTTCTGCGCCGCCAACCGTAACGCCGGGGTCTTCGCCTATCTGCTTTCCGACGGCGACTCCCGCAGCACCGGCAGATGTGCTGCCGATTGCGGCCTCTCCGCCGTCACCGGCTGCGACGGGTGTCATTGAAAGGCTGCTGCATATCGCCACGACCATTGGCATGCCGAGTTTCATCGAATCTGCTCCTTTATCGTTCAGTTAGGATCTAAGGAACTTAAGTGAGTATTCCAAACGCGCCCCTGTCACTCTGCGCCAGTGTTACGATCCATCAGAGCTGCCCTTCAATCGGTAGCAGGGAGACCAAGGAGACGAGAAAGCGGTTCAAGATCCCGGTCTGCGGGTCCCTCAGATAGACCACCTGCCCGCCGCTGCCCTGGTCGTTCCATCGAAGCTTCCCCTCGCATGAAGGTTCTTCCGCGCAGTGGCTGTGATCGAGACTGACGCGGTAGGCGATGCGAGCCTTGTTAGCGTCGAACCAGTCCGTGAGTCCCTCTGCCAGGGGCTCGCTCTCGAAAAGGATGCCGAGCTCCGTGTTGAGCTTCCCGGAGCGCGGATCCAGATTCGCGGATCCGACAAAAAGAGCTTCGTCGATCGTAGACCGATGTCTTGGCGTGCAGGCTGGCGCCGGATGATCTTCCGAGCTTGCCGAATTTGCCCTTCGTCGCTTTGGTCTGCATCGGGCTTGAACTCGTAGATCTCCACCCCTCCCTGGAGCAGGGGCTTGCGGTACTTGGCATAGCCCGCGTGGACGACGCCCACATCCGTGGACGCCAGGGAATTGGTCAGTATGCGAACCTGCACGCCCCGCTTCTCCAGGTCCGTGAGTATCACGACGCCGTGCTTGCCGGGCACGAAATAGGGACTGAAGATCAGCAGGTCCCGCTCGAGGGACCCGAGTGTGGCGGGCAGCAGCCGCGGGGCCATGTGGGTCGAACGGTCGTCGGGGTCGGAGGTGAGCTTCTGCGGCAGGTCGTAGAAGACCAGAGCCTGGCCCCATTGGAAATCGATCCTCCCGGCGATGAAGTCCTTCACCAGTTCCGAGCTGTGCAGGCGTTGCACATAAGGGGACGCGCGCTGTGCCTCGTCGAATGCCGCGAGCTCGCCGCGGAGCTCTTCCAGGTCTCCTGCTTCCCGCGCCAGTGTTGCGATGGGGTAGACAATATCGCTGTTCCAATAGAGGTCGAATTGCTGGCCGACCTCCGACGCCACTGGACCCAGGGCGAGCACGTCCAGATCGCCGAAATTCACGTTCTCGTGCGTGCCGAAATACTCGTCACCGATGTTGCGGCCCCCGACGACGGTGATGAGGTTGTCGACCGTGAAGGACTTGTTGTGCATGCGCCGGGTGACGGCGTCGAAGCGCGTGAGGGTTTCCAGGCCGCGAAAGCCGCGGTTCGCGTAGGGGTTGACGATGCGAACCTCGATGTTCGGATGGGCGTCGAGGGTCGCGAGCGGGGTGTCTATGCCCTTGGTCGTCATGTCGTCGAGCAACAGGCGCACGCGCACGCCGCGATCCGCCGCGCGCAGCAGGCGGTAGGTCAGGATCCTGCCGGTGACATCGTTGTGGTAGAGGTAGTACTGCACGTCGATGGTTCGGTCCGCGGCCTCGGCGAGCAGGACCCTGGCAGCGAAGGCGTCGAGCCCATCCCCCAGCAGCCAGAAACCGGATTTGCCGGGGTGCTTTCGCAGGTAGGGAGTGGCACGGGAGGCAATGCGCGACGATTCTCCGTCGCGGTCGGTATGGGACGAGGCCGTCCGATGAACCTCGTTGGGTAGGGAGGCACAGCCGGACAATCCCAAGAGCAAGGCGAGCAGAGGGAGGATGTAGGCGTTACGCATGGCATCAGGTTTCCCGGACGATTTAATTGAAGCCCCCACTGTTTCGGTGACACGGACCCTAATCCTATGCGTTTTATGCAGATTATCTCCAGCCTGGATCGAGGATTGTTTGATCCTGGTTGCCGACAGATCCAGGCGTCGCGGCATTTGGCGCGAAATGACTGGGGGTTGGGGCGGGCTGGGATTAGACTCCCAAAGGTATCCAAGGCTCTGCGCGTTCGGTGATCAATGCACCGGCATGTTAGCTTAGCCCTCGTACCTGTCTTACACCGGAACCACTACTGGTCCGGGGCGGGAAAGCCCCGATGCAGCGCAATGAACGCAGGCGCATGAAGAACAGACCTCGCCAAGACTTCGCTGCACGCGACGGATATTCGCGTAAATCGCGCCAGCGGGCGACACCGCGCCGGGTCGTTCCCAGAGAATCTGGGTGCAACATTTCCTGTGTTCGTTTTCTCTTGGCATTGGTGCTGCTGTTTAGCCTGGCATCGGGCGTTTGTCAGGACCAGTTCCCTGCTGTCACCGCCCCCGGCGCGGTCAGCGAGGGCACACTGGAGGCGCGGATCGCCGAGGTCGAAGCAGCGACAGGCATCGAGGAGCAGGCCAAGGCCAAGCTGCTGGAGCTGTATCGCAAAGCGCTCGGTCACCTGAGAACCGCACGCTCCAACGCCCAGGCGGCAGAGATCTTCCGACAGACTGCAGAGACGGCGCCGGCCCGGGTCCAGAAGATCCGCGAGGCGATGGCGGAGGCAGGGTCATCGCCGCCCGAGGACACCCTGGAGGTCGACTCCTCGACACCTTTGCGGCAACTGGAGCAGCTCCTGCAGAAGGAGAAAGCCGATCTATCCGCGGTGGAGGCGAAGCGCTCCGATCTCCAGAAGCGGCTCGAGGAAGAGGCGGGGCGTCCGGCGCGCATTCAGCAGCGGCTGATCGAGGCCAGGGAAGAGCAGGAAGACGTCGCTGCTCTCATCAGTTTGCCGCCCCAACCTGGCGAGGGCCCGGAGACCGCCGAGGCCCGGCGTTGGGCGCTCCAGACCCGGTTCGATGCGATCAGCAGCGAGATCAAGATGCTCGACCAGGAGCTCCTGAGTCAGTCGGCACGGCTGGAGCTGATGCAGGCGGAGCGGGACAGGGCCGCCGCCAGCGTGCAGTGGGTAGGCACCAGAGCGAAGGTCCTCGAGAGTCTGGTCAACCGCAAACGCCAGGCGGATGCAGAGAAGGCCAAGTCGAAAGCAGAGGCGATTCGCCAGGGCGCCGCCGGAGAGGGTCCCGTTGTCATTCGGCTCGCTGACGAGAACGCGGCCCTTTCCGCTGAGCTGGCGAAGATGTCTGGAAGGCTGGAGGCCCTTACCGAGCAGGTGGATGAAACGGCAAAGCTGGCGCGACAGATCGAGACCAGCTTCCAGCGCACCCGGGAGGCGGTGGAGATCGGTCGTCTGACGCAGGAACTGGGGCACAAGCTTCGCCGCCACCGACAAAACCTTCCCGACATGCGCTCCTACCGTCGGGCAGCCAAGGAGCGCGAGGCGATGGCCGCGGAGATCGGGGTGCGTCGCCTTGACCACCTGGAGGAGCAAGCGAAGCTCGGCGACCTGGATGCCTACCTGTCTGAAATTCTGGCCGAGGCCGGATCGGAGGACACCCGGACACCGCGGGAGCAGCTCCTAGGCTTGGCGGAAGACCGCAGGGAGCTGTTGCAAACGGTCGTGGCGGCGGACGACGTGTACCTCGCCAAGCTCGCCGAGCTCGAACTGGCCCAGCGGCGGCTGCTGGACACAATCCAACACTTCAGCGCCTTCCTCGACGAGAACCTGCTTTGGGTCCGAAGCAGATCCTTGATCGAGCTATTGCGTTCGGAGGAAGCCCGCGACCGGGGCGGGCCTCTGTTTTCGCCCGCGAGCTGGGGCGAAGTCGCAGGGGCACTCGCGTACCAGGCGCGGAACTCTCCGGTCTTCGTGCTGCTGGGGGCTGGCCTTCTGGTCCTGGTCTGGGGCCGCGGGCGCCTGCGCGCGGCCATCCGGGAGGCTGGCGCAAGACTCGGCAAGCCGACGACAGACCGCTTCGGCTACACGGTGCACGCCCTGGTGTTGACCCTGGCTGCGGCCGCCGCCTGGCCCCTGGCCATGGCGGTGACGGGTTGGCAGCTCATGGGATCGGTCGAGGAGACGGCGTTCACCGGTGCGATTGGAGCGTCGTTGCTCGCTGTGTCGGCGCACTTTTTCTACCTGCGGGCATTCAGCATCGCCTGCATCCCGGGCGGGCTCGCGGCGGCGCATTTCCGTTGGCCCGATTCGAGCCTGCGGATGCTGCGCGCGAGTCTCAACCGACTCACCTGGATCTTCATCCCGTCCGCCGTCGTGTCCATGACTGCGTCCACGCTGGATCCTTTGGATGTGACTTGGGCCTCAGGGCGCCTGTTCTTCCTGGTCGCGGTCGGCTCCGTGGCATTCGCCTTCTATCGGCTGTTGCATCCCGGATCCGGCGTTCTGGCAGGCTACCTGGGGCGTCGGCAGAGGACGTCCTTCGGACAACTCTACCGGCTCGCCTACCCATTGCTGGTGGCCTACCCCTTGGCGCTGGGAGTGCTGTCGCTCGTTGGCTATCGCTACTCGGCGGGTTTCCTGGCGAACCTACTCCTGGAGACCGCGTGGCTGGCGGTTGCACTGGTGTTCGTTTCCGCGCTGGCGGAGCGCTGGGTGCTCGTCACGCGCCGGCGGCTTGCCTACGAGGCGGCGATGGAGCGGCGCGACGCCAAGGCCAGGGAACGGCGAGCAGAATCCGCACCTCGCGGCGGCGACGACGGAAGTGCCCAGGAGGGCGAGGAACCCGAGGTCGACGTGGTGGCGCTGAGCGACAAGAGCCTCAAACTGATCAATGCAGCCATTCTTTTTTTCGGACTGTTCGGGCTGTGGATCATCTGGTCGGATATGTTTCCCGCCCTGCGCATTCTGGACGAAGTCACCCTTTGGCATCACACGGTCATGATCGACGGGCAGGACCAGGTCTTGCCGGTCACGCTCGCGAGTCTTGGGCTGGCACTAATCTACGCCGTGATCACCATCGTTCTCGCCAAACAGCTGCCTGCGGTACTGGAAATCATCCTGCTTCAGTACACCGAGATGTCGGTGGGCAGCCGATATACCGTGACGACGCTGACCAACTACGCCATCGTCACGATCGGTTTGATGTCGGTGTTCAAGACCATAGGTGCGGACTGGTCACAGCTGCAGTGGCTGGTAGCCGCGCTGGGCGTGGGCATCGGTTTCGGACTGCAGGAGATCGTGGCGAATTTCATCAGCGGCATCATCATCCTGTTCGAGCGGCCGATTCGGATCGGAGACGTGGTTACGGTGGGTGATACGGACGGCACGGTAACCCGGATCCGTAGCCGCGCGACCACGATTCGGAACTGGGATGGTAAGGAGCTTCTGGTGCCGAACAAGGAGTTCATCACGGGCCGTCTCCTCAACTGGTCGCTGTCGGATCAGGCGACCCGGATCGTCCTCTCGGTGGGGATTGCCTACGGCTCCGACGTGCGGCAGGCGATGCGGCTGCTAGAGGAAGTCGCCCGGGAGAACGAGAACGTGCTCGAGGACCCGCCGCCATCCGTCATCTTCGAAACCTTTGGCGACAATTCCCTGGGGTTGCTGCTGCGCTGCTTTGTCGATTCGGTGGACCTGCGCTATGCAACGATGAGCGCCCTGAACGAGGCGATCAACGACAAGTTCAATTCGGCAGGTATCTCCATTGCCTTCCCGCAACGGGACCTGCATTTGGACACGGTACGTCCGCTTCAGGTCGAGATTCGGCGCGTCCGGGGCGGCTCGGGCAACCAGGAGGACGGGGAGCCTGGAGAGGCATGAACGAAAGCTGGGCATCCGGCCGAATCCACTTCTTCCACCAGTCTGGGCTCGGCCGATGCTGCCCGATACAGCCCCGCCCTTTGGCGCTCCTTTGCAGGGTCATGGATGGGAAGGCTAGCAAGCAACCGACTTAGATGGCACCGCGTCGCACCCGCCATTTAGCGCAATCCAGAAGCGCGGACTATGATCACGCGACAACGCATGCGCAACTCGCCGACCGGCATATGAGATCAGGGGAATCGCAGGCAGGGATGCCGCTCCTCCGGATGGCGGCTTTGCTGCGCTACACGGGCTACCTCCGATCACTGGGAGCGCCAATCGGCCGACTGCTCGCGTGCGCAAGAATCCCTGCCAAGCTGCTTGAACATCCGGCCGCGGCCGTGCCGATGGAGAGTGCACTCCAATTCCTGGAACTGGCTTCCCGGAGCCTCGGTACAGAGCATCTAGGCCTTCATGTCGGGCGCGCGCGATTGCTCGACGACCTTGGTCCCTACGGGCGCATGCTCGAGCGGTCTTTAACCGTCGAGGAGTACATTCGCAGGGGGATTGCCTTCTACAACTCGCTGGTGACCGGTCAGCGCGTCTGGCTGTCGGAGCATGGGGAGGCGCTGAGGATCAATATTTCAACCCTTGGGGATATCGGCGTTGCGTCATATCAGGCGCAAATGGACACCATGGTCGTTACGATCGCCAAGATCAGGGAAGCCGCGGGGCGGAATTGGTCGCCGGGAGAAATCAGTCTGGCCTACCGGACGCGCGAGCGCCTTCCAGACATCGATATCTTCGCCGGTTCGCGGATTCGGCGAGGAGTCGGAAAGACCTACTTCACGGTCCCGCGCGCGCTACTGGCGAGCCATTTTTCAAGGGGTGGAAGTGGTGGTGGCTCGGAGATTCCCGGATCGTCCGATGAACGTCCGCTACCGGAGAGCTTAGGGGACTTGGTCGGCCTGCAGATCGAGAACCTTCTTGCCGCAAGGGAGTCTCAGATCGCGTCCATTGCCGAATCCCTTGCGATGAGCGCTCGCAGTCTCCAACGCAGGCTCGCAGAACAAGGATTCACTTACTCGCGGGTTCTGAAGGAGACGCGTCTGCGATTGGCCGCTGACGCCCTGAAGAGCACCGATAAGCCGATCAGCGAGATCGCCTTTGATCTGGGCTATACGGATTCCTCCAACTTTACTCGCGCTTTCCGGGGCAAGACCGGCGTTTCTCCCCAAGTCTTCCGCGACAGTGCAGGAGGTATCGCCGGGCGGAGGCAGTAGGGAAACCAAGCCGAGGACGCGCAGCGCCAGCAGGGGTGCAATTTGGCTGTACCTGCGATCGGCTCAAGGTTTCTGAGCGCAGATTACACGCCGGGACTTGCCATCTTCGCCCATTTCACCGTTGCGTGCGGCACATTGAACAGCCCCGGGAATTCCGGAGACTGTTTCACTTCAGACAAAGCCACCATGGCTGACTCGTCCTGTTGGCGAGAATTCGTCGCTTCAAACTCCGCGGGCGGTAGGTTTCCACTTGGCCCGAGCAGCCGCCTGTTGTTGGTCCGGTCGACCCATTCCAGTGTGGCGTACTCCACCGCAGCGCATCGACCTGTACTGACTGCCGCGACCGCTGTGAAGGATCCGGTTCCTCGGATCGCCCGCGGAGAGCCTGGCGCGATATGACAGGCGAGCGTCAAGGGGTCCCCCCTATACTGAAAGTGGAGATAGACGCTGGTGCCCATGCAGCGGCCGTCAAGCACGAACCTGATAGGTGTCGCCGTCAGTACCGATGAGACATCGCACCAGCCAAGGCACGATGGTGCGGGGTGTCATTTCTCGCAGTTGCCGTCGTGCATCACGAAAGATCGCGGAGGAGAGAAAAATGATGCGTTTGTCGCTGTCACACGTGTGGACGATCCTATCCGCCACTGTGGTTGCCCTTTCCGCCGTCGCAGCCCAAGGCGACGACGGCAGCGCCTACCAAGTTCGGGATCTGTACAAGACCTGCTCCGCCGCTCCCGATTCTGCGGATTACGCCGTAGCCACTTATGCCTGCCTCGCCTTCATTGGCGGAGCCGTTCAGTACCACGACGCGGTGAGCGACCGCAAGCACCTCAAGCGGCTGATCTGTTATCCGAAGGGTGCGACCGTCACGGACGGACGCGATGCTTTCGTGGCGTGGGGGAAGAGGAACCTTGCCAACGAGGAGCGCATGGGCGAAATCGCGGTCATCGGCTTGGTTCGAGCCCTCGGAGAAAAGTATCCGTGTAAGTGATGAGGGGGTGAAAACTCGATTGGCCGGAACCAAGGCCACGGGCGAGCGATGATCGCGTTGGTTCGAATGTTGGGGGCGCCCCCTTTCACCGGAGATATCACAATGAAAAGTCTCACATCCTGCCTTGTCCTAGCAGCCTGTTTCGCACTCTCTGCATGTGGCAGCACCACGGGATCGCGTACGGCAAGTGGAGCCGCGATGGGCGCCGCAGGTGGCGCGCTTGTCGGCTCCATGAGCGCGAACGCCGGCAGAGGCGCCTTGATTGGTGCCGGTGCGGGAGCGGTGGGCGGCTATCTCTATGACCAGCACCGGAAGGGAAACATCGACTGAGCCACGTCTGCCTTGGTCCTCTCGCCCTCGTGGTTCCGCGGCATGAGCGCCACCCAAGGCAAGACCGGACAGAAATACGCAAGGTGAGGCGTGGGCGCGTCGCGGCAGCGCTCCTGAGCCTCTATTGCCCTGCGTCAACCTGCTTTTGTGCGCGCGGACTTTTTTCACAGAACGCAAGAAAGGGGAATGTGAGATGTACCGGCTCCATCCAGGCAATCGATGGCTGACGGCTCTGGCTCTGCTGTCGACGCCGTTCGCGGCTTGCTCGGAGGAAAGCGCCGCAGATCTCGCGCAGGAGCTCACCAATCCGCTCGCCAATCTCGTGACCGTACCGATCCAGATGAACCTGGACCGCGGGCTCGGTGCCGCGGACGACGGGCACAAGGTCACCACCAATATTCAGCCGGTGATCCCCTTCGATCTCGGCAGTGACTGGAACCTCATCACCCGGACCATTGTGCCGGTGGTCTACCAGGACGAGCTGTTTCCGCAAGCCGGCTCCCAGTTCGGCCTCGGGGACATCAACACCTCGCTCTTCTTCTCACCGAAGGAGCCCACCGCTGGCGGCCTCACCTGGGGCATCGGTCCGGTGATTCTGTTGCCCACCGCGACCGATTCGCTGATTGGTGCCAGGAAATGGGGCGCGGGTCCGGCCGGAGTCGCCCTCTTTCTCCGCGGCCCCTGGACGGCGGGGGTTCTCGCCAACCACATCTGGTCCTTCGCCGGCGACAACGATCGCCCGGACATCAGCAACACCTTCGCCCAGCCCTTCGTGGCCTACACCTGGCCCAGCGCCTGGACCCTTTCGGTGCAGTCCGAGTCCACCTACAACTGGGAGACCGAGCAATGGTCGGTGCCGGTCAATGCCGCACTCTCCAAGCTCGTCATGTTCGGCAAGCTGCCGGTCAGCCTGCAGGCGGGTGTGGGCTACTGGGCCGAATCCCCCGACACGGGTCCGGAGGGCCTTCGTTTTCGGCTACAGGCGAATGTCGTGCTGCCAAAGTGGTGACCGGCATTACGAATGCGGGTCCATGGTAGAGAACAACTGGCAACCTGTTGCTCGCCTTCATGGTGAATCAGGTTTGCGCTGAGAACTGCAACACGACAGAGGAGGTTGAAACAATGCAATCCCGCTTCAACAACTCAAGCAAACGTCTACGCATACTGGGATCCGCAATTGGCCTTGCCGTCGCGGTCGCCTTGCCAGCGCAAGGCGAGACCCTCGATACCAGGGTTGGAAAGCTCGACTTCGAGGCTGGCTATCCCACGCCGGAGACCGTCGAGAGGCTCTATGACGAGCTGGACTTCCAACGCGCCGTTCAGGCCTATCTCTGGGCACTGCCGATGGCGTCCTACGGGGCCATGGCGGATGCCCATAAGGCACTGGGTGCAGACAGCCATACGGTGATCGTCGCCGATCAGCTGGCCGAGCCACGGCAACTGGCCCTGACGGCTAACCAGGACACCGTCTACATGTCCGGTGTGCTGGACCTGCGTGAAGGCCCGATGGTGATGGAGCTCCCTCCGGGTCTGCTGGGAACGATGAACAACGTCTGGCAGCAACCCCTGGTCGATCTCGGCGGCCCCTTCTCGCCCGAGCAGAACCGCGGGGGAAAGTTCCTCATACTGCCGCCCGGGTATGACGGCCCGCTGCCGGAAACGCACCACCATATCGCACAATCCGACACCAACATCGTGGTGTTCTACCTGCGCGCCATTCCGCAAATCCGGGAAGACATCCCCAAACTGGTCGAGTTGATCCATACCTATCGCCAGTACAGGCTCGAGGACGCCGCCGAGCCACCCGAGACCCAATTCGTCTCGCTGACGGGCAAGGACGCCGACCTTCTGACCAACGAGGGGTTTGCCTACTTCGAGACCCTCGCCCGCTACATCAATGAGAACCCGCCCCGCTCGCAAGACATGGCGATGCTCGGCGTGCTCGAGACGCTCGGTATTGCCCACGGCCGGCCCTTCGAGCCGGACGAGCGCATGAAAGCCATTCTCACCGAGGCGGCCACCGTCGGACGGGCGATGGCGGAAGCCCTCGCCTATGCACCGAGAGTGCCCAAAGAGATCGTGTATGCCTATCCGGGAGAACGCCGGTGGAAGAAGATCTTTTTCGCCGACCCGACCTTCCATGAACCGGAATACCTGGCCATCGATCTTCGCAGCAAGTACGCCTTCGAGGCGATCGGCACGGCGAAATCCATGGTCGTGTCCGTGCCCGGCCAGGGCTCCCAGTACATCGGTGCTTATCAAGACGCCGATGGCGACTGGCTGACCGGAGACAACAGCTACCGCATTCACCTGCCCAAGGACGTGCCGGCCAATATGTTCTGGTCGCTGACGGTCTACGACAACGACACCCGTTCAATGATCCAGAACCAACACGGGCGACCGCTGGTCGGCTCGGTGCATGGTGCGGTTCCCAACCAGGATGGCTCGTTCGATCTCTACTTCGGACCCAAGCAGCCGGCGGATGCCCCCGAAGACAACTGGGTGCAGACCACGCCGGGCAAGGGATGGTTCGTCTATCTGCGGCTGTACGGACCGGAGCAACCCTATTTCGACAAGACCTGGGTGCCGGGCGATGCGCAAAAACTGAAATGAACCAACCCCAAACGGGTTCGATGGGAGCAAAGACATGACTCGCTTATCCACCCGAGCCGGCTTGCTGGCCACCATTGGCTTGTCCGTAATCTGTTCCGCCGCCGTGGCTCAGACGGCCCCGGCTCAGACGACCCCGGTCCAGCCGGAGGAAGCCGAGGCCATCGCCCGGGATGCCTACCTCTACGGCTTCCCCATGGTCATGAACTACAAGACCCTGTGGAACTACGTCCTTGACGAGGGCAACCCGGAATACAAGGGGCCTTTCAACGAGGTCTCCTGCGAAGCGAGGCTGTTCACCCCGGAAGATAAGGCGGTGGTGACACCCAACGCGGACACGCCCTACTGCATGTTCTGGATGGACCTGCGGGCGGAGCCCCTGGTGTTATCCGTGCCCGCGATCGATCCGGACCGGTACTACAGCTTCCAGCTCATCGACCTCTACACGCATAATTTCGGCTATGTCGGCAACCTCAGCACCGGCAGCGAAGCCGGCCGCTACCTGCTCGCCGGGCCGGGCTGGGACGGCAAGAAGCCGGCGGGCATCACCGACGTCATCCGATCCGAAACCGACTTCATCCTCAATATCACCCGGACGCAGTTGTTCGGTCCGGATGACCTGGAGAAGGTCAAGGAGATCCAGGGGCAGTACGAGCTTGAGCCGCTGAGCGCCTTCCTGGGTGAGGAGCCGCCGGCCGCGCCGGCCCGGCCCGACTTCCCGGAATGGGACGAGGGCGCGCAATTCGACGAGCGCTTCTTCGCCTACCTGGACTTCATGCTGGACTTGCTCGGGAAACCGGGACCGGGGGAGGAGGCGCTGTGGCAGGACCTGGCGACGCTCGGCATCGGACCGGGCATGGACTTCCGGCTGGATGCGCTCCCGCAGGAACAGGTGGAGGCACTGAAGGCCGGGGTGAAAGGCGGGTTCGCCGAGATCGAGGCGTTCATTGCCGATAATGCCAACGATCCGCTGGCCAGCGGAAAATGGTTCGGCACCCGGAGCTTCCTGAACGAAAGCGCCAGGGACAACTACGGGATGGACAAGCCTGACATGCTTCGCTCCGCGGGCGCCCACGCGGGACTGTACGGCAACTCGGCGAAGGAGGCGATCTATCCGACCTATTTCACCGATGCCGATAAGGCGCCGCTGGACGCCTCGAAACACAGCTACAGGATGACCTTCCCGAAAGACGTTCTCCCGCCCGTCAAGGCCTTCTGGTCGCTGACCATGTACGACGGAAAGACCCAACTCTTCATCGAGAATCCGCTCGACCGCTACCTCCTGAGCTCGGAGATGATGGAGCAGTTCAAGCAGGAGGCAGACGGCTCCCTGGTGCTGCACATCGGGAAGGACTCCCCAGGCGAGGACTTGGAGTCCAACTGGCTGCCCGCGCCCGCCGGCCCCTTCTACATGGTCATGCGGCTCTACGGACCCGAGAAGGCCGCCCTCGAGGGCCGCTGGACGCCCCCGGCCGCGGAGCGAAAAAAGTAATCTCGAACCCCAACGACATCGCCAAGGCGCACGCTGCGAAGGATGCCATCAAAGTCAGTGGCGGTGGCAACGGTCCCTTCGAGACGCCCGACTGGGATCTCGAGGCCCTCGCCGTGGCCCGCAAGGCCCTGAGCGACATCGCCGTGCTCGGCTTCAATGCGGATCATGCCTTCGGTCGCAAGGATGAGGTTCGACCCATCGACCACCTTGTGGGTGCCGCGGCAGGCTGGGGCGGGCTGCCGCGCACAGCTGCCTCCTATGTTGTGGACAGCGTTGACGACAATGATGGTAAGACCCTGCACGCCGTTACCGTCAAGGATGTGCCGGTGGACGCGTTCTGAACTGGTCGCTGTCGGATCAGGCGACCCGGATCGTCCTCTCGGTGGGGATTGCCTACGGCTCCGACGTGCGGCAGGCGATGCGGCTGCTAGAGGAAGTCGCCCGGGAGAACGAGAACGTGCTGGAGGACCCGCCGCCATCCGTCATCTTCGAAACCTTTGGCGACAATTCCCTGGGGTTGCTGCTGCGCTGCTTCGTCGACTCGCTGGACCTGCGTTATGCAACGATGAGCGCGCTGAACGAGGCGATCAACGACAAATTCAATTCGGCAGGTATCTCGATCGCCTTCCCGCAACGGGACCTGCATTTGGACACCATTCGGCCTCTGCAGGTCGAACTGCGGCGGGTTAGGGAAATCCAGCGTGACCAGAAGACAGGGGGCGCCCGGGGAGAGGACCCCCAAGCGGAGTGATTGAGCGCCTGGGCGTAAGCGTGCCGTTGGCGCGATCTCCGGCTCGACAGGAGACCGAGGCGGACTTGCAGCACCTTTCAGTACTGGCAGGCGCCCATCCCTGCGTGTACCGTGAAATCAATACTCGGACGCATCGCTTCTCGGCATGTCGAACCGCCCCGGTCTGGGTCGCGTTGCCCAGCCGCTATTGCGCCAGATCGCCTTTTCTGACTCGCTCGCCCGCGCCGTCCTTCTCGCCGATGCGGTGTCGCTCGAGGATCGGCGTCTCCGCGTCCTTGCCCTTTGACCTGCCGCCGCTAGCCGCTTGGTTGCCGCCCTTGCCATAGACTTCCCTCGCCCCGGCACCTGAGCGGACATCCTTCGACGAACTGCTCGCGCCCGGTCCACTGCCGCTCATGCCGATCCCCGGCATACCGCCGCCTCGCCCGCCGGTTGCGCCTGCGCCTCCTTTGCCCGCGATGGCGTCGAAGGTGGCGATCCCCATTGCAAGCGCGGCGACCACTGCGATCGTCAAGTGTCTGGTGTTCATGTTTGCACCTCTCTCTCGATCCAGTCTATTCACCTTAAGGCTAGCTTGTGGGGGAGCGCTCGCGCTTGTCATTTCGCGCCACGGCTATCCTTCGTTTATGCTCTGGATCAACCCTGAGACAACTCGTCGAGCGCAATGAGGACACGGAACAGACCTGAGTCGATCCCCGCCGTCAGAGTGGCGTCCCTTCTGCGCTATGTCTGCCATTTACATGCGGCGGGCGCACCAGTCGGCCGCTTGGCTGCACATTCCGGAATCCCGCTGGTCCTACTCGATCATCCAGCGGCGGCCATCCCGCTGAAGACAGCGTTTCGTTTTGGGGAGCTGGCATGCAAGGCGCTCGGCACGGAGCACCTTGGCTTGTATGTCGGCATCGCCAGCACGCTCGATGACCTCGGTCCATACGGAGCAATGCTCCAACGTTCTCTCACCGTCCATCAATACCTCAGCAACGGCATCGAGCTTTTCAACACGTTGAACAACAGCCAGCGTCTCTGGCTGACGGAGGAGGGGCCGGAGCTTCGTTTCCATGTCGCGACAGCGGGAGAACGCGGGATTGCTGCGCATCAAGCCGATCTGGAGGTAATGGCGGTCACCATCGCCAAGCTCCGGGAGGCCGCTGGACAGGACTGGTCGCCGAGTGAGGTCAATTTCGCATTCAGAACGCGGGAAAGGCTTCCGGATGTCGACCTGTTCTCCGGATCACGGGTGTCCCGGGGTGCTGGAACGACTTCGTTCACCATTCCGCGTTCGCTACTGCGGGCGCATTTTGCCGTCGATAATGAGAAGACCCTGGCGTTCGACTCAACGTCCCCCGGCTGGCATGCCTTGCCCCAGGACGCCTGCGGTCTGGTGCGCCTGCAGATCGAGGAATTGCTTTCGGACCGGGCTTGCCAGCTCGAGACTGTCGCCGAAACGCTATCGACCAGCGGCCGCAGCCTGCAACGCCGTCTCGCCGAACAGGGTTTGAGCTTCTCGCAGGTGTTGGCCGAGACTCGGACTCACCTCGCCGCGAGGGAACTGACGGACACGGATAAACCCGTAGCCGAGATCGCGTACGATCTCGGCTACGCGGATTCATCCAATTTCACCCGTGCATTCAGGCGGCAGATCGGCCTGTCGCCGCAATCCTTTCGGGAAGCAGCAAGAGACTCCTGACGGGCTCACGCCAGCGGGGGTGGCAGAACGCCCGACGGACGAGGCTCCGGTGCGGAGGTGCCGCATCCGGATACAGGGGCGTAGACCGATCCCGATAATCAGTTCCCGTCGCCACTTTGCGGGGTCTCCATGCCCTGACATTCGACCACGGCTCCGAGGGCTTCACAGCCGGGGATTGCACCCGCGGGGTCGAGGCGAAACTCATCCTTGGTGATCTGCAGCTCAATGGTCGTGTTCTCCGGATGATTCAAGGTGCATTTGGCGCCCTTGGACCCAGAGATACGGGCGGCGACCTTTTTTCCTACCAATCTCTCGTACTCCTTGGTCGAGACCTTCTTCAAGGTGGCGACACGCTTGCTGTGGCCTTTGACATTGAGCTCCTGATTGTCGGGCCAGCTAAATAGGCAGGTAATCTCGGTGCGCGCGTAGGAGGCTGGCACGGAAACCAACAGAATCGCCCCAGCGAGCGCTCCGGTCATGATCCAGCGCTTGTTCATACTCGGTGCTCCATCTCGACGGAATCGACTATCCCTCCTCCCTCGGAGCAGGGTCCTCGCACCTTGAAAAGCCTGAACTTGGGTTCGACATGCGGCCGCCCAGGTCGCGCGGTTCCAGGTGCATGACAAAAGACTAACCGCTAGCCGCCCGGGTCCGCCTGTCATCTCGCGCCATCGGACTGTTCGAAGGTTGAATTGGCGGATGCCGTTGCCGGTCGGGACGCAAAAAGTTGAGACCCCGAGTACGCGTCATCGGAGTGAGCGATCGGCGCCGATACGCAACCCGAGCCGAGGTGCTTTTCGGAAAAAGTGCGCATCCCCGGTGCGGTTTGGCGCGAGATGACAGGTCGGGCAGCAGGCATTGTTCCTATACTGGTACTGACAAGAGGGTTGAACGCGAAGGCATTGCCGTAAACGAGGGAAGCGTCGGCGCGGGTGCATAGCAGCCGAGGGACCGCCCTCTTCGCGTCGAAACACAGTCGCCGTGCGGGCGACGCGAGTCCGCGCGGCGCTGGCAGAGAAGAAAAACAACTGAGGAGAGAAAACATGAGGCTTTCCCTGTTCCCGCGCATCGGGGGGATGGTGTTTGCCATCGTCCTGTGTCCGCAAACCGCAATCGCGCAAGCCCAGGGCGCTGAGACCTACGACGTGCGCGACCTCTACAACACATGCGCTACGGCACCCGAGTCCCCTGAGTACACCACGGCGTCCTACGCCTGTCTCGCCTTCATCGGCGGTGCGGTCCAGTACCACGACGCCGTTAGCGACCGTAAGCACCTCAAGCGGCTGATCTGTTATCCGCAGGGTGCGACCGTCACGGACGGACGCGATGCTTTCGTGGCATGGGGGAAGAAGAACCTCGACAACGAGGAGCGCATGGGCGAAATCGCGGTCATCGGCTTGGTTCGAGCCCTCGCAGAAAAGTATCCGTGTAATTGATGAGGGCGGTTAAGACCCGATCGGCCTGAACCAAAGCCACAGGCGAGCGATTATGGCGTTCGCTCGAATGTTGGGGGGCGCCTTTCACCGGAGATACGACAATGAAAACTCTCACATCCTGCCTTGTCCTAGCAGCCTGTTTCGCACTCTGTGCCTGTGGCAGCACCACGGGATCGCGTACGGCAAGCGGAGCCGCGATGGGTGCCGCAGGCGGCGCGCTTGTTGGCTCCATGAGCGCGAACGCCGGCAGAGGTGCCTTGATTGGTGCGGGTGCGGGAGCCCTGGGTGGCTATCTGTATGACCAGCACCGGAAGGGCAACATCGACTGAGTCACGTCTGCCTCGGTCCTCTTGCCGTCGCGGTTCCGCGGCATGAGCGCCACCGAGAGCCAAGGCCTGAGAGAGACTCGAAAGGTGAGGCGTCGGCGCGTCGAGGCGGCGCTCGAGAGTTCATTGCCCTGCGTCAACCTGCTTGGACGTGTCATCGGATTCTTTCATCCCGAACGCAAAGAAGGGGGACCGAGAATGTACGAGAGCCATCCAACGGCAACAAAGGCTCGCGGCTCTGGCTCTGCTCTCGACGCCGTTCTCGGCTTGCCCGGAGGAAAGCGCCGCTGACCTGGCCCAGGAGCTGACCAATCCAGTCGCCGACCTGGTGACCGTGCCGATTCAGATGAATCTGAATCGGAACATCGGTCCGGCGGAGGACGGGACGAAGCTTACGACCAATATCCAGCCCGTCATCCCGTTCGACATCGGCGAGAACTGGAACCTCATCACGCGGACCATCGTGCCGGTAATCTCCCCGGAAGACCTGTTTCCCGGCGCCGGGTCGCAGTTCGGCTTGGGTGATATCAATCTCAGCCTTTTCTTGTCGCCGAAGAAGCCCACGGATTCCGGGCTCGTCTGGGGCGCGGGTCCCACCATCCTGCTGCCGGCGGCGACCGACTCCCTGCTCGGCGCGGAGAAATGGGGAGTAGGACCGGCGGCCTGGTGTTGACACTGCCCTGGACGGCTTGGCGTGGGCTACTGGGTCGAGTCCCCGGCTTCAGGCCCCGAGGGCCTTCGGTTCCGACTGCGGGCGAAAGTCGTACTGCCCACCTAGCAGTCACGTTAAAGGTTGATTGAATGGGGACGCGGCCACGACCTTTCGTCCTTCGTCTCAGAAAGAGACAGACTGAACCTCAGGCCGATCGGCAATCGGGGCGGGGTCATGGCCGCGGCCCCGTTTGATCAGTATGCGCCGATCGAACTGAGGGCGAACGCCATCAGTCGGGGTGCCAACCAATAGAAGATTTGTGAGGTGAATCGTGCAATCACTAATCGACGAAACAGACGCCGTGAAGCGATCGGCAGGACTTGAGACAAGGCGGCGACTTGCACGGGCGGCTGCGATCCCCTTCCTCGTGCTGTTCGCCGGCTCCGTTGCCGCCCAGGAGGTTCTGCCGTTCCCTGAGCCTGGCTCGGCCAGCACTGCTGGCAAGACCCTGAAGGACTCAAAGCACCAGTGGCGCAAGGCGGAAAACCATCTGCCCGAAGATGCCCCCAACATCGTCATTTTCATGACCGATGATGCGGGTTTTGCCAATCCGAGCACCTTTGGCGGCCCCATCCAAACGCCAACGCTGGATCGTTTGGCCAATTCAGGCATCAGCTACAACGCGTTTCATACGACGGCACATGTGCTCCGCCACCCGCGCCAGCTTGCTGACCGGACGTAACCATCACCGTGTGGGTGCCGGCCAGATTGCCGAATTTGCTTCGGACTGGGATGGCTACGTCGGCGTGATCCCCAAGTCGACCGCCACCTTTCCTCAGGTGCTTTCCTATTACGGCTACAACACCGCCGCGTTTGGGAAATGGCATAACACGCCTGTCACCGACATCACCAAACTTGGACCATTCGACCGCTATCCAACAGGAATGGGGTTTGACTACTTTTATGGATTTATGGCAGGAGAAACCTCTCAGTATGAACCTGCTTTGTTTGAAAATACCAATCCAGTCAATGTGCCCCATGACCCCAAGTATCATCTGACCGAGGATATGGCGGAAAAAGCCATCCAGTGGATTCGCACCAGTAAAACTCTCAATCCCGACACGCCGTTTTTTGTCTATTTTGCTCCCGGCGCGGTTCATGGTCCTCACCATATCTTCAAAGAGTGGGCGGACAAATATGACGGGAAATTTGATGAAGGCTGGGAAGCCCTGCGCAAGCTGACGTTCGAACAACAAAAAGCCATGGGTTGGATTCCCAAAGATGCCGTTCTCAATCCGTTGGCAAAAGGGATGCAGAAATGGGCTGACGTTCCAAAATCACAGCAGGAGTTTCAAACCCGTTTGATGGAAATCTATGCTGGATTCCTGGAGCACACGGATGTCCAATACGGCAAAATTGTCGATGAACTCGAACAACAGGGACTTCTGGACAACACCCTGATTCTTTACATCTTTTCCGACAACGGCCCATCGGCTGAAGGCATGGACGGGTCCATCTCTGAATTACTGGCTCAGAATGTGATGCCATCCACCGTCGAACAGCAGATTGAGGTGCTTGACAAGGATTATGGCGGAATGGACGCACTGGGCGGGCCGAAGCTTGACGTGATGTATCACCATGGCTGGGCCTATTCAGGAGCAGCACCGTTCCAAGGTACTAAACTGGTCGCCGCACAATTTGGCGGAACGCGGACACCTTTGGTCGTCTCCTGGCCGAAGAAGATCAAACATGACGGGAAAGTCCGTTCCCAGTTCCATCATGTCAATGATATCGCCGCCACGATTTATGATGTCCTGGATATCACCCCGCCCAAGGTGGTGAACGGTGTAGAGCAGCAGCCGCTGGACGGAACGTCCATGGCCTACAGCTTCAATCAGCCGGATGCTAAGCCGGCAAAGACGACACAGTATTTTGAACTCATGGGTAGCCGGGGCATCTATCATGAAGGCTGGTTCGCCGGAACCTTTGGCCCCAAGGCACCCTGGCGTAACGATCCTGCCGGGCTCATTAACTGGGAGCCGGAGAAAGAAGTGTGGGAACTGTACAACCTGGACAATGACTATTCCCAATCGAAAGATCTGGCCCAGGAGAATCCGGAAAAGCTGGCTGAATTGAAAACGCTTTTTGATAAAGAAGCCACGGCAAACCATGTGTATCCGATCGGTGCTGGCATTCTACACGGCATTTTACAATCCAAGTGAAATGCCGTCTTCGCCACTGACCGAATGGTCGTTTTATGAAGGACAGGACCGGATTCCGGAAGCCATGGCACCCAAGTTCGTGAGCGGGCGTTCCACCCTGGCGGTGATCGATGCAGAGATCGGAAAGGATGCCGAAGGTGTACTGTTTGCTGTCGGCGGTATTTCTTCAGGGTTCACCGTTTACATGGACAAGGGGATTTTGAAGGCGGAATACAACGCCATGACCCTGAACCGCTATAAGATTGCTTCGACATCGACGATTCCCACCGGAAAAGTAAAAATCGAGGTGGAAACCAAATATGATTCAACAGAACGAATGGCCCCGGCGACCGTGACCTTAACGGTCAACGGCGAGCAGGTGGCGCAAGGGCGTATCGAACGATCGGTCCCATCGGTACATACGGCTTCTGAAACCTTTGATGTGGGCGTTGACCTCGGTTCACCGGTAGCACTGGATTACTACGATCGTGCACCGTTCAGATTCAACGGCAAGATCGAGAAGATCCACATCAGCTATACCGGGACAAGTACCAAATGAGATCCAGCTAAGGATCGCAATTTATGTCGAGGACCAAATCCTTTTGGTCCTCGATCATTCAAATGAAAAAATTGATTAATGACATGATGCGGTGTTCTCATCTCACCTGTTACGCCATTGGGAGTCCGATCTTCGCCGCCGCGATAACCTTAGTTGCGGTAAACACTAGGCGTTCGGGAGATGGCGACTGGATGCCGCCGACGATCCAATGTGCGGATTGAAGACCGCGACCCAAAAGAGGACACCATGAACAAGAACCTGCAGGACGAGCGGCCCGTATTCAAGCGCTCGCCGGACGATGATTGATGCAGGCTGACCTGCTTGATCCAGGAGTGGACTCCCGAGGAGGCGGGGGCATCCATCCGCCTCTTGGCAACGCTCACACCACAGGAGACAGAAGATGAAAACCACCCGTTGGGGAATTTCGACTCGAAGAGGCGCACTGAAATGAAGACATCACGCATGCACGCTAAGCGATCCCTACGCAGCCTGTCCGCTATGGCGTTGGCCATGACCGTTTCATTGGTGACATCCACGGGTGTCAGTGCCGATGAGGCAGATGCCAAGCGGCTACTCAAGGCCATGTCCGATTACTTGGCGGCGCAGCAGGCCATCTCATTCGAGTACGACGCCATCCTCGAGGTTATTACGAAAGACGGACAGAAACTCGCGCTGGCGAGCTCAGGCGCGCTCGCACTCAATCGGCCCGACAAGATCCACGCCACACGCTCCGGTGGGCACGCGGATGTCGAGATGTCCTTTGACGGTAAGACGCTGACTGTGCTGGGCAAGAACCTGAACATCTACGCGCAGCAGGAGGTGCCTGGCACGGTCGACAACCTGGTCGATGAGTTGCGCAAGCAAAATCGGCCCCTCCCTGCCGCGGATCTGCTGTTGTCGGACCCCTACGAGGCGCTGATGTTGGACGTCGTCGACGTCAAGGACCTCGGCAGCGGCGTGATCGGCGGTGTCGAATGCGATTACCTCGCTTTTCGTGCAAAGGAAGTCGATTGGCAGATCTGGATCGCTCAAGGGGACCGTCCCTATCCGTGCCGATACGTCATCAGCTCCACGTTCATGGACGGTGAACCGCAGTACAGCATTCAGATCAGGGACTGGAAGGCGGGCGATGAGGTCGCAGCAACCGATTTCAGCTTCACGAACCCAACGGATGCCAAGAAGGTCGACCCGAAGGATCTCAAGGGTACGGATGTATTACCGGCACATTTCAAGATAGGAGAAGCCCAATGAAGGTATCGAAACGCTTTGGTGTCATCCTGATTGCCGGGCTCATCGTGATTGGCGGCGCCGAGCTTGGCGAGCGGCTTTCAGTCCCCGGTGTTCACAGTTTGATCCCGACGGCCGAAGCCGTCGTCGGGCGTCCGCTCACACCAGTGAGTGTTGCCGGGGTGGGGCGTCGCACGGTGCGGCGTTGCGCCGTGGGCATTTATAACTGCTAGTGCTCTCAGGCATTAGCCTTTGACCAGCCTGCTTGGGCAGATAGGCGTTGAGCCTATTCTGCTCAAGCAGCATCGGTGACGCCCTCATGATGGCGTACTGAAAGGACCCCGATTTCGATCCGAAGCAGCGCGCGTTCTGTTACATCCGCGTGCTGGAGCTCCCGACGCCGCGCTGGTCCTTTCTCTTCCCGCCAGAGAGAACCCGTCGAAACAGCGGAATTTCGCACACTACCGGCACCGACTTAAGAGAAAACACCATGAAGAAGAGAAAAACCACGGCGAAAACGACCTTGATCGCTGTGGCATTGCTCGTCGGGGCCTTGATCGCGCCCATGACGGCAACCTGCGCCGATGACGACGCTCACCGCCGCCGAGGCCAAGGAAATCGCGAAGGAAGCGTTCCTCTGGGGCATGCATCCGGTCGCGATCTATCACCTGCGCTACAACTTCGTCCAGAACGAGAAGAGCCCGAAGCTCGTGGGTGTCAACCGCCTGAGCTGGGACCGCAGCCCGATGAAGGCCCTGCCGCGCATCGCCACCACGCCCAACGCCACCACGCTCTACGGCGTCGGCTTTCTCGATCTGTCGAAGGAACCTGCTGTCGTCACGGTCGCCGAGGTCAAGGACCGTTACTGGAGCGTCCAGTTCCACGACAATTATGCCCGCTGGTGGCACATGATCGGCAGCCAGTTCGACCCGCCCGGCCCGGTGCGGCGCTTGTTGATCGGCCCGAACTGGAGTGGCGACCTGCCCGACGGTTTCGTCGGCGCCGACATCGTACGCTCGCCATCGGACTTCGCCGGGGTGCTCGCGCGGGTTGCGCTCACCGACGACACCCCCGAGGACCTCGCCCTCGTCAACGGCATCCAGGACCGCTTCACCGTCATGTCGCTCAGCGCCTGGATCGCGGCGGGCCGAAAGGACGTCAAGGCGGAGGATGTACCGATGGTCAAGGGAGCGTATCCCACCTATCCCGGCATGGAGATGGTCGCGGAGCCCGGGAAGCTCAGCGGCGTGGACTTCCTGCGCTGGGTCAGTCTCGTGTTGAACGACCCCAGCTTCACCAAGCAGACCGACGGCCACAAGGAAATCACCGCGCTCGCGCGCTTCGAACGCCTCGGCCTGAAGGCCGGCTCGCCATTCGATCCCGACCAACTGACACCCGAGATCGTCGCCGCGATCGAGGAAGGCATCGAGGAAGGTAAAAAGGACGTGCTCGCCCTGTCGGCCGAGGGCGCCGGCGTCGAGCGCAACGGATGGGATTTTTCGAGCGATCTCGATTACCGGGACACCGACTGGCGGCAGAGGGCGCGCTACGGGCTGATTGCGGTTCTCGCCCCGGTGCCGTCCCGCTCGCACGTCGGCACCTTCTGCATGAAGGACTCCGAGGGCCGTCCGCTCTCGGGCGAGCACCGCTACACGATCACCTTCGACCTGGACGACATGCCCCCGGTGACCGAGTTCTGGGAAATGCCGCTCTACGACAACGAGGGCTATTTCTACGACAACCCGATCGACCGCTATTCGCTCAACAGCTACATGCTCGAGCGCGGCAAGCTGCACACCGAGGACGGCAAGCTGGTGATCTACGTCCAGCATGACGAGCCGACCGACCCGAAACAGCGCCAGAACTGGCTGCCCGCGCCGAAGGACGGATTCCAGTTCACCGCCCGCTTCTACGGCCCCTCCACCCCGTTGATCGACGGCAGCTACGACATGCCGGGCGTGGTGCGCGTGGATTGAGGATGAGAACAATGAATATGACAAGACGCCTTTCGCTCACCATCGCATCAATCGCCGCGATGATGATCGGCCCCTGTCTCTCGGTGCTGGCCGCCGATTCTCCAGAGGTCACGATCAAGAACTACGTCCGCGCGGAGACCGACCTCCAGATGCGGACCTACATCGAGAGCATGGACGCCTTCGGGAAGTTCAACCACGTGCGGGAAGCCTACGACGTCACAAACAGGGACACGGTCCGTCCCAACCGGGACACGATCTATTCCTGGGGCGTCTTCGACTTGACCTCGCCGCTGACCATCGGCCTGCCCGACCCGGGGGAGCGCTACCAGTCGTTGATGATCGTCAGCCAGGACCACTCGATCTGGGCGGAATACGGCCCGCAAGAGGTCGTTCTCGACGAAGAGACCGTCGGGACGCGATATGCGCTTCTCCTGGTCCGGACCTTTCTCGACCCCAACGATGAGGCGGACGTGAAGGCGGCCCACGCCCTGCAGGACGCCATCACCGTCGCGCAGGCGGACCAGGGTGAGTTTGAGTATGCCGGCTGGGACAAGGCGGAAGTCGAGGCGATGCGGGAGAAGATCAATGTCGTCGCGGCCGCCTTGCCGCCCCGCGGGACTTGTTTTGGCCGAAAGGAAGAGCTCGACCCGATCTACTGGCTCCTTTGCGCCGCGTACGGTTGGGGTGGGTTGCCGTCGCAGGACTCGACCTACGCCAGCGGCGTTCCGGAAAAGAATGATGGCAAGACCCCCTACGCCCTGACGGTCAAGGACGTGCCGGTGGACGCCTTCTGGTCGGTGACGGTCTACGACGACAAAGGGATGTTCATCGTCAATGACTACGACGCCTATTCCTACAGCAGCGTCACCGCGAAGAAGAACGAGGACGGAAGCGTCACCATCCACTTTGGAGGCGACCCCGGGCAGGACAACTTCCTCCCCATCGCACCCGGCTGGAACTACATCGTTCGCATGTATCAGCCGCGAAAAGAGATCCTCGATGGGACCTGGGCGTTTCCCGAACCAGTGGAAACGCAATAGATTGCGTCGCGCGTCGAATCAGTCATAGCGCAAACAACGGGAAAAACGACCAATGAAAACGAAGAAATCTCTCCTCTTGACCAACGCATCAATCGGGGTTTGTCTCGCGATGGTATTCACCGCGTCGGCTTCAGGCGCAGACGACCGAGCCGAACCCGTGACGGTCAATGCCGATAACTTTGTTAGGGCGGAAACGGCTGCCCAGTTCGACCGGATCGTAGACATGGCCGGCGGGGTCAATCGGTTCTTTCATCTGCGCGGACCGACGCCGCTGGACAAGCAGACGGTCATCCGCATGAACCGGGACACGATCTACAGTGCGGCGGTGGTGGACATCAGCGAAGGCGCCACTTTGACCGTTCCTGACGCGGGAGACCGCTACATGTCGATCATGGTGGTCAACGAGGACCATTACATCAACAAGGTCATCCATAAACCGGGCGAGCACAAGTTGACGCTTAAGAAGTATGGGACGCCTTATGTGAATCTCTCCGTGCGCACCCTGGTCGACGCCTCCGATCCCGAGGACATCCGCAAGGCGAACGCCCTGCAGGACCAACTGAAGATCGAAGCGGCGTCCGCCAAGCCCTACACCCATCCGAACTACGACCAGGAAAGCTACAAGACCACCTACGATGCCCTGATTGAACTGGGTCGCGGCATGCCGGACACCGGTGCCACCTTCGGGAGCAAGGAGGATGTCGACCAGGTTCGCCACCTGATCGGCACGGCGTGGGGCTGGGGGGGCTTGCCCCAGGAAGAAGCGTATTACCTCAACGTGGAGCCCAATCTCCCGGTCGGCGCCTACGAACTCACCTTCAGCGATGTGCCGGTCGATGCCTTCTGGTCGGTCAGCTTGTACAACAAGGACGGCTTTTTCGATCCCAACGATGAGGATGCCTACAGCGTGAACAGCCTGACCGGGACTCCCAACGAGGACGGCTCCTTTACCATCCACTTCGGTGGCGACCCCAAGAGCGTCAACCATTTGCCGATTGCCGAGGGCTGGAACTATACCGTGCGCCTGTACCAACCGCGGAAGGAGATTCTCGATGGCACCTGGACCTTCCCGGAAGTGAAACCCGTGGAATCAAACTAGGGGATCGGCGAGCCAATGCGGTAGCGCCGACAAAGTGCGAATTGGGGTAGTGAATATGATGACGCTGACAAGAAACAATCCGCTCACCATGGCGTTGATCGGCGCAATGGCAATCGCCCTATCTTCTAACGCCTGTGCACAAGATGAGCTCACGCCGGCTGAGGCAAGAAACCTTGCCAAAGACGCCTGGCTCTTCGGGCTGCCGCTGGTGATGTTCGAGAAACAGATCGATTACAGCACCCATGTGACGCAGGCGGAGGAGACCCGGGCACCGATCAACCAGTTTGTTCACTACCGAAGGTTCGTCGACGCATCGAACCGCTCGATTGTCGGATTCAACGTGGACAACCTCTACTCGCTCGCCTGGTTCGATCTCAAGGACGAGCCGCTCGTGCTTACCGTGCCGGCCATGGGGGACCGCTACTGGATGATGCAGATCGTCGACGCCTGGAATGGCGTGCCGGCGGCACCCGGGTCCCGAACGCACAGTGGAGACGACCCACACATCTTTCTTCTCGCCGGGCCGGACTGGGAGGGGACGGTTCCGGAGGGCATGGAGCTGCTGCGCTCGCCGACCAACCTCGGCGGCATCGGTGGCCGCACCTACTGCGCGGGGGCTGACGACTACGCCGCCGTAAACGCACTGCAGGACCAGTACCAGCTGACGCCCTTGTCTGCCTGGGGAAAGCCCGACACGTCCCCGGCCATGGTCCCCCTGAAGGCAGGGGCCGATGGCGAGACCCTGGTCAACGAGCAGGTGATGGCGCTCGACGCCGAGCAATTCTTCAGCAATCTCAATCGCCTCATGGCGACCAATCCGCCCTATGCCGAGGATGCTCCGACGCTGGAGAAGCTGCGCCCGCTGGGCATCGCAGCGGGCGCGCCATTCTCCACCGAAGGGCTCAGTGCGGATGTGGTCGCGGCCCTCGAGGAGGGCGTGGCCGAGGGGAAGGCGGCCATGGCGGCCGAGATGAACAGTCTCGGCAAGATGGTCAACCAGTGGGGACTGACCTATGACATGGGGCGCTATGGCACGAAATACGCCTATCGTGCCGCGTGGACCTTCGTCGGCATCGGCGGCAACGTGATCGAAGATGCCTTCTATCCGCTCGCGCTGAACGATGCCGACGGCAAGCCGCTCAGCGGCGAGCATCGCTATACGCTGACCTTCGAGAAGGGGGCCTGGCCGCCGGCGGACGCGTTCTGGTCGATGACCCTGTACGACATCGAAGGTTACCTGGTGGACAATCCGCTGGACCGCTATGCGATCGGAGACCGCAGCGGCATGGCGCCGAATCCTGATGGTTCGCTAACCATCTACATTCAGGGTGAATCGCCCGGCAAGGACAAGGAAGCCAACTGGTTGCCCGCACCGAAGACGGGTCTGTTCAAGGTGGCGCTGCGCCTCTACATGCCGCGCGAGAGCGTACTGGATGGCAGCTGGGTGCCGCCAGCGCTCGCGCGTGTGGATTGAATATCGGGCTACGCAATACGAGAGATCATGAAGAACTTCAGTGACACCATGCGAACGACAACGACGCTGATCACGACGGCATTCTTGGTCGGGGCCGTTCTCGCGCCGATGACGGCGACTGGCGCGGACGACAAAACGACTGCTGGTGAGGCAAAGAGCATCGCAGCCAAGGACCCGGAGACGGACTTGGACGCGCAGGTCGCGGAGTACTTGCGGCTGTTTCCCTATCAAGAGACCTATCGCTACGCGATGGTGCATACGGGCGGCGACCCGGCCAAGCTGAACACGTGGATCGTGGCACTGCGCAAGCTGCTCAAGGCCGGCGAAGACGATGTGGTCCGGAGCAACAACGACACCCTCTACAAGCAGGCGTGGATCTACCTCGGGGATGGTCCCGTGACTCTGAGCTCCACTTCGCCCTCCAAGGAACGGTTCACCTCGTTCCAACTCCAGGACGACCGCAATGCGAACTACCTCAATATCATCGGTCCGGACGGCAGCTACACGCTCTATCACGGCGAGAAACCCGAGAACATCGCAGGTGAGGCGGTCGAAGCCCCGTCGCTGCTGTCGACCGTCATCGTGCGGATCGAGGTCAAGGACGCGAAAGATCCCGCCGACCTCGCCGATGCCCTCAGCGTCTCCGACGGCATCACCATCGAGGGACCGACCATCAGCAAGATGCCCGAAGTCGATCTCCTGAGTGGCTTCGACGAGCGGGTCGTGCAGGAAGCCAACAAGCGCATGGATGAGACGAAAGTGGCCGTGCCGTATAGCGAGATGATCGTGGCGCCGGGCCAGGAGCCCGGTCAAGACGTCTCGTATCTGAACTTCGCCACCGGCACAAAGGAAGGCTGGGGCGGACCGGCAACTTCCCACAGTGCCTACGAGTCGATGTATACCGATGACACCGGTGCGACCCTCGACGGCTCAGCCGGAGAGTACGTTTTGGTTACGGAAGAACCGCCGGTCAATGCATTCTGGTCGGTCACCATTTACGACTCCACCACCGGTCGTTTCCACCCCAACGACGCCGACCGCTACCACATCAATAACACGACCGCCGTCAAGAATGAGGACGGCACCTACAGCTTCCACTTTAAGGTCGAGTGCCAGGAAGGCGACCTGAACTGCCTGGAGGTCCCGGCCGGCCCGTTCGACGTGGCCGCGCGCTATTACCTCCCGGAGCCGGAGATCATGAGCGGCGAGTGGACGATGCCCAAGCCAGTGTTGCAATCATCCCACCAGAAAAAGCGTTAGAGATTAGATGCCAGTGATCCACAACGGACCGCGTGGCCGAGGCGGCGGCACTTGCCATCGCGCTTTAAAGGAGGCGAGATGACCGGTCAACAATCACTGCACGTGAAGGCCGGCTTACTGGCCACTGGGCTGTTGTTGGTGTCAGGATTCAGCATGGCAGGAGCGGTGCAGCCGCCGCGGCTGGTGCTCCAGATCACGGTCGACGCGCTGCGCGGGG